>JAFSPZ010000049.1 GCA_017451225.1 Muribaculaceae bacterium | reverse complement strand
CTGAGTTGTTTATGGGCATGTCCTCCACGCTCTTCGCCGCTAGGTACATCATAAAGGTAATAAACACGTTTGATGTCGAACGGCACTTGTTCGCCATTTTCTACCACTGAGAGGTTGCCATTAATGTGGTGGTGCTTGTCAAGCTCAATAATCTTGCATTGGTCGATGCTTGAGGTCTTATGCAGGTTGGTGTTACTCATTTTTAAGTCTTATAAACTCATTAAAGTCTTCGATATAGTCGTTGGCATCGTATTCTGTGCTACTCATTACCAGTGCCACTGAATTAGTGGAAAAATTGTCGATTGCTCGCCAAGTCATGCGTGGAACGTAGAGGCCATAGTAGGATCGCGCCATGTGGAATCGTTGCTCACCACTACCATCGTTGAGTACCACGTCAAAACTGCCCGACAAGGCTACAATGAGTTCGTCTTGCTCGCGGAAAGCGTGTCCACCACGAAACATGCCGCCAGGCACGTCATAAATCCAGTAGCAACGTTTCACCTCAAACGGCACGTGCCCCTCGCTCTCGATAAAGGAAAGGTTACCACGTGGGTCACAGATTTTTGGCAGATCTATTAACGTTGGCTTTGTCATATTTTTCCAATTAGGTTGAGAAGATACTTGCCGTAGTCGTTCTTTGCCAAAGGCTTGGCTAGTTTACGTAGCTGCTTGTCGTCAATCCATTGCTTGCGGTAGGCAATTTCTTCAAGAGCAGCCACCTGCACGCCCTGGCAAGTCTCAACAGTAGCTATAAAATTGCTAGCGTCGAGCATCGATGCGGGGGTTCCTGTATCAAGCCATGCAAATCCACGGCCCAGGGTCTTAACCATTACACGGTCTTGCTCTAAATAATGCTGGTTGACAGTCGTGATTTCGAGCTCGCCGCGAGGTGATGGCTTGATGTTCTTGGCCACCTCAATTACATCGTTGGGATAGAAATAAAGACCTGTGACGGCATAGTTTGACTTGGGCTGTGACGGTTTTTCCTCAATGTCGTAGGCTCTGCCGTTCTCGTCAAAGGCAACTACTCCATATCGTTCGGGGTCTTTGACCGCATAGGCAAACAGTGTGGCGTGGCCTTTCGAGCTGGTTGTTACAAGGGCGTCCTTGAGCATGCCTGTAAACCCTTGGCCATAGAAGATGTTGTCGCCAAGCACCAGGCACACCGAGTCGTCGCCAATGAATTCCTCGCCAATGATGAACGCTTGCGCAAGTCCGTCGGGTGAGGGCTGCTCGGCATAACTGAATTTCACACCAATTTCTTCGCCAGTTCCCAGCAGTCGCTCAAACTGTGGCAGGTCATGTGGTGTGGAGATTATGAGAATCTCCTTGATGCCCGCTAGCATAAGCACCGAGATGGGGTAGTATATCATGGGTTTGTCGTAGATGGGAACCAATTGTTTCGAGATGCCTTTGGTCACGGGATAAAGACGTGTTCCCGAGCCGCCTGCAAGAACTATACCTTTCATTTTGTTTATCGTTTAGCGTTTATCGTTTAGCGTTTATCGGGGATCGTGATCGTTTAGCGTTTATCGTTTATCGGGGATCGTGAACGGGGATCGTAAACGGGGATCGTGATCGTGATCGGGGATTGCAGCACTTCTTACTTTTTTACGTTTTACTTTCCTCATTTCACTTTCTACGTGTGAAGCTTTAGCGGTTTCCATACATCTGCTCGTAGTACTTTTGATAATCACCGCTGGTAACATCGTTTATCCATTGCTGGTGGTCGAGGTTCCATCTGATTGTTTTCTCTATGCCCACAGTGAACGGTGTCTCGGGATACCACCCCAGCTGAGTAGCAATCTTTGTTGGGTCGATGGCGTAACGCATGTCGTGGCCCGGTCGGTCGGTGACATAGGTGATGAGGTCGTAGTTGATGTCCTCAAGTGGGCAGCTTAGCAATTTCTGATACTTGGGCTCCTCATGCATGATGCGAGCTATAGTGTCGATGATGAGCTTCACAATGTTGATGTTGCTTTCCTCATTAAAACCGCCTATGTTGTAAACTTCTCCTGTCTCTCCCTTGCGAAGCACCAGGTCGATAGCCTTGCAGTGGTCTTCCACATAGAGCCAGTCGCGCACGTTCAGTCCCTTGCCGTAGACTGGTAGCTTCTTGCCTTCAAGGATGTTGTTGATCACCAGTGGAATCAACTTCTCGGGGAAGTGATATGGACCATAGTTGTTGCTACAGCGAGTGATGTTGATGGGGAAGTTGTAGGTGTGGTGATAGGCCATCACGATCATGTCGGCGCTGGTTTTAGAGGCCGAGTAGGGCGACCGTGGCGACAATGGAGTGTCCTCGGTAAAGAATTCTTTGCCAAATGTGGTGAGGTCATGGCGGCCTTCAATCACTTTCTTCAATTCGTCGTCAACATGCAGTGGTTGAGCCTCGTCGTAGTCTTTCTCGAGCGAGCCATACACCTCGTCGGTCGAGATTTGCAGGTATTTTTTGCCCTTTTTATATCGTGGCTTGCCTGTGTCGTCTTTGCCGTCGGCCCAAGCTTCCCGGGCGCAGTTGAGCAGGTTTTGAGTGCCTAGGATGTTGGTCTCAAGGAACAGTCGTGGATTCTCAATGCTGCGATCCACATGGCTCTCGGCGGCGAAGTTTACCACAAAGTCAATGTCGTTGTTGTCAAAAATCTGTCTTACTACACAGAAATCCTTTATGTCGCCCTTGACGAAAGCCACATTGGGCAGCTCAAGTTCCTCTTTGATTGAATTGATGTTGCCGGCATAGGTGAGGGCATCGAGCACTATCACCTTGATGCCGTTGCCGTGCTTTCTTGTTATATATTTCAAAAAGTTGGCGCCAATAAATCCTGCCGCCCCTGTAACTAAATAGGTAGTCATAAGTTTCATTCTTGATTTAACCCACAAAGATAACCCAACTCAAGGGAATATCAAAATACAAACCCGTTTTTTTAGATTTTATTATTGTTTTATTTCTTTGGTTTCGTCGGCCTTGGTCTTGCTGGGAAGTGCTAAATTGAGAATAATGCCCACAATTGCAGCAAGTCCAATGCCCGACAAGCTGAAGCTGCCGGCAGCGAGCTCGGCGCCGCCCACTCCGGTCGTGAGCATGATGCTGGCAATGATTATGTTGCGAGTTTGGCTGAAATCGACCTTGTTTCGCACTAAGCTTTGAATTCCTACTGTGGCTATGGTCCCAAAGAGCATCAGCATGATGCCGCCAAGCACAGCCTGCGGAATGCTTTGCAGGAAGGCGTTGAGCTTGCCGAATACCGAGAACAATATAGCGGCGACAGCGGTTATGCGTATCACTGCTGGAGAGGTGATGCGTGTGATTTGCATAGCGCCGGTCACCTCGCTGTAGGTGGTTACAGGAGGACCGCCCATGAAGGCGGCAGCAAGGCAGGCCAGGCCATCGCCAAGCATGGTGCGGTGCAAGCCTGGATCCTGTACAAAATCTTTGCCTGCAACGTTGCTCACCACATAGACATCGCCCACATGTTCTATAAGGGTGGCGAGGGCGATGGGCATCAGGCACACAAAGGGTTGCCAGTCGAGTGCAGGCAAGGTGGGATGTGCTATGTTTTGTGGAAGGGCAAACCACGGAGCGTCAACTATGCCCGAGAAGTCAACAAGCCCCATTGCCATTGCCACCGTGTAGCCAACGGCTATGCCGCCAACAACAGGAATCAACTTGAAAAGGCCTCGGGCATAGGTGAGAATCGTGATTGACACCACAAGCGATATTATTGCAAGAAGCCAGTTGTTCTTCGACATTTCAACGGCTGTGCCCGAGAGCGACAAGCCAATGAGGATGATGACTGGCCCAACCACTACTGGTGGGAACAATCGGCTAAGGAAATCGGTGCCACGCCACTTGATTAGTGCTGATGCAACAAAATAAACTAAGGCAACACCGGCAAAGCCTGAAAGGGTTCCTTCAAGCCCCCATTGTTTTGAGGCTAGCAGGATTGGGGCTATAAAAGCAAAACTCGACCCGAGAAAGATGGGGACTTTTCCTCGGGTCACCAGATGAAAAATCAGGGTGCCTGTTCCTGCCGAAAACAGGGCAGTGGCAGGATCTAGACCAACGAGAAGGGGCATGAGCACGGTGGCGCCGAAAGCCACAAACAGGAACTGCACTCCCACGATGGTTTTGCGGATTGGTGATAACATGTTGCTCATTATATCAATTTGTTTGGTTTAGTTGTTTTTGCATCAGCTCGTTAACGATATGGTCAATTTCATGGGGCATATCGGGAATTTCAATCACATGATAGGTGTCGTAGCTGTGATGCAGGACCACCAGATGCATGGCGCTGATTTTTAGCCCGTAGCATTTCTCAACCATGAGTTTGTAGAGGTTTTGTTGCAAGGCATAGTGCCAATAGCTGCAGTCGGCAATGTGTTCCAGGCCGTTTATTCCGCATGAGTTGAAACGGCTTGTCTTGCACACGTTGCCGTGCTCGTCAATGAGCGACCTGCTGCGCTTCCAGTCATAGAGCTCAAATGTGCCGTCGCGCCGGCTGCACGTCAGGTCGATGGTTCCTGCCATGCCCAGTTCCTCGTCCATCACCCTCCATTCGGTACGGAAGGGGGTGAAATCCACTTCCCGGGCAAATTTCAGGAACAGTTCAATCTCCTTGTCAATATTGATGATTTTGTCCACGTGCACGTGCTCTCCGTCGTGGGCGAAGCGGCACGTTGGCACCATGTGCTCATCGCCGTTCAGGTAGCCTTCAATCTGCTTGTGCAGATGGGTTCCGGCAAGGCTTGCCATCATCCCCTCACATTCCCATTGCTCCTTGAGCTGCTGGGCGGTGATGTGGAGAGAGCGGGCTTTGCGCCTTGCCCAGTAGTCACTGTCGAAGGGCTTGAAATAACGGCCAATCACGCTGCTCACAGCGGTGAGCCGGCGCTTGCCGTCAAGCAGATAGATGTGACCCTCTTCTTTGAACGAAAGGCGCTCGTCCTGAGCGAAGTGCAGCTCACTCTTGTCAAGGTTTCTTGCCATGGGGCTCTTTTTTTTGACTACAAAATTACTAAATAGTTTTTACTTCAGAGCTATCGAAGGATGGTTTTTTTTCTCGCAATTTATTTTATGTGAAAACTCCCTTTTCTCCCTTTTGTCCTGTTCGCTCTAGCTCCTTTTCGATGGGGTCGACGCTGTTAAAGGGTCTAAAAACTTGTTAAATGATAGCTTGTGACCGCTCACCAAAGTAATTGTCGACGCTGTTAAAGGGTCTAAAAACTTGTTAAATGATGGCTTGTGACCGATGCGCTTGAATTAATATTTTTAATTTTGCAGTTTCGATTTAGCCAACTTGTGTGAGTGTTGCGACCAAATTGCGAGAGTTAACATGATGAGCATTTTTACAGTCAAGCTTTTAGAACAATGGCACGCAGGGCGCGCCTGGCAATGCCGGGTGCTGCCATTGATTGCTTTGCTGGCGAGCGTGCTTGCGGCCACAGGTGCCGCCGCTGCCCAACCCAGGGCGGTGATGCTCAAGGGTGGAGGGCAGATGCTCTACCACGACACAGGCCACGGCGACGAGGCGGTGCTGCTGCTGCACGGTCACACGCTCGACCACAGGATGTGGGACCGTGAGGTGGAGCTGCTCAAAGGGCGCTACCGCGTCGTTGTTCCCGACCTGCGTGGCTACGGCAAGAGCTCCGACCCTCCCGAAGGCTACCAGTTCACCCACGCCGACGACGTGATTGCCCTGATGGACTCGCTAGGCATTGAAAAGGCGCACGTGGTGGGGCTGTCGATGGGCGCCTATGTTGCAGGCGACATGGTGGCGTTGTTCCCTGAGCGGCTGCTGTCGTGCGTGATGGTGTCGGGCGAGACTTGCAACTTCACGGGTCCAGGCAAGCCGCGTTCGGCAAAGGAAATCGCCGAGCGCAAGCAGAGCATCAAGAAGGTTGAAGCCGACGTGGAACGATATAAGCGTCGCAGGGTTGCCGGGCTGTTGAGCGCATGCCATCCAGCCAATCGTGAGAAAATCCGCGACGAGCTCACGCGCGAGATTATGGACTGGGGCGCATGGCAGGCACTGCACATCACTGCAAGGGTCTATTATGGCGAGCAAGCGCTGGCAAGGCTCAAGAAGTCAGGGAGCAACGTGCCCGCGCTCATCATTTACGGAGAGAGCGAGAAAGTGACTAGAGGATACACTTTGCCCTATCTGCCCTGCGGCAAGCTCATCGTTTTCAAGAAATGCGGACACATGGTCAACCTCGAGCAGCCACAGCAGTTTGACGAGACCCTCCTCCACTGGCTTGAGCACTGCGGCACCCTCAACGAGGAGTCCAAGCAGCCATGAGAGAATCATGTTTCACTAATTAATTTATTTCTATACACGACCAGAACATTGAGCACTAAGAATCACTATAAACTTAACGCCAAGGCGGCATCGGCTTTTGTGATTGCCAACATGATTGGCACAGGGGTTTTCACCTCTCTGGGCTTCCAACTACTTTCTACAACCAACGTCACGTCAATAGCGTTGATTTGGCTTGTGGGAGGCATCACGGCATTGTGCGGAGCTATCGTGTACAGCGAGTTGGGCGCCGCTATTCCCCGCTCGGGTGGAGAATACAACTTCCTTTCCCAAATCTATCATCCATCGTTGGGATTCCTGGCGGGTTGGGTGTCGCTTGTTGTGGGCTTTGCAGCGCCGGTGGCTCTGGCTTGCATGGCATTGAGCTCCTATGTGTGTCGCCTGCTGCCTGCTGTCAACCCTCTGCTGCTGGCGATGGGCGTTCTCACGGTCATCACCATTGTGCACTTCAACAGTGTGAACATGGGTGCCAAGATGCAGAACATTCTCACCTTTGCCAAGGTGTTGATAATAATTGTGTTTATAGTGGCTGGCTTGATGTGCCCGGCCGATGGCGCAGCCAACTTTGGAGCTGGAAACGGTCTTGACCTGGGCGATGTTTTCTCGGTGAGCTTTGCTGTTTCACTCATCTGGGTATACTATGCCTACTCGGGGTGGAATGCTGCAGCCTATATTGTGGGCGACATCAAGAACCCCAAGCGCAACGTGCCGCTGGCGCTTCTCATCAGCACAGCTTTTGTGGTTGTGCTCTATCTTGCGCTCAACATGGTTTTCCTGCGCACAGCCCCTGTTGCCGAGCTCAGCGGAGAGGTCGAGGTGGGACTCATCAGCGCCACTCACATTTTTGGCAACGAGGGGGGAGCCATTATGGGCGTGCTCATAGCGCTCATGCTCACATCTTCAATCAGCTCGATGGTCTATGTGGGGCCAAGAGTGGGTCAGACGATGGGCGAGGATTATCGCATCTTTCATTTCCTCACATGGCGCAACAAGCGCAACGTGCCATCGGTGGCAGTGGCTGTGCAGTGGCTCATCAGCGCGCTCATGATTATTACTGGTTCGTTCAAGGAGGTTACCGAGTACACGGGCATTGTGCTTTCGTTCTGCTCAATGCTCACTGTGGCGGGGGGCTATGTCCATCGACGCCGTTTCCCCGATGCCGAGCGGCCTTACAAGACCTTTGGCTATCCTGTCACGCCGCTCATCTTCTGCGCTTTGATTTTGTGCTCGATAGTTTATTTGGTTTATCAAGATTTTATCAAGACGTTTGCCGAGCACTCCCAGTGGGCACCATGGACCTCTATTGCCAGCCTTGCCACTTTGCTGGTGGGATGGCTCTTGTGGTTTGTGGCTCAGCGCATTAATGTGAAGTGTGGTTTCAAGCAAAACAACCAGCCGCCCCCCGGTAGCGTTCTCCCCTGAAACCGCAAGCTATTTTTATTATTTAATCAATCAATAAATAAATAAATAAATACACACACATGAAAACGAGCAAACTAACTGCAACACTAGTTCTTGTGCTTTTGGCTTCGGCCATTGCCCCCAGTTGCCGCCAGTTGTCGCAAAATGACCCTTCGGCCACTGCTCGCGATGCTTTAAAGCCCCTCAAGGGTGACGAGAGCATTAATCGCGCCACAAGATTCTATGCCGGAATTTCTAAAGACGGCATCAGCATGACGGCTGCCGATGCGCAAGCCTGGGAAAAGTACAGCGCCGAGATTAAGCGGCTGCTTGACATCAGCGCCCGAACCCGTGCCCAATGCGACTCGCTTGCGAAAAAAGACTTCAGCGACTTCCGCGACAGCGTCGACATGGTCTTCTATCCATTCAGCGGAGCCGATTTCCTCTATCCAGTCACCATTTTCCCTAACGCCGACACCTATGTGCTGTGTGGCCTTGAAAAAGCCGGTTCCCCCTTTGGCGCAACTCTCAAGACGGGCTATGCGCAGTATGACTCCTATCGCAAGGCGTTGCTCTCGTTCTTGAACAGGAGCTATTTCATCACCAAGGACATGAAGAACGATTTGGACAACGAGCAGCTCGACGGGGTGTGTCCTGTTTTGACAATGCTCATGGCAACCGATGGCTACGACATCATCTCAATCGAGAACATGAAGCTCGACAGCAGCGGCAGCCTCGTTAAAGCCGGCGGCAGCGGCACCGTCGTGCAATGCAAGTTCTTCAAGCAAGGCACCAGCCACGAGCAGACGCTCTATTATTTCTCATGCGATGTCAACAACGACCGCATGGATCCAAATTTCAGGAAATACTTGCTCAGCACGTTGCCCAAGCACAATGTGGCGACCTATCTCAAGGCTGCTTCCTACTTGATGCACATGCCGGGATTTACCCACATTCGTGACTATATTGCACGCTACTCACAATGGGTGGTGGAAGACGACTCGGGAGTGCCTTACAGCTGTCTTGCCACCGACTTCGACATCACTCTTTATGGCGTCTACAAGAGGCCTCTCATGGTCTTCACCGACAAGTGCGTACAGCACGACCTCGACTCGCTCTACAAAGCAACCGCGGCAAGCGTCAAGCCGCTGCCATTCCGCATCGGGTATAACAATCCTTCTAACTGGCTCTGCGCAAGACGGAAAAAAGGAAAATAACCCCTTTCTTTTTAAAAACCTTGCTTTATAACAAATGGGCTTTTCCTGCACAATTTTTGGGAGGGAAATGCCCATTTTGCTGTGGCTTGTAACCATCTAACGATTAAATCCCTAGCAGGATAGAGTAAACAGCTGTCACGTCGGCGCTCGTCACGCTGCCGTCACCGTTCACGTCGCTTGTCTCATGGTAGGTCATGTTTCCATTGAGCAGGCGGTTGTAGAGCTCGGTCACGTCGGCTGCAGTCACGCTGCCGTCGCAGTTCACGTCGCCTGTGATGTGTGGTTTCTTGTGCTTTATAACCGTGAGCGATCGCTTGGCGGGAGTTGTGCACTGGTTGTTCCCCACGGGGATTGAATAGATTTTGACCGATGTTCCTGCCACAACAAGGTTGCCTGCGTAGTCAAACGCCATCTGCTGGATGTCACCAACATTGCCTGCAAACGAAGTCATTGCCGCAAGCGAGGGGGTAGTACCATTCCACGAGATATTGTAAACCTGAACCATGGCGTCGCCATCGCCTATGGCGAGAATGGTGCCCTCGCGGTTTACTGCAAATCCTGCACCTGGCGAGCCATTGAGACTGGGCAGATTGTTGCCGGAGTTGAAGTTTATGTTACCTGCTGCGTCAACATGGATGAGCGATGGGGTGGTGGCAAGATTCTGACCCCTGGTGCGTCGCTGCGAAACCCACAGGCCACCGTTGTTGTCGCTCATTATTTGACTGTTGCCGTTGAGCATAAGGGAATTAACTTGGATTATCGCCGATGGTGCTGCGCCCCATGAAGTGGCTATACTACCGTCGGGTTGGCCTATATTGTAGACTGCCACATTGTTTGCCTCGAAATCTTCGAGGAAAGTGTACATCTTAGTGCTGGCGCTTGTACCTGCTATTTCAACGGCAACGTTTGAGCAAGCAACTTGCACACCATTGTTGGTGATAACACCGTTGCTTGCACGTGTGCCCTCGAAGAACTGCGGGAATACTCCTTCAAGGTCGTCGGGCGATGCCACAAAGACACCCGAGTGACCGTCTCCCCAGTCGGCGATATAGACTTTGCCGTTCTCATCGGTGGCAAGACGATAGGGGTTGCCGAATGTTTCGCCACCTCGCAACACAGTGTTGTTGATGCGGGAGTAGTCGGCATTGAATGCCCACAGGCCATTGGCTGCAGTGCTCGAACCAGTGCGGTCTATCACATAGAAGCGGCCCAAATAGTCGCTCTCTGGGCTATCGTCAACGGCTACACATGCGCGTGTGTAGTTGAATGTGGCATCATCGTTGTTGAGCTTAGCCACAGCGGTAACAGGATTTCCTGTAAGTTTCACGGCCCAATTCATCGTCGTTTCTTCACTGCCAGGAAGGTCGTTTTGAGTGATTGTTATGGTGTTGCTGCCTTCTTTCACATCGGTGAAAGGCACGCTGCCTATTGTCGCTCCATCGGTAGCATCGGTAAAGATTATTTCACCAGCTTGGGCGTCGCTGTTGGCGGTGAAGGTGAACGTATAGGAGTCGTCATCGTTCTTGGTGTCGCGCAGGTTGTAGGCATAGATGCGCTTAACCGCTTGGGCGGGATCACCTCCGCCTTGTCCTTCGGTCATGTAGTATTTGGGATAGGTGGTACTGTTTGCGCTCACGGTTACGGTTTGGTTGGTGATGTCGTTATAACCGTTGGCCGAGGCGCTGATGGTATAAGTTCCAGGAGCTAAATCACGGAATACAAACACGCCGTTGAAGTTGTTGTCGGTTGTGTAGGTACCCACAAGTGCACCATCTTTATAGAGCTTGACAGTGGCGCCATTGATTGGCTTGTATGCGTCGATTGAGCCATTGGCATAATGATAAAGGTCGTGCTCAAGAGTGTGGTTTTGATCTTTCACAGTGCCCATGATGTAGCCGGTGGTAGGGGTGTCAAGATTGAAATAGTCGTGAATGCCTCGTGCGTATCTCACCCCTTCCATTTTACAGTAGTCTATATTCAGGGCGCGGTGGCGTGCTGGCTGATAGGTGTGGAAATATCCCTCGCTCAAGAAGCCTGGCGAGTTGTGCTTGAGCACTCCCAGATAGCCAGTGGTGCTACTGCTGTTGTAGAACGAAATGTCACCTCGAATATCGGTGGCGTTGCGACTGTAATAGTCTATTTGGTTGGAACCATACTTGAAATACTGCCACAATGCGTTACACATGTTCTTGCTTCCTGCCACTAGCTCCTGTGCATCGGTGCCTCGATACAGGAACAGCGGGTAGTTTGTCGAAGTACCGTCGGTAAGGGCATTTGAGTGAACAGATAGGAACATGTCGGCGCCAAAAGTGTTGACCTCGGCGCAGATAACAGATAGTGGTTTGTTATATGTTCCATCCTCGCCATTGTAAGGGTATGGCCCGCTCAGCCAGCGCGAGAGCATTATGTTTGAGGGATTCACGCCCATCTTAATAAGTTCGTCATAGAGTCCATACACCTTCCACATGTTGGTGTTACTCTCGTAGAAACCACAGGTGTCTGGACGACCTGTGCTGCTCAAGTTGGGATAGGGAATGGTAGCCATGGGGCGGTCGTTAGGTCCCCAGCTGCCATGACCTGGGTTAAGGTAAATCTTCACCGTGCTTGCAGTGACAGCAATTGCCTGAAATGGCAAAGCTGCCATTAGGCTTAAAACTAAGAATGAACAAATCTTTTTCATGGCTCCGGGTCTATTTTGTGTAGTTAATAATGTATATGTCGCCTTGAAGGGTCGAGAAGGCGATTTTGCCTGCTTTGCTGGCTACTTGAGGGAAGATTGCTGTCACGTCGTCACCAGTGAGGATTTGTTCAGTGCCATCGATGTTCTTTGCCACGATTGAAGAAGAAGTGATGGTGATACCGTCGTCAAGGTCGCGCATTCCCACCACCGTGGTGTCATCAAGCCATTGAGGAGCACGTAGCTCGCCCAGCTTAACCATGTCGCTTCCATCGATGTTGCAAGTGAAGCAACCAAGCTCGCTCACATAGTAGAGCACACGAGTGCCGTTGGGTGAGATTGATGGCCAAATATAGTTGAACTGGTCACCATTGGGCGTGAAATATTGAGTTTCTCCGTTGATGGTGAGCATGAGTTTAAGATTGCAGTTGCTCACGACGGGTCGCGATATTACTCTGGGATCAATGTCTAGAGTTTTCACTTTGTTTTCAACAACTGCAGTGATAATACCATCAGGGATGTCAAAACCATGTAGCTCGCGGGTGGGAGCGATAATTGACCTGACTTTGCTTGTGCGCAAGTCAATAGTCTTTACACCTCGCATGAGCAGGCGGTCTTGACCGATTGTCACCTCTTGAAATACCACGTCTCGGCCGTCATTGCCAATCTTGGTGTTAAAACCTGCACCACGCGCTGTTGTGAGCACAAAGTTCTCGCCTGTTGCCAGGTCGAGTTTCATAAGACCCTCCTGTGACTGCGAGCACAGTAATAAGTAGTCACCTTTAGGGCTTATCGCTGCAACCTGCTTGGCCATTTCGGTGCTTGGAGTCGTGACCTTGTCAATCGACTGCACATTCAGCATCTGCGCTTGTGCTGTTACAGCAATGAATAGACAAATTAGAAAGATGTTGTTTCTCATAATGTTATGATTATTTGTTTGTTTTATTATTATAATCTTTTATGCAAAATTAATAACAGAAACTTAATAAACAAACAAATATATTGCATTTTATTAGAAATCTATTCGTTATGGTGGCATTTTTTTAGAAAAGAGTATTTTTGCGGTAAAAAAGTTGATTTTTTTTTGTTTTGCTATGGTTTTTGATTAATTTTGCAAAGTCAAGCAATGTAAAGAAAGTCGTGACGGGAGAAAGCAAGGTATATGGTTTAATAGGCGGCTCGCTGCAGCATTCCTTCTCGATGGACTTCTTCAACCAGAAGTTCGTAGCCGAGGAGATTGATGCCATGTACATTAACTTTGAGCTTGATGACGTTGACTCGCTGATGAGTGTCTTTGGCGAGTATCCCAACCTGTCGGGGCTGAACGTGACGGCTCCTTTCAAGGAAAAGGTGCTGCCCCTGATGGATGAACTTGATGAAAGCGCTCAAAGCGTAGGGGCAGTGAACGTGATAAAGATTGCCCGGGGGGCGAAAGCAGGCGAGATGCGCCTGACGGGGTATAACACCGACATGACGGGTTTCAAGAACTCGCTGGAGCCGCTGCTCACGCCAGCCATGACCCAAGCCCTTGTGCTAGGCACAGGAGGAGCGAGCAAAGCCGTGATAAGGGCGCTGGAGCTGCTTGGCATTGAAGCGGATGTCGTGTCGAGAAAGAAATCGGCCTCTACAATAACCTATGAGGAGCTGACCAGGCAGATGATTGTTGACCACAAGATAATCGTCAACACAACGCCCCTGGGCACATATCCCCGAGTTGATGCTTGTCCCGACCTGCCCTACAGGTTCATCACGCCCTCCCACCTGTGTTACGACCTGGTCTATAACCCAAGCGAGACATTGTTCATGAAAAAGGCCCACGTGCAAGGTGCTCAAGTGAAGAACGGGCTTGAGATGCTGCTGCTGCAGGCTTTTGAATCGTACAGAATCTGGACCGAACAGTAATTTAATGCTTGATGACGTGGAAATGGACGCTTCGAGCATCATGGCCCGCCTGCCTGCGTTGCGGTTGCTGCTGCCCCTGATGGCAGGAATCCTGTTGCATGAACTGTTGCCCGGCTGCTGGTTGCCAGTGGCGATGGTTGCAGTGGCGTTGCTGGCCTTAATCATTTTAAGGGTCAAGAACAACAGCCCGCTGGCGAGTCACGCTCGGCGTAAATGCCACATTGTGCCACTATGGGTTGCCATGGCGGCAGTGGGATGGATGGCGGCGTGGGTTGCCGCCCCGCCGGCAGTGGATGTAAACGATGTGAATGGAAATGTCGCTACAGGCCGCATCGAAAGCGTTGAGTGCAGCGAGAAAAGCATGAGCATGCTGCTTGACATGCTTAATCCCGACGACGTTAAAACTCCTGTGAAGTTCCATGACACGCAAATCATGTTGTCGACCAGGGGGTGCAACTATGACTTGAAAGCGGGCGATCTGCTGGAATTCACTCTTGAGCTTGAGGAGATTTCCAACCTGGGAAATCCCGATGAGATGGACTATGCCAAGCATTTGCTTCGCAAGGGTGTTAGATACAGCCAGCACACCGACGTCAAGAATGTGAAGAAGGTGGGTGAGTCGGCAACTTTGATGACCAGAGCTTATGGCTTGCGACAGGACTTGCAGCACAAAATAACGGGCTCAAGGATGTCGCCCGACACTCAAAGCCAACTCATTGCCATGTTGCTTGGAAACGGTGATTACATGAGTCGTGAGACACGCGAACTCTTTTCTCGGGCTGGCCTGTCGCATGTGTTGGCGTTAAGTGGACTTCATGTGGCGATAATCACTTTCATGATTTGGTTTCTCCTGTTTCCGTTGGATTATCTTAGAGCAAGAAAGCTGCGGCTCATTATTACAATCTTGATGCTTGTTGCCTATGACGTCGTTACAGGACTCTCGCCGTCGGTGGTAAGGGCCACAGCGATGATTTCGTTTGTTTTCATGTCAATGATTTTCTACCGCAAGTCAACGCCGCTCAATTCACTGTTCTTGGCTGCTCTCGCAATTCTTGTCTTCTCGCCATCGTCGTTGTGGGGTGTTGGTTTTCAGCTGAGTTTCATCACTGTTGCCGCATTAATGATTTTTTATAGTCGATTCAATGTCAGGTATCCCGAGAACAAGTTGTTGAGATATCTTTACACAACACTTCTCACCTCGGTGGTGGCAACGTTCTCGACTATAATTTTGACGGCCTACTATTTCAACACCGTCTCGTTGTCGTCGGCATTATCCAATGTGGTCATACTGCCCTTGCTCCCTGCTTTTATGCTCTTGGGAGCATTGGCGATTCTCTTTTTGTCGGCAGGGGTGGATGTGCTCTTGATTGACAAGGCACTGGATGCCATGTGTGCTGCAATGAATGGAAGCATTGGCTGGTTTGCTTCGTTGCCACTTTCTCAGGACGATGTGTATGTTACATGGGTTGCTGTCGTGGTCTATTATATTGTTTTAATGCTTGCAGCGCTTTGGATTTGCAGGAAGAGGATGAGTTATTTGCTTGCTGCCGGCATGGTTGTGATTGCTGGAATGGTACACGGTGTCATTGTTGATTTGAACACGCCTCGCAAAGGTTTGGTTATCTTTAACTCCTATAATTCTACTCCAGTTCTATATTTTTGTGGTCACAATGCAATGTTGTGGGTGCCAGATGTGGAAACCGACTTTGACTTGAAGGCTTTCGAGCGTCGGCACAGGGCATTTCTTGCACACCATCGCATTGACACCATTTCGCTAGTGGACTCTGCCAGGATGGAGCTCCCCGACGGCATTGTTGAGCATCCTTGCGCCAAACTTTATGGACTTGGGATGATTGCTGCAGGAAAGGGGCGATGGAAACATTATGCTCCACGCGACAGCGATGAGACGGTGAAATTTGATTGTGCTATTGTGACCAAGGGATTCCATTGTGATGTCGCTACACTTAAATCTCTTGTTGATTGTGACAAAATAATTCTATCGGGCGGATTATACGCTGAGGACAATAAGGCACTTGAAAAAGAATGTGAAGACCATAGGATTCCACATTACAATATAAAAACTAAAGGGGCTTTCGTTAAGATGGAGAAATAGCGGGTCGATGTCACTGCCTTTTTACTCGGCCTGCTGC
This sequence comes from Muribaculaceae bacterium, assembly GCA_017451225.1. Classification (GTDB taxonomy): domain Bacteria; phylum Bacteroidota; class Bacteroidia; order Bacteroidales; family Muribaculaceae; genus Sodaliphilus. Next base: position 103,561 of record JAFSPZ010000049.1, on the reverse strand, counting down.
GTAGAAATGATTGACGTAGTATTTTGCGTTAAGGTCATCAATTACTACGCCTCGTGAAGAGGATGCGTGAGCAAACTTGTTGTCCCTGAGATAAATGCCCACATGTGAGATTCTTGAGCCGCTTCCGTCGTGGAAGAACACCAAGTCGCCTTCCCTGAGAGCGTCTTTGCTTATGGGCTCGCAATTGTTGTAATACATGAGGCTGCCACGCCGCTCAATCCTCATGTTGTATACATTTAAATAGAGTTCCATGACAAATCCCGAGCAGTCGGTGCCAACTTGTTTTTGATGGCCACCACCGGCATAGGGCGTTCCCAACCAGCTTTTAATCTCTTTATAGAGAGCTTTATTGTCGTTCTTCCCTAATTTTATGTCTAGTTTTTTCCATTCATCGTCGGTGGCAGGAGTTTTCTTCTCATCAAAGTCTTTCTCATCGGTGTATCCACTATTGGAAGGATAGGTTCTTGCCCATCCCCTGTTGTGGTTGCCACTGTTGCGCCACACCGCTCCAGGAGTCCTTTTGTTTGTTTTAGTGTTATTGGTGTTAGACTCGATGGGTGTTTCGACCACTTCGCTTCGTTTCAAGACACCGCATGACACATTGGTAACGCTCAAAATGAAGAGCATTACATAAATCAGTTTTTTATGTGACGAGAACGAAAAAGTCATTTTAAGAAAATTGCGCTAAAAGCGCTTGGCCTTTAGCGCAATGAATCAAGTTATTGTTTAACTAGTTGTTTTACTTTTCTTCGGTTTCCTTTTTTTCTTCCTCTTTCTCTTCTTTTGGCAAGAAGTCGGTCATGCCGCTGTTGATGAGGATGTTATACCAGTTTATCAGTTTCTTGATATCGGTATTGTAAACTCGGTCTACGTCAAAGTTGGGAACTACTCCCTTGAAGAAATCTTGAAGTGCGGCAGGCTCTTTATAGTCGGCAGTGTTTAAAGGCTTGCCATCATATTTTGTCTTTATTGCCTCGAGCACTTCTCCGAGTGGCTTGTCATCACTGTCGGTGTACATGGAAATGTCGCTCAGCGAGATGACCTTGTCACGAGAATGAGCTGTGCTGCGTTTTTTATCTGTGATGTTTTCTACAATAATGATGTTTTTACCGTATTTAACAAGACGGTATAATCCGGGACGTCCCGAGATTGCTAAAATATCTTTCAACATAATTTCTTATTTAATTTAAATTTAATAATATCTATAGTTATAAAAGTGTATAAATTGACAATGTCTTCTTTATCTCTTGTTCCCCTTTTATCAAGGCAATGGTTATGCCAGTAGTTCAATTATACTCTTAAGGGCGGCATCAAGTCCTCCGGCATTCTTGCCGCCAGCTTGAGCAAAGCCTGGCTGGCCGCCTCCACCGCCTTGTATGAGTTTGGCGGCTTCGCGAATAATCATGCCTGCATTCTTTCCTTCTTTCACGAGGTCGTCGCTCAGGGCGATGGTAAGCATAGGCTTGTCGTTTTGATGCGTAGCAGCAACAAATGCCACCTTGGGCTGCTTGTCGCTCTTGATAGAAAGAGCAAGGCTCTTGACAATTTCTGAATCGTAAGGGCCGAAAAGTTTTAGTACAGCGGTATCTCCAACCATTATTGAAGTGGAGTAGAGTTTCTCTTTGAGCATTTTCACGCGATCTTTTATAAATTGATCCACTTGCTTGTGGAGCTCGGCGTTCTCGCTAATAGACTTGTTGATGGCAGTCATGATGTCGGGGGCATTGTTGAATAGTTCCTTGATGCCCTTTAAGGTGTCTTCAATGACATCGATAGCATTTTCTACATTTTCGCCAGTTATGGCCTCTATGCGTCGAATGCCAGCAGCGATTGAGCTCTCGCTAACAATCTTAATCATGCCGATGTTGCCCGAGTTGGCAACGTGTGTTCCACCGCAGAGCTCCACAGAGTCGCCATACTTGATGACGCGCACCTTGTCGCCATATTTCTCTCCAAAGAGTGCCATGGCGCCCATTTCGCGAGCCTCGGCGATTGGCACTTCACGATGCTCCTCACGAATGATGGCTTCACGCACGAGAGCATTGGCGCGATGTTCCACTTCACGAATCTCTTCGGGTGTCATTTTCTTAAAGTGCGAGAAGTCGAAGCGCAGCAAATTGGGAGAGACAAACGAGCCCTTTTGCTCAACATGAGTGCCAAGCACCTGACGCAGAGCGTAGTGCAGCAAGTGAGTTGCGGTGTGGTTGCAAGCAATAGCTTGACGGGCTTTAGCGTTGATGCGAGCTACGAATGTGGCACTTGGCTCGGCTGGCATCTTCTTGACGATGTGAACTGGCAGGTTGTTCTCACGCTTGGTGTCAATCACTTCAATCTTCTCATCGCCATTGATGAGCCAGCCCTTGTCGCCCACTTGACCACCCATTTCAGCATAGAATGGGGTAGTGGCAAGTACCACTTGGTAATATTCGTTCTTCTTTTGAACAACATGACGGTAGCGCAGTATCTTGGTCTCGCATTCGGTGAGGTCGTAACCCACAAACTCGGTCACACCTTCCTGAAGCTCAACCCAGTCGCTGGCTTCAACTGCAGCAGCGTTGCGTGCACGCTGTTTTTGCTTTGCCATCTCAGTGTCGAACTGCTCCTTATTGACTGTCATGTTGTTCTCCTTGAGGATAAGTTCAGTAAGGTCGAGAGGGAAGCCGTAGGTGTCATAAAGAGTGAAGGCTACGGCACCATCAATCTCGGTTTGGTTAGCAGCTTTTGCCTTGGCTATAACACCGTCTATCATCTTCATTCCAGTTTCAAGAGTGCGAAGGAACGCGTCTTCCTCTTCCTTGATGACATGTTTAATAAGATCGGCTTGTGCTGGAAGCTCGGGATAGGCTTCGCCCATAGATTCAATTAGAGTATCGACCAGCAAGTGCATAAATGCTTCCTTGAAGCCAAGGAAAGTATAACCATAGCGAACGGCGCGGCGCAAGATGCGACGAATCACATATCCAGCTTTGGCGTTGCTTGGCAATTGACCGTCGGCTATTGAGAATGCAATAGTTCTCACATGATCGGCAATCACTCTCATTGCAACGTCGGTATCGTGCTCTTTACCATAGGTTTTTCCAGCAAGTTCACCTATCTTCTTGATGAGTGGCTGGAAAACATCGGTGTCGTAGTTTGATTGCTTGCCTTGTAATGCCATACAAAGGCGCTCAAAGCCCATTCCTGTGTCAATTACTTTTGCAGGCAGTGGCTCTAATGAGCTGTCGGCCTTGCGGTTATATTGCATGAACACAAGGTTCCAAATCTCTATAACTTGAGGATTGTCTTTGTTGACTAGCTCTGCACCTGGAACAGCGGCTTTCTCCTCATCGCTGCGAAGGTCGATGTGAAGCTCGGAGCAAGGTCCGCAGGGACCGGTATCGCCCATCTCCCAGAAGTTGTCGTGGCGATTGCCGTTGATGATGTGGTCTTTTGGTAGATACTGCTCCCAGTAGCTGGCTGCCTCGTTGTCACGGTCAAGTCCTTCGTCGGGCGAGCCTTCGAAGACAGTGGCATACATCATGCTTGGATCCAGCTTAAGCACGTCTACTAGATATTCCCAGCAAAAGTCAATCGCCTCTTTCTTGAAATAGTCACCAAACGACCAGTTGCCAAGCATTTCAAACATGGTGTGATGGTAAGTGTCGTGTCCCACTTCCTCAAGATCGTTGTGCTTACCGCTCACACGAAGGCACTTCTGTGAGTCGGCAACTCGACGCCATTGTGGCTCTTTATTTCCCAAAATGATGTCCTTAAACTGGTTCATGCCGGCATTGGTAAACATGAGTGTAGGGTCGTCTTTAATTACCATGGGAGCCGACGGAACAATGTGATGATCGTGTTCCTCAAAATACTTCTTGAAAGATTCTCTGATTTCTTTTGCTGTCAACATAATTATTATATGTAGTTTTTATTGATTTACCTATTGTTTTCTTGCATAAATTACAAAATCGTTGTAATTTAGCACGAAAATTAGTGCAAGCCAGTTGGTAATAGAACTTGTTCTAAATTATCAGAGGCACAGCCTAATTTATCAAAATTTCGGGCAAAGGTAATAAATTTACTTGTAATAGAAACACTATTTATATACAAATTTATAAAAATATACATCAATCAATGGACGACAAGCTAAGCAAGAAATTCTATAAAATAGGCGATGTAGCCGAAATTTTAAATGTTCCCACTTCAACCCTTAGGTTCTGGGAAAAGGAGTTTACGGTTATCAAGCCTAAGCGCAACACTAAGAACATCAGGGTTTACACAGTTAAGGATATTGAGACCATCAAAATGATCTATTATCTTGTTAAGGAAAAAGGCCTCAAGCTCGATGCAGCGCAGGCTATGATAAAGCGTAACCGTGATGGCATATCCAAGCAGTTTGAAGTGGTTGAGCGCCTTAAGGTTGTGCGTGAGCAGTTGATTCAACTTGACAATGCTTTAGCATCGCTAAAATAATAATAACAATTTATACTACCAAATATTGGTGTTTTTGTTAAATAATCAGACAAATAATCGTTGATTAGAAAATAAATATTTATCTTTGTGATTATTAATCAAATTAATCTATTATGAAGAAACCTTATTTACTTATTTTACTTGTGGTCTTTAGTGTTTCAAATGCAATGGCTGCAATTCAACTGATGGAACCTGTAATCACCGACAATTATATTGAATTTGTTGGAGTTAATAATGATGGTAATTATAGGTTTATTCTTAACACCTATGAATGGGAAAATGATCATGGTCCACAGTTTCAACTAACTGTTGAGCCTATCAACTCTTCTCAACCTGCGTTCTTCTCACAAAACGATCTTGAGGACCCCAATTACTGGGAGCCTATGTTCATGAACGTGACTCAGCAGATGGCAGGAGAGGCGATGACAGCTCAGGACAACATCAAGCGTCTTTATCTAGGTGATGTGCAACTCCTTGAAAACCAATTTATCGATTATAACGAGCTCCACATAGTTAGTTTTGACCTCAAGAAGGATTATACATTGCCTTCGGGCTGTCTTCTCAATGCGGGCCATCACATGGATGAAATGGACGTCAAATGTGAAGGCACAATGACACTTAGCCCAAATTCTCTGCCTGCCAACAAGATGTTTGTTGTAAATGTTTATACACAATCAGTTTATGACGTGTGGAACAATTACAAGATGGATTATGGTTGCCAGTATACCATAAACTATCAAGTAGAAGCTTCAGCTATTACTAGTGTAGGCATTGTAGCTACTTACAATGGGGAAGTCGTTAACACTGCGCTTCCTGCTTCAGGTTTTCCACGACAAGTGGTTGATGAACCTGCCAGTGAGTTCTATCTCAACCGCTTTGATGCGACTGTCAATGTCGATGTCGATGAACTTTTCATGGACTATGCTATCGTTAAGAAAGGCACGACTCCAAATGGCTGGTCACAGTTATATGCAACCAAAGTAAACGATGGACAATGGGTTGCCGACAACCTGCAGTTTAATGTCCTTGAAGGTCTTGAGGATGGCGAAACCTATGTGCTTTATTTTGACTTCATTACTGGATATTTAGATGCGGTGGGTGACCGTTTGCGCTATGACAACGGCGGCCAAATGTATAGCGTTGAGTTTAAGTATAGTTCACTTGTATCTGTGCCCGGCGATGTTAATGGCGATGGTATAGTTTCAAGTGTTGATGTGACAGTGCTTTACAACTATCTGCTTAATGATGACTCCAGTGATATCGTCAATGGCGATCAGGATGGCGATGGTATCATAACCTCGGTTGATATTACAATTATTTATAACATTCTCTTGGGTGATTAGTAAAATTACTATCATAATATGAAAATAGCGCGTCAGAACAAATCTGGCGCGCTATTTTATTCTTAGCTTGAGAAATATTTATCTCTTGATGTCCTTGAGGTTGGGATTTGTTATGTTTAACGTTTCCTGAATTTTGGGCATAGGAGTGGGCGCGCCTTTTCTCTCTTGTTCCTTAATCTTGGCTATTGAGTCATTATGGGCCTTGTAGGCTTTTGATGCCTCACTATCTGGTTTGAGCCAAGTGTCAAGCCAGCGGAAATATTCACGATGCCACACAAGTGCATTTTGTGGACGAAGAATCCAGTGGTTCTCCTCAGGGAAGAGTACCATGCGTGATGGAATTCCACGAATCTGTGCAGCATTGAATGCTTGGCAAGCCTGTGTGAAGACGATTCGGTAGTCAAGTTCACCGGCTGTAATCATGATAGGAGTGTTCCAATTCTGTACAAAGTTGTAAGGATTAGCCTCACGGTATGTCTTTTGTGCGATGGCATTATTTTTGTCCCAGCGAGGACCGCCAAGATCCCATTGTACAAACCACATTTCCTCGGTCTCAAGATATTGAGCCTCAAGGTTGAAAATGCCGGCATGAGCCAGGAAGCAAGCAAATGTATTGTTATGATTTCCTGCTAACCAGTAAACTGAGTATCCACCATAGCTGGCTCCTACAGCACCCATGCGGTCGCCGTCGATGTATGACTGCTGTTTCATGTAGTTGGCGGCACTCATATAGTCACGCATGTTCTGGCCTCCATAGTCTCCACTGATTTGAGCGTTCCATTCTGTGCCAAAACCGGGCAGACCGCGGCGGTTGGGAGCGATTACAACATATCCTTGACTTGCCATGAGCTTGAAGTTCCAGCGATATGAGAAGAACTGACTCACTGGAGACTGTGGGCCTCCCTCGCAGAAGAAGATAGAAGGATATTTCTTGTTAGGGTCGAAGTTTGGCGGTAGAACAACCCATACTGTCATGTCTTTGCCGTCGGTAGTTCTTACTATTTCTTTACGCATTGTAACGTCATCAACCGAGGCGAGAATTTTATCATTTATTGATGTTAACTTGACAGGTTGTTTGCCCATTTCTACACTGAAAATCTCGTTAGGCTCAGCATAATTGTGGCGAACAGTAATCAGTTTGTTGCCTTTAACAGGAACGATTGCTGCATAGTCGTGCCAGTCTTCGATACCAGGAGTAACTGTTTCAACCTTCTTTGTGTCAACATTTACACGGAACATGGGAATTGTACCCTGGTAAGGTGCAAGGAAATAGATGTATTTGCCGTCGGGTGACCATGCGAGGTCGTCGGCGCTGTAATCCCAATTTTCAGTGAGGTCGGTCTTTGTTCCAGTCTTCATGTCTAGGACAAAGATGCGGTTCTTGTCGGCCTCATAACCGTCGTGCTCCATCGACAGGAATGCAACTTTGTCTTTGAAAACACGTGGGTTGGTGTCATAGCCCATCATGCCTTCGGTGAGGTTTTTAACGGTTTTACCTTGAGCTACGTCATAGAGGTAAAGGTCACTATTGGTTGAGAAAGCATATTCTTTGCCTGTTTTCTTGCGGCAAACGTATATTACTTGTTTGCTGTCGGCAGTCCAAGCTAGCGACTCAATGCCTCCCCAAGGTTTCATGGGTGACTCATATTCAGTGCCTTCAAGGATGTCAGTGGCATCTCCCACAAAATTGCCAGTGAAATCGGCGACAAAGGGGTGGGGCACTTCGGTTACCCATTCGTCCCAGTGTTTATGCATCATGTCGTCAATTATGCGAGCGTTAGCTTTGTCAAGTTCGGGATAATGATCGGTGGGCAGTGTCTTGCCATACTTCACATTGCTAATCATGACAATTTTATTACCATCTGGCGAAATTACAAAGCCGTCAATACCATTCTTGAGGTTACTCACTTGTTGACGGTTGGAACCGTCGGAATTCATTATCCAGACTTGACCTTGATAGAGGAACGCAATCTTGTCGCCGTTGTTAATCCACACGGCATTGTTCTCGCTCGAAGGAGTGCTTGTGATGCTCTTGGCAGGTTTCTTGCCGTCGATGTCTACAAGCCATAGGTCGCTGTTGCCTTTGTTCTCCTCCACGTTCTGATAGTTGACGTTAAAGAGAATTTGCTTGCCGTCGGGGGAAACTTGGGGATCTCCCACTCTTCCTAAAGACATCATCACTTCGGGAGTGAAGGTCCTGTCGTCAGCCGATGGGCTAGGGCTTTCACTGGGGTTGGTCGCCTCAGTGCCTCCGTTTGAAGCGAATGCCATCAAAGCCGCTAAAGAAGCCATAAAAGTTGTTTTAAAACGATTCATAAAAGATAATTGTTAATGTGTTTGATATTTGTTTTTTTTGATTATGTTCCTAATAACTTGCAAAATTAGCGAAAAAAATGATTTTTCGCTAATTTGAAATGTGTTTTTTATTAACAGATGTTCTAAAGCATGGTTTATATCACATTTTGAAACCTATGCCAGCATAGATACTTCGAGGTAGTGATGGACCGTAGATATAAGCACTGTCGCGTTCTGGTCCTGGATCAAGGTCTTTCTGGAACTGGTTGAACATGTTTATGATTCCTGCATTTATGTTCATTTGAACCTTCGATGTTAGATTGAATGTATAAGACACTTTAGTGTTTATATCCCAAAATGTAGGGGTGTTTACTTCAACATCCACTGGTGTGCCGCTGCTTTCGTAATGCTTGACAAGCATGCTTCCTGTTCCAGTACCGGTAATGTCGATGTCGAAATTTTTGAAGGGAGTAACTTTCACATTGCAATAGCCGTAGGCATTTGGAGTTCGGAACATTTTGCGCTGTGGGGCAATGTTATCGCTCCATTGTTCGGCTTCATCATATTGGCTGCGCTGGAATGTGGCTCCCAGTTCAACATCAATGAGTCGTGAGAACATAAAGTCAAGTGTTGTGGATATGCCCATAACCTTAGCTCCACTGCCATTGTAACGTTCGATGACACTGCAACCTTGCTCATCTATTGTCTCTGTCTCGCGTTCAGCAAAAACATTGGAGAGGCTAGTGTAGAAGCCTTCTATTGTCCAGTTGAAATTTGTTGTGCCTACCGAGTGGTAACCATTGGCCGATAGGGTAAACGTATGGCTTCGTTCTTCTTTTAGACCATCGATTAGATGAATCTTGAAACGGTTGCCTGCGGCCATCTCTATATGCATTTCTTCGTCAAAGATTTGAGGTGCACGGAATCCTTCTCCATAAGTGGCTCGAAGAGTAATTTGACGAGAAGGACTGTACCTTATATTAACTCTAGGGCTGAAGATTGCTCTGCTGACTAGGTTGTGCTTGTCTAAACGTGCACCAATGAGGAAACTCCACACATCATTTTTCCACTCGTTTTGGACATAGAAACTGGCAATGTGGGTTGCTTGCTTGGTTGTGAAATTATAGCCTTGTGCTATGTCCTTGAGGTGGTCGTTGTTGTATTCGAGGCCAATGGTGAGTTGAGCAGGGAGGAATAACAGCCGTCCAAAACTGTAGCGGCCCAGTGTCCCAAGCATCCATGTAAGGTCGGTTGTGCGGCTGTAGTAAAGAGCTGCTTCGGGATCAGGGTCCTCATCAGTGCCATATCCGCCTGTGTAACTGTGTCTTTTGATAGAGGCCAAGGCGGCATAGGCGTCGAAATGCCACTTATAGTCCTGGCTTGTCCACTCCCAAGCTAGATTGGCATTGTGCATGTTGTGCCGTGCTTGTTCACAGACGTTACAATATTCGGGGGTCTCGTGCAGCTTGTTGCCACCACGGCGGTTGTCATGCATGAAATAATAGGTGAGAGATAGCTGTGAATGGCTCGTGGGCTTGTAGAATGCCTTTGTGCCTATAGTCTGCATGCTAAGGCGCGGTAGGGTTGTGTATCCATCGTCGGTGTGGCTATAGCCTTGACGGTATCGATTGTTAGCAAAAATAGTTATACCTCGGGTGTCTTCATCATTGACAATAGATGCATTGATTGATGTATTGTTGTCAAATGTACTACCGCAACCTATGGATGTGATGGTGTGAGATGCTTCAAGGCTGTTGGATGAAGGATTTCTAGTGATGATATTGATTGTTCCTGCTACTGCCGAAGCTCCATAAAGTGCCGAACCTCCGCCTCTCATCACTTCTATTTGGTCAATCATGCATGAAGGTAGCTGTTCAATTCCGTATAGATTGCTCACCGCCGAGAATACTGGGCGGGAATCGATAAGTATTTGTGAATAATGTCCATCGAGTCCATTGATTCGTGCTTGCTTGTAGCCGCAATTGCTGCAGTCGTCTTCTACTCTTACTCCGGGTTGGAACGATAGGGCATCGGCAACACATTCGGCATTAACTGCCGAGAGTAGTCTGCGGCCTGTCACTTGGATAATTGCTGGGGCAAGTCGTTGCAGCGTTGCTGTGTGGTTGGCTGTCACCACGACGTTACCCAGGTGAACCGATTCGAGAGAGTCTTCTTTTTCTTGTGCTTGAATATTATTGCTCATTGTGACCACTATGCATGTAGCGATCACAATAGAAAAAAATCTTTTCATTGTGATTTTGTGATTTGATATACTGTATTGATAAATGTATGATTAATTACACTTGCTGTTATTAGAGCAAGAGATTGATGGGGATAGATGCTTATATCAAATCAGGGGAGAAGCGCGAGAAGGACAGCTGGTTGGGTATGTTATAGGTTTAGTTTGGAATGGACAAACCTCAAGCTTGACAATAAATTGATGTGTGCTTGAGATGTGTGTGGATTGAGGCTCAATAAACTCATTGCTTGACAACTGGCATGACAAGCATGGGTGCATGTGGTATTGGTCGCCTGTGAGGTGTCCCGAGTGATGAATGTGATGGCTACACATGTCACATTCCACTTTAGTAGTTATTTGTGGCTCATGAAAGTGGAAAGAATTGACAAGCTGCATTGACACTATAATCAAAAGCAGCATCCATGAATAGACTATGTGTTGTCGTTTTTTCATCTTTATATTTACAAAAGTATAGATAAATCACGTTATATAATGTTTGCTTATCAAAAAATAAGTTAAACGCAATAAATATACAGATATATTGTATATCTTTGCATCTATTATCGTAAAATAAGAATAAATATACATTTATGAAATCAAAAAAGTTTTTACTTCAAGAGAATGATATACCTCAATCATGGTATAACATTATTCCCGATATGGCCAATAAGCCATTACCTTTAATCCACCCAGCAACAAAACAACCACTCTTGCCCGAAGATTTGTATCCTATCTTCTCAAAAGCGGCATCCGATCAAGAGCTTAACACAGCCGATCGATGGATTGAAATCCCCGAAGAGGTGAGGGAAATGTATCGCATTTGGCGTCCAACACCATTGGTAAGAGCTACAGGGTTGGAAAAACTTCTCGACACACCTGCACACATATATTTCAAAAATGAAAGCGTGAGTCCTGTGGGCTCGCACAAGCTAAACTCGGCAATTGCCCAGGCCTATTATTGCAAACAAGAAGGGGTGACAAACATTACAACCGAGACTGGAGCAGGCCAGTGGGGTGCGGCTTTGTCGCTTGCTGCTAAGCACTTTGGACTAGAATTGGCAGTTTACATGGTGAAAATATCATTTAACCAGAAACCTTATCGTCGCTCGATGATGCAAACTTATGGAGCCGAGGTTATTTCTTCGCCAAGTATGTCAACTAAAGCAGGAAGAAAAATCATCACTTATAATCCCAATTATCAAGGCTCTTTGGGGACCGCAATCAGCGAAGCAGTGGAATTGGCGATGAGTACTCCCAATTGTAAGTATGTTTTAGGCTCGGTACTAAACCATGTGGCTTTGCATCAAACGGTTATTGGACTTGAGGCCGAGAAACAGATGGAAATGGCTGGTGAATATCCCGATGTGGTCGTCGCATGCTTTGGAGGTGGCAGTAATTTCTCGGGATTGGCATTCCCATTCATGAGGCATAAACTTAATGGGGATAGAAATGGCACTCGTTTTGTGGCAGCTGAGCCGGCGTCTTGCCCAAAACTCACTCGAGGCATTTTTCAGTATGACTTTGGTGATGAGGCAGGTTATACACCTCTTATTCCTATGTTCACACTTGGCCATAACTTCCAGCCAGCCAATATTCATGCGGGTGGTTTGCGTTATCATGGTGGTGGTGCAATAATCAGTCAGCTCAAACATGATGACTTGATTGAGGCTGTAGATATACAACAATTAGATACATTCAAGGCGGCTACAATGTTTGCTCGTAGCGAGGGCATCATTCCGGCGCCAGAGTCGTCTCATGCAATTGCGGCCACAATTAACGAGGCCATGAAGTGTAAGGTCAGTGGTGAGAGCAAGACCATTTTGTTCAACCTTTCAGGTCATGGCCTTATCGACATGACTGCCTATGACCGTTATTTTGCTAATGATTTGACAAACTATGAAGTTACGGCCGAAGATATTGAGAAAACAACACGAGATATTGAGAAACTGCTTTAACTTTTAAGTCTATACTATAAACATTTTGATGCGGCAGATAAACTAAAATCTGCTGCATCTTTTATGTTCTGTGGTATGATGTTTTGATAAATTGAAGAAAGCAATTTTACAAGATACTTGCACTATAATCCTGGAAGATTTTTTCTATTTGAGTCAACTGAGTCAACTGAACCATTTTATTACAAGAAATATATGGCTTAATTTTGCTCATTTGAGTATTATTCATCATAGTTATAGGATAAATAAATACTAAAATAGTTAATAATATTTAAAATAGGCTATTTGAGACTAGGTTTGGCATGGGTGAGTTGTTGCCATTAATAATATAATGCGTACCTTTGCACGCCGATTATATCCAAGATAATTTCGACAGGACGCCAAAGGTTGACATTTGGCCGTGTCATCGTGTGTGCTGTTGAAGATTTAATTAATTTTTAATCAGGATTTTAAAAGTGAACACTTTAAGTTACAAGACCGTGTCTATCCGCAAGGAAGACGTACAGAAAGAATGGGTAGTAGTGGATGCTACCGATCAGGTACTGGGTCGCTTGTGCGCAAAAGTAGCGAAAATCTTGCGCGGAAAGTACAAACCCAGTTTTACACCACACGTTGATTGTGGTGACAACGTTATTATCATCAACGCCGATAAGGTTAAGCTCACTGGTAATAAGTGGGACGACCGCACCTACGTTAGCTACACAGGCTATCCCGGTGGTCAGCGTTATGCAACACCTGCCATACTGCAGAAGAAGTCGGAGAACAAACACCTCAAGGCTGGTAAACACCCCTTGTTCCTCCATGTGATTAAGGGCATGCTCCCAAAGAATAAGCTTGGTGCAAAGATTCTGAACAATGTATATATCTACAATGGTCCAGAACATCCCCACGAGGCTCAGCAACCCAAGGTAATTGATATCAATAAACTTAAATAATAATTGGAAGTATGGAACAAATCAATGCAGTAGGTCGTCGTAAAGCAGCTATCGCACGTGTTTACGTGAGCGAAGGCAATGGCGAAATCACAATCAACAAGCGTACACTTGAAGAATATTTTCCATCTCCAATTCTTCAATTCATTGTTAAGCAACCATTGAACACCCTTGAGGTCGCCGATAAGTATAACATTAAGGTGAACCTGATTGGTGGTGGTTACAAGGGACAAGCCGAGGCTCTGCGTCTGGCTATTGCCCGTGCACTGGTTAAAATCAATGCCGAGGACAAGAGTGCTCTCCGCAAGGAAGGCTTCATGACTCGCGACCCACGTGCCGTAGAGCGCAAGAAACCAGGTCAGCCCAAGGCCCGCAAGCGTTTCCAGTTCAGCAAGCGTTAATATTTTATTACGAATATTCAACACCTTGCTCTGGAGCACTAAAACAGAGTTTAGTATCCAAATCGCATAGACTCACTTGCCTGGTGGCATGAATTTTTACACATTATTATATAATAAGCTTTCAGGTATGGCTACTATGTGATTGTTTTAAGTTGAAAGTAAACAAAAACAAAATTATTTAAAATGCAAACACCAAATTTTGACCAACTGCTCGACGCTACTTGTCACTTTGGTCACCTCAAACGTAAATGGAATCCCGCTATGGCTCCTTATATCTTCATGGAGCGTAATGGTATTCACATCATCGACCTTTACAAAACTCAGGCTAAGCTTGAAGAAGCTGCCGTTGCTCTCAAGAACATTGCTAAGGAAGGCAAGAAGGTCCTCTTCGTCGCTACCAAAAAGCAAGCAAAACAGGTTGTATGTGACCGCGCTACTTCGGTTGGCATGCCCTACGTTATTGAGCGCTGGCCAGGCGGTATGCTGACTAACTTCCCCACTATTCGCAAGGCTGTGAAGAAGATGGCTGCCATCGACAAGATGTCGACCGACGGTACATTTGACAACATGTCTAAGCGTGAGCGTCTTCAGATTACTCGCCAGCGTGCGAAGCTTGAGAAGAACCTTGGTTCTATCGCTGACCTAAACCGTCTGCCATCTGCTCTTTTCGTTGTTGACGTACTCAAGGAGCACATTGCTGTTGCTGAGGCTAATCGTCTGGGTATTCCTGTATTTGGTATCGTTGACACCAATAGCAACCCTGACAACGTTGACTTCGTAATCCCAGCTAATGATGACGCTTCTAAGTCAATTGACATCATCTTGAATACCGTATGCGAGGCCATCAAAGAGGGTCTTGAGGAGCGCAAGATTGAGAAGATTGACAACAAGGACGAAGCTGCCGAGGGAGAGGCTGAGGCTAAACCTCGTCGTGCTCGCGTTCGTCGTAGCCGCGTAGCCGAGGAAAGCAAGGAGGAAGCTGCTCCTGCCGAAGAGCCCAAGGTTGAGGAAGCTGAAGCTAAGGCCGAGGAGCCTAAAGCCGAGGAGCCTAAAGCTGAGTAAAAGTCAAATCTAATTAATAATATTTTTAAACACTTATAGAAAACAATTATGGCTGTTTCTATTAATGACATAAAGAAATTGCGCGAGATTACCAACGCTGGTATGGTAGACTGCAAGAAGGCTCTCATCGAGGCTGAGAATGACATGGACAAGGCTGTGGAGATTATCCGCAAGCGTGGTCAAGCTATCGCTGCAAAGCGTGGCGACCGCACTGCTGCCGAGGGTATTGCTAAGTGCAAAGTTGAAGGTAACTTTGGTGCTATTGTAGCACTCAAGTGCGAGACCGAGCCTGTAGCTGGAACCGAGAAATTTGTCACTCTTGCAAACCGTATTCTCGACGAGGCTGTTGCTGCTAAGGTTCAGAACCTTGATGAGCTCAAGAACTTCACCTTTGACGGTGCTACAGTAGCTGAGCACATCACTGCTTTGAGTGGTATCACTGGCGAGAAGATGGAACTTGGCGCTTATGAGTGTATCGAAGCTGCCGGTATCGCTGGTTACAATCACTTCAACAAGAAGCTCTCGACTCTCGTTGCTTTCAATGAGCCAGTAAGTGAGGAGATTGGTAAGGCTGTTGCCATGCAGGTTGCTGCTATGCGTCCAGCTGCTGCCAACCGTAACCAGATTCCTCAGAATGTAATTGACGAGGAAACTAGCATCGCTATCGAGAAGACTAAGAGCGAGCAAGTGCAAAAGGCTGTTGAAAACGCCCTCAAAAAGGCCGGTTTCAATCCTTACTATTGCGCTACCGAGGAGCATCAAGATGAGGCTGTTCGCAAGGGTTATATGACACCCGAGCAGGTTGAAGATGCCAAAAAGCTTATGGCTGACACTGCCGATGCCAAGCTCAAGAGCATGCCCGAGCAGATGATCCAGAACATCGTTAAGGGTCGCATGGAGAAGTTCTACAAAGAGAACATTCTCATGGAGCAGGAGTATGAGGCTAGCGAGGAGAAGGGTATGACAATTGCCATGTTCCTCGACAAGGCTCAGAAGGGTCTCATTGCTACCGATCTCAAGCGAGTTAATCTGAATGCCGATTAAAAATATTAAATAAGGTTAGTAGATTAATAAATTATGGAAGAGGGAAATCTGTAAAGGATTTCCCTCTCTGTTTTTTTATATAGGAAAGAAAATTTAAAACGACTTGAAACTATGATAGATGATTCAAGCCGACAGGATGGATTTCATTACTTGAGGAAGCAGGGGAGTGGTTCCATCATTTATTATTTCAATGATAGAAACTCCCTTAATGTTGGATAATTCTTTTTGAGACTTTATGCGCTCTATTACTTTTTCACGCGTGGTAGAATTGCGCTTGATCACCCGTTGGATGCGAGTTTCTACAGGTGCTGTAACATTCCACACCAGGTCGACCATAGCGTCAATGCCACCTTCTTGCAGCAAAGCAGTTTCGACAAACACAGGCATTACTTCTTGTTGTAACACCCATTTAGTGATGTCTTCTCTCACTGCTGGATGAACAGTGTTGTTGACATATTTCAAAGCATCTTTGTCGGTAAAGACAATATTGCTCAGCAGTTGCTTGTTGAGTGTGTCGTTGATGTAAATGTCTTGCCCAAATTCAGCTGTCAAAGCTTGCTTGATGGCAGGTGAGGAAGTCATTAGTTCTTTTGCCCGTTGGTCGCAGTCATAAACAGCATAGCCTGCAGCACGCACTATGTCAGCCACCACACTCTTGCCAGCTCCAATGCCTCCAGTGATGGCTATGAGTTTTTGAATTCGTTTCATGCAATTAATATCTTTCAATCACGTAGTTGACGCTGTCCACACTGAGCACAGGATTGGAATAATTACCAGAAATCTCACCAACCTTTACCTTTACCTTGTTGGTGGATAGATCTATGTCGTTATAGTCAACAACGACAGTGAGATTGATAGGTTCTTTGTACTTGCTTTGTGGTAGAAGGTAGCTCACATTGATTGAAGGCGGGAACGTGAGCAAATTGATCCCTTCAGGCTGATTCCTGACCGAAATGGGAACCATCTGCTCTTTCTTGATGAGAGGCTCAACTGGAACAATGATTTTAACCCTGTCGGGGATGATGCGCATGTCCTTAATGGGTTTCAACCTAACAGTTTTAATGTAGGTCTTTGTTAGGTTGTCAACCTCGACCGAGAGAATGTCAACTTCGGTTATGTCTCTCAGCGAGCTTCGGTCTAAAGCATAAACCATTACCGAATCGGGTTCAGTTTTCACAATGTCGGGGTTGATGACAAATTGTTTGTCGGGAACGAAATTGGTGAGGTTGTCTTCCCAATTGACGGGTACTTTCTTTCCGGCAATAGTTGTGTACTTCACATTAATTGATTCGGGGTTGATTTTTATGATATTAGCTTCTCGGTTTACCGATTGACGCACTTCGTTGATGAGTTGTTGCGGTGTAACCACAAGAGTGCTTGTCTTCTCATCGGAGTATGCGTCAAATTCAATCTCTATGTGAGGAGTTGACTTGAAAAATGATTTAAGAAACGATAGTCCACGGTCTTTTATTGTCACCGAGATAGTTGTCGGCATTTCCTGGATGAAAGTGACGTTGGAAGGCTTTTGTGTGGTGTTGACGTTGATTATGATGTCATGAGTCATGTTGTTGTTAAAAGCCAGAAGCACCCAAAATCCCGCAGCCATGCACACGAAAAAAAGGAACAAGGCGGTTTCCTTGCTCGAGAATGTGCATAGCTTACTCCACACCTTCTTGGATTTCTCCTTAACCCAGCTCATGACCGTTGAGAATAGATTTTGATGAAGTGGAGCAGTAGGCCTTTCAACCTAAAAATGTGTATCTTTGGAGTTATAAATAGACCTACTGCTCACACTCTCTTGTTTTGTTAGATTTTAATTATCAGGCATTATTCTTGATGTCAGCACCTGATTCCACGGCATCATTTGCCGAAGGATAGACCATACTCTTGTCGATAGTTATTTTCACGTTGTCATCAATTTGGAGGATAATGACACTGTCTTTAATTTCTTTTATTTTGCCGTGAATGCCACCAGCCGTAGTGACCTTGTCGCCCTTTTGCATGGCATCGCGGAATTTTCTTATTTCTTTTTGCTTCTTGCTTTGTGGACGAACCATGAAGAAATAGAAAATGGCTACTAGAGCCACAATCATCAAGATTGACATCATACCACTGCCTTGTGCTTGGCCTCCGGCACCGGCAGCAGCTTGTAATAAAATTGAGTTTAACATAGTCGTGATGTGTTATTGTGTTAATAAAATTATTATTGCTTAGAGATTGCTCCATTGTTTTTCATGTCACGGATTGCAGAATGAAGAACACCATTGACAAAAGCCGAACTGCTTGGTGTGCTAAAAGTCTTTGCAATCTCGATGTACTCATTTAGTGTTACCGTGGTAGGTATGTTCTCGAAGTTTCTTACCTCGGCAAGAGCGACGAGCAGGATCACACGGTCGATAAGAGCAATGCGGTCGCTGTCCCAGTGTCGAGCGTCAATAAAATGGTTGATGGTTGCAGAGTTTAGCTCTTCTTGTTCAACAGCAGCAGTGAATAAAAGGTCACCATACTTGCTGTCTTCTTCATCTTTATATTGTGGCATAATGGGGAATTCCTCTCCATCGTTTATGCGTCTAATTGTTTTGATAACAAATTGGCCCATGAAATCTAGGTCGTCGCAAGACCAGTATACCGACTGATTTTCCAATTCCTCTAGTAAATCATCATCATCAATAAGCAATCTCTTGAACAACTGTCTCCAAAGATTGCAGTCACTATCTAGATCGCTTTCGGCATTTTCCATATATTCTTGATAAATGGTGCTGTCTTGAATCTTGTTTAGGATGAGTTTGAGGAAAATCTCATTGTCACGCCAGGTGAGTTTGTTACGACTTATGAATGATTGTAGTTGTTCATTGTTTCGTAATGACTCAACCAGTTTATTATCAATGAATTTAGTGTTAGGGTTCAAATCTTCCTGTGAAGGCAAGAACTTGTGTTTAGCTTCGTCGAGATATAAAGCTTGCAAGTCGGTTAAATCTATAATTAGTTTGAGCAGGTAATTATATAGTTCATAGGATTTGTCAAAACTCTGTTGCAGCTCTTTTCTTGCCATGTCCAGAGATTTTACATTTCTCGTCAGCATATAGTTGTAGAACATCTGGACCACTTTTATTCTTATTAAGACTCGATTTATCATAGTGTTATATTATTTATGATTATCTCTTTGTGCGAGATAAAAGAGATTACAAGAATTACAGCTACAAAATTACACAGAAATTTCCAAAAAAACGTAATGTGGCTTTAAAATATTGGTTGACTTGGCCATTTTTTTGACAATAAATGGCCTATCATTGTTTTAAATATGATGCAGTTGATGTGTAATAGCAAATGGGATGATTAAAATCCAAGGTCAGCAAAGTATTTCTTGTTTTCCTCTTCGGTAATTACAAGTGCCTTGCGCAGGTCGTTAAGCATTATTTTGTTACGTGTTGCAAATTTCTCTCTGAAGGCCTTGACATGATACTCCCATTTAGGGTAGGTTAGTACCTTTGGCCATCGTTGGCAATTGCGCTCCATCTCGGGTTTGATTGTATTGATGAGATTGTCAAACACCGCGGTAGTGTTTTGAGTAGTGAACGTGTTGTGCATATGCCAAGAGAGTCGCTCAAGAAACATCTGTCTGAAATCCTTATTTTTTAAGAGTTTTTGGATTAGCAGATTGTTGCGAGTACGCTTGTTTTCTTGCTCATTTCCTGGGTCTGTCCCTGCCGATAAATATAGTGAAGGTTGAGCATTAGACACCCACGAAGCGTCGATGTCGTAGAAAGCTACATGCCATTTCCAGCTACCATTATCACTAGTTCGTATGTATCGGGTATTGCCAATGTCGGTGTTGCTTGAGTAGAGTTCGCCGAGTTTCATGTCGATGAGGGCTTCAAGGTCATAGTGCTCTTTTACATAGTTATAACACTCGTCTTCTTCCAAATTGTGGTTCAGAACATAGGAGGTGATGTCCCGACCGTTCATTCCGCTTATGATTGATATCGAGTCGGACGAGACATTCAAGTGTCTTTCAGCAAAGTGTTCGTCAATTTTCTCTCTTATGTAGTAAAGACCGAAATATTCGCCATTAATGTAAAGGGCGATTGGACGGTAGGCTTGAATTAGTAAGTTGGGGCTGTTTTGCGCCATCAGGCTAGTGAAAAACTCGTCGCGTGCCATGATTCCATCAATATCTTGTGAACCAGAGCGTAGGACAAAGTTTTTATATTTAGTTGGTTTCCCCTGGTTGAATAAGTCATAGTTTAAACTAGCAATGCCGCAATAATCTTTGAATCTAATTTTAAAACACTTTTTAGGAAGCATTCTAGAATATCCTCCGAAGATGGCAAGCTCACAGTCTTCGGAGAAACCTCCGACAGAGTCAAAAAACTCGACATGGGCTTTTTTCCACCACTTCTTCCAATAGTTTGCCCCCATATGTGGTACTATAGGGCTTGCTTCAGGACCCGCCACATATATGCCGTGGTTGAAGTTGTATAGGTCATCTTTTTTTACTGTGATGTTCATTACTGGCAGAGTGTGCTGCTGGGCAAAGATGAAGGTGCTTGTCGCTGCTTGGCTAGGCAGGTGCGTTGAATCGCCTTTGCAATAAGCTCTGATGGTTGTTGTCTTATCAATACTTATTGAATCTTTGTAGACTTGTGAGACCGAATCGGGTACACTTCCGTTGATTGTATAGTGAACGGTGTATCCATGAGTGTCGATTATGACATTCATGTGTTCTTTCTCGGAATACACACCAGGCTTAGTTTTAAAAGAAGGTTTCGCTGCTATGTGGCGGAAACATTGGGTTGTGTTATCGCTGGCTTTGGTTGGTTGTGAGAAGAAAAAGAAACCGTCTTTGCCTTCAACTCTTCCCATCGAAATGCCAAATGGGGCCGATGCATCGCATAATCCATCAACGAATTCATCACCTTTAGATAATATTATGGCCTTATCGTGACCAATTTTGAATTTAGCTTTATTGAAGTCAACAATATAGGTTTCACCAGGTTTCAATTCCACTTTTGGAAAAGTCAACTTGCTTGTATCCTTTTTGCTGGTAGTGAGACAATAGTTTTGAAGGTCAATCGCTTGTTTGGATACATTTTTCACTTCGACCCATGCATTTCCACCCTTGAAACCCTTTGAGTGTAACTCCCAAATTTTCAGTGGATCTTTTCTTTGTTGTTCAATTAGGCTATTGTATTTTTCAAATCCATGTTCATTATTGTCAAGTCCAGGAGTTTGTTCATAACTATAAGAGAAAGTTGTGTCATTGTCGGCAATTCGTCGATAGCATTGGTCATCTTCTATAGGGCCATATTTTACTTGTGAGACTACTACTTCATGGTTTAGCAACTTTATAATTCCTCCTTTAGAAGAAAGCTTGAAATTAGCATGTAATTCTTCTTGTTGGTTTGCATCTTCTCTCTTAGAAGCATAGACTATAAGGCATTGGCCGGGTTTAACAATAGTGTCAGGGAATTCCCAGTTTTTTTTATAGTTTTTCTCATTGTCTTTCTTCTTGCTGTCATCCTTCTCTATAATTAGCGAGTAATCCTTGAGGCTAGCAGCTTTATTAGAAATGTTCTTTATTTCAATCCAGTCATATAATTGTCCATCTTTGGCCATTATACCCGATTTGTTGGCAGCCATAATTTCATTGACAACAAATGGCGAAGTTGCTTCTTTCTCTTTGTTGCACGCAACCAGAGTTAAAGCGGCAAATATAAGGAGTAGAACGTTTCTTGACATGATGCACTACATTGGTGGAGCCCCTTTATTGGGGTGCAGTTAATATCCCAAATCGGCAAAGTATTTCTTTTCCTCCTCTTCGGTTATTTCCATCACTTTGCGCAAATCATTGAGCATATTAACATTTCGTCCTTCAAATCTCTCACGGAACTCTTCAACGTTTGTCTCCCATCTTTCATAAGTCATAAGATTTTTCCATCGCTCGCAGTTTCGCACCATTTCTGGCTTGATTCTGTTTATAAGTTTGTCAAACACTGAAGTAGCGTTTTGAGTGGTGAAAGTCTTGTGCATGTGGAAAGAAAGTCTTTCCAAGAATATTTGTCTGAACTCGTTGTTCTTGAGCAATTTTGCTGTTAGCAAGTTTACTGCCCTTTCCACCGATGTTCCGCCTGGATTTATATAATAAGAAGCCGACTTGTTGGCTACCCACGTTGCATCGAGATCGTAGAAGACAACATGCCATTTTTGGTCGCCTTTTGGGTCAGTTGAGCGGATGAAACGTACATTGCCCACATCTGTGTTGCATGAATAGATTTGTCCGAGTTTGAAATCGATGAGTCCTTCAAAGTCGAAATTCTTTTTCACGTAATCATAATGCTCTTGCTCGGCTAGGTCGTGACTTTTTACATAGGATATGAAATCATAATAATCTTTTTTATTTCCTTCCTCACAATACATGGCCGACATTATTATAGACATGGAATCATTATCTACGTTGAGATGCTTAGCAGCAAAGTGCTTGTCGATTTTCTCACGTATGTAATATAGCCCGAAATATTCTCCATTAACATATAGTGCTATGGGCCTATAAGCTTGAACCAATAGGTTGGGGCATTGAGGCGCCATTAGACTTGTGAAATATTCGTCACGGACCATTACCCCCGTGATATCTTGTGAACCAGAACGTAGCACAAAGTTTTTTACTTTTGATGGCTTGCCTTCATCGTAGAGGTCATAAAAAATCTCGGAGGGTCCTGTGACGTCTTTAAACCTTATTTTGAATGATTTTTTTGCAAGAGCTCTTGAAAAACCACCAAATATTGCCATCTCACAATCTTCGGAAAAACCTTGGATAGAGTCAAAAAACTCCACATGTGCTTTTATCCACCATTTCTTCCAGAAATTTGCACCTTTAAATGGAAATTCTGAACCATGTCCAGGACCGTCGGCATATATTCCTCTTCTTTTGTCAAAAAGATCTAAAGAGTCGACAGTGATATTCATTACTGGCATATCATGTTTTTCACCAAAGATGAAAGTGCTTGTTGCTATGCCACTGTGCATAATGCTTGAAGCTGAGTCTCCCAAGCAATAGGCTCGTATGATGGTTGTTGTGTCAATGCTTATAGAATCTTTATAGACAGGTGATTCTTCTGTTGGGATACTCCCGTCGGTAGTATAATGAACAGTATATCCATGAGTGTCAATCTGGACTGTCATTTTTTTTTTGTCAGAAATTACTCCTGCTTCAGTTATAATTGTGGGGTTTGCTGCAATAGTCCGATATGCAGTAGTGGTATTTTCTTTGCCTCTTGTGGGTTCAGGGAAGAAGAAGAAACCGTCTTTTCCGTCAACTCTTCCGATAGAGACACTGAAAGGAGCGGCAGCACCCCAAATTCCGTCTATGAATTTGTTTTCCTTAATGAGAGTAACTGATTTTTTCCCTCCAATCTTGAATTCTTCCTTCTTGCAGTCAACGACATAAACTTCTCCTGGTTTAAGAACAAAATCAGGGAAATGCCATGAAGTTGTATCTTTCTTGCTGTTGGATAGGCAATAGTCCTTTAGGTTGACTGTGTCGTTAGATATGTTCTTAACCTCAACCCAAGTGTGACCGTCTTTAAAGCCTTTGGAATGCACTTCCCATAGCTTCAACGGAGTTTTACGTTGTTGCTCAATTAGAGTGTTGAACTTTTCAAATCCTTTGATGTCATTGTTAAATCCAGGAGTCTGTTCATAGCTGATTTCAAATGTGGTGTCATTGTCGGCTACACGTCGATAGCATTGGTCGTCGGCAAGTTTGCCATATTTTATTTCTGATACAACATCACCGTTGTCAAGCAACTGCACTATACCACCTTTGGAAGAAATCTTGAAACTGGCATGCAATTCTCCTTTAGGGTCTTTCTTGTCTAGTTTTGAAGCATAGACAATGACACACTGTCCAGGCTTAACCATCATTTCGGGAAATTCCCAGGTTTTCTTTTTCTCGGCTTTATCAGAATTGTCGTCTTTGACGGCTTTATCTTTTTTATTCTTTTTGGCCTTCTTCTCTTTTATTTGATTATCTTCTTGACCGTTCTCATTGCCAGGATTGTTGTCGTCTTTCTTGTTACTTTTATCTTTCTCGACAAGCAGCGAATAATTCTTGAGATTTACGGTCTCTTTTGAGATATTCTTAATCTCAATCCAGTCATACAACTCTCCATCTTGGGCCATGATTCCGGCATGATTGGAAGTCATTATCTCGTTAATCACGAGTTTAGGCTCCTTCTTGATGTTATTGCAAGATGTTGTGATAAAATGGGCTACAGTACTTATTGCGCAGATGAATATGAATGATTTGAGCAATGATAATCCTTTTCTGTTAAGAAGTTGCATGACGCTTATAGTAGTTTAAAGGTGACTTGTAGAGATGAAAAAATTAATTGTTCGTTCTTTGTGAAGAATAGTGTTCGGTTATTTCAGCAATGTTGGAGATATCGAGCATTAAGTAGATAAAATAGTCAAGTTCGTCTTTTTCCATACCAATGCTTCTCCAGTAGTTATAAAAACACTGCTTGAGATCATTGTCAGGACCATAATTTTTGATGAAATTTATCATACCTTTTAATGAACCGCGAGTTCGTTTGTTATTTCTTCCCAGGCTGAGAGTTGATAGCTCGTAATCTCGGCACAAGTCAAGCTCGTACATGCCGAGTAGTCCTTCGATAAGGAAGCTCACTGTGCCACAACGGTCGCAGCCAATAGCACAGTGCCAGTCAACATTCTTCCCTTCCATAAGTCGTGATAAGATCCATCTCAAATCGTTTACATATACCAAATTCTTGCCTTTCATACCTGGAAGATAACCACTGTGATTAAGACGCAGATAATCCTTGTCGGCACCTAAGGCTGAGGTTGTTCGGTTTGTCTCATGCCTGAGATCAAGCTCAGCAAGCACGCCAAGGTTGTTGATGAAATCGTGTTTGCCATTGGCAGTTATTCTGTCAAGGCTTGCGCTTCGAAACAGCTTGCCATATTTTATGGGTACTCCGTACTGAGTGGGCCACCCACCAATGTCTCTAATGTTGGCACAGTTCCTGATTTGAATCATTCTCACTTGTCCTACTGTGCGGAAAACTCCACTTGCCTTCTCGTTGACAGTACCGTCATATAGAAATTCCTCTACTTTATAGTAGTAGGTACAATTAGGCAGTAGATTGCGAATAATGTAGGAGGACACCGATTTCTCGTCTGGATTGAAAGTATATCCATTGCTGTAATCGCTATTTTCACTTGCAGTGATGCGAATCTCCTTAATGTTGGCAGCTGTAGTGGTGGGTGTCCATCTCACTTCCTTTCCTTGTGGCCAATACAGTTTGGTGCCATAGGTGTTAGAGTCGTTGTACTTAGTTATGACACTAACGTTATAGTTACTTTCGTTATAAGTCTTCCATGCATCGGCCATATAATCCTGAACGGCCTTGTTTTCAATATTAATTACTTCGATGTCATCTTGTCCGCACAAGTGCAGTGAGAATAACAACGTAATTAATAATAAACTGATTTTCCTCATTTTACTTTTTTTATGTATTGTGTATTTTTTCGAGGTGCAAAGTTAGTAAATGATTTTTAAATAGTACCTTTTTTTAAAGTATAATTGAGAAAAATGGTTGTATTTTGCCTGTTATTTTAGAGAGTTTCGTTTTTTTTGATTTTTTTATCAACTTTTTTAGGGGTGAATTGACAGTTTTTGTGGTTTTGGCTCATTAAATATTGTTGATTGTATATGAAAGGAAAACGACTAAGTAATTCTATAGTAAACAATAATTGACGAGTAATCACGTTTTTTAGTTATGATAAAGAATTTACATTTTCTGCTCATGGCTGTAGCATCTTTTGTGGCTATAGCCATGTCGAGTTGTATCGACGACGAAATATCTACGAGTTCCAGTGATATTCTATCGTTTTCGACCGATACTGTGAAGTTTGACACTGTGATAACCCATCAAGGCTCACCGACCAAGCAATTTCTAGTATATAATAAAAGCAAGAAAACTCTAAATATATCTTCGATAAAGGTTGCTGGCGAGAGTAAAGGTCACTTCTTCCTCAATGTTGACGGTATGAAAGGAGATGAATTTCATGATATTGAGGTTAGGGGCAATGATAGTATTTTTGTGTTTGTTGAGAGCCGCTTGGATCCAACCAACCAGGATGAGCCAGAATATTTGGAGGATAATATTGAGTTTGTAACCAATGGTGTAACTCAGAAAGTTGCTGTAACTGCATGGGGTCAGGATGTGATAATATTGAATGACACCACATTATCGGAAGCCACACATTTGACGGCAAACAAGCCTTATGTGATTTATGGCACTTTAACTGTTGATTCTCTCGTCAATGTGACAATAGACCCAGGTGCAACTTTGCTTTTTCATGATAAGGCATCATTGTTTGTGAAAGGCAAGCTTACGGCCATCGGCACGCAAGAGCGTCCCATTACAATGCGTGGAGACCGTTTGGACCATGTAGTAGGGGAGATTGGATATGACATTATGAGTGGTCAGTGGGATGGTGTTTATTTCAATTACGGTAGTTACGATAATGAGTTGAGCTACGTATTAATGCGCGGAAACACACGTGGCATGCAGGCTTATTCCAATGATATGAGTCATCGCACTTTGCATATCTTTAATTGTGTGTTACACAATGCTACCTATGTCACTTTGCTTGGCGAGAATGCGTGGATTGATGCAGAGGGAACAGAGTTCAGTGATGCCGGTATTTATGTGGCAGATTTCCTTGGAGGCAAACTTGGATTTGTGAATTGTACATTTGCCAATTATTACCTGTTCTCGGTCATAGATGGTCCAATTGTAAATCTTGAAATGAAATATGAAGATGGAACAGAGGCTCTATTTGATGGCCATTTTGACAACTGCATCTTCTATGGTAATACCAGTGAGTTGAACATCGATGCATTGGATGGCCTGAATATATTAATGCGCAACTGTCTGTTCCAGAGTGCAGGAGAAGACGATGCTTGCTTTATCAATTGCATGTGGGATGCCGATCCAATGTTCTATACCGAGCGTGAAGAGTATATCTTCGATTACCGTCTGCGTGACGGCAGTGATGCCATAGCTCGTGGAGACCGTTCGTTTTGCCCTGTGTCGGCTAGATATGATCGATACGGTGTAGACCGCTTTGCAAGTGAGGGTCATGACATAGGCGCATATGTGTGGGTGCCTGCTCCTGTTGTTGACTAGTTTTTCATTATAAGAAAATGATGGCCCGATGACAGTATAGCTTAGTCATCGGGCCATTATGCATTATACCACTTGTTGGGGGTCTTCTTGAGGCTTCTTACTCTTTCTTTTTTTCTTTTTCTTGTCTTTTTTGTCATAAAGTGGGTTGGGCATATGTAACACATATTCGCTATAGTAGCTAATGATGAGTGTAGTGAGCGGAAGCGCGATGATGAGTCCAACAAAGCCTAGAATATATCCCCAAATTGATAATGACAGGAATATAATTGCTGGATTGAGTCCCATTTGCTGCTTCATGATATTGGGTATTAGAATGAGATCCTGTATTACCTGGCAGATGCAGTAGGCTGCAAATGTCCATCCAAATAGATACCAGAAACTCTGTTCTGAATCAACCGATGCCACCAGACATAGAAATGCTGCTATGGGGAAGGATATCAGTTGCAAGTATGGCACCATGTTGAGTATTCCTATAAATAGACCGAATACGATAGCCATAGGTAGCCCTATTATTGAGAACTCAATGGCAAAGATTATTCCTACTAATAGCGATACCATCGCTTGCCCTCGAAAATACCGGCTCATGGTTTGCTCAACGTCTCGCATAACCTTAAAGCTGATGCGGCGGTAGCGTGGAGGGATAGCAGTCTTGATGCCTCTGGTGATTTTGTCGTAATCAAGTAAGATAAAGAACATGTACATCAGTACCAGCAGCACGGTAACAATTCCGAGTAACATGCTTAAAGTTCCTCCGAGTACGCTCCAAGTTCCATTGGCAACACCGTTGATAACATTCATCCATTCTTCCTTAGTAAGTAATTTTTGCCATTGTGAAAGATCCACGTTTTGCCTGAAGAAATCCTGTACAGCAGCCGGTATGTGTGGAATTTTGAAAGTCGCTTTGGCATAGTTGGTGAGCATTTTTGTCATATCGCTCACCTCATTTCCAATGTAAGGTATCAACCACCATAGTACGATTGTGATTACTGCAAGAGCAATCACGATGGCTAAAATTGAAGCAATAGCTCTTCCTTTGAGATGTAATACTCTCATGAGCCATTCTACAAGTGGGTTGAGCATATAGGCCAAAAGACCGCCCACTAAGAAAGGCAACAAGATTCCACTAAGGTAGTTGATGACATATATGACAGCGATTATACTAATGATTGCTATCACCAACCGGGTGATTCGGTCCAAATCATATCGTTTGCGCGTCTCGGTATTTTCCATTTCTTTCGTTTTTTTTGCAAAGGTAGATTATTCTTGCCTAAAAAGCAAATTTCGAGAAGCCTCTATACATATCAAGATATGAGTTATCTTTTGGCTTTTAAACTTGCATTTTGAAGATTGATGGTCTTTTCTTAACAAAATGTTGTCTTAATAAAAATTAATTAAGCAGTAAAGTACTTTGAATTGTGTTGAATTTTGTATAATTTTGCAGAAAAATAAAAATCAATGTTATTTAACAAACCTTTTACGACAGCCTATCAGTCCCATAGGTTTCTGAATATAAAGGAAATAGACCATTTTAGTCGCTAATTTCTCTTTAGCGACACCATTGCTGTGACCATTTTCTTGTCCCAGCAATATATCAACAATAAAAAATCTATTAATAAACAGCATCGAATTGGTGTGCGCTAATGCGGCAGATAAAGAAAATCATTTGTCAAAACTATAGCGCGTGTTGATTCATGCATGGGAGAAATCCCATAAATAATATCACATAAAATAAATTATGGAATTACCATTTGCGGAATCTTGGAAGATTAAAATGATCGAGCCATTAAAGAAAAGTACTCGCCAGCAGCGCGAGCAATGGCTCAAGGAAGCTCACAACAACGTGTTTATGCTCAAAGCTGAGCAAGTTTACATCGATTGCTTGACCGACTCTGGTACTGGCGCCATGAGCGACCAGCAGTGGTCGGCAATGATGCTCGGTGATGAGAGTTATGCAGGTGCAACCTCTTTCTACAAGTTTCAAGAGGTTGTTCAACGCATCTTCGGTTTTAAGTATGTTATCCCCACTCATCAGGGTCGTGCAGCCGAGAACGTGCTCTTCTCTTATCTTGTAAAGGAAGGCAATGTGATACCTGGCAATGCTCACTTCGACACAACTAAAGGTCATATCGAGGCCCGTAAGGCTAAAGCTATTGATGTTACTATCGACGAGGCTAAGGATACTCAGCTTGAGATTCCTTTCAAGGGAAACGTTTCTCTTGAGAAGCTTGAGAAGGTTCTCGTTGAGAACAAGGGTAACGTGCCATTTATGGTTCTCACAGTTACCAACAACACCGTAGGTGGCCAGCCTGTATCGATGAAGAATATCAAGGAGACTTGCGAACTCTGCCACAAGTATGGTGTTCCCGTAGTTATGGATAGCGCTCGTTTTGCTGAGAACTCTTACTTTATCAAAACTCGTGAGGCAGGATATGCCGACAAGACCATCAAGGAGATTGCTCGTGAAATGTACAGCTATGTTGATGCAATGACCATGAGTGCCAAGAAGGACGGCGTTGTGAACATGGGTGGCTTCATCGCAACAAACAACGAGGACTGGTATGAGGGTGCAAAATTGTTCTGCATTCCTTTCGAAGGATTCATTACCTATGGTGGTATGAATGGTCGCGACCTTAACGCTCTGGCTGTAGGTCTTGACGAGAACACCGAGTTTGATATGCTTGAGACCCGCATCCATCAAGTGCAGTATCTTGCAAGCAAGCTCGACGAGTATGGAATTCCTTATCAGCGTCCAGTTGGTGGTCATGCATTGTTTATCGATGCCGACAAGGTTTTGTGCAATGTGCCTAAAGAGGAGTTCCCAGCCCAAGCACTCACATGCGAGCTTTATCTTGAGGCAGGCATCCGTGGTTGCGAGATTGGCTACATCCTTGCCGACCGTGATCCCGTGACCCGTGAGAACCGCTTTGGTGGTCTCGACCTGTTGCGTCTGTGCATCGCTCGTCGCGTATATACCGATAACCACATGAATGTGATTGCTGCAGCGTTGAAGAACGTTTATGACCGCCGCGATGAGATTACTCGTGGTGTTGCTATCGAATGGGAGGCACCACTTATGCGCCACTTCACCGTGAAGCTTCGTCGCTTGTAATTTTTAATCTTAGATAATAAATCAACCCAGCCTGTCTTTACTGGCTGGGTTGATTGTTTTTTCTGGTGGCAATACTAATTTTGAATAATTCGTAAAAAAAGCAGGGCACTTGATATAGGAGCCCTTACTTTTTATGTGTTTTCTAAAAAAGACTTGTGAAGGTGGGTCTTAATGCATTTTCAAGTTGATGAGTGTGAAGAACTGCTGCTGCAATTCGACCGACTCAAATTTACCACAGAATTGAATAGTAACTGTTGTTGTTTCTTGCTTTTCGATGCCTCTCATCTTCATGCACATGTGAGCGGCTTCACACACAACAATTACTCCCTTGTTTTTAATGTTCTTGTCGACGATGTCGCAAATGTCGGCAGTCAGTCTTTCTTGTACCTGTAACCTTCTAGCTTGACTCTCAACAACGCGTGCGAGTTTGCTCAATCCTACAATTTCACCATCGGGAATATATCCAATGGATATAGTTCCGAAAAATGGAAGAATGTGGTGCTCACAAAGTGAGTAGAACTCAATGTCCTTGACAATGACCATCTGGTCGCTATCATGTGAGAAGAGGGCTTGCTTAATCAGAACTCCAGCGTCGGTATTATATCCACTAGTGTTGTCAATAAGAGCTTTGGCGGCTCTTTGAGGAGTTTTCAGCAAACCTTCTCTGCTTGGGTCTTCTCCAAGTAGTTCGATAATAGCCTTGATGTGCGATGCAAGTTCTTCTACTTGCTCGTTGTTGTATTGAGGTTTCTTGTTGTTGCTCATTTCGGTTTATTTCCACACGTTGATGCGATCGTGAATGATTGTCATTTCCTTGGCATAGATGGGGAACGCTTGCCTCATCTGCTTCATTGCTCTATGAGCCGATTCCTCATCGGCATAATCTCCCAATCTTAATTTCCAAGTAGGAGCTTTATAGTTAAAATAGAAATGATATTGAGGGAATTTCATTGATATGTCACGAGCTCTCTTCATTGCGTTGGCTTTGGCATTCTTGGATTTGTTAGTTTGATAAACTAGAATGCGATAGCCATAACTTCTCATTTCAATAGTCTGTTTTGACAATGGGGTAGAGCTGTTGCCACCAGTGCTGAAGTCGTGGTTTAGCGATTCGGGCTTTTTGGCATCCATCCATGGTTTAGATGCATTGTCTTTAGCCATTACTGCCGAATTGTTTGTGGCTTGGGGCGCTGGTCTTGCTGGAGCTGCATCCTGGTTTTCTCCAGGGGCTGCAGTTGCGGCTGCACCTGCGTCGGTTTTGGGGGCATTGTCGCCTCCATTATCATGAGCAGCAGGTGCCTCGGTTTTCTTTTGCTGTGGCTCATTCAATCCCTTGGGAGCGTTGATGTTAACTTGCGCTATACCCAATGCGACAATAGCTACAGCAGCGATGCCAGCAATTATAATAGGCTTTAAATGAGAATGTTTCATATCATTTTCACTTGAGTTCATACTAAATTAGGTTACAAAGATATAAATAATTATCTTCATAACCTAATTTTTAGCGTTCAATTGCACAAAAGCACTTATTTGTGCTATTAAGACAACTGGTTTAGAAAGCTGTCACAATACCCATAAAGTCAACTGCCTTGAGCGATGCACCGCCAATGAGGCCTCCATCAATGTCGGGCTTTGCAAAGAGCTCCTGCGCGTTGCTAGGTTTGCAGCTGCCACCATAGAGTATAGTGGTGTCTTCAGCTAATGGTTTGCCATATTTCTCGGCGATGAGATTGCGAATGAAAGCATGAACCTCTTGTGCCTGATCGCTTGTTGCTGTTTTGCCTGTTCCAATGGCCCAAATTGGCTCGTAGGCAATGACGATATTGGCCCATTGATCATTGTTGAGGTGGAAAAGCGACTCGCTAATTTCTGCTTTTATAACTTCTTCCACTTTACCTGCTTCTCTTTCTTCGAGACTTTCTCCGCAGCAGAAAATAACCTTCAATCCAGCTTCAAGAGCGAGGTCAACTTTAGTTTTTAGCATTTCGTTAGACTCATTGTAATAACCTCTTCTCTCGCTATGACCAAGAATTACATAGTTGGCTCCAGTTGAAGCCACCATAGGTGCCGATACTTCACCGGTATAAGCTCCGCTGTTGTGGTCGGCGCAGTTTTCGGCAGCCAGACCCACCTTGTTGATGTCGATAACCTGCTTAACAGCAGTGAGATGAGTGAAAGGAACGCCTAAGATGACGTCACACTTGAGTTCTTGAGCTATAACGGCCTCATTAACTGCTTTGGCGAGCTCCACACCTTCGGGAACTGTAGTGTTCATTTTCCAGTTACCTGCAACAATGTTTTTTCTCATTTTGTCAAAAAATTAAATTAAAAATTATGATTTAAATGAATCTGTTTTTTACTCTTTGTGCCTTACGGCCTTTATCTTATCGATAATATAATTTATTACTGGATATATGCGGTTTACAAACAACAATGCAACCATTAGCAGCAAATAGGGCCATAAGAATCCCCAAAGTTTGGCTGCTGGCTCAAAGTCATTGCTTAGCTTTGAAATGGGTGTGTTGCTCTTAAGGAGCTTCTTGGCTGGCAAGGAGCTGAAAGTCCGTTTCCATTTCACGACCCCATGCTCAACATATACTACAGCAGGATTGCCTCGGGCTAGCATTTTAATCTCAGAGTCATCTCCACCATAGAATGGATAGTCGGGTTCGGTGAGATTATACCATTTCTGCACTTCTTCGTTAGATGAGGAAGTGATGCAACTGAGCTTCACGTCTTGCTTGCTGCATGCATTGGCAATATCGTTGAGGGTGAATGCATAGGCTCGATTCACCTTTGGTAAATCAGGAATTAGAACAAGAAGCTGGTTTTGAGTGGAGTCAAGTACATCTTCGGTGATATCGTTTCCGTCTTCATATACGGTAAAGGCATTCATTTCTGCCTTTTTGGCGGGAGTTAAGTCGGGCTTAACCAATTTGCGGTCAATGAAGGTCCATCCATCTTCCTCGTCGGGGACACTGTCGATGCTGAATTCTTGTTGTTTCCCATCCTTTTCGTATATGAAAATATAGTCGTTTTCTCCCATGGAAGGCAGTTGCGAACCAATATTGGTCCCTACCTTGTAGGGTCTGAAATCGATGAGGGGTTGCACATTGTATCCTGTGAATGCGATGTTGAATCCTACTAAAGCAGTAAGTAGGATTACAACCCACTGGATGATGGGGCCATAAATGCAAGGAACAGACCGGTTGAAAAGCAATAGATAGATTAAGGCTAATGTGATAGCGACATTCTTCCAGAATGTTTGCCAGTTAGTGAGCTTGACAGCATCACCAAAACATCCACAGTCGGCCACTGAACCAGTTGTGGCAAGGAAGTAAGTGAGAGGCAACATAACAGCCATCATTGCCAGGAGAAGTAGGGGAGTGGTGCGTCTTAGGCACCCAGTTAACAAGAGTACGCCGAGGGTAAGTTCTAAGATTGAGATTCCAAATGCTAACACCACTTCACTTCCTGTGAGGCTAGTCAAGTTGAGGACGGCAATGTACTCCTGGAACTTATAGACACTGCCCATGACGTCGATGGCCTTAACAAATCCCGAGAAGATAAATACCGCCCCAACGATTATACGTAGCGTGATGACTACTAGTTTGTTGATTCGGTTGGTCTTCAGCTTGTTATAAGTTTCTTTAAACTTGTGTGCCATGACGATAAAAGATTATTCAGGCTTTGCCTTCGTTGTGCTTTATGAGTGCGAAAACCGAGTAATTGATGATATCTTGTATATTAGCATCAATACCTTCACTCACGAGAGTCTTGCCTCCGTTATTCTCGATAGCCTTGATGCGTTGCAGTTTAGATATAATCAAGTCAGTGTAGCTTTGCACTCTCATCAGTCTCCAAGCCTCTCCATAGTCGGTGTTCTTTGCTATCATTAGGTTCTTGGTTGACTCGATGTATTGGTCATACAGTTCAAGCGCTTTCTCGCTTGAGATATCTATATCATCGGCATATCCTTTTTCAAGTTGGATGAGTGCCATAACACCATAATTAATAATGCCAATGAATTCGGGCCATATATCTTCACCCACCTTCGACTCTCCATTGATTTCAAGAGTACGTATTCGCTTGGCTTTGATTAGAATCTGGTCGGTTAGCGTTTCTGGTCTTAAAATGCGCCAGTTGGGTCCGTAGTCTCCCATCTTGAAGATGAACATTTCTCGGCACTGAGCGATAACCTCGTCATATTGAATGTTGGTGTTTGACATAATTTATTGGTGTTTATTAATTTTGCAAAGTTAAATATATTTTTTTTAGTAAACAAATATTTCCCGTGCATGACCAATTTTGGGTTGTTTTTGAGTGTTCCAGATTTTTTCTTACCTTTGTAGCAAGAGAAATATGCTCATTAATTTGAACCTATAAAACAAATATATGATGAAACATTTTAACAAGATTCTATCACTGGCGCTTGTGGCTCTTGTTGTTACTGCAATGTTTAGCCCGGCACAGGCTCAAAAGAGAAAAAACGTTCCCAAATCGTCAACGACTAAACAGGTGAAAACCACTTCCACAGTAGAGCAGCAGCCGTAGGTGAACGCTAAACCCAAGCAGGAAGTGAAAAAGTCACCCAGAGAGTACTTTGAAGAGCTTAAAGAAAAGCGATATGACCTCTTTGAGAAGTCGCAGCTTTTCTATCTGGACAAGGTTAAGCCCATCTTTGATGAGCTTGAGACGATTCCTGAAGAGACAAGTCCAGAAGATGTGGAAAAGATGCAGCAGGAGTTGAAAACAGCCCAGAACAAGTTGGCGGTCATTATGCCTAGCCAAGAGCAGTTTGACAATGAGATATCCTCTTTTGTCACATCGCTTCTTGCTTCAAGGTGCAACCCGCAGGCGATAGCCCTTGTCAAGGATTTGAGCAGCGACAGGCTCGCCTATCAGCTTGGCCAGCTCAAGAATTTTGAGTATTATTCTACCAACATGCGCTCACCGCTCGAGAATGTGAGAACTGCCCTTGAGAAAAATGGCTGGAAAAAGCTTAAGGACGGTTCAACCGATTTGAGAGTCTTTGACAAGGAATGGGAAAACACTCTTTACCTTAACTCGCTGACTAACAGCACAGGTAACGGCATTCCTTTCCTCAACGAGCAGATGAGAAAGGTGATGACGCTCAGGATGAAAGGCTTTGACAACTGCCAGAGCGATTTGCAGCAGGTGATTGAGAACTTGACGCCATCGGAGGATGCAGGTTGGCAACAAATCGCTGATGACGCAGGCAAATATGGCGAAATCATAAAGACTCAGAACAAGATATCGTCAATTGAGCATCAACTCAGGACCATCAGCGATGAGAACACGAAGTTCAACGAGCTTGACAAGCAGCGTTACGAAGTGGTTGAGAAATGGTATGATCAGCGTGAGGAGATAGACAAGATGCTGCTGGACGCTTGCAAGTACACTTTGCCATTACCTTGTGACGGTACATTCTTGTGGGCGCGGGGGCAAGTGGAGCCCATGTTGAGTACAGTTTATCACAAGTCTTATAAAGCTCGTCGAGATATATATGTGAAGTTGTTTGATGATTATTGCTCACATACTGCCGAACTTGAAGCATTCCTCAAGCAGATTTATCCCTACGTACGCACTACAGGGGCTTTAACAAGTGAGGATAAGGATGTTATCCTGTCGTCGTTGCATTCTCTCGACTATTACAGCAACTATTATGTGCATCGCAATGAGAATAAGGCAGTGTCAATTCCTTATTTCGACTCGGCTATTGGTGAGATTGAGAAAATGATAGGCAACAATTTCGCTGGGGCTTTGGAGAAATATAATTTGCTATCAGAAAATCTTCGTGTTCCTGTTTTTGAGAAGATTGATAGCAGAACGTTTACTGTAAAGGGCATTTCGTTCACAATGGTTGGTGTTCAAGGTGGCACATTCACGATGGGTGCCACTGCCGAGCAGGGCGGTGAAGCTGATAGTGACGAGAAACCCGCTCACCAAGTGATTGTGTCATCGTTCGCTATAGGCCAGACCGAGGTGACGCAGGAGCTTTGGGAGGCTGTGATGGGCAGCAATCCGAACAATTGGAAAGGCTCTAAACTCCCAGTTGAGGAAGTGTCCTGGGACGACTGCCAGGAGTTTATAAAGAAGCTGAACGCGTTGACCGGCCAGAATTTCCGCCTGCCCACCGAGGCTGAGTGGGAGTACGCCGCCCGTGGCGGCAGCCAGAGCCGGGGATACAAGTACAGCGGCAGCAACACTATTGACGATGTGGCGTGGTATGATGGCAACAGCGGCAGACAGACTCACGATGTCGCCACCAAGCAGCCCAATGAGTTGGGCCTCTGTGACATGAGCGGCAATGTGTGGGAATGGTGCCAGGACTGGTATGGCAATTATACCGAAGGTGTCCAGGTAGATCCTGCAGGTCCTACATCTGGCTCTCGCCGCGTGAACCGCGGTGGCAGCTGGGACTTCAGCGCCGGGTGCTGTCGCGTTGCGAATCGCAACGGGGGCGACGCCGGCCGCCGCAACGACTACCTCGGGTTCCGCTTGGCCCTATAGCTCACCCTTTCAAATAAACGAGCATGGCAGTTTTTTGCCAAAAGTGCGAGGTGCGAAAGCCCGAGCATGAAAAGGGCAAAAAAATCACAATCATGCGCATTCCCAAGGCGAAAGTATAGCCCGAGCGATAGTAGCAAAAACGTCGAAAGATCCACAAGATTTTTGTTTTGACAAAAAAAGCCGCACACTGAGCTTGCAGTGTGCGACTTTTATATTTGTTGATATTCTTGTAGCAAGAAATTACTCGGCTGCAGGAGCTTCTTCAACTGCAGGTGCCTCCTCAACAACTGGAGCGGCTTCCTCAACAACGGGAGCCTCTTCCTGCTTGGGAGCGTTCTCTGAGATAACCTTGAAAGGAATCTCAACTGCAACTTCCTTGTGCAGCTGAACGGTAGCAATGTAGTTGCCAAGTACTTTTACATTCTCGACCTTGATGATCTTGCGGTCAACCTCGTGTCCGAGCTTAGCGAGCTCTTCGGCAATTTGGTTGCTGCCTACTGAACCGTAGATGGTGCCACGGTTGTCGGTCTTAGCAGTAATGGTGAGTGCGATACCCTTCATGGTCTCGGCCACTGCCTCGGCGTCACCCTTGATCTTAGCGATCTTGTGAGCACGCTGACGCAAGTTCTCGGCGAGCACTTTTAAAGCTGAAGGCGATGCCATGATGGCTTTGCCAGTAGGAATGAGATAATTGCGGGCATAGCCGTTCTTCACTTCAACAACGTCGTCCTTGTATCCAAGGTTGATAACGTCTTCTTTCAATATAATCTTCATAGTGTGTTACCTCCAGTTTTAAAATTATTTCATCAAATCGGTTACATAGGGCAGCAAAGCCAGGTGGCGAGCGCGCTTAACGGCGCGAGCAACGCGGCGTTGGAACTTGAGTGAAGTGCCAGTGATGCGGCGAGGCAAGATTTTACCTTGCTCGTTGAGGAACTTCTTCAAGAACTCTGGGTCCTTGTAGTCAATGTACTTAATGCCACTTCTCTTGAAACGGCAATATTTCTTCTTCTTAGTGTCAACCGACAGTGGAGTAAGATAACGGATTTCGGATTGAGCTTGTGCCATAGTTTTGTTTCCTCCTTGCATTATTCGTTAGTTTCTTCTTTTACTTCAGCTTGAGGAGCCACGGGAGCAGCTTCCTGTGCAGGAGCCTCTTCGGCAGCCTTAACGGCATTCTTCTTCAAGCTTCTTCTCTTAAGCGCATACTCGTGAGCAAACTTCTCCTGACGGAAAGTCAAGAAGCGGATTACCTTCTCGTCGCGACGATAGGCAGTCTCAAGCTTGTTTACGATAGTTGGTTCACCAGCGAACTCGAGGAACGCATAAAATCCAGTGGTTTTCTTCTGGATAGGATAGGCAAGCTTGCGCAAGCCCCACAGCTCTTCATTCTCGATAGTGGCACCGTTGTCGGTGAGCACTGTCTTGAATTTCTCTACCGCTTCCTTCATCTGTGGTTCAGACAAAACGGGAGTTAAAATGAAAACGGTTTCGTAGTTGTACATAAAACGTTTGTTTAAAAAGAATTAAAATATTAATATTACTTGCTTTTATTCGAAAAGCGGTGCAAAGGTAGTTAAATTTTCGTTACCAGCCAAAGAAAGTGAAGTTTTTTTGACTAAAAAAAGCTCAACCGGCGCAGTAGCGGGTTGAGCTTTTGAGAAATCAATAATGTTTTGTCTTTTTTTAGTTTACGGCTCCATGTGTGTGGTGTGGAACCGTTGTTTTGGAATTTTATCCCAAATAAGATTTTAGCAGCTTGCTCTTTTGGCCTTTTAGTCGGCGTATTGCTTTCTCCTTGATTTGTCTAACTCTCTCTCGAGTGAGATCGAACTTTGCTCCAATCTCTTCGAGTGTCATCTCTTGGCACCCAATGCCGAAGAACATCTTGAGGATGTCGCGTTCGCGAGGATTGAGCTGTTCAAGGGCACGGTTGACCTCCTTTGACAGCGATTCCTGGTTGAGCGACTGGTCGGCCATGGGAGAGTCCTCGTTAGGAAGTACGTCGAGCAGACTGTTGTCTTCTCCGTCAACAAAAGGTGCATCGACCGAAACATGTCGTCCGCTCACCTTCATGGCGTCGGAGATTTTGTCTACAGGTACATCCAATTGTTCGGC
Source organism: Muribaculaceae bacterium (assembly GCA_017451225.1). Classification (GTDB taxonomy): domain Bacteria; phylum Bacteroidota; class Bacteroidia; order Bacteroidales; family Muribaculaceae; genus Sodaliphilus. Next base: position 64,867 of record JAFSPZ010000049.1, on the reverse strand, counting down.
TAGCTCGGCAGCCGAAGGCCTGCGCTCATGCTCTTGCTCGAACCTCGACTGCGCTTTGCTAATCTTGTTGATTGAACCAACTTGGTTAAGAGGCAGTCGCACGATGCGTGATTGCTCGGCCAGAGCTTGAAGGATAGACTGGCGAATCCACCAAACGGCATAGGAGATAAACTTGAAGCCACGAGTCTCGTCGAATTTCTGTGCTGCCTTAATCAGGCCTAAATTACCTTCATCGATCAAGTCGGGAAGACTTAATCCCTGGTTCTGGTACTGTTTTGCTACCGAAACGACGAAGCGCAAGTTGGCGCTAACAAGTTTGTCGAGAGCTGCTTGATCACCTTGTTTAATACGCTGAGCGAGCTCCACTTCCTCGTCTACAGTGATAAGGTCCTTGCGACCTATTTCCTGCAAGTACTTGTCAAGCGAAGCGCTTTCGCGATTGGTGATAGATTTTGTGATTTTTAATTGTCTCATACTGAAATGTAGAGTTTAAGCTCGCAAAATTATAAAATAATTTCCAAATGAGATGCAAACTGGCTGCTAAAAGTTTAAACGATTAACTTGTTTTAACTATTTGTCTATTGCTCCAAAAAACAGGGCGGTCATTCAGCTGACCGCCCTGTAGAGTTATGAGTCACGAAAAATGTGGTTTTGCTACTCTTCAAAATCGGCAAGGTCGACAGCTCGGTATACCTTCTTTCCTGTTGTTGTAATACCAGTGATGAACATTACTTTGTCACTTTCGCTGTCACGCATGATAGCGTTATAGATGTCTTCTACTTCATCTTGGTTGTTGACGCGAATGTTGTTGATGTCGGTGATAATGAAACCGTCTTTGATTCCGGCATCTTTAAATTTGCCGTTTTTTACTCCAACAACTTTTACGCCATTGCTAACTCCTAGTTCCTCTTTCTCGTCGTTTGATAGGGGGACGAAGGTGCATCCAAGTGAAGTGAAATCGCTACTCTTAGTTATCTTAGTGGTGCCCTGGTCGTTCTTGAGGGTAACTTCGGTGGTTTTCAGCTTGTTGTCACGATAGAACTTGATAGTGGCTTTGTCGCCTGGACGCAGTTTGCTCATCTCTTCAAGCATTTGTGCACCATTTCTTACTGTCACTCCATTGATTCCTACAATCACATCACCCTCTTTGAGGCCAGCTTCCTTGGCGGCGCTGCGATCGTTCACGGTGTTGATGTAGACACCCTCGGAAGTTGCTGTAATGTTGTTCTCTTTGGCTTTCTCATCGTCGAGTTCGGTGAATGTGATGCCAAGCACAGCACGCTGCACGCTTCCATACTGCTTGATGTCGGTGATGATTTTTTTGACTACGGTTGAAGGAATTGCAAACGAATGGCCGGCATAGTTTCCTGTTTGAGAATAAATCATGGTGTTGATGCCAATGAGTTCTCCTTCAATGTTGACCAGTGCGCCACCACTGTTTCCAGGGTTGACTGCTGCATCGTGCTGGATGAAGGACTCGATGCCTACGTTCTTTCCTTTGTTGATGCCACGAGCCTTGGCGCTTACAATACCTGCTGTTACCGAGGAATTGAGTCCAAATGGATTGCCAATGGCAAGCACCCACTCACCAACCTTTACCTCATCGCTGTTTCCGAAAACTATGGGTTTGAGCTTGGTTGCCGATATCTTCAGCAATGCTATGTCGGTATTTGGATCGGTTCCGATGACTCTTGCGTTGAACTTGCGATTGTCATTAAGGGTGACTTCAAGTTTTTCGGCGCCGTCAATCACATGGTTGTTGGTAACGATATATCCATCCTCGCTGATAATAACTCCAGATCCAGAACCCATGGGTTGAGGCTCTGATTTCTTTTGTTGCTGTTGTTGGCGTTGTTGAGAGCCACCTTGTCCTCTATAGCCTGGGCCAAAGAAGAACTCGAATGGATCGAAGTCGTTGCCGTAGAATTGTTGTTGTCGGGGTGTTGCATAAGATTTTATGCTCACAACTGAATTGATGGTGCTCTCGGCTGCTTTTGTGAAATCAACGGCGTTGCCATAACGTCCCATAGAAACATTTCTAGTAGAGGTTTTCACAATTCCGTCATCCTTCACTAGTGCTGTAGAATCATTTTGCGATTGAATGTAGATGTCTTTAATGGTTTGTACTCCCGATGTGGCGAGTAGTGTGGCTGCCGAACCTAATATTGATGCAGCAACCAACATCAATGTCATTTTTTTAGTGTTATTCATAATCTTATATGTTAAAATTGTTGTCGTATTTAAAAGTGCGATAGTTAAAATTAACTTTTGGTTTTGAACGTAAAATTACATTCATTTATTACAAAAACAATGCCAAACCACTAGTTTTTAATCTAAATTAATAACAGTGGTTCGACTTTTTTGTTTCTTTAATAATGACTTGTGATAACAATGCTTTTTTGTCATTTTTTGTTCCATTATTTTATAAATGAGATTACATGAGCAGTGTGATTAATGAAATCAAAACAGTGGTAATCACAGTTACAAAAATAGAGTCTTGAAAGAAATTCATTTTGTTGTTGTATTTTTATGGTTGATAAATTCAATATTTGAAAATCAAAATTACAACTAGGAACAATAGATTTCAAAATAAATATTAGAATATGTGACGAAATATATTAAATAAAGTATGAAATGGTGGGATAAGATTATGAGTTGTTTTATTGCATGATTGGTTCTGGGGTAGGGCGGATGATGATTGATTCTGACCCTATCAATGAGAATAAAACCCAATTAAATTAAAAAGTGATAAATATTTATATATAAATATGAGTGTATTAAGTTAAAGTTGTTATCTTTGCAGTTTGATAATGGAAAAGAGACATATTAAATATTATTTTATTCTTATATTCGTCTTGCTCTTGCCTATTGTGGCGAGTGCACAGACTTTGACAAAAGCGTCGGTCAAGAAATCTAAAGAAGTAAAAGTTGAACCGAGTTATGCGTGGTCGGTTAGCGAGCCGTTGGGGCTTCATTACGAATCGACTATTGACACTTTGTTCCTGAATTATCACAAGGAGCAGATACCATCTCACCAGAGCAAAGCTTGGGCAACAACCGGAAATTTTGGCGCTTCGGGTCAGAATCAGATATTTTTTGAACGCAAATTCAGGAGCGATTTCTTCTTTGAGGACGCTATAGAGAGTTGGTTGCCGAGCGTGTCCACACAGCGATATTACAACACTCGTATTCCGATGACTTTGTTAAGCCACACCACAGGTGGCAACAAATACAGCAATCAAGACCGCACAAAAGCGTTGTTCTCGGGTAACGTGGGCAAATCATTGCAGTTGGGTGCCTCGATGGATTATATTTATTCTAAAGGTTCTTACAACTATCAAGCTGACAAGAACTTCATGTGGAGCGTGTTTGGCAGTTACATAGGTGACCGCTATGAGATGCAAACCTTCTTCAATAGCTATAATTATCTAGGCAAGGAAAATGGTGGTATTACTGATGATTTGTATATCACAGACCCTGCCAGTGTTCAAGGAGGAGAGAACAAGGTGGACAACAAGAGCATTCCAACCTATCTTACAGCCGCTCACAACAAACTCACTGGCCAGGAGTTTTATTTGAACCAGAGCTACAATGTTGGCCACTATCGATATGAACGTGATTCAGTCACCGACACGATAATTGGGCGTACTTACATTCCTGTAACGCGTTTTATTTGGACTGCCAATTTTAAAAACGTTAAACACACATTCCTTAATAGCAACGCTGCTCAAGACCAATCCTATTTTGAGAACTGCTATTTGTCGCTCGCTGGTACTGATGAAGTGACACGCTACTGGCGTTTGCGCAACACTATCGGTGTTTCGCTTTTAGAGGGTTTCAACAAATATGCCAAGTTTGGTTTTGCAGTTTATGGCACTCATGAGGTGCGAAAGTTCTATCAAGTCGTGGATAGCGTTACCGGGACCGAACTAGCCGAAGATTTGACACCATTGCCAGTGAGTGTGGATGCCACTAAGACTCAGCAATTGTTCTGGGTGGGAGGGCAGCTAACCAAGCAGCGCGGATCGGTTTTGACCTATTCGGCTACAGCTCAATTTGGTGTTTTGGGCAATGTCGCTGGCGATATCAATGTGGAAGGTGATATCACTACCCGTTTCAAACTCTTTGGCGACACTGTGAGTCTTAAAGCTTATGGTTACTTCAAAAATCTGGCTCCGCCATATCTTATCAAGCATTTCATATCCAACCATTATGCTTGGGATAATGATTTTGGTAAAGAGCAGCGTTTCAGGGTAGGGGGTATACTTGATCTTCCTTGGATACACACGAAATTCAATGTGGGATATGAGACATTGAACAAGTTTATATATTTCAACTCAAGCGCTTTGCCCGAGCAGTGTGGAAGTGCTGTTCATGTACTCAGTGCATCCCTTTCCAACCATCTGGGTTTTGGTATATTCAACTGGGATAATGACATTACCTATCAGACGAGCTCAAACGATGAGGTGCTGCCTTTGCCCAAGTTTTCGCTGTTCAGTAATATGTACTTAAAGTTTAAGGTGGCTCGCGTTCTTGATGTGCAGATAGGCGTTGACTGCAATTATTATACTAAGTATTATGCGCCTTATTACAATCCTGCTGCCATGATCTTCTATAACCAACATGAAATGGAATGTGGCAACTTTGCCTTTGCCGATGTGTATGCGAACTTCAAGTTGAAGAAAGCTCGTTTCTATGTAATGTACAGCCATGCCAACAAGGACCTGATAGGAGGCGATAATTATTTCTCCATTCCTCACTATCCATTAAACCCTGGCAGGTTCCAATTTGGCATCTCGGTAGATTTTGTAAATTGATTTAATTTAAAATGAAGAATATGCTGAAAAAACTATCTCAAGTTAAGAAATGGCAGATGTATTTGTATGGCGGTCTGTTGCTTCTCGTAATAGCTTTGATGGTATCATTAAGATATTGCAATTCGGACAAAGTTACTTTGTCGTCTAACGCAAATAATGAGCACATCAGTAAAGGGGATACCCTTGATGTGGCAATAGAGTATTCTCCTTTGTCTTATTATGCCTATGGAGACTCTTTAGGAGGTTTCAATTATGAATTCTTGAAACTTCTTTCTGACAGCTGCGGTGTGCCAATGAAATTTCATCCCGTTGTTAGCTTGAAGAAAGCTTTGGAAGGTTTGGATAATGGCCTTTATGACATTATGGCAGCTCAGTATCCTGTGACTCGCGAGAACAAGAAACACTATCTTTTCACTTCAGCATTGTATCTAGATAAGCAAGTGCTTGTGCAGCGCAATACCGATGGAGTTGTCATTCAATCACAGCTTGACTTGGCCGGAGATACCGTGAACATTGTGAAAGGTTCGCCCATGCGTGAGCGCATTTTGAGTCTTTCTCGAGAGATAGGCGACACCATACATGTCGTGTCCGATTCGATTTATGGTCCCGAACAATTGTTTCTTATGGTATCGACTGGCGATATCAAATATGCTGTGATTAATGAGTCTATAGCTCGTAAGATGGCTGAGTCTCATCCCAATGTAGACATTTCGACTGCCATAAGTTTTTCTCAGTTCCAGTCTTTGACCTTGAGGAAAGAAGACCGTGAGTTGTGTGAGAAACTAAACAAATGGATAGCTAAAGTGAAGAAACTTCCTGAATATCGTGTAATTTATGACAAATATCTGGCACAATAATCCCAAGATTTAAACCATGATTGATACATTCTTGGAATATCTGTCGGCCGAAAGCACTCTAAACAAATACTTGGAGCAAATAAATGATTTCTTGTGGGGATGGAATTTTCACAGTATCATTATAGTTCTGGTTTTGTGTGGTGTGTATTTCACTGTCAAGACAAGATTTGTTCAGTTTCGCATGATAGGCGAGATGTTCCGACTGCTTGTGGAATTGGTCCCTAAAGGAGATTCAAAGCATCATGTATCGTCGTTTCAAGCTTTTTCGGTGTCGGTTGCTACTCGTGTGGGAACCGGCAATCTGGCCGGAGTGTCTGGTGCCATAGCCGTAGGTGGTCCTGGTGCCGTTTTCTGGATGTGGATTATAGCTTTGATTGGTGCGGCTACGGCCTTTGTTGAGTCGACTTTGGCTCAGTTGTTTAAGCGTCGCAATGGGGAATCCTTCATTGGAGGTCCTGCCTATTACATCCTTCATGGAATGCACAACAAGTGGATGTCGGCACTCTTTGCAGTGCTCATAACCCTGACCTTTGGATTGTCCTATAATTCCATACAGAGCAATACAATAGCCGAGGCATTGCATAATGCATTTAATTTCGACCCAGTGATAGTGGGTGTGGTTTTGACAGTTATTTCGCTTGTGATAGTCTTTGGCGGGCTACACCGCATTGCCCGTGTGAGCAGTATTCTTGTTCCAGTAATGGCAATAGGCTATTTCCTGCTTGCTTTTGTGATAGTGGTTATGAATTATGAAAAGATTCCTGGGGTACTTGCATTGATAGTTGATAACGCTTTTGGAATTGAGCAGGTTGCTGGCGGCATGGTTGGCGTTGCAATGCGAGAAGGAATAAAAAGAGGGCTTTTCAGCAATGAGGCAGGAGAGGGCTCTGCGCCCAATGTCGCTGCCACAGCCACTGTGTCTCATCCTGTGAAGCAGGGGCTAATTCAGTCGTTAGGTGTGTTTACTGATACCTTGCTGGTGTGTTCATGCACAGCATTTATTATCTTACTGAGCGGAGTTTATCAACCTGGTTGTGAGGCTGGCATAGTGTTGACTCAAAGCGCATTAGAGTCTCAGATAGGCTCAAGTGGCAAGATTTTTCTGGCTATAGCCATTTTGTTTTTTGCTTTCAGTAGCATCTTAGGCAATTATTACTATGGAGAAGCGAATATTTTGTTCTTGACCCGAAAACGTTGGGTTCTTGAGGTGTTTCGTGTTTTGTCGGGAGGAGTAATGGTGATGCTTGGCGCTGTGGCTAGTTTAGGGCTTGTGTGGAATTTCGGCGAAGTTTGCATGGCATTGATAACGTTGTGCAACTTGATTGCTATTGTATTCCTAGGCAAGTATGCATTCATTTTGTTGAAGGACTACCGAAAGCAAAAAAGCGAAGGCAAAAAAAGTCCTGTGTTCAACAAATCGATGCTTCCTGAGGTGGAAAAAGACCTTGATGCATGGGATTAAAATGGTCGTTTTATACTTTTTTACAACAATAAAGTCAATTTGGAATACAAGTTAGTTAAAAAATAATTCGTAAATTTGCAAGTTGTAATATTAATCTGAATGCAAAAAGCACTATATATACAATGAAGTCAATATTCAATAAAAACGTTATAATAGCCCTGATTGTGGTATTGGGATTAGGATTGCTTTATTGGGGCATAGAGTTTTTAAAGGGTGTGAACCTATTTGAACCATCAAACTATTATGTTGCAAAATTTGAAAAGATTAATGGTTTGAATGTGTCGGCTCCCGTAACAGTCAATGGCTATCAGGTGGGGCTTGTTAAAGAGATCAATTACGACTACAAGTCTAATGAGATAATTGTGAAGATGAGTCTTGACGAGGAATTGAAGATACCCATGGGCTCGTCGGTAGCACTGTCATCGGAACTGCTTGGCTCTCCTTCATTAGTGTTGAATCTTGCCCAAGGCAAAGCTTATCACAAGGTTGGAGATGAGATTCCATCAACAATGACATCAGGATTGATGGACAAGGTGAGTGCGGAGCTTATGCCTCAAGTTAATGAAATTATGCCGAAGGTGAATGACATCTTAAACAATGTCAATACACTTGTGGGTAATCCTGCATTAGGTAATTCGGTATCTCAGTTTGACGATATAGTATCAAAAATAAATTCTAGCGCTGAAGATTTAACAGTGCTCATGAACAACCTGTCTAAGTTGTCACAAAACTTAAACGGTAGTGTCCCTGGTGTTATGAATGGTTTGACTGGCATTTCGTCTAAGGCTAACAGCACTATGACAAACTTTCAAACTATGAGTTCTACTTTGAATACCAAGGTCAATGAACTTCCTACTCATCAGCTTCAGACAACTATCAATGACTTGAATGCAACATTGGCAAATTTAAAGCAGCTTACAGCTGAGTTGAACTCAAAACTCAATGACCGCAATTCGACATTGGGTTTGATGCTCAATGACCGTCAACTGTATGACAACGCCAATGGTGCAGTCATGAGTCTTGATTCATTGTTGAATGATATTAAAGCCAACCCTAAACGTTATATAACCATAAAAGTGTTCTAATTATAGTAGGGGTAAAAAATATAGCTTATTTGGAACTGTTCTAAATAAGCATTTTTTTATTTTTTACTTTTCTTGATGAAAAGGCAGATAATAAAGCATATAAGGACCCTATGATTTTGGGTCTTTAAGATTGTTTTGGGTAGGTTGATTTGTTTAATTGATTGAATTATAGATTTCTGCAAATGATTCATGATATGGCATGTTAGGGTGCTGGATAACTTGTTGACTTTTAGATACTTTATAAACTTTTTTAAAAAGCAAATTTTTTATTGTTTTTTTTTTTGAAAATATCGTGCGAACTTTGTACTGCTAAAACAAGCCCTTCTAAGCCGGGTGAATGAAGTTAAATGAATAAGGAACAGAACATATTAATGTGGAAGAAGTGCGTTCAGATACTTCGCGACAATTTGGATGCCGAGCAATTCAATGCTTGGTTTGCTCCTATTGTTGCCGTGAGCTATGAGAATGACAAGCTCACGTTGAAACTGCCTTCACAGTTCTTTGTTCAACAAATAGAGCAGAACTACTTCCAGTTGTTCAGTGCTACGCTGAGGCGAGTTTATGGAAGCAGTGTAAAGCTATTCTACACCTATAATATTATAGAGGACACCCCAAGTTCATCGGTCACAATCGAGCATGACCATTCAAGTGCCAAGCTTAGCAGTAGCGTCACTCGTCAAACCCAGCAGCTTGCCAATCCATTTGAGCCGCAGGTTATGGATGATATCGACCCTCAGCTCAATCCTCGCTACACCTTTGAAAACTATTGTGGTAGCATGAGCAATAAGCTTGCTGTGAGTGTTGGTAAAGCCATTGCCGAGGATCCTAATTGCAAGACATTTAATCCAATGTTTGTTTTTGGTCCAACTGGCGTAGGCAAAACACATCTCATTCAGGCCATTGGAATTAAGATCAAAGAGCTTCGTCCTCGTACGCGTGTGCTTTACACCACATCCCGTATTTTTGAGCTTCAGTACACAACAGCAGTAAAGAACAATAAAGTTAATGACTTTATCAGTTTCTATCAAAGTATTGATGTCCTCATACTTGATGACATTCAGGAACTAGCTGGAAAGCAGGGTACCCAAAATGCCTTCTTCCACATTTTTAATCATCTACATCAAAACCAAAAACAGCTAATCATGTCGAGCGACTGCCGTCCTTCGGATATGGATGGAATGGTACCTCGTCTTATTTCCCGTTTTAAGTGGGGAATGACAGTTGAGCTATATAAGCCTGATTATGAGTTGCGCCGAGGTGTACTTAAGATGAAAGCTTCGCAAGATGGCCTGTCGCTTGATGACGAAGTAATTGATTTCATTGCACAGAATGTAACCGAGAGTGTTCGTGATCTTGAGGGAATCGTTGTCGCCCTTCTTGCTCACGCAACAATGCTGAATCAAGATATCAGTCTTGATTTGGCTCAGTCGGTAGTTGGCAATACAGTCAATGTCAACAAGAAGCAGATGTCGTTTGAGCTCATTACTGAGACGGTGTCTCGGTTCTATAATATTGATAAGGAACTGATATATGGCAAGTCTAGAAAACGTGAGATTAGCGATGCCCGCCAGCTTGTGATGTACTTGACAAAGAAGAACACTCAGATGTCTTCGACCAATATTGGTCAGAAGCTGTCGCGTGATCATGCCACTGTGCTTCATGCATGCAAGCAGATAGAGCAGCGGCTCTCGATTGAGAAGAAGTTCAGGCATGAGGTTGAGATGATAGAAAACGAACTGAGATAACAAATAAATGTATCTCAGTTCTTTTTTTATGACCTTATGTGTGAGCTAGAGTAGATGGGAGAGAGTTGTTCTCTAGCTTAAATCATATTTTTACAATAAATCTACCGAACGCTTTAGGAAGTTGTTTAGAGCCTCGCCTTTGAGCAGTCCGTTGCCGAGTAGAGCAATATCAATGAGCTGCTTAACGGTGTCTTGGCCAGTTGCATAATTGGTGATGATTTCTTCTTTCTTGTCGCGCAGCGCCTTTGCCTTGTCCTCATTTTTCTTGAGGTCATCTTTCTTGTCGTTGGGAACACCCTTGTTGTCTTTATCAAGGTCACGGATGGCTTTGATAACTGCATTAGTAGCGGTGAGTTCGTCATCGATGGGTTTGAGTTCATCTTTCACTGCAGCTACTGCTTGATCCACAACGCGCTTGATGACAGGATGGCTGGTGTTGAGCGTGAAGTTATAAGCATCAGGGAATTCACCATAGAAACTCATTCCTGGTTGGAAAACAGCCATGTCCTTCATGCGTCGCATATACTCGCTTTGTGTGATTACTACTGGCTGAGCATCGGGTGACATAGCAGCATAGGTTACCATGAATTCACTCTTCTCGATAGCTGGAATCTGCGACTTGAATAGGGTAGTGGCGATTTCACGTTCCTCGGTGGAGAGTTCAGAATCTTTAGCATCTTCTTTGCGCACGAGATTGTCAACTACATCGCTATCGACACGCTCGAAACGTGACTTCTCGTTCATCTGCTCCAGCAGACCTACGAATGGGATATCGAGTTGACCATCCATGAGCAGCACATCGTAGCCCTTGTCTTGGGCTGCCTTGATGTAGGTGTACTGCGCAGTTTTGTCGGTGGCATAGAGATAGATGAGGTTGTCATCCTTGTCGGTTTGGTTGCCCTTGATGAGGTCCTTATATTCATCGAACTTGAAGAACTTGCCGTCAGTGTTCTGGAGTAAAGCGAATTTAGCTGCTGCATCCTTGAACTTTTCGTCGCTGAGCATACCGTACTCAATGAAAATCTTGATGTCGTTCCACTTTTCCTCAAATGCCTGGGCGTCGTTCTTGGCAATCTCCTCAAGACGGCTTGCAACTTTCTTGGTGATGTAAGATGAAATCTTCTTTACGTTGCGGTCGGCTTGCAGGTAGGAGCGTGACACGTTCAATGGAATGTCGGGGCTGTCGATAACACCTTGAAGAAGCATCATGAATTCAGGAACTACGCCTTCCACACTGTCGGTGACGAATACCTGGTTGCAATAGAGCTGGATTCGATCCTTGCGAATGTCGAGATTGTTCTTGATTTTTGGGAAATAGAGGATTCCGGTGAGAGTGAATGGGAAGTCTACGTTCAGATGAATCCAGAACAGAGGGTCGTCCTGTGCCGGCTGGATTGCATGGTAGAACTTGATGTAATCTTCATCCTTGAGGTCGGTGGGCTTGCGAGACCACAGAGGCTCAATATCGTTGATTACCTTGTCCTTGTCGGTATCGACATACTTGCCGTCTTTCCATTCCTGCTCTTTTCCAAAAATCACTGGGACTGGCATGAATTTGCAATATTTGTTGAGCAAAGTGTTGATGCGCGATTGCTCAAGAAACTCCTTCTCATCATCGTCGATATAGAGTACGATATCGGTACCGCGCTCGGCCTTGTCGCATTCTGTCATCTCAAACTCAGGTGAACCGTCGCAGCTCCAAAGAACAGGTTTTGCGCCTTCTTCCCAAGAAAGGGTGCGAATTTCCACCTTCTTGGCTACCATGAAAGCAGAATAGAAACCAAGGCCAAAGTGGCCAATGATGGCGTTGGCATTGTCTTTATACTTATTGAGGAAGTCCTCGGCACCCGAGAAGGCGATTTGGTTGATGTATTTGTCTACATCTTGCTCGGTCATACCTATGCCGTGGTCGCTAACGGTGAGTGTGCCTGAGTCCTTATCAATAGTGACACTCACTTTCAAATCTTCGGTTGAACCTTTGAAATCGCCTGCGGCGGCGAGGGTTTTGAGTTTTTGAGTCGCATCTACTGCGTTAGAAATCAGCTCGCGCAAGAAAATCTCGTGGTCGCTGTAAAGAAACTTTTTAATAACGGGGAAAATGTTGTTGGTTGTTACCCCAATTGAACCTTTTGCCATAATATATATAATTATTAGTTTTTAGTTCTGAGTTTTTTAGTAACAAATTATATTTGTTTTTCTGCTTTGATATTATGCAAAATAAATGCCACACACCATGGTGTGTGACATTTTGTATAGCATGATGAAAAATTGTCACTTACTTGATTGAGGCGACAATTTCGTCGTCTTTAACATCAATTGTGATGGTAGCGCTTGTCATATCCTCATGCTTGAGCAGAAGCTCTGACATTGGATCCTCGATGTGTGACTGGATAGCTCGCTTGAGTGGGCGGGCGCCATACTGAATGTCAAAGCCGGCATCGGCGACAAACTGCTTGGCTGCATCGGTGATGATGAGTTTATGACCTAGTTCTTCCACTCTCTTGTAGAACATCTCAAGTTCGATATCAACAATCTTGAGTATGTCCTCCTTATTTAGGCTCGAGAATGTGATTATGTCGTCAACACGATTCAGAAATTCAGGTGAGAAGCTGCGGTTCAGGGCCTTGCGGATTACCGAGTCGGAGCGCTCCTTGGTGAGCTCTTGAGTGTTGAAACCCACACCGGCGCCGAAATCTTTGAGTTCGCGAGTGCCAATGTTTGACGTCATTATAATAATGGTGTTCTTGAAATCCACTTTGCGGCCAAGACTGTCGGTCAAAGCACCTTCGTCAAGCACTTGCAACAGCATGTTGAACACATCGGGATGAGCTTTCTCGATTTCGTCGAGAAGAACAACGGAGTAAGGACGACGGCGCACTTTCTCGGTCAATTGTCCGCCTTCCTCATAACCCACATATCCCGGAGGTGCTCCCACAAGTCGTGACACGTTGAACTTCTCCATATATTCGCTCATGTCGATGCGGATGAGTGCGTCGGGCGAGTTGAATAGGAACTCGGCTAGTCGTTTAGCAAGCAGAGTTTTACCAACACCCGTTGGTCCAAGGAACATGAAAGAGCCTATTGGTCGGTTTGGATCTTTTAGACCAACACGGTTGCGACGTATGGCCTTAGCAATTTTGTCGATGGCTTCATCCTGCCCAATGATTTTTGACTTGAGTTCATCGTTCATGCCCAGTAGCCTGATGCCTTCGCTCTGAGCGATGCGTTGCACGGGTACACCTGTCATCATAGCGACAACTTGTGCGATATCATTCTCGTCGACCGTCTCGCGTTTTTTGTCGAGTTCGGCTTCCCACTTATCTTTAAAGTCCTGGAGCTCGAGTTTGAGCTTCTCTTGGCGGTCGCGATAGTTTGCTGCACTTTCAAAGTTCTGAGCTTGAACAGCTTTGAGTTTGTTTTCCTGCGCCTCGGCTATTTGCTTCTCAAGTTCTTCAATCTCCTTGGGAGTCTCAACCTTTGAGATGTGAACACGTGAACCAGCCTCGTCCATAGCGTCAATGGCTTTGTCGGGAAAGGCGCGGTCGCTGATGTAGCGGTTGGTGAGCGTTACGCAAGCCTGTATAGCTTCGGGAGTATAAATCACGCCATGATGTTTCTCGTAGGCCTCTTTGATGTTGTTGAGGATTTCTATGGTTTCTTCGGGTGTGGAAGCGTCCACAAGCACTTTCTGGAAACGGCGCTCTAATGCTCCATCCTTCTCGATGTTCTTGCGATACTCGTCAAGGGTGGTAGCGCCAATGCATTGCACTTCACCGCGTGCCAGGGCAGGTTTGAGCATGTTGGCAGCATCCATAGTTCCGCTGGCATTACCAGCACCCACAATGGTGTGAATCTCGTCGATGAAGAGAATCACGTCATCGCTCTTGGAGGCCTCATCAATAATGGCTTTTATGCGCTCCTCGAACTGTCCACGATACTTAGTGCCTGCTACAACCGAAGCCATGTCGAGTGCAACAATGCGTTTCTCCATAAGGCCTCGTGCGACTTTGCGCTCAACGATGCGCTGTGCGAGTCCTTCGACGATAGCTGATTTTCCAACTCCTGGTTCGCCAATGAGTACCGGATTGTTTTTCTTACGACGGCTTAGGATTTGTGCCAAGCGCTCAATTTCACGCTCACGTCCTACAACAGGATCAAGCTCGCCATTTGCAGCTTGGCAAGTAATGTCTTTGCCATATTTATTTATAACAGGTGTCGCGTTGTCATTTTTTGTGACATTTCGTCGCTGTGTGCGCTTCTCGGTGCTGCCGCCTGCTACTGTGCCGTTGTCGTCCATGTCGTCAAAATCGTCGTCTTCCTCGTCGCTAGCGAAGTCAACGCCGTCGACCACAGGCAGTTCCATCTCCTGTAGAAGCGTCATCATATCGATGTCATCAAGTATGTTTATTTCTCTTTGTGTCATTATTCTTCATTTAAATTATATGTAAATAATTAAAGCAAATTCCGTGCCATGTTTTGAATGCGCTTTGTGCCGAGAAGCGAAGATATTGATTGAAGAACGTCATTGACTCACTTGTTTCGCTGGACTCGCCTGACTCGCCTGACTCACCTGACTCGCCTGACTCACTTGACTCAAAATTTTTGGTATATTTTGTAGATAATGCTGATAATCAAAACAATACTGTGGTAAATTAATAGTATATTGTTGTTGGCTGGCATGGCAGAGTGAATTAAAGCAATGGTTAAAGAACTCTATTGGGACAAAGATAATGGGAGGGAGAGAGCGAGACAATAGTATTTTAATTCATAATGTTCAATGCATAATTTTGCTGCGCGTGGTTGTTTTTGTCGGACGATTAAATACGATTATAAACAATTTCATTAGATGACATTATTGTTGCCTTTCGGTCTTGAGGTATTTAAGACAATTTATGACGTTAGCGATAGCATTTTTTGCAATCTTTAGTGAGGTGTGCTTTTAGTTTAAATTTAGTATCAAAAAACATAAATTAGGGGTAAAAGATAGTGTTTGTTTGCTAGAAATGTATTAACTTTGTAGGTTAATTTTAATGTTACGGCGTGACTGTGATGATTGAGGCAACATTTCGCTGGATTTGCAGCTCGCCACAGGTAAAATTTTAAATTTTTAGAGATGAACAACGATCGAATTATTGAGATCAATATCGAAAACGAGATGAAGACCAGCTACATCGACTATTCGATGTCGGTTATCGTGTCTCGAGCCCTGCCCGACGTGCGTGACGGTTTCAAGCCAGTGCATCGCAGGGTGCTTTTCGGTATGGAAAAATTAGGAAACTTTTCCAACGCTCCTTACAAGAAGAGCGCGCGCATTGTGGGTGATGTGCTTGGTAAGTACCACCCCCACGGCGACTCGTCGGTCTATTTGGCAATGGTGCGTCTTGCCCAGGACTGGGCGATGCGCTACCCGCTTGTAGACGGCCAGGGAAACTTTGGCTCGGTTGACGGCGACAGCCCAGCTGCTATGCGTTACACTGAGGCCCGCCTAGGCAAGATGGGCGAGGAGATGATGCGCGACATGGACAAAGACACAGTGAACTTTGTACCAAACTTCGACAACACCCTTGATGAACCCGAGGTGTTGCCAACCCGCTTCCCCAACTTGCTAGTTAACGGAGGTTCGGGTATTGCGGTAGGTATGGCGACCAATATGGCTCCCCACAACCTCACCGAGTCGATTAACGCTTGCCTTGCAATGCTTGAGAATCCCGACATCGACACAGATGGCTTGATGAAGTACATAATCGCCCCTGACTTCCCAACGGGTGGTATTATTCACGGCTATCAGGGAGTGCGCGATGCTTTCGAGACTGGTAAGGGTCGTATCGTAATCCGCTCAAAAGCCGAGATTGAGACCGAGCATGGCCATGACCGCATTGTGGTGACTGAGATTCCCTATAATGTGAACAAGCGCGAGCTCATTGAGAATATTGCAGGTCTTGTAGAGGATAAACGCATTGACGGCATTTCGAACATCAACGACGAGAGCGACCGCCATGGAATGCGCATCGTTATCGACGTTAAGAAGGATTTCAATGCCAATGTGCTGCTCAATAAGCTTTACAAGATGACAGAGTTGCAGTCTTCGTTCAGCGTGAACAACGTGTGCCTCGTGAAGGGTCGTCCACAGACAGTGACCTTGCGTGACATGCTTTACTATTTCCTTGAGCATCGTCATGAGGTGGTGATTCGCCGCACTGAATTTGAGCTCAAGAAAGCGAAGGAGCGTGCTCATATCCTCGAGGGATTGATTATTGCTAGCGACAACATTGATGAGGTAATCCACATCATCCGCAGCAGCAAGACAACTGACGAAGCACGTCAGCGCTTGGGAGAGCGATTCAACCTAGACGACATTCAGACCCGCGCAATCGTTGAGATGCGCCTTCGTCAGCTCACCAACCTTGAACAAGACAAGCTTCATGCCGAGATGGAAGAGTTGTTGAAGACAATCGCACACCTTGAAGAAATTTTGACAAATCCCGACGTGTGCCGCAAAGTTATAGAAGACGAACTCATCGAGGTTCGTGACAAGTTTGGAGACGAGCGCCGCACTCAAATTGAGTATTCGGCCGAGGAAATGAACGCTGAGGACTTCTATCCCGATGATCCAATGATTATCACCATTTCGCACTTTGGCTATATCAAGCGCACTCCATTGAGTGAGTACCGCACACAGAACCGCGGTGGAGTGGGTGCAAAGGGAAGTGCCACTCGCGACGAAGACTTCATCGAGTATATCTATGAAGCAACAAATCATAATTACATGTTGTTCTTCACAGCGCTGGGCCGTTGCTACTGGTTGCGCGTGTTTGAGATTCCCGAGGGAGCGAAGAACTCCAAGGGCCGCGCCATTCAGAACGTGCTCAACATTGGTCCTGAGAACCGCATCTATGCGTTTATCAGAGCTACTAAGCTGAAAGACCCAGAATACAATCAGAATCACTATATTGTATTCGGTACAAAGAACGGTGTTGTCAAGAGAACTCGTCTTTCGGAATTCTCTCGTCCACGCGTGAATGGTGTTAACGCACTTAACATTCGTGATAACGACCAGCTCATTGGTGCTGTGCTTACTGAAGGCGATAGTGAGATTGTTCTCGCCAATCGCAATGGCCGTGCTATCCGCTTCTCGGAAACTAAGGTAAGACCAATGGGTCGAACCGCTACCGGTGTGAAGGGTATGACTCTAGACGGAGGCAACGATGCAGTTGTTGGCATGATTTGTATGCGCTCAACTGCCCAGGACGATGTGCTTGTTCTTTCGGAACAAGGTATGGGTAAGCGCTCGAAGCTTGATGACTACCGTGTGACTAACCGTGGTGCCAAGGGTGTGAAGACAATAAATATCACCGAAAAAACTGGCAAGCTTATTGCAATACGTAATGTGAATGACAGCAACGACATTGTGATTATCAACAAGTCGGGAATCACAATTCGCTTGAAAGTTGCAGACCTCAGAGTTCAAGGCCGTAACACCCAGGGTGTTCGCCTGATTAACTTAGAGAAGAAGAACGACGAGATTGCATCGGTTTGCAAAGTTGATACCGACCCCGAGAAGATAGAGGAGTATATCCCCGAGGGTGAGGGACTGCAGCAAGACATCATGTTTGATGACAGCACTAGAGCAGCAGAAAAAAACGATGAGCAATTAAACGAAAATGGCGATTCGCAGTCTTATGACCAAGAAGGCACTTTGCCATTTAATGAAATTGATAAATAATAAATAACTGAGATAACAAATTGAAATTAGTAACAATAAACATTTTTATTATGAAAAAGATTTTCTTATTCGTGGCTATCGCATCCTTCATTGTGATGGGTGCTAATGCTGAGGATTCTAAGTCTCTCTTTGGTGAGGCTCAGAAAGCCTATAACAACTACTTCCTGAAAGCACAAAGCGGCAATCTTGATGAAGAGGGCGCTGAAGGCTTACAGAAGAGCTATGACCTGTTCTGCAAGGCACTTGCTTGCGATACTATCTTTGAGACTAACAAGGATGGTAGTCCCAAACTTGATAAGAAGACTGGCATGCCTAAGTTCAAAACCAAAGTTTCGGGCGACATCGTAAAGGCTTTTGGCACAATGATTGAACAGAACGATTTCCTCATTGTTGGTGAGTATTATCGTGCAAAAGAGGATTATCATAATGCTGCGATTGCCTATGGTCACAATGCCGAATTGCTTCAGTCGAAATATGCTAACAATGTAGATGTTTCGACTCTTGCAGAGACATTGTTCCTCCAGGGCTTTGCCAACTATTTTGATAAAGACTACAAGAACTGCTTCATCAATATGGTAAAGGCAAAAGAATTGGGTTACACAGCTAACGACATCGACCAGTTCATTGACGATGCTCCTAACCAGATTATCAGGAAGTATGTAGACGAGAGCAACTATGCTGCTGCTAATGAGGCACTCGAGCACATGATTGCTGCAGTTCCCACTAATAATAACCTCTACATTCTCATGGCTCGTGTTAAGGAGTTTGAGAAGGGCTTCGAAGCAGCAATTCCCGCCTATGAGGCTGCTATCGCAAAAGATCCAAACAACGCTTTTGCTTGCTACTGCATGGGTGTTGGTTATTCTGGCCTCGTGAGCAATGCAATCAATGAATCTAAGGCGTTGACCGATGCTGGTGTTGCCAAGGACGTGGCTCACTTGCTTGACAAGCCCATTGAGTATCTTGCTAAGGCAGTGGAACTTAATAACAATATCTCGCCCGAGATGCTTCAAGATGCCCAGAATAAACTTGAGTTGCTCAAGAAATACAAAGAGCTTGCTAAGTAATTGTATTACATTGATTTGAAGTTTTATTAATAGTAATTCTATATAACGCTGTGCACATCATGTTTTCATTATGTTGTGCACAGCGTTTAAAAATAATAATGATGAAAAAAACTGTTCTTGTATTAATCTTTATCGCAAGTGGTATGATATGGGTTGCTGCGCAGCAACGCCTTGTCAATGAGGTGAAGAAAGAGATTGGTGGGCTCTCGCTCACAGTTGACAATTACAAGAACTCGCTGAAAAAAATCTCCAAAACCCTTGAGAACGAAGAAACTAAAGATAAGGCTGAGCCATGGTGGATTGCAGGCAAAATCCAGTATTCTATATATGACAAGATGTTGAATAACAAGGCTCTTGGTGAGAAGGTGAATCCTGTAGAGGCTGGTTTGGCGTTGATTGACGGATATGATAAGTTTCAAGTTGCACTTGTCAAAGATTCGGTTAAAATGACTGACAAGAAAGGTAATCCTATTATTGACAAGAAAACAAAGAAGTGCAAAGTAAAAACCAAGTATTCGCAAGATATTGTTAATAGGGTAGTGGACCACATGGTAGATTATAGCGCTGTGGCGGGCGACTTTTATCTTGCAAACGATTGGGAGCATGCCTACAGGGCTTGGGATATCTATTGCGAAATAGCCACTAGTGAATGGGCTAAGAATAAAAAAGTTGCTGAACCCGATTCGGTAATAGGATATAACCGCTTTTTTCAAGGTCTTGCCGCCTATCAAGCCCAAGAATATGATAAAGCGGTGATTCAACTGGCAAATGCACGTAATCGTGGCTATAGAAAAAAAGCGCTCTACGACACTTGGATTGAGGCACTGATTAAGCAGCAGGATACAATTTACCTGGTAAGTGTGGCTCATGAGGCGCACGACATGCTCGGCTCGAAAGATCCGCGCTATGTCCACATTTTGATAAACCACTATCTCAAGAGCAAGAACTATGTAGAGGCCAATTCATTACTGGATGAAGTGATTCAAAGTGACTCTCTTGTTGCTGATTACTATGATCTTAAAGGGCAGTTAATTGAGATAGAGAAAGGAATAGATGAAGCACTGCCTTACTATAAAAAGGCTGTAAAGCTGAATGAAGAGCATCCCATAGCACTTTTTGACTTGGGTAAGGCTCTTTATAATAAGGCTATTGAGAACAACGACCATAAGTCGGCCAAGGCTAAGGCTCTATATGAAGAGGCATTGCCTTATCTTGAGAAGGCATATAAACTCATGCCCAGAAATGAGGCTCTAAAGAATATATTGAGTCGCATCTACTATGTGATGGGTAGCAATAAGCTCGACCTTCTATAGTGGTTTATATAGAAGAAATAACGGGACAAAGCTCAATAGCCTTGTCCGGTATATTATTATATTGTGTGAAGTGGGTTGTTAAATACCCATTCTCACTATGCCTCGCTTGGAATTCTTAACAAAGTTGACGATTTCGTCACGTTCGGGAGATTGAGGCAGTTCGGCCTCCACTTTTTTAAGTGCATCGCTTGTGTTCAACCCCGACATATATAAAGCGCGGTAAATGTCTTGGATTCCGTTTATCTGGTCATTGCTGAAACCACGTCGATGCAGACCGATTGAGTTTACTCGCTCGTAGGACATGGGATAGCGTCCAACCATTACATAGGGAGGAATGTCTTTGTTGACCAAAGTTCCGCCTTGAACCATCACATGAGGACCTATTTTAGTGAACTGATGTATGAGTGCTCCGCCTCCGATAACAGCCCAATTGTCGACTTCAACTTCGCCAGCCAGTTGCACAGTGTTGGACATAATCACATTATTGCCTAAGATACAATCATGCGCCACATGACAATAAGCCATAATGAGACAATTGTCGCCTATGACGGTTTTGCCTTTAGATGCAGTGCCTCGATGTATGGTTACAAACTCACGAATGCTAGTGTTGTCGCCTATGATTGTAAGGCTGTCCTCTCCTTTAAACTTGAGATCTTGCGGAATGTCGCTTACAACGGCACCCGAATGGATGTGGCAGTTGTTGCCAATTCGTGCACCCGAGTGAATAACAGCATTAGAATCAATAATAGTTCCGTCGCCAATTACTACATTCTCATCGATGGTAACAAACGGTCCTATAGTGACGTTTTTACCAATCATAGCATTCTCGCTGATATAAGCAAGTGGTGATATATTCATTTCAAAAAAACTTTTGTATTATTTGTTCTTAACAATTTGGGCCATAAATTCTACTTCACTCACAATTTTTTCACCTACAAAGGCATAACCTTTCATTACAGCACATCCACGGCGCAACGGTGTCATGAATGATATATGGAAAATAAGTGTGTCGCCAGGTACAACCTTCTGGCGGAATTTCACATTGTCAATCTTCATAAAATAGGTTGAATAACGCTCGGGGTCGTCAACGCTGCTAAGCACTAGCAGGCCTCCAACTTGTGCCATGGCTTCAATCTGCAGCACACCAGGCATCACGGGCTCTTGTGGGAAATGACCCTGGAAGAAGGGCTCGTTGCTTGTCACGTTTTTCACGCCAACAATATAATTGTCGCTGATTTCTATTACTTTGTCGACCAACTGCATGGGATAGCGATGGGGTAGTAGTTCCCTGATGCGATTGATGTCCATGACAGGAGCCTTATTGGGGTCATAAAGTGGTGCCTGAACATTTTGATAGCGTAGCTCCTTGCGAATCTGCTTTGAGAGGCGGGTGTTGATTGTGTGGCCCGGTCTAGTGGCTACTATGCGTCCCTTCAGTGGTCTTCCTATTAAGGCTAAGTCACCCATAACATCAAGCAGCTTGTGGCGTGCAGGCTCATTAGGATGGGTTAGTGGTTTGTGGTTAAGATAACCTAATTGGTCATTAGGTATGTGTGGGGCACCTGCAACATCGGCTATTTTGTCAAGTTCTTCTTGGCTCATTTTCTTGTCGTAGATAACAATAGCATTGTCAAGGTCGCCGCCCTTAATGAGATTGTTGTCGACAAGAGGAAGGATTTCGCGTACAAATACAAAAGTTCGGCTGCTGGCAATCTCGTCTTTGAAATCAGCAATTGATGTGAGCGATGCAAACTGGTTGGACAGCACTGGAGATTCAAACTCAATCATTGTGTCGATAGAGAAGTCGTCGTCGGGCAAAACAATAAGTGAAGAGCCTGTTGCTTCGTCAACTACCTTGATACGCTGTTTCACCACATAAAACTCACGTTCGGCAGCTTGCTCTTGAAGACCAACTTCTTCAATCTTCTCGCTGTATTGAATTGCGCTGCCGTCGAGTATGGGCATTTCGGGTGCGTTAATCTCAATTATACAGTTATCAACTCCAGCGGCATAGAGTGCGGCCATAGAGTGCTCTATAGTTCCAACCTTTACGTCTTTATTAGTCTTGCAAGCAATGACAGTACCGCGATTGGTTTCAATCACGTTTTCGGCAAGTGCTTCAATCACTGGAGCGTCTTGAAGGTCAATGCGCTTGAAAATGTAGCCAGTATTCTCTGGAGCGGGCTTAAACGTTGCCTCCACGTTAAGGCCAGAGTGTAACCCCTTGCCGCTAACGCTAAATGGAGTCTTGAGAGTTTTTTGTTTCATATATTCTGAATTACTGATTATCTTTTGTGAGATTGTCGATTGCCTTCTTAAGGTCTTTGATTTCGTGAGCCATTTCTGACAATCGCTGTGTATATAAGTAATTTTTGTAATATTCTCTAATGCCTACGGGGGGAGAACCTATTATCTGGAGGCCGTTGCCAATGCTCTTGGGTAATCCCGACTGAGCTCCAATACCGTTGTTATCACCCACAGTGATGTGACCAGAAAAGCCAACTTGGCCGCCTACCATATTGTGATTTCCAATCTTAGTTGAACCAGCAATACCCACTTGAGCTGCCATTACATTGTTCTCGCCAATCTCTACATTGTGTGCAACTTGGATGAGGTTATCGAGTTTTGTGCCACGTTTAACAATGGTTGCTCCCATTGTAGCTCGGTCGATTGTGGTGTTGGCGCCAATTTCAACGTCGTCCTCAAGAATAACTATACCAACTTGTGCAATTTTCTCATAGGTTCCATCTTCCTTGGGTGCAAAGCCGAAACCATCGCCACCTATTACAGCCCCAGCCTGGATAATGCATCGATTCCCAATGCGGCAACCATGATAGATTTTCACACCAGGATATAGAATGACGTCATCGCCCAGAGTCACATTGTCACCAACGTAAACTTGTGGATAAACCTTGACGTTTTTGCCCAATTTAACATTCTTGCCAATGTAGGCGAAAGCGCCTACATACAGTCCCTCGGTTTGTTTGACTGTTTCATCAATGAAAGATGGATTCTCAATGCCTTGCTTGACCGGAAGTTGGCTATTGGCTAAATTAAGCAATTTGGCAAGGGTTTCATAAGGATCATCAACTCTGATGAGATTGATGTTAATTGGATGCTCGGGCACAAAATCTTTTCTAACTAAGACTGCTGTAGCTTTTGTAGAATAGATGAAATGAGTGTATTTAGGATTGGCGAGGAATGTGAGACAACCTTCTGTTGCTTCTTCAATCTTGGCATACCCATTAATTATGGCTTTAGAATCACCTTCTATTTCACCATTGATGAGTGCTGCCAGTTCTGCAATTGTTAAACTAAAATTCATTGGTCTAATATGCCTGTAAAAAAATAACTTGCAAAGTTGCGAAAAATCACCGATACCACAAAGTTTATAGGGTGAAATTTACTTAAAATGAGGGTAAATAGACCAATCAAGAACATTAATAATCATAAAAAGGACATTATTTCTGTAAGATATTGCTTTTCTAATTGTTTTTGTCGTTTTTATTTAGAATCTGGATTTGTTGTCTTACCGATTCCTCATGAATGGCACTCATCACTTTTTTAATGAATTCTGGATTCATTTGAAGTTTGTCACCTTGCTCAATCATTTTGTTAAGTATGCTGTTATATCGGTCGGTGTGTACGACTTGGAGTTTGTGATCTTTCTTAAGAGTACCGATTTGACGACTTATGTGCATTCTTCTAGCAAGAACTTCGAGCAGTTCGTTGTCGCACTGGTCAATTAGTTCTCGCAATAAGTTCAACTCGGTTGTTGCAAAGCCTTTTTCTCTGATTACCAAAGAATTGATGATGGTGTTGAGTTGGTTTGGAGTTATTTGCTGTTCCTTGTCACTCAATGCCTTGTCGGGATTGCAATGCGACTCAATAAATAGGCCGTTAAAACCCATATCAAGAGCCGATTGCGATAGGGTAGGGATGTACTCGCGTTTGCCGCCCATGTGAGATGGATCACACAAAATGGGCAGATGTGGTATTCGGCGATGTAATTCAATGGGAATGTTCCATTGAGGAGAGTTGCGGAAAATGTGGTTACCATAGGTGCTGAAACCGCGGTGTATAGCGCCAAGTTTTCTTATTCCTGCATTGTAAACTCTGAGTAAAGCCCCAATCCATAAATCAATATCGGGGTTGATGGGGTTTTTTACAAGAACTATAACGTCGGGGTTTACTGAAAGAGCATCGGCTATCTCTTGCATTGCAAAAGGATTGGTTACAGTTCTTGCCCCAATCCACAAAATGTCTATTCCTGCCTTTAAAGAAGCTTCAACGTGCAGTGGAGTAGCCACTTCGGTAGCAACACGCATTCCTGTTTGATGTTTGACTTCAATGAGCCATTCAAGTCCTTGTTGGCCTACGCCTTCAAATGAACTGGGGAGAGTGCGCGGTTTCCACAAACCGGCACGAAATATATTGATTCCAATTTTATTTAGTTCGTGAGCAGTGGTTAGAACTTGTTCTTTAGATTCGGCACTGCATGGACCGGCTATAATTAAAGGATGTCCGTAGTCTTCAAACGTTTCTATGTCCTGTAATAGTTTGGAACTCATGATAGTTCTTTTATAAATGATTTTGCAAAATTACAAATATTTCCTCGTTTTTTATCCTAAATAGGGTATTAAAATGGAACATGCAATATATTCTACTTCTTATTTAACATAATACTGATTATAAAACAAAGCAATGAAAATAAAGATTAAAAGAATTGGTTTTGAAAGTGAATTGTTTTGAATTGCCATGATAAAGGACTATTTTTGTAAATTCAAAGGATAACAAGTACTTTCTTTTTGAGAGTTTTCTTTATAATGAGAGAATATATAAATATAATTGTCACAACATTATTATTAATGGTTATTATTTTAGCCATTCCTAATTGTGCATATTCTCAACAGATTACCGTATTACAAGAAACTGAGATTTCGGAAAAATTGCCGAGTTCCGATTCAGCTGATAAAATCTCAAGTCACGACTCATTGCCCAAAATAACTCCGCGAGAATTCAATATTTGCACCACTCCTTACTTATCGTCAAGCAAATTTAACGCAAAACAGCTTATAGTTCCAGGAGTGTTTATGGTTACAGGTATTATAGGAGCCCTTGACAATGATAACAATTTAAACTTGTCGATAAAGGATGCAATGACCGATTTGAGTGGCGATAGCCGCTGTAAAGTCGATGATTATTTGCGTTTTGTGCCATCGGCTGCGCATTTGTTGATGGGAAGTATTGGGATAAAATCAAAACATAATTTCAAGGAGAGATTTCTAATATCAGCTACAGCTCATATGGCAATGATAGCAATGTCATATGGTATGAAATATACAATACATGAGCATCGTCCCGATATGAGTGACAATCATTCATTCCCAAGTGGTCATGTGGCTTTGGCGTTTACTGGTGCCGAATTATTACGCATGGAGTATGGAAATATTTATGGAACAGCTGGTTATGTCATAGCTACTGGTGTGGCATTCTTGCGTTTATACAACAATAGGCACTGGCTTAATGACGTTCTTATGGGAGCTGGTATTGGAATATTAAGTGCTAGAATTGGGAACTGGCTTCTGCCTTTTGAACGTAAATTGTTCAAAATCAACGAAAAGACGAGCAGTACTGCAAGTGTTGCTGTAACTCCATTCTACATTCCAAAAGAACGAGCTTGTATTGTTTCGATAAATGCAATATTTTAAAAATAGTGCACCTCTCCCCTATTATTTCTTCTGTTATTTCTTGAACAAACGATCCATTGCACGCTTGTCTTCACGTTCTTTTATTGACTGGCGTTTGTCATATTGTTTTTTACCTCTCGCAATTGCAATCACAACTTTTGCCAATCCCCGCTCATCAATAAATAACCGTAGCGGAATGATTGAATAACCAGGCTGCTGACACGCTTTGCCTATCTTGTTAATCTCTTTGCGATTGAGCAGTAATTTGCGGTCACGGTGAGTTGCATGGTTGTTGTAAGAACCATAGGAATATTCGGCAATATACATTCCCTTCATCCACAGCTCATTGTTTTCTACCATGCAATAAGTATCGGTAAGACCAGCTTTTCCTTGCCTTATTGATTTTATCTCAGTACCCGTTAGTACAATACCAGCTGTGAAAGTTTCAACTATTTCATAGTCGAAAGTGGCTCTTCGATTTTTTATGTTTATATTGTTATTCGCCATAGTACAAACAAGTTAAGCGTCGTTATCTATTAATTAATGAATCAAGAATCCACCCTATAATGAATGGAAGGGCCAGCATCATGAGCGATGAAATCAGGACAAATTTGAAATTTCTCCCACTCTTTATGCATAAGAAATCGGTGCCACGGTAAGCCATGTATGGCATGTATAAAAAGAGGAAATATAACGGCGAAAACTCGGCATTAAGTATGTTCAACAATATTGAGAGGATGATAAGAAACGCAAGATTGTAAATAATGTAGTTGTTAAGTTTTGCCTGGGCAACATGACTTCGGTTAAATTGAGGGTAGAATCCTGACAGCAGATAACTGCACAGGAAATAGGTAATCATGAATTTTGAAAACGATACAATGGCATTCATCAGTGAAGATGAAAGTGTGTTAGTTGTGCTGTCATAAATCATTGGTACAAAGCACGACAAGGCTAACAGTGCTAGCAGCGGAAAAAACACACTCGATAGCACTCGTTGAGTGGAATTACTGCTGTCATCAATGATTTGCCAACCAACCTTGGGCGATATTATAACAACTAGAATTTTTCTTAGCATTGAAACAAACTTTTGTTTTAGCGTGCAAAATTAATAAATTGGGGCATAAAATAAAACAAAAAATGCCATTGAAGAGGAAAAAATGAGTATTTTTGCAAATTATTAATATCTGTTGGGGTTGAAATAAAGAATGAAGTTTGAATTCTTCATAGCATCGAGACTTAAATTGGGTAGTGGCGAGAAAGGTTCGCCAAGCCTCAATGTGGCATTGGTCGGCATCATTCTGGCAATAGTCATTATGATTTTGTCTGTTTTTATAGTGCTGGGATTCAAGCATGAGATTACGACTAAAATCAACAGCCTCGATTCTCACCTAAAAGTATTGAATGGCGCAATTGGGATAGACAATAATTATTCGGTCGTTGATTTAAGGGAGGTGGACAATGCGCTCAAGAAAGACACATCATTGGTACAACGCATAACCTCCTATTCTCTAATAGCTGAAAAACCTGCTATTTTAAAGACCGATGAAGATTTCAAAGGTTTACAGTTTAGAGGCGTTGATGATAAATTTGATTTTACATTTCTCAAGTCGCATCTTCTCAAAGGCCGAATTCCTAATTTTGAAGACCCTGACAGCACTCAAGAAATCTTGATATCACAGTCTATTGCCAATGAATTGAATCTTGATGTAGGCAATAAGATTTACACTTATTTCATAGACAGCAAGGTCAAGGTGAGAAATTGCAAGATTGTAGGCATTTTCAACACTGACTTCGATACATTTGATAAGGCTTTCATAGTGGGTAACATCGCATTGCTGCAGAGCGTCAATAACTGGAAAGCGCATGAAGGAAACTATGTGGGAGTTAATCTTGACAACATAGACAAAATTGAGCATGATTCCTATGAACTGTATGGTGTTCTGGCTGAGCAGTCGTTTGGGGATGACGACACATCTACTGTCTATACAGTGACAAGTACACGCCAGAACAATATCTCTTATTATACATGGTTAGGAATGCTTGATATGAATGTGGTTATAATTTTGGTACTCATGGTTATTGTATCATCATTCACATTGATATCGGCATTGCTCATGATTGTGCTAGAGCGCATCAAGATGATAGGCCTTTTCAAGGCAATAGGAACAGGAAACGCCTCGATAAGGAAAATATTTATTTACTTGACTCAAAAGCTCATTTTCAAGTCAATATTGATTGGTAACATTGTGGGAATAGGTTTGGCTTTAATTCAGAAATATTTACATGTAATTAAGCTCGACCCTGATGCCTATTATATGAATTATGTCCCAGTCAGCATCAATGTGCCGGCACTAGTAATACTAAATATTGCGATTATTGTGATTTCATATATCACCCTTATAGGGCCGTCCTATATTATTTCATCTATTAAGCCTACTTCGACCATGAGGTTTGAATAATATTGTGGCAATATCATTTTCACTCATAGTATTAAATGGGCAAAAGAAAAAGTGTATTTATTGCATAGAATAAATACACTAGATAATATTGATTTGTTAACCGTTGAATCTTAGTCAAGTTTAAGTACAGCAAGGAATGCTTTCTGAGGTACTTGAACTGTTCCGATTTGTTTCATGCGTTTTTTGCCGGCTTTCTGCTTTTCGAGAAGCTTTCGCTTGCGGCTTACGTCGCCACCGTAGCACTTGGCTGTCACGTCTTTGCGCACTTGCTTAACAGTTTCACGAGCTATGATTTTTGCTCCTATAGCCGCCTGGATGGCGATGTCATACTGCTGGCGAGGAATGAGTTCCTTGAGTTTCTCGCACATGCGGCGCCCAAGCGATACAGCATTGTCGACATGAATGAGCGAACTGAGTGCGTCGACAGGTTGCCCATTGAGAAGGATATCCATCTTGATGAGCTTTGAATCTCGGAAGTCATGGATGTAGTAGTCGAACGATGCGTATCCCTTTGATATGCTCTTGAGTTTGTCGTAGAAATCAATCACAATCTCGCCGAGCGGTATGTCAAAGGTCAGTTCCATTCGGTTTCCTGAGATGTAGTCCTGTTTAACCAGCTCTCCCCTCTTGCCTAGGCACAGAGTGATGATTGGCCCCATGAACTCACTCTGAGTAATGATTGAGGCACGTATATATGGTTCCTCTATGTGTTCGATGAGTGTTGGGTCGGGCAAGCCTGCAGGATTGTGAACCTCGGTCATCTCGCCTTTTTTATCATAAACTTTATAGGAAACGTTTGGCACAGTGGTGATTACCTCCATATTGAACTCACGGCTGAGTCGTTCCTGAACAATCTCCATGTGAAGCAGTCCAAGGAATCCACAACGGAATCCAAAGCCCAAAGCAACTGATGATTCGGGAGTGAACGTGAGTGATGCATCATTGAGTTGTAGTTTCTCTAGAGATGTGCGCAAGTTCTCAAAGTCTTCAGGGTCAATTGGATAGACTCCAGCAAAGACCATTGGCTTTACTTCCTGGAATCCTTCGATAGCTTTTTCGCAAGGAGTTGCAACATGAGTGATGGTATCACCCACACGCACTTCGGCCGAGGTCTTGATGCCAGATATGATGTAGCCAACTGTACCTGTAGTAAGTTCGGTACGAGGTGCCATCTGGAGCTTAAGCACACCAATTTCGTCGGCATTATATTGCTTTCCTGTATTTACAAACTTCACAAGATCACCTTTGTGGATGCTTCCATTTTCAATTTTGAAATATACGATAATTCCACGGAAAGGATTAAATACGGAGTCGAAAATTAATGCTTGCAGAGGAGCATCGGGATCACCGCTTGGAGCAGGAATGCGTGCCACGATAGCCTCGAGCACCTTTGGAACACCCTCGCCTGTGCGGGCACTAACACGGATAATCTCTTCGGGATCACATCCTAGCAGTTCCACAATCTCATCTTCCACCTCGTCGGGGTGAGCGCTATCCATGTCTATCTTGTTGATGACAGGAATTATCTCGAGGCCATTGTCAATAGCCATATAAAGGTTGCTGATGGTCTGTGCCTGAACTCCTTGAGTGGCGTCGACTACTAGAAGCGCTCCCTCGCATGCAGCTATAGATCTTGACACTTCGTAGGAGAAATCGACATGTCCCGGAGTGTCAATGAGGTTGAGAGTATAGTTCTCGCCACCTAAAGTATAATCCATCTGTATGGCATGGCTTTTGATTGTGATTCCACGCTCACGCTCCAAATCCATGTCGTCGAGAACTTGATTTTGCATCTCTTTGTCGCCCACTGTCTTAGTGAATTCTAGCAAACGGTCGGCAAGAGTGCTTTTACCATGGTCGATGTGTGCAATAATGCAAAAGTTCCTTATATTTTTCACTATATTGTTGTTCGTTAATCGTTTAATGATTTTGTTAGATTTGCTACAACGCAAAATAATAGTTACATTATGCCGCGCTCACGAAGGCGTTGTTGCCACTTCCATGCACTGAGCATTGTATCCTCAAGTGTTTCCTCGGCCTTCCAACCTAAAACTTCGTTGGCTTTCTTGGGGTCGGCCCAAATCTTGACTATATCGCCTTCGCGACGACCCACTATCTTGTGAGGAACCTTCACGCCAGTAGCTTTCTCAAATGCAGCAAGTAGTTGCAGAACCGAAGCTCCCTCGCCTGTTCCAATGTTGAAAACCTCTAGAGGTTCATCGCTCTTGTTTTCAAGCATGCGTTCAAGAGCTTTGACATGGGCTTTGGCAAGGTCGACTACATTTATGAAGTCGCGGATGCAAGAACCGTCGGGAGTATCGTAATCATCGCCAAAAATACTCAGCTCCTTGCGAACTCCAATTGCAGTTTGAGTGAGATATGGTACCAGATTGGCAGGCACACCATTGGGCAACTCCCCTATTTCGGCACTTGGGTGAGCTCCAATAGGGTTGAAATATCGTAGAAGAACAGCCTTGATGGGGCTTCCGCTTTTAATCACGTCAGCAATAATGTCCTCGCTGACCTGCTTGGTAGCACCATAAGGAGAAGTAGCTTTCTTGGTAGGTGCATCTTCGGTAATGGGGTTCTGGTCAGGTTCCCCATAGACTGTGCATGAGGAAGAGAAGACAAAGCCTTTCACACCAAACTCTGGCATCAGCTCAAGGAGATTAAGCAGGATGTTAAGATTATTGCGATAGTACATGATGGGTTTCTGAACCGACTCGCCCACTGCTTTGCTAGCAGCAAAATCGATGATACCATTAATGCCAGGGTTGTCGTTGAACATTTTGCGAAGAACATTGACGTCGGTGCAATCACCTTCTACAAAGACTGGTCTAATGCCAGTTATTCTCTCAATGCCATCTAGGACGTCGATATTACTGTTCGACAAGTTGTCGATTATTATTACTTCATAACCTGCGTTTTGAAGTTCTACTGTGGTATGTGAGCCAATAAAGCCCATACCTCCAGCTACTAAAATTTTACCTTTCATTATATCTTGAGCTATTATCGTTATTTCTTAAATTTGAGTAGCGCCTCTACAATGCGAGGGCTAGCTTTGCCATCTCCATAAGGATTGTTGGCTCGACTCATTATGCTGTATTCATTCTCGTCATCAAGTAGCAATGACACATTGTCAACAATCTTGTTATAATCAGTACCTACTAGTTTCACCGTGCCAGCATCAAGTGCCTCAGGACGTTCGGTTGTGTCGCGCATCACAAGCACTGGCTTGCCCAACCCTGGTGCCTCTTCTTGTATGCCGCCGCTATCGGTGAGTACTATTGTTGACTTGTTCATCAAAAACACAAAGTCGAGGTACTCAAGTGGTTCAATAAAGAATAAGTTTCCTAAGTCATTAAGATTGTCTCCAAATATCTTGTGTATGGGTTTGCGGACGTTTGGATTCAAGTGCATGGGATAGACAAAGTCCACATTGGGATATTTATCGCTCAAATGCTTGATGGCGTTGCAGATATTCAAGAATCCATCACCAAAATTTTCTCGGCGATGGCCAGTAATGAGGACGAGTTTTCGATTTGTATCCAATCTTTTCACGTCATAGCCTTGCTCTTGCAAGTTGGATTTGAGTTTTTCACTCAACTTGGTGTCGCTTTTTATCTTATTTACCACAATATGGAGGGCGTCGATAACTGTATTACCAGTTACATAGATGTGTTCTTCTCCCACTCCCTCATTGAGCAGATTTTCTCGGCTTAGAGGTGTTGGGGCAAAGTCGAGAGTTGCGATGCGACCTGTAATCTGACGATTCATCTCTTCGGGCCATGGGCTATAGATATTGTATGTTCTAAGACCAGCTTCGACATGACCGACAGGGATTTGTTGATAGAAAGCAGCAAGCGCACTAGCAGTGCTGGTTGTAGTGTCGCCGTGAACTAGCACAACATCGGGCTTGGCCTGTGATAGCACATCGCGCATACCAGTCAACACGCGTGTGGTTACATCATAAAGATCTTGGCCTGCCTTCATGATATTAAGGTCATAATCGGGTTTTATGTCGAAAATTTTGAGCACTTGATCAAGCATCTCGCGATGCTGTCCTGTGACGCAAACTATAGGCTCAAACTCTTTGTCTCGCAGTTGCAGGCACTTTACCAGTGGTGCCATCTTAATGGCTTCGGGTCTAGTGCCAAAGACAAGCATTACTTTTTTCTTCATTTTAATGCTAATTGATGAATATTATATTCAATGTGCAAATTTAATCAAAAATCTCTAAAATCAAAAATCTTTCTTGAAACTTGAAGGAAAATAGGTGTGCTATTTTTGAATGGGAAAATGGCTTAATTGCCTATTTTTAATTATTTTTGCAAACAAAAAATATTTGAAATGGAAATCAGAAGAGCACAATACGTTGATATTCCACGCATTCATGAGCTGTTGACTCAGGTCAACAATGTTCATGCTGAAGGGCGTCCCGACTTGTTCAAAAAAGGCAATCGTAAATACTCGGACGAGCAGCTTAAGGCTATCATTGCCGATACTGAGCACTCCCCTATTTTTGTCTTGACCGATGACAGCGATTTGGTGCTGGGATATTGTTTCTGCCAGGTAGAACAGTTCATTAATGATAACAACCGGACCGATATTAAAACTCTGTATATTGATGATTTGTGCGTGGATGAGGCATTTCGCAGGCAACATATTGCTCAGCGTCTGTATTATCACGTGCTTGAGTTTGCGCGCAAAAACGGTTTCTATAATGTCACTTTAAACGTGTGGGAATGTAACCCAGGGGCTCGTGCTTTCTATGACAAATGCGGTATGAAACCTTTGAAAACATATTTAGAAACGATATTATAATTATGGACTTAATTGAAGCAATAAAAGCAAGGCATTCGGTAAGGCATTATTTGGAGAACTCTATTGAGCCTGAGAAGATAGAGCAGTTGCACAAACTTGTGGCTGAATGTAATAAGCAAAGTGGACTTCGCATTCAATTTATCACCGATGAGCCCCGTTCCTTTGGTGAGAGCTTGCTGGCTCGTTATGGCAAGTTCAGTAACGTGAAGTACTATTTTGCCATGATAGGTGCTAGGAATGACAAACTTGATGAGGCTGTGGGATATTATGGAGAGAAAATTGTGCTCGAAGCTCAACAGATGGGACTTAACACATGCTGGGTGGGACTTAGCTACAAGAAAATTGGTTCGGTGTTAGCTATTGCTGAAGGAGAGAAGCTGGTTTGTGTTATCTCTGTTGGCTATGGTGCAACACAAGGGGTTGATCACAAGCGGAAGTACCCAGGTAAGGTGAGTAAGACAGATGTGGCGACCGCTCCAGAGTGGTATAAGCGAGGAGTTGCATGTGCCTTACTTGCTCCAACAGCAATCAATCAGCAGAAATTCAAGTTTACGCTCCACGAGGGCAACAAGGTGAGTTTGAAAGCAGGTTTTGGCCCATATGCTAAAGTAGACCTTGGCATTGTGAAATATCACTTTGAGTTAGGTGCAGGGGTTGAGAAATTTGAGTGGATTTAATTAGTTATTTATATAAATTGAAAATAAGAGGGCATGTCAAAATGACATGCCCTCTTATTTTATGTCTTACAGTGAGATTTACTTAATAACCACTTTTTTACCATTGTGGATATAGATTCCAGCAGGCAAGCTGTTGCCGTTAGTGAAACGCTGTCCCATCATGTTATAGTAGGCGTTGTCGCCGTTGGTGACTGGGTCGCTGTTGACAGTAGTGATTGCTGTGGGCAGCTGCCAGTACACAATGTTTGACGAGTTGCGCACGATTGTGGTCTCGCGTTTGTCATTAACTACAGGCACGTCGTAGTGAACTTGGATACCAATGCGATTCTCAAACATTGGATTGTCATTCATGTTGGTGCGGTAGAAGTAGATGCGCGAAACATCAAAGTCGTAGCCTCCGTTGTAAATCTCGTAAGGAATCTCGGTCATGTCTTCCACGAGGTCGAAGGCATAGGTGTCGGCCAGGAATACAAATGGCACGTCATTGTCGGTAAAGATGCTGTAAACCAAATGTGATGGGTCGATATAATTGCCATTAACATCTTCGGGCTTAACAGTGAAGTCAAAGCAGCTATAACCGTCCTCTTCACCACTGTCGAACCAAGAGTCCTCAAATACTATTGGATCGGCAGGAACAGCAGGCTGCAGTTTAAACTCTTTGTAAACCGTGTTGAAGTCCATAGCGCAGAAGGTAAGGTCATTGTTATAGACTACGCCAAGACCGGTAGCGATGAAGTTGTTGGGGAACTCGGCATCGGGATTGCCTGTAGTGTTGTCGAGTGTGATGGTTCCAGCTTCGTTGTCGATGGTGTAGGTTACCTCGGTCACACCTTGGTGCACGGTAAGAGTCAAGGCGTATTGCTCATTGCCCTCATCGTCGGTGGTTGTCTCAACGCCAGTGCTCATCCATTGTATGAACATGCCATATTCATCTTCCTCCAACCAGTAGAGATATTGTCCTGTTGGCACAGTAATCTTGGTGCCGTCGGCACTAAGGGTACCTTTCACCCATGCATCGCTTACCACGTCAAATACTACGTCGCGCAGATAAACAGTTTCGCCATCTTCGGCAAAGACGATGTCGGTAGTACCCGACTGCTCTGCCATGCAAGGAGCATCCCATCCTTGGTAGATGTTGTAACCAGAGCGAACGTAGGTGCGCAGTTCACCATCGGGCTGTTCAGTTATGATTTCAGGCACGGGGGCTGGCTCTTTCTCGGTGAGAACGGTGTTCCACTCCAAGTAGCCAGGCCAAGCGCCGTCGTCCTCGTAGCAGCAGGTGAGTCCCTCGGCCACGAAGTCTTGAATGTTTTGCTCAAACTCGGTGCGTCCCGATGTTCCCTGCAGTGCGATTGTGTTGCCATCAATCACATACACAGCCTCGGTGACCGACTCGTCGCGCACAAAGCTAACCATCGAAGTTTCCTCGTTGATTTCGGTGTGTCCCCAAGCGAGCCTGATGCCTGTTTCATACTGATAGCTCCATCCCACAGTTTGCTCAAGCGACACTGTGATAGTGGTGCCGTCGGCACTCAAAGTTCCCACTGCCCACGATTCACCAAAGCTATCGTACATGCCATTAACGATGTTCTTGATATAGACAGTTGTTCCGTCTTCGTCATAAACGATAGTAGTTTTTCCATCTTGCTCGGTAGTGAAAAGGGTGTTGTCATACACTACAAAACCAAATCCGCTGCGCACATATTGCTTTGCCTCGCCCTCGGGTTGCTCGGTAATTAACTCACCCAGGGCTTTAGTATGCACTCGATTTTTGGAAAAGCCTGATTTTGCTTTAGATTTCACTTTCTCATTAGAGAGAATTCTCTTGTTCTTGATGCTGCGTCCATCAAACTGAACTTGAGCCGATACAGTAGCGACCAATGCCACCGCCATCAGTAGAGTAATAATTCTTTTCATGATCTGTAATTTGATATTAATGATAGTTTGGTTGTTAATTCTATATTAATGTGAGTTCAATGAATTTGTTACTTGAAAATCATGGTGTTTTCAGAAAGTGGATGCGTCAAAATAAAAGATTGACGCATCCCTCTCTCGTAAACATGAATGTTTCGTTAACGTTTTTTTAAGATGAGGTACTCAAATGGTTTCAGTGTTATGCTTTTGCGGAGCTTGAGGCGACGACCTGTGTACATATTGGTAACCTTTGTGTTTTTCCATCCAGTGGGAATAGTGCTGAGAGTTTGCTTAGTGTTGCGCACATTTACGAGAACAAGGAATTTACCCGTCTTGTCACTGCGTTCGAATGCAAGGATGTTGTCATCGGGGAAATAAGCGACATCACCGCTTCGGAATGCAGAGTTTTTCTTGTAGATGGAAATTAGTTTCTTGTGTGTCTTCAGCACGTCGGGGTTGGAATTCCAATCAACAGGTACATAGTTGAAGAAGTTAATCTTGTCGGGATATGCGACTTCCTGAGAACCATAAACGAGCATGCCACCGTGCAAGAATGTTGTGGCAACAAAAGCTGCAAGTGCACCGTCAATGCTTCCAAATTGCTGAACAGTAGAATACTTGGTTGCCTCGTCGTGATTAGTTGTAAAGCGCAATTTTACTTTGCCTTCGGGAATCTCGCCATACTCTTGCTTGTCAACGTCAATGAAGTGACTTGCTTTTTGTCCCTTGACAAAGACGCGGTCAAGAGCTCCCATGAAGTTCCATGCATAATTCATGTCGAACCCACCCTTAATAAGGTTCTCGGGATTGGCACCTTCGGCAAGCAAGAGAAGTTTACGGTTTCCTGCAGCTTTGCGCATACGAGTGAAAGCGTCGTTCCAGAAATCGTAAGGCACTTGGTCAGCGACGTCACAGCGCAGCCCATCGAGCCCTACTTCGTTGATCCAGAACATCATGGCATCGATCATTGCTTCGCGCATATCTTTGTTGTCATAGTTGAGGTCAGCAACATCGGTCCAGTCGGTTCCAGGAGGATAAATCACATTACCATCCTTGTCTTGAGTGTACCAATCTTTATGATCCTTCATCCACACGTTGTCCCAAGCAGTGTGGTTTGCCACCCAATCGACAATGAGTGCCATGCCATACTTGTGGCATGAATCAGCAAGGGCCTTTACATCGTCGATAGTGCCGAACTCGGGATTTACAGCTTTGTAGTCACTGATTGAATAAGGAGAATTCTTGCTCTTTATCTTGCCGATGGGATAGATGGGCATTACCCACATGACGTTTGCGCCCAGCTTGCTTATCTCGCCAACACGTTCAGCAACAGCTTTGAGTGAGTTGTTTGGAGCAAAAACGCGTGGGTTAACCTGATACATCACAACGTCTTTCACCGCTGGCAATTTAAAGTCAATAGGTCTGGCGTTAATGAAAGGTGTTGTACTGGCTACGATTGCAGTCAAGCATGTTAATAAGAAAAATTTCTTCATGATTTTCTGTGTGTTTTTGATATGTAATTAAATAACGGAATTTCAATTGGATGCAAAATTCGTGATTATTTTTGAGCTATGCAAGTTTTTAAGTTTGTTTGTCCTCAAATCAAATAGTTTTGTCGGGGTTGAGATAAGTGTCGTCACTCAAGTGTTTGAGATAGCCTTCGTCTACGAGCATTGAGACCATGTCAATGATTTCGTCTTGAGGAAACGACAAAGTTTGTATGAAATCGTTCAAAGTTCTTGGTTTAAGTTGGGCCATGTAAAGTATGCCGTCTTGCACGTCTTTACTCGTATGGGTTGTTCGCTTGTATTTTTCTATACAAGTATCGCAATGACCACATGGTTGAGGCGAGTTTTCTCCAAAATACTCAACCAAATACTGTTCGCGACAGATATCATCACGGTAGCAGTAGTTTAAAACAGCATTGATGCGCTGTTCCATTCGTTTGCGAAGGTCCTCATATATGGTTTTGGGTATAGTTATATATTGCGGTTCTTCACGAGATGTGGTATAGATGATGTAAGGTGTTCGCTTTCGAGGCACATAATGCAGAATGTGTAAACGATTTAACTCAATTAGCGACTCATAGATTGTTTCTTGTGGGAGATTATATCTATAGGAAATAACATCCTCATTGATAAATACATAGTCGGCGAAAAGCCCGGTGTAGGTTCTAAGTATAGCTTGGAGAACTTCATCGGCACGAGGTGTATTGGTGGGAATGTTGTAAAGTTGATCCTTGTTGGCGAGAATCATAATGCGTGATTGCGATTCGATTTCTTCCACAAATTGGATGTATCCTGCTTGCGTGAGGATTCTAAGGGCATTGTGAGTGGGTAGAACAGGAAGGTTAAATGTACGGCAGAAAAGGTTGAAATTGAAATCCAGCATCATGCCATATCCTTCGCCTATGGCAATCTCAAGAAAGTTGCTAGCTCGCTCATAAATCTTTCTGATAAAATCTTTCTCGGGGAATGCTTCGCTCAAATGCCGTCGAAGAATGCCTTTGTCGATTTCTTTTACAAGCATCACAGCATATGAACGGTTTCCATCGCGCCCTGCCCTACCAGCTTCTTGAAAATACTCTTCGAGAGAGTCGGGCATGTCGATATGAACTACAATTCTTACATCGGGCTTGTCGATGCCCATTCCAAAAGCATTGGTGGCAACAATGACTCTTATTTCATCGGCCTTCCACTTATTCTGTTTGTCCTCTTTTTCCTCTATGTTCAGTCCTGCATGGTAGAAGTCGGCACTAAGCCCACAGCGCTTCAATTCATCTGAAATCAGCTTTGTTCGCTTTCGACTGCGCACATAAACGATGGCAGACCCAGGAACCGACTTCAAAATGTGTACAAGCTCTCCCACTTTCTCGGTTGTGTGACGTACCACATAAGAGATGTTGCTTCTTATAAAGCTTGTTTTAAATACATTAGTGGTCTTGAATTGAAGCTTTGCTTGAATGTCGTCAACGACTACAGATGTTGCTGTAGCGGTTAAAGCGAGTACTGGCGTTTGGGGAAATACTTTGCGCAAAGAAGCAATTTTAAGAAATGATGGTCTGAAGTCATATCCCCATTGTGATATGCAATGTGCCTCATCGACAACAATCAAGCACACATTGAGTTTTTTAATGCGGTCAATAAAATTGGTGTTTTCAAGTCTTTCGGGAGATATATATAGGAACTTATAGTTGCCGTTTAAACACTTTTCCATCACTTTGCGGTTCTCAGCAATGGTGAGTCCAGCATGTAGATAGGTCGCCTTAATTCCGCGGGAAACAAGATTGTCAACCTGATCTTTCATCAGGGAGATGATGGGTGTGACCACAATGGCAATGCCTTCCATTGCCAGTGTGGGGATTTGGAATGTGATGGATTTGCCTCCGCCAGTTGGCATGAGTCCAAGAGTATCGCGCCCTTCAAGAACCGACATTATAATGTCTTCCTGAAGCGCGCGAAACTGCTTATATCCCCAGTATTTCTCTAAAATGCGATGGATGTCAGTTTCAATTGACATCATTGCTCATTCTTATTCCTTTGATAAGCAGTTGAATAGAAACTGAATTGCGATGCTTGTTCTCTTCTACGGTGTAAATAATGTCAAATGGCTCACCGTTCTTAATGCGCTCGAAGTACTCGCCCATGCCAAACGCAATGCAGTTCATCATCTTACCTGATTTTGGGTCGATGACATCAAGCTTTATATGCTCTAGTTTCTTGCCCACCAGTTTGCTTGTTCCTGAATCGTGGCAGCCCTTAGTTATGAACACGGGTTTTTGATTCTCGGGTCCAAATGGGTTGAAGAGTTTCATATAGCGAATAAAAGAGTCATTGATTTCATCAAAGCTCAACTCGCAGTCGATGTCAATAGATGGTGTGACCTGATCTATCTCGATGTGTGTCTCTACATAATCTTCCAGTCGACGCTTGAATTCAGGTATGTTTTCTTCTTTCAACGTTAGGCCCACAGCATTAGTGTGCCCTCCGAAATTCTCGAGCAAGTCACGGTTTTTCTTGATTGCAGTGTAGATGTCAAAACCTCTTACTGAACGTGATGAACCGGTGGCAAGTCCGTCATTGCTGTAGGTGAGAACAACCGATGGGCGG
The DNA here is from genome assembly GCA_017451225.1 of Muribaculaceae bacterium. Classification (GTDB taxonomy): domain Bacteria; phylum Bacteroidota; class Bacteroidia; order Bacteroidales; family Muribaculaceae; genus Sodaliphilus. The sequence continues at coordinate 25,125 of JAFSPZ010000049.1, read as the reverse complement.
AAGTATAATTCAGAGAGACGTGATGCCACAATGCCTATGATGCCCTTGTGCCAATCGCGGTTATAAAGGACTATGGGTTTCTTCGAACCCATTTCCTCTTTATGGTTTTCGATAATTGCGTTGGCTTCTTCGGTTATGTTCCTATCGAGTTCTTTGCGACTTTGATTGTAGCTGTCAATCTTCTTGATGATTTCATAGGCAGCCGATGAATTACGGGTGATGAGCAACTCTACCGAGTCCTGTCCCGACTGCATTCTGCCCGAGGCGTTGATAAGAGGACCAATCTTGAAGATTATGTCGCTAATGGTTATCTCCTTCCTCTGTAGGCGGCATAGTCTCAATATGCTGCGCAAACCAGCGCATGGGTTGTTGTTAAGGCGCTTGATACCATAGTGGGCAAGGATTCGGTTTTCGCCAGTGAGAGGTACTAAGTCGGCAGCAATGCTAACTGCGAGCAAATCGAGTGAGTTCTCAAGGTCATACATGTTGTCCATGCCGTTACTCTTGGCAAATCCCTGCATGAACTTGTAGCCCACACCGCAACCCGACAAGTCCTTGTAGGGATACTTGTCGTCGACGAGCTTAGGGTTGAGTATAGCCGCTGCATCGGGCAACACATCATCAGGAACATGATGGTCGCAAATTATGAAATCTATACCCTTCGACTTGGCATAGGCAATCTCTTCAACAGCTTTGATGCCACAATCGAGCACAATTATGAGTTTAACACCGATACTCTCGGCATAATCTATGCCTTGCATCGATATACCATAGCCCTCATCATCGCGCGTGGGAATATAGTACTCCACGTTAGAATAAAAGCGCTGTAAATAGCGGTAAACAAGTGCAACCGCTGTTGTTCCGTCTACGTCATAATCGCCATAGACCATTACTTTTTCTTTTGCCCCCAAGGCCTGGTTCAGCCTTTCTACAGCTTTTTTCATATCCCGCATCAAGAAGGGGTCGGGCAATTGGCTTAGCGAGGGATAGAAGAAGTCGCGCACCTCCTCGGGTGTCTTCACTCCACGCAAAACCAGAAGCCGAGCTATAGAAGGGCATTCTGGGAACTGTACAGCCAGACGCTCCTCTATCTTCTTTTCTTCGGATGTAAGGGGCAAATAAATCCATTTACTTGTCATTTATGTTGTTCTTTAATTGGCTAGGTTGTAATCACAAGCTCTCTTGCCATGTGATGGGTGTATTGAAAGGTTTTCAATACTAAGTGGTCAAACTTGGGTTGAGTAAATGAGTATAAATAATTAACATGTCTTCACAATCATATGCAAAGACTTAAGCCTTATCATGAGTGTCAAATTCAAGAATCAATCTTATTCTTGAAACATTGACCTCAAATGGCTTTCAATCTCATTATCAACTTGTTTGCTGCGTCATGAATATAGAAAGTTACTTTTATTCTATGCTATTTGCAGCATATAGTTGACCAAACTTAATATTTTCTTTACAAAATTAATGAAAATAACAAGTAAAACAAAATATTACTACAGGAATTTCAATTGAAGCTAAAATAAATTATCAATAATTATGTTTTATTAACAGATGGTTATGCCTGAAAACGGGTTGTTTATTACAAGTTACAATCCTAATAACTTGTTATAAATTACCGATACGTCGGCTGCAGTGATTGTTCCATCGCAGTCGATATCGGCGCGCTGGATGTGTTTGTTTGAAATGCCGAGCAAAATGTCATATAGGCAAGTTATGTCGGCTGCACTCACATAACCATCTCCGTTAACATCTCCATTTAGCCTTGTAATTAAATACTTGACACCAGCTTCTATGTCTAGTTTTCCGTAGCCCCACTTCTTAGCCGGACCATTATCAACAAATGAATCTTTATAGCAAGTTGCTTCCATGATTTCTCGCAGGCTAGATGGGGATAAATTAGGATCTATTTCTAGCCACAAAGCAACAGCTCCAGATACAACTGGAGTTGACATTGATGTGCCACCTTCCAATCCGTATGGATAGCTTGTATCATCAATTGTGACTTGGTCAACAACATTGGCGGGATTATTAAAGGCTTCAACATATCGGCTTACAGATGACGCTACCATATATCCTGGTGCCACTAAATCGGGGCGTTGTTTGTTGAGTGCATCGGGTCCGAATCCCGAGAAATAAGCAATGTCATATGGGTTACAGTCGCCTATGGTTGTCGTGTTTCCATCCATCATCACAAAGGAGTTGTTAGAGCAATAGGCTCCAACTGAGATTACACTGTCGGCAGTTGCCAGGTCGCTTACTGTGCAGCCACTGCCCACTGTGCCACCAGTCCATCCGTTAAAACCTGACTTGGAATAGACTGGTTGCCCACCGCACCACCCCATCAGACTTTCCCCTGCAGGAGCTTTGATTACCAACCCTAAACGATAACGGCTACGATCTATATTTGAGTAATTTGTTTCGACAAGCGAGTGGAATAGCCCATTGTCTTCAATAGCGCAAACGAAGTAGAGTTCTCCTGTGAAGTACTTTGCAAATATCGAATCGCTCTCACTCGATACCATATACACGCTATCAAGCTCTGCTGTGCTAGGAATGTCAAGACGGTGAAGCATTATTTTGTCCTTTATGTCCCAGATCTCAAGGTCTACAGTATGGCGCTGAGAAGATCGCGACCACATACTCGAATAGCCACGCATGGGTTCACGGCTGTACCAGTTGTTCAAGAATGTCGCCAGTGAATCGTTCTCACCGAGTTTTTTTCGTATGTTCATGGGCATGTTCCCATCATTGCCTGCCGATACCACACATATGCGTCCTGGTCCCGAAACCTCGTCAAAAAGCCGGCAAAGCATGGAGGTCCCATCATGTGCACCCACTTGATCTCCTATGCTCATATTGATTACAGCAGGGAGTCCGACTTTATCGGCATAGTCAAAAATATATTTAATAGAGTTTGCCACATTAACGTCGGTAAGTGAATTCTCAGGCATTCCGCATGCAACGATTTGAGCTCCTGTTGCCACGCCGTTATAGCCATTGGCAAGGTAGCTTCCTGCTGCTGTCCCAGTAGTGTGAGTGCCATGATACATGGTGGAGTCGTCGGTAGTAAGCATTCTTATCTGCTCGGGTGTGGTGTATTCGCTACCGGGTAGTTCCATGCCATTGACTACAGGAGCAGTGCCAGTGCTGTCGCATGGCATATAGACTCTCACAATGCGGTTGTTTCCATTATTGTCAAGGAAGTTGATGTGATTGAAGTCAATACCAACGTCAATCATGCCAACTACTACACCACGGCCGGTATTAACTAGATGAGAAATATTACCTTGGACATAGGATCTTGAAGGGAAATTGGAAAGCTCCAGAGCCTTGTCGTTGCACAAAGTGAGGTGCCGTGCAAGTTCTATGCGCTTAACGCCATTGATTTGTCCAAGACGTTCCACTACGCTCAATGGTATTGTAACTGTTGCTGTATTTCCGAAGCATGAATTCATCTTTACACCCATCTCGTTTAAACGCGTCATTGTGATAATATTATCTACAGTTATGAAGGCTTGCAGCATGATATCTTGCTGCGAAGTGCTTAAAGACTTACTATATGTGACACGTTGTTTTGCCAGCTCTATCGATGTGTGGGCCGGAAATACACCAGCCAGCGTCAGAACTGAGGTGTATAATGCTATCGAGATGGATGTAAAAAGCCTTTTCATGATATATATGTTTATAATAAACTCGCAGCAAAACATCAAGAATCTCGGTAAGTTCTTGCAAGGAATACTTACCGAGATTCTTATTATGTAATAGTATCTTTAGAGTCCTTCAACCACTTTACGGAGATTTTCATTATTAGGATCATATTTCAGATATTTGGTGAAATAATCCTTTGCTTTAACGTTGTCTCCTGAAGTCATGTAGTAGTAGCCTAAGTAGGCATATGCACTCTTATAATAAGCAGTTGCATTGGCGTCAGAAGGATTCTTGTCAACAGCCGAAAGAAGCCTCAAATAAGAATTAACGGCGCTGCCAGTTTTTTCGTTAGTATCCTCGAGTACGTCAATTTGAGATGCCATGTACATGTAAGCCAACTCATTGGGCTCCTTCTGGATCAGCTCATTGATTGCATTACGTGCTCTTGTTACAGCGTCTTGCTTTATTGTGGCATCTTGAGCGGTCGAAGCAACGCGTCTATAAGAGTTTGCAAGATTATAAAGATCGGCAGTTGAATAATCTCCGCCATCAACAATGCTTTGGCACAACTTTGCAGCATTTACATAATCTTTATTAGCATTATAGATGTTGAACATTTGCTTGCGAATAGTGTTGTCATTGGGGAACAGCTCCATTGCTTTCTCAAATGCTTGAATTGCTTCGGCACTACGGTTGGTTTTGTTGAGTGCGTTGGCATAATAGGAGAAATCACGTACTGAATATTCCATTCCGCCAATATCGCTCATCGCAAAGAAGTCAGCTCCAGTATTGGATGCGGCTTCCCAATCTTCTTTATCACATTGATTGTAAAGCTTGAAGCGATAGCCAAAGAATTTCATTGCAGGATAAGCAGGGTTGGCAATAATTTTGTCACAAACCGCAATAGACTGGTCATAGTCTTTGTTGAGCCACAGCAATTGAACATAACGAGCCTCATCCTTGGGGAAGTGGTTGGGGTTGTCATAGTAAATGCCATAGTACTTGAGTGCATTCTCTGCGTCGTTGTTCTCAAAGTACTTCTCAGCAAGCTCACGTTGAACAAGTGCATTGTTGGGAACCCTCTTCAGCAAATCCTCTAGGCTGTTCAAAGCACGCTTAGGATTAAGGAAGAAGTCTACATTTGTATATTTAACATGGCTCTCAATATTGATAGGGTCACGTTGTGAAGCCAAATCATACTGGCCAGCAGCTGCGCCCCATTCTTTTTGAACACCGAGCATGTCGCCCTGGAAAATATAGTAGTCAGGATCTTCTTGATTCCACTTGAATGCGTCTTTTGTGAGTTTCTCAATTTGCTTTGCGTATTTAGTGGCATCAGCCTTAAAGTATGCTTTTGCCATAGCAACTGCAACCTTTGGGTTCTTTTTCGTACATTTCTCTGCTAGCTTGTAGAAGGTCTCGGCTCCCTTAATGTTTCCGTTTTCCAATTCTAAAGCAGCTTGGCCAATGTAATTGAATGGATATTTGGCATCGGCTTGAATGCCTTTCTCGTAGTAGGACTTAGCAAGAGCATTTTCGCCTTGATCGAGTGCGACTTGTCCCAGGTAGTAGTAAGCCTCGGCCTTGTTGCTTGCAGTGCTCAGATTTCTCTCGAGCAACTCCTTGGCATCATCTAGCTTACCAATCTTGTAGAAATCGATACCATCTTTGTAGCCTTGTGCATTTGACACAAGAGCTGCGCATGCTAAAAGCATTGTCGCGAAAAAGAATTTAGTTTTCATTTTTGTAAGTATTTAAATAGTTATTGTTTTTTATTGTCAGTCTCTAAAAAGGTCAGTTTCAAAAACTGTGCCAAACTTTTTAAGCGAAATTATTATATAGTGAAAAAACACTTCTTATTCTGTCAAGTTCACAATTCTAACTGGAACCGAGCCAGGAGAGATTCCTGTTTGGAGAATGATTTTCTGCCCAATGCTTCCAGTAAGGAATGTAAAGAAATCGTGATCATGAGATCCCAATGGTGATGCATCGATGGCAAAAATTTCACGAAACAATGGATAAGATCCATCAAATATGTAAGCTTGATAGGGCTTGTAGTCTTGGAGGTTGTCTTCGGTTCTCACGCCCAGAACCTTGATTCGGTCGGAGAAATTATTGTCTTTATTACCTGTTACTTTTTCTAACTCGGCATAACGTTCTTCAACTGTGGTTGCAGTCGATTTCAAGTCGTCGGTAATCCAGGACACCCCTATCACGCCAATGGCATTGCGAGTTTTCTCAACCATTTCAAAAACTTCTTTTGAGCCACCCTGTGCATAGAACTGAATGGGTAGGTCTTTGCCATTATTGAATTTGTCTTTTATGTAATGAACTACTCCTGAACGATTTTGGTCAAAAATAACTTTTATGGGTTCTTCTTTTAATTTGGTGGGATAAACTTGTCCCCACTTGGTTGACTTGCCAGTCATAATATCCTGTATGTCGTTCATTGATAGGAAGTCAATATCATTTTCCTTATTTACAATGAGCGCTACAGCATCGATTGCTATGCGACGTGAACGATAGGCTCGGCCTTGTTTGCGCAAGATTCCTTTTTGTTCTGTTGTAAGGTCACGATAAGTAATAATCACATTTGCTTTTTCGTGGAGCAGAGAATCAAGCGCTGATGTCTCATCCATGTAGCGTGGCAGCACATTGGCATTCTTGTACTGGAACTCAAACACCTCAATTTCTTCGTCAAGAATGTTCTTGAACGATTCGTCGCATATCACTTTGCACAGTCCATTAACCGAACTTGCATTGCTGCTTTTGTTGCAGCCACTGCAAGAAGCTAACATACACGATGTAACAGCTATAAAAGCTATGCTAAAAAAGAAGTTCTTGAGTGTCATAATGTTTAGTGTGATTGTTGTTGGTCATTCTCAAATCGCTCTTCCATATCTTTTAACCGATAATAGTCGGTCCCTTTCACTTGACGGTAGCAGCGGTAGACTCCATAAATCGCCAATATAGCTGCAAATATATAGCGGAGTGTGAGCCAAGGTTCGGAGTTCCAATCAAAGAAATTGATATATAAGAGATAGGCCATCCCTAAATAAATCAATATCATAAATATTCCAAAGAATATCCTTAGAGATTTGAATATCATTGAACTCTTCATGCCTTATTCTTAAAATTTTACTTTAGACGTACATTATATAAAATGGTTTATTGAACTGTAGCTAAAAAATAAGCCTATTACAGTCAATAAAAACGTGTAAAATTAATAAAAAAACACCAATAACAATCTATAATAACTCATAATTATAAAAAGTTAACGAAAAAAAGGTAGCACGCCTTTGTTCCTTTTCATATCGAAGAACTATCATTGAGGCATTTTGTCGAGTGTGAATTCCTTGAAACGGAAGAAGCGGTCAATTACTGCTGTGCCACGCATGCGGGCAGTAGTTCCGTTTTCGGTGTTTTGTCGCCTGAAATTGCGTGTTACGGTGAATGTTGCTGAAAATTGTGGCTGGTGGTCATCATTGAGTGACTTTGAAACATCCACTGCAAGTGATGAGAATCCAATGGAATCTATATCGCTCTCACGGAAGGCATTGACATAATCACGTACATCATTCAAGCCTGCAGGACGTTTACCCATAAAGTTGTCCATTTGAGTATTGCATGTTGCCATCATGCTTGCCATGTCCCATTGCTCCATACCAGTGAGAAATTGTTGTATAGTGCGTTTCACGTTGTCGCGTTCCTCTATAGTAAGCTCCGATTGTCGCAAATCTTCAAATTTGCTCCTTGCTTCGCCTATGTGTTTTCCGTTAGGAAATTCATTTATATATCGCCTGAAAGAGTCCTTGTCATTTCGCTCGAGAGCCTTGTTCCACATCACATCGTCGAGCATGTCACGTGCCTTTGCAACATATTTGCTTGAAGGATGATTGTTGATAAACGACCTCAAGTGATCTTCGTCATTACTAGACATGGCACTCTCCCATGCTGTCTTCTCGTCAATGAGTTTGCTGTAAAGGTTCTTTGCTTCGGTGATATGCTCACCATCGGGGTATTCATCGATATAAGCTTTCACATCAGAAAGTTCCATAGTTTCTTTGCATCGAGCCCACATCGACTCTTCATCCTGATGGTTGAACCCCATGTAGATTGTGCCACCAATTACCGCCAATGCTGCTACTATTGCAGCAACAATTATCCACTTGCTGTTATTCTTCTGTGGTTGGCGTTGTTGGTGATAGCTATTGTTTTGAATTTGACCTTGATAACCGTTAGGTCTCTCAAACTGAGGATTCTCAGGCTTTAGACGTGCCCCACACACATCGCAATATACATCGCCAGGATATACTGTATTTCCACAGTTGTTACATTTCATAATTGCTCTAATTAATTACTTGGCAAATGTACATATTCTTTTTTACTTGGGCAAGTATTAAACGAGCTTGTAAACATTTATTAGTTACAATTAAAAACTAACCACAAAAACTAAAAGTAATATTATTGAGGGGGGATATTGTACATTTTTTGATTAATATTGTACAATATACAATAAAAAGCCGCAAGTGTTTTAAGACTTGCGGCTTTTAAAATATTATATTTCAGAATTGAAATAAAATCAAGAGTAATTAGTTAGCTCCTTGAAGTTTGAACTGAACTGGCAGTGTGTACCAAACGCGAACTGGGTCACCGTTGGCATTCTTACCTGGAGAGAACTTAGGCAAGCTCTTGCAGACACGTTTTGCCTCGCTATCAAGGGCTTTGTCTACACTACGAACTACCTTAACATCACCAATGCTACCATCCTTCTCAACAACGAACTGTACAACAACCTTACCAGAGATATTGTTGTCTTGAGCCGATTGTGGATACTTGATGTGCTTGTTAATGTAACTCATCAGGGCACCATTGCCACCAGGGAAAGAAGGCATAGTTGCTGCCGACTTGAACACCTCATTTGACTCGGGCTTGGGCTCGGGTTTGGGTTCGGGTTTGGGTTCATCTGGTTTTTTGGGCTCTGGTGGAGCCATTGCCTCATTATTTTGAAGAGTTTTCGCTGCATCAAGATTAAGTGAGTTATCGGTCTTTACGTCTTGAGATCCTACGAGTTCTTTGTTCTCAATGATCTCTTCGTTAGTTTTGATGATTTCCTTAACCTCTTTGTCAGCAACAACATTAAGCTCAGTCACCTTCTGAGAACTTTGAATTTCCTCTTCGGGAACTTTCTCTTTCTCTTCGGGGATCTCAATTTCTTGTTGCTCTTCCTGTTGCTCTTCAAGCTCAGCTTTGGCTGCAAGTTGTTCTTGCTTGAGTCGCTCTTCTTCAAGTCTCTTATTTGTCAAATAAGTATTAATTGAAGTATAAGCAAAAGCAAGTGCTGCTACTATTACTATACCAATAATAGTATAAAGAACCGACTTGTTGTGACGCTTGGCTGAATCGTTACGAATCTCATATGCACCAAAGTCCTTATTTTTACCTTCAAATACAAGGTCTAGCCATTCTCTCGATGAAAGATCTACATCTTTTGCCATAATGTTTTCTTTTTAAAAGTTAGACAAAATTATTTAGCACCAAGAGCATGTCCCACTTTCTGCTCATAGAGAGTGGAGTCTTGCTTGTTCAAAGGCTGAAGCATGAAGGTAGAGACTTTACTGATTTGCATCTCATCCAGCATACGAACAACATCTGCATAGCAGGCATTCGCAGTAGGTTTGATAATAACGATAGGTCGCTTGGCTGTCAAGTCTTGAGCTTGCCTTGCTTGAGCTTTCTTCACCTCATTATTATAGGTTGTGTCGGCAATCTCACCTTTTTTCCACCTCTCTTTTAGCTTGTTAACCTCTTTGAGGAGGTCTTTGTTGCGTTCCTGCAGGAAGCCACGGATTTGATCTTTGCCGTTGCCAAATGTGATATCAGTTAGCGCGGCACCTTCTTCGTTTCCTTGGCCAGTGTAGTAATACAACTTGCTATTAGAGGCTTTTTGACCAGTTTTATCAACTGTAGCATCAAGAATGAACGTGATGGCATTACTCTCTTGAATCTTAGTCTCTTCTTCCTTGTCAACTTTGTCGTTAGTAGGCAGTGCAAGGTCAAGAGTCTGAGATTTCAACATTGTTGTACACAACATAAAGAATGTGATCAACAACATGTTCATATCAACCATAGGAGTAAAGTCGATACGGGTGTCAAATTTTTTCTGACGACTTTTATCTTTCTTTGCCATATCTATTTTTCCTCCTCTGCTTTAAGTGAAGTCATCAAGACGAACTTGTTCAACTTCTCGGTCTGTAAATTATCCATTACCATTTGAACATGACTGAATGGAGCATCTTGACCAGCTTTGATTGCAACGCCTTGACCACCAATCAGGTGTCTACCAAGATCTTCGCCATGTCCTCCCATGACATGCTTGACGGCTAACAGCCATGTTTGGAATTCGTTACGTGTTGTACCGTCTTTCACCGATAGTTCAATCGGGATTCCACCTTTTTCCTTCAGGAATTCATCTCTCTTTTCAAGGGTCATATCTAACCATTTAGTGAGGTCTTTCATTGGAACACCAAATGTGCCAATTTTAGAGAACTCTTTGGCTTGACTGGCAGTTAACTTAGGCATTCCTGGGTGTGTTTCGCAGTACTTGTCGTAAGCAAATTGTAACACCTCAGTGCGGAAAGTTTCAGTTGAAAGTTGAGTTGAATCCTTGGCACCTGTCAGGTTCATGTACACTTTTCCATCGGGAGCGACAAGTACTTGTACGAGTTTTTCATCGGGTACTTTGTTCTCGCTCGTTGCTGGAGGTGTAATAACCTGTACTGGTTCCTTCTGAAGGAAAGTTGAAGTCAACATGAAGAAAGTCAACAGAAGAACGGTAACGTCACTCATCGCTGTCATGTCGATGACTGTACTTGATTTCTTAATTTTGACTTTTCCCATTGTTATACTTTTTAATTAAAATTTAAATTGAAAAATTGAAGTTTTAATTTGCTACATTTAATTAATGTGTAGCAGCGAAAGTAGAAACAATAGAGAAGCCAAGCTCGTCGATAGCATAGGTCATGTTATCGATCTTGTTGGTGTAGAAGTTATAAGAAATAAGTGCGAGGGCCGCAGTTGCGATACCAGTAGCGGTGTTTACAAGGGCCTCAGAAATACCGGTTGACAGCTCAGTTGAGTCAGGAGCACCTGATTGAGACAGAGCCTGGAACGACTTGATCATACCAAGCACAGTACCGAACAGTCCGAGCAGGGTACCCAGAGTGGTAAGAGTTGCAATGATAGGCAAGTTCTGCTGGAGAGCTGGCATCTCAAGTGCGGTAGCCTCCTCAAGGGTTTGCTGTATAGAAGTAAGTTTTTGCTCTTTCTGGAGAAGAGTATCTTTGTCCATCTCTTTGTACTTTTGGAGTGTTGCATATACAACAGCGCCTACAGTACCCTTCTGCTGACGGCAGAGTTCCTCAGCCTTAGCAATGTCCTTCTTTTGGAGGGCAGCCTTTACGTTCTCGACAAACTTGGTGATGTTGCCTTTGCCTTTAGCTTTGCTAATGGCGAACCAACGCTCAACCGAGAGAACGATAACTGTAAACAAGCAAGTCAACAGGATGGGAACCACGAAACCGCCTTTGTAAACGGTACCTGCAAGGTTAGATGGTGCGAGCTTGATCTCGTCGGGAACCATGAATGCAAATGCTTTGCCGCTCTCTTCACCGCCGGTGAAGTTGCCAATCATACCCATTACAAAGAGGTAGAGGCAAACTGCCACTGCGAGGCAAACGAGAATTACGAGAAATGCACTCTTGATACCACCAACATTGCTGTTCACTACCTTGTTGTCAACCTTCTTGGGTTGAGGTTTTGCAGCCTGTGGTTGTGGCTTAGCAGCCTGTGGTTGTGGTTTTACAGCTGGCTTTGGAGCCTGGGGCTGTGGATTGTTTGGCTTTGTAGCTTCCATAATTTAATTAAATTAGAAAATTGTTAGTTAATAAAAAATGTTAGTTATAAAGAATTTTATGAAATTATCAGTTTTTTACGGTTACATAATATAGTATATAACGTGCGATTCTTTAATATAGTGTAAAGTAACAACCATTAAAGTTCGTCAAAAGCGTTTAGTATGTTAATTTTCACAAACTTACCACTTGAGTTGAAAGCTAAAAATGGAAGTTTGCGACAAAATCACTCGCAAATTTATTACAATTATTTTAATAAAACAAAGGTAAGATGTCTTTTTTTAATAAAAAAAGTTATTAACAACCCCTATTTCTAATTAAGAGAAAGCTATGAAAAAAAATTTTTTCAACAATTTCACTGAGTTATTCAATTTTTAATTCAGATTTTTTATAACTTTGCAAATTATAGTTGAAACAAACAAACCATCATAAAAACAACACATGGCATTAATTAAACTGAAACGTGGATTTGACTTAAACCTTAAAGGACAAATCAAACAAGAAAGTGTGGCCGATGAAACTGTGGCTCAACGCTATGCCGTAATTCCCGACGACTTTGCGGGGGTTATTCCTCGAATGGATAAGAAGCCAGGAGAACATGTGGCAGCTGGTGATGTGCTATATCACGACAAAAATGACGAGAAGATTAAGGTTACATCGCCAGTGAGCGGTACTCTAGCCGAAGTGGTGAGGGGTGATCGCCGTAAGATTCTTGCTGTTGTGGTAGACCCCGACAACAAAGGTGAAAGCAAGGCGTTTGACACTCGTTCCAATCCTAAAGAGCTATTGCTTGAGAGCGGATTGTGGGCTATGATGCGTCAACGCCCCTATGACATTGTGCCAACAACCGATGCGAGACCCCGTGACATCTTTATTACAGCTTTTGATTCGGCACCACTTGCCCCATCGCTGAAAATGCTGCTTGGCGATGATGAAAAGTATTTGGGAAAAGCTGTAGAAGTGCTATCGACTATGACCGATGGCAAAGTGTACCTGGGCTGCCCTAAGGACTATACAATTGACGACACCGGAGCAGAGACTAATACGTTTGTTGGTCCTCATCCTGCTGGAAACGCTGGAGTTCAGATCGCAAATGTCAAGCCTGTTAACAAGGGAGAAGTTGTGTGGACACTCGATGTGATTACTGCAGCTCGCATAGGCAAACTCTTTGAGACGGGTCAGGTCGACTTTTCTACCATTGTTGCACTCACAGGTACAGGCATTGACACACCTTGCTATGTGAGAGCAACTATGGGGTGCTCACTTAAATCGTTACTTGAAGACCGGTTAGTGAGTGATGACAAAGAAAAACGCATTATCAGTGGTAATGTTTTGACAGGAGTAAAAGAAAATATTGAAGGTTATTTGCATGCTCCGTATCGTCACATTACTGTTATAAATGAAATCAATAAGAAAGATGAGTTTATGGGTTGGGCATCGCTAAACCCTAAAAAATACAGCATTTATCGTGATTTCACGACATGGCTCATTGGCGGTCGTCATAAAGAAGTTGACCTTGATGCTAAACTCAATGGCGGTGAACGCGCAATAGTGCTTTGCGGAGAGTATGACAGAATGCTTCCCATGGACATTTATGCTGAGTTCCTGATAAAAGCCATTATATCATTTGACATTGACAAGATGGAACAATTGGGTATCTATGAAGTGGCGCCTGAAGATTTTGCACTAGCCGAATTTGCCGACACGTCGAAGCTTGAACTGCAACGCATCGTGCGCGAAGGTCTTGATAAGATGCGTGCTGAGATGTGTTAGATGTAATATTTTAATTATTAAAAGATTGAATACTAACATTTAAATTAAAAGATAAAGTGAAATCCTTAAGAAAATTCATGGACAAAATCAAGCCTCACTTCCAAGAAGGCGGCAAGCTTGCAAAGCTTGAATCGGTCTACGACGGAATGGAGACTTTCTTGTTCACGCCCAACACCACTTCGAGGTCGGGTGTACACATCCATGACAGCAATGACATGAAGCGTACCATGATTACTGTGGTTGTGTCGCTGTTGCCATGCTTGCTGTTTGCGATGTACAATATCGGTTTTCAGCATTTCAAGGCGATTGGAGCTACCGACGCCACCCACTGGGAGATGTTCCTCTTTGGTTTGCTGGCCATGCTTCCAGTAATAGTGGTATCGTATGCAGTGGGACTTGGCATTGAGTTCATTGGAGCTCAAATTCATCACAAAGAAATTCAGGAAGGTTTTTTGGTGACTGGAATCCTGATTCCACTTATTGTTCCAATAAACACTCCGCTTTGGATGACTGCAGTTGCTACTGCTTTTGCTGTTATATTTGCCAAAGAGATTTTTGGAGGCACTGGCATGAACATATTCAATGTGGCTCTAATTACGCGCGCGTTCCTATTCTTTGCTTACCCTTCTGAAATGAGTGGCGATAGGGCTTTTGTCAAGGCCGACAGCGCATTTGGTTTTGGCGGTGATGCTGTTGACGGATTCACATGTGCAACCCCGCTTGGCGACATAGCCACCAATGCCTTGGACAAGGTACCTTCTACTCTAGATGCATTTGTTGGCCTCATCCCTGGTTCGCCAGGTGAGACTTCAATGATTGCTATTTTGATTGGTGCAGCAATTTTGCTCATCACTGGAATTGCTTCTTGGCGTGTGATGCTGAGTGTTTTTGCAGGCGGTTTGGCGATGGGCGCGTTGGCTCACGGTTTATCAACACCCACCTACCCTGCTTCGATGCTTGACCCAGTTGCTCAGCTGTGTTTTGGTGGATTTGCCTTTGCTGCAGTGTTTATGGCCACCGATCCAGTGACGGGCGCTCGAACCAAAATAGGTCAGTATATCTATGGTTTCTTGATTGGTGTGTTTGCCATCCTCATTAGAGTCTACAATGGAGGCTACCCTGAGGGCGCCATGCTTGCTGTTCTGCTGATGAACGCTTTTGCTCCGCTAATTGACTACTGTGTTGTTCAAGCCAATATTAACCGTCGCCAAAAGCGAGCTAAAGCACAATGAAAGGAGGATTAAAGCTATGAACAAGAACAGTAATTTATATCAAATAATCTATGCTGCCGTGATGGTGCTAATTGTTGGCACTGTTCTGGCATTTATCTACATGGCGCTCAAACCAAAGCAAGACGACAATATCGCCAATGACAAGCGCAAGCAGATATTGAGCGCAGTGCACATGACTCCTGCCAACAACAATGCTGTTGAAGAGGTGTTTAAAAAATACATTGTTGCTGGATATCTCCTTGATGAGAAAGGCGAGATTGCCGATTCGTCCGAAAATGTGGCGTTTGATGTTGACATGAAGAATAACATTAAATTGCAAGAGCGCAAGTTGCCGATATTCAAGTGCAAGCTTGATGATGGGGCCATAAAGTATATTGTGCCAGTTTATGGCGCTGGATTGTGGGGGCCTATCTGGGGCTATATTGCCGTTAATGACAATGGAACTGACGTGTATGGTGCCTACTTCTCCCATGAGGGAGAAACTCCTGGACTTGGTGCCGAAATTGCAAATCCTGTTTTCCAAAAGAGATTTGAAGGCAAAAAGATTTACAAAGATGGAGCTTTCAAACCAATTAGCGTCCTCAAGAAAGGTAAATCTCCTGAAAATGGCGAAGACAAAGTTGACGCTATCACAGGAGGCACCATAACAAGCACAGGAGTCAATAATATGCTTAAGGATTGCTTGGCTCCTTATAAAGCTTTTTTTGAGAAACTTCAAAGTGGAACTAATTAAAAACGACAATAGCTTATGTTATCAAAAAGAAATAAAGAAGCATTTTTCAATCCGTTGTCAAAGGACAACCCCGTGCTGGTGCAGATTTTGGGTATATGCTCGACTCTTGCTGTTACAGCCAAACTTGAACCTGCTATTGTCATGGGAATCTCGGTAATTGCTGTAATGGCAATTTCCAATGTTGTGATTTCACTTATACGTAAGACTATACCAACCACTATCCGCATTATCGTTCAACTGGTGGTAGTGGCGGCTCTGGTTATCATTGTTCAACAGATTCTGAGGGCTTATGCCTACGATGTGAGCCTGCAGCTTTCGGTATTTATTGGACTTATTATTACAAACTGTATCTTGATGGGCCGCCTTGAAGCATTTGCTTTGAGTAACAAGCCGTGGCCAGCGTTCCTCGACGGTATAGGAAACGGATTGGGTTATATGATTATTCTTGTAATTGTAGCATTCTTCCGCGAGCTGCTTGGCAGTGGTTCTCTGTTCGGATTCAAGGTTATTCCTCAGTGGTGCTATGAGCATGGATATATGGATAATGGTTTGATGATATTGCCTCCAATGGCACTTATCACTGTGGGCTGCATCATATGGGTGCATCGCTCTCGCAATAAAGACCTCCAAGAGAAATAATCAACAAGTAGTAACATTAATATCAGTAATTTACAATGGAAGAATTAAATCTTTTCGTTAAGTCGATTTTTATCGACAATATGGTATTTGCCTACTTCTTGGGAATGTGCTCCTATCTTGCCGTTTCCAAGAATGTTAAGACAGCATTTGGTCTGGGCATCGCTGTTACATTCATGCTTGTGGTTACCATTCCATTGAACTATATTCTTAATAAATATGTGTTGGAACCTGGAGCTCTGGCATGGCTTGGCGATAGTTTTAAAGATGTGGACCTGAGCTTCCTTGCACTCATCATGTTTATTGCAGTAATTGCTTCGGCAACACAACTAGTGGAGATGGCAGTAGAAAAATTTGCTCCAGCCCTCTACAACTCTCTTGGAATCTTCTTGCCGCTTATCGCTGTGAACTGCGCAATCTTGGGCGGCGCCCTCTTCATGCAGCAGCGCGACTTTGCATCTTGTTGGACAGCTACTGTTTATGGAGCCGGCAGCGGTATTGGTTGGCTTCTCGCAATTGTAGGCCTTGCCGCGATCCGTGAGAAAATTGCCTATAGTAACATTCCTCCTGCTTTGAGAGGTGTGGGCATTACATTTATTATTACTGGCTTGATGGGCATTGCCTTTATGAGCTTTATGGGCATTAAACTCTAAAATACTACTTGCACTATGATGATATTAGAAGTAAATTCAACATTAACTGTAATGTCGAGCGCTGTCATTTTCTTGGTGCTCACTCTATTACTTGTGGTTATCCTGCTGCTGGCGAGACATTATCTTGTGGCTTCGGGCAAGGTGAAAATCAGTATCAACGATGGCAAGAAGGAAATTGAGATTGAAAGTGGTAAGTCACTGCTTAACAGCTTGCACGAAGGCGGTGTGATGCTTTCAAGCGCATGTGGTGGCAAGGGAAGCTGCGGTCAATGCAAGATTCAGGTGCTTGAGGGTGGTGGCGATATACTACCCACCGAGACTGTTCATTTCTCACGCAAAGAACAGCAAGACCATTGGCGATTAGGATGCCAGGTGAAAGTGAAAGACAACATGAAAGTTCAGGTTCCAGACTCAGTTCTCGAAGTTAAGGAGTATGAATGTACCGTAGTGAGCAACAAGCTCGTGTCGTCGTTCATCAAGGAGTTTATTGTTGCTTTGCCTGAAGGTGAGCACATGGACTTTATTCCTGGCTCTTATGCTCAAATAAAGATTCCAACCTATGAGATGGACTATAATGTAGACATTGATAAGGAATCGCTTGGCGACTATTTGCCCACTTGGGAGAAATATGACATGTTCTCGCTCAAGTGCAAGAACACCGAGGAGACCGTGAGGGCTTATTCAATGGCAAACTATCCAGCCGAAGGTGACCGATTCATGCTGACAGTGCGTATTGCCACTCCCCCATTCAAGCCTAAACCACAAACAGGCTTCATGGATGTGAGCCCTGGTATTGCATCATCCTATATATTCACCCTCAAGCCTGGCGACAAGGTGATAATGAGTGGCCCTTACGGTGACTTCCATCCTATCTTTGACAGTAAGAAGGAGATGATTTGGGTTGGCGGTGGCGCTGGTATGGCTCCATTACGTGCACAAATCATGCATATGACCAAGACTCTACACACTCGTGACCGCGAGATGCATTACTTCTATGGTGCACGCTCACTGAGCGAGGTGTTTTATCTTGAAGACTTCCTTGAGATTGAGAAGGAGTATCCCAACTTCCACTTCCACTTAGCGCTGGACTGTCCCGATCCAGTAGCCGACGAGGCTGGAGTGAAGTATACTGCTGGTTTCATTGCCCCTGTTATGTATGAGACCTACCTTAAGGACCACGAGGCCCCTGAAGACTGCGAGTACTACATGTGCGGACCTGCTATGATGAGCAAGACTGTTAACGAGGTCCTCGACAAGTGCGGCGTTGACCCAAGTTCAATTCACTACGACAACTTTGGATAAACTTTTATCAACCCCCAAAAATAAAACCCTGCTCAAATTGTTATTTGGGCAGGGTTTGTTTTTAGCTTATATATTTTATTTCATTGCTCTGATTTTAACTTTGATACTGCTGTCTTTTAGTAGAGTGTTGATTTGCTCTATTGGTGTGTCGCTATAGTGATAGGGATAAATCACTTTGGGGTTGAACATGCGTGCGGCGTTTGCAAGTTGTTGAGGAGTCATAGTGTATGGCTGATTACAGGGCAAGAATGCGATGTCGATGTCTTTTATATTTTTCATTTCGGGAATATCCTCGGTGTCGCCAGCTATATAAATGCGGAGCCCGTCAAGATTAATAATATATCCGTTGTCACGTCCTTTAGGATGGAACTTCTGACGGTCGGGAGTTGTGTTGTAGGCAGGCACTGCTTCAACTGTGATGTCGTCACGCAATTTCAATGTCTGTCCATTATTCATAGCTGTGCCGCTTCCAAGCATGTCGGCACAACGCTTGTTGAGCACGACTTGTGTATTCTCATTACTTAGAGTTGCAATTGCATCCTTGTCGAAATGGTCAAAATGTTCATGAGTTACAAAGATGAAACTGGCTTTGTCAAACTTGGCGTAGTCGGTTTCGGGAGGTAATTGCCGCACTGGGTCCACTTGAATTGACATGCCATCATATTTGATTTCTAAACTTGCGTGCTTGATAAACGTGAATGTCACTTGCTTTCCTGACTGAGTGGTGTAAATATCGTCTTGTGTCATTATATTACTGTTGTTAGTTGTTTTTGCCTGTTGTGAGTTGCATGAAAGGCATATTAATGATGTTAATAATGTTGTTAAAATTTTGTTAGTCATAATATCGTGTCATTTATTCGATTGGTAGAATATTTTTAAAATCTTTCCATGGCTTAGATTGCTTGTAGATTTCGACTGAGCCATCCGGGACATAAAGTGGAGTCTTCTTCTCGCTAATTTTACCTAGCACAGGAGGTGCGGTTGCCAGACAAGTTATGCTTTGCATCTTGCATTTCTCCACGATCTTGTCTCCGATGGTTTGTATTGATTCTGGGAGAGTCAACTGGGTTAGTGATGTGCCACGGAATGCGTTGTTATTAATCGTTGTAATACCAGAAGGTAGTTCAATCGCAGGCAATGCCTTGCAGTCACGGAATGCGTTCTCTCCTATTGTTGTGAGCTGCTCGGGAAGAATCACTTTGGTTAATTTCTCGCAACCACGCATGAGTTCTTTTTCTATAATTTTCATAAGTCTGGAAAAGGTGATTGATTGTAGACTCTTGCAGTCGCGCAATGCGTTTTCACCCATTGTTGTAATGCTATTGGGAAATTCTAGACTGATGAATCCACATTTCTTGAATGCTTCTTTCATGATTGTTTTTAAAGAGTTGCCCCACTCCACATTTTGCAAAGACTTACAATTCTCAAAGGCCTTTTCTCCAATCATTTCCAACGCATCGGGAAGTACTATAGATTGCAGCGAGCCACAGTCTTTAAAGGATTGTGATGGCAAAACTGTTATATTTGCGTCGATTGTTGCGGTTGTCATGTGTGAGCAACTCGAGAATGCGTTTTGACCTATCGATGTTACATTATTTGGTATCTCAACATTGAGCAATGATGTGCAAGAATAGAAAGAATTGTTTCCTATAGAGGTAAGTGAAGTTGGGAATGTGATTAAAGTAAGAGCCACGCAGTTGGCAAATGCTCCATTTTTAATTGTTGTGACACCGCTTGGTACAGAGAATCCTCCGGATTTAGCATTTGGATAATAGAGCAGTATTGTTCCATCATTATTATATAAAACTCCATCTTCAATTGTGTAGAAACGATTTCCTCTCTCTACTTGAAATTCAAGCAGCTTGGGTAAATTTCCAAAACTATCATTCTCAACTTCCATTCCTCTAGGGATGTATAGGCTAGTGATGTTAGTGCCATTGAAAGCTTTGCTGCCCATATAAGTGACGCCATATGGCATCTTTATACTAGATAAACCTGAGTCGCTGAACGCCTCTTTTCCTATTGTGCGTAGTGATGAGGGCAAGTCGATGTGTCGCAAATTGCGGCATCCATAGAAACACTGGTCACCTAGTGTCTCGATGCATTCGGGAAGATTAATGCGAGACAGATTGTAACAACCCTTGAAAGCTTCGCCTTCTATTTCGCGGATGTTGCAACGTCCTATAAATCTCACTTCCTCTAGATTGCTACAACCATTAAATGCTTCTCTACCTATTGAGCGCAGGTCACGTGGCAGTGAAACATAGCGTAAGCAATAGCAATTCTCAAACATTTCCCGGGCAATGGCATCATGATCAGTGCGGTTGGAATAGCTGCCCCCTCCCACAATTCTAACATTCTCGAGTTCAAGGTCAAGATAGTTGTCAACGCTGCGGCCATTCTCGTCACAAGCCGATGAGCGGCGGCAAAGGTTCTTAATTTCCTTAGCGTCGTCACCGTTCATGACTCCTCTCAAGCGTATGCATCTTACTCTCTTGCTTTCACCAGGGGACAGATATTCATGTAAAGTGCCTGCTTCTCGAAGGTTGACATCCAGCACATCACCTCGCAAAAATGAACGTTGTCGTTCTTCTTGTGGTGCTGTTGTGCTTCCGAAAGCCGAAAATGTTGTAGAGCAAGTGACCAACATCAATAATAAAGCTGAAAATAATTCCTTCATTTCTTTATGATTTAGTGTTTTTATAGATTCTCGAAAGCTTTTTTATTGCACAAAAGTGCAAATAAAAACCGAAACAAACAAATGAATAACGATTTAATTGATTAATTCATCATTATTCAACATTTTTTAATATCTAAAATTTGCCGATATCATTTGGAAACATCTAACTTAGCGAGCTGAAAGAAATCTAAAATTCAAGAAATGAAAAAAAGAATAGTATTAATATGTTTCATCGTTTTCGGTACAATCCTAAGTGTTAATGCCGAAAATGTAACTGTTACTCTCAATAAGTATTATAGCGACACCACAACATTTGTGTTGCCTGAACGCACCATCACGTTGAAAATGCCTTGCTTGACACTTGTGAGCGAGAAATATGACTTCACTGCAAGGCTTGTAGAGATTGCCCAGAAAATTGCTACTGATGACTATGAGAACAAAGTGTTCGTGGTTCAGCTTGAATTTGCTGGTGACGGCATATCAGTTTTAATAGATTCAAAAGACGTGCTCGATACAATAGGAGTAACTTTCCGTGGCGACCTTATAGTGGAGAAAAAGCATTTTGTGCTACTTGAAACCGAGGATAACAACAAATTGCTTAAGTCTTATTTTAAAAAAGAGAGAAGAAAAAACGTTATTTTTGAAAGGACCTTTGAGTATGCCGAAGACATGGTGGAGATGTCTCCCACCCACTATAGAGCCAGTTATGACGAGCGCAGGCGTTTCATTAAAGTCAGGGAAAATATTGTGAACGGATGCGACTTGCTTCATCCCAAGGTTGTTAGGACTGAACCTAAAGAGGATGATAAAATAGACGATAGCGATGCATTCAGCATAGATGTCGAGATTTTAGAAGAATAAGTGTTGCTTTTTTCGTTTTTTTCACTATATTTGCATTTGTAAAACTCTAACGTTTCAAATCATGGAAAAATCAGGAAATTTTGTGGTTACTCTCGGTAGACAGTTTGGGTGCGGTGCGAGAGAAATTGGACAGTTGGTAGCAAAGATGCTCGGCATAGAGTATTATGACAAGAGGCTTCTGCTTGAGGCTGCAAAATCGAGCGGAGTTGCTCCTGCAATATTTGAGGCAAGCGATGAGAGAACACCTAAGTTCTTTTCTTCGTTGTGGTCTTTCAATTTGGGTTACTATAGTGGCGCTCTCTTCGTTGGTGATCAGCCTGTAAAAGAAGACAACGTTTATCAAGCACAGAGTCAAGTGATGGTAGAGTTGGCCAAAAAAGGCTCTTGTGTGATAGTGGGAAGAAGTGCCGATTACATCTTGCGCGACGAGACACAAGTAATCAGTATTTTCCTTCATTCCTCTATGGAAGACAGAATTAAACGTATTATAAAACGTGGTGACAGTAAGACTAAGAAAGAAGCAAAAGAAATGGCAATTAAGCAGAATAAACTTCGCGCCAACTATTACAACTTTTATACTGACAAACATTGGGGAGAGAGCGAGAGTTATGACCTCTCAATCGACTCATCGAAACTTGGGCCTGAAGGGACAGCCAAACTAATTGTCGATTATGTTAAAACAAGACTACAACAAACAAAGTGACTCCTAAGTATCATTTTTGCACACTTTTATAATCGCTACAAGAAAGTTTCTTGTGGCGATTTAATATTATGCTCTTGTTAATAAATATTTCTTTTTATTCTTTGTTATTTTCACTTATTGCAGTAACTTTGCAAAAGATTAGAAAACTACTTGAAAACATTAACTCAAAACAATGGAACAACTGTTTATCGACCTGGAGAAAAAAGCGATTGCCACTCCGCAACGCTTAGTATTACCCGAAAGTTTTGAACCACGCACATTGCAAGCCGCCAATCTCGTAATTGAGCGAGGTGCTGCTAATGTCATCCTCATTGGCGACAAGAACGAAATCGTTGCTAAAGCCAATGAGCTAGGCTTCAACAACATCGAGAAAGCAACATTCATCAACCCAGCTATTGCTGATGAGCTTGAACCCTATGCTCTGTTGCTTCAAGAGCTACGCAAAAAGAAAGGTATGACTATCGAGCAGGCACGTGTTACTGCAGCCGACCCTCTTTATCTGGGTTGCCTTCTTATTAAGAATGGCGATGCCGATGCCCAAGTGGCCGGTGCCGAGAACACTACTGGCAACGTGCTGCGCGCAGCATTCCAAGTGCTTAAAACCGCTCCTGGCGTAAGTGCTGTGTCAGGTGCTTTCATCATGCTCCTTCCCGAGGGTAGCCCCTACGGAGAGAACGGAACAATGGTGTTTGCCGACTGTGCCGTTATCCCCGATCCTGACGCAAGCCAGCTAGCTCAGACTGCAGTCCTCACTGAGAAGACAGCTCGCGATATCGCTGGCATCGACCCCAAAGTGGCTATGCTCAGCTTCTCAACTAAGGGCAGCGCAAGCCATGAGAGAGTTGACAAAGTTACCGAGGCTCTGCGCTTAGCTCGTGAGATGAACCCTGACATGAAGATTGACGGTGAACTGCAAGCCGATGCTGCAATCGTGCCCAGCGTAGGTGCTTCAAAGGCTCCAGGTAGCGACATTGCCGGCAAGGCTAACGTCCTCGTATTCCCCAATCTTGAGGTTGGAAACATTGCCTATAAACTTGTTCAGCGTCTTGCTGGCGCAACTGCAGTAGGTCCAGTTCTTCAAGGACTTGGTGCTCCTGTTAATGACCTCTCTCGTGGATGCTCGCCCGACGATGTTTACAAGACAATCCTCCTTACCTGCAACCAGGCTATCAGCAAGAAACAATAAAGAGGATAAGAAGACAAGAAGACAAGAGAACAAGAGAACAAGAATCTTATTCTCAGCTTCTACTTCAATAAACGATAAACCATAAACGATAAACGAATAATAACAATCTGATTATGAACATTCTAGTGCTCAACTGTGGCAGTAGCTCTGCCAAGTACAAACTCATCGAGGTAAAAAGCAACACCATCCTTGCCGAGGGTGGAGTAGAGAAAATTGGTCTGCCCGACGCTTTCATCAAGATGAAACTCGAGGACGGTAAGAAGAACGTTGACCTGGGTCTCATCAATCACGACGGAGCTATCAAGGCCATTCTCGATGCGCTTATAAACCCCGAGTATGGCTGCATCAAGGGCTTTGACGAGATTGACGCTGTAGGACATCGTGTAGTGCATGGAGGCGAGAAGTTCAACAAGAGTATGCTCATCACCGATGAGGTGAAGGACATGATTAAAGAGTGCTACAACATCGCACCACTTCACAACCCCGTGAACATGGCTGGCATCGACGCTATCACCAAGGTGCTTCCCAACGTGCCACAGGTTGCTGTGTTCGACACTGCATTCCACCAGACCATGCCAAAGTACGCCTACCTCTACCCTCTTCCAATGAAGTACTATGAGGAGGACCACGTACGCCGCTATGGTTTCCACGGAACTAGCCACCGCTTCGTTTCGCGCCGCGTGTGCGAAATGCTGGGTACCGACTGGCAAGACAAGAAAATCATCTGCTGCCACATTGGCAATGGAGCTAGCATCTCGGCTATCAAGAACGGCAAGAGCATCGACACTTCAATGGGCCTCACTCCTACCGAGGGTTTGATGATGGGAACTCGCAGTGGCGATGTTGACCCAGGCGCTCTCATCTTCCTTATGGAGAAGTACAACCTCACTGCCAAGGACTTGATGCGCATCGTCAACAAGGAGAGCGGTGTGCTTGGTATCACTGGCATTTCAAGCGACATGCGTGAGATTTGTGACGAGATCGACAAGGGCAACCCTATCGCTCAACTCGCAATGGACATGTATGAGCTGCGCATCTTGAAATACATAGGTGCTTATGCTGCTGAGCTCAACGGTGTGGACATCATCGCATTCACTGGTGGAGTTGGCGAGAACCAGACCCCTACCCGTCGCAACTTGTGCCGCAACCTTGAGTACCTTGGAGTGAAAATCGACGAGGAGCTCAATGACAAACTATGGCGTGGAAAAGAGGGCGAAATCAGCACACCCGACAGCAAGGTGAAAGTTGTTGTTGTCATGACCGACGAGGAGTATATGATTGCACGCGACACCGAGGCTATTATCGAGGGACGTGAGCCATAACCATAGGTCCTCACCGATAAAGAAAAAACACTAACAAAAAGTGGGCAAATTCGCTTTGGAATTTGTCCACTTTCTTATTTTACGATTTATAATAATTAAATGCTATTTTATTAACAAATCAATCATTTTTCCACACTTTGCAACAAAGTGAAACCATAACAACAAAAACTATAAAAGGTTGTTTTTTCTTCTCATTTTTTTAATCGTGAAATTGTTTTAAATAAATGTGTTTCAGGCTTTTTTTTCAATGAAAAACTTTTGTCAGTTCCAAAAATATAGCTACATTTGCTTGCTTTTTAATAGCAAATATTATTTATCTTGAAACAATATTTTTTAAAACAACATTAAAACCAAAAACGAACCTGATGGAACTAAAAAATGCAATGGCCGGCACTCTTGAGTCGGGCGACATTCTTATCCAAATTGCGCCATCTGACGTTGACGGACTACACATTGAGCTCGACAGCACGGTAGCCT
>JAFSPZ010000048.1 GCA_017451225.1 Muribaculaceae bacterium | reverse complement strand
TGAGGGAGCAAGCTTTGAAGGCGCTGTGGGCAGCACCTTGAAGGTCGACATGGTGAAACTCACTTGCGAAGAGAAAGAATAATAACTAATCAGTTACCAGACTTTAAGATGAAACGATATATCACATCACTATTAATCACTGTAATAGCTTCAATGAGTGCATGGGCTATCATGCCTGATGATGGTGGATGCCAAAACCTGAAGAATTTCTTCCACAACGTGGAAGGCTATGGTCGAGTGGGCTACTCAATTGGCGGAACTGCTCCAATGGGTATGCCTGCCGAAATAAGGAAACTCAACAAGTTTATCCTGCAACCCAACGTTGCCTTTGGCGCCGATCTAATAAAACCCGCAAGTGAGCGTTGGGGCATTCTAGCCGGAATTCACTTTGAAAACAAGGCGATGCACATCGATGCTGATGTGAAGAACTACCACATGCAAGTGACTCAAGATGGACAATCGTTGGAGGGTGTGTTTACCGGCAAGAACGATAGCCATGCTTTTCAGTGGACTTTTACCATTCCCATCCAGGCCGTCTACAAGTTCAACGACAAGTGGAAACTCAAGTTCGGTCCTTATTTCTCTTACTTAACCAGTTGTGGTTTCGACGGATTTGCTTACGACGGATACATTCGCGTGAACGACCCCACAGGAGCTAAGGTTCTGTTAGGTAATGAGGAAAAAGAACGTGGCAACTATGATTTCAAAGATGACGTCCGCAAAGTGCAGTGGGGCATGGGACTAGGCGTTGACTATTTCTTTACACGTAAATTTGGTGTATATGCCGACCTAAATTGGGGTTTGAGTGGATTCTTCAAGAGCAGCTTCAAGACACTTGACCAAACGCTCTATCCCATATATGGAACTATAGGTATTGCCTACAGGTTTAAATAATGCATAATGCACAATGCATAATACATAATACACAATTCACAATACACAATTCACAATGCATAATTCACAATAATATTGAAACAAACAATTAGAAAACAATAATTTAAACGTTTTAAATCATGAGAAAAATTTTTACTTTTTTTGCTGCGGCAGCTCTTGCAATGAGCGCTTTTGCTACCGACTATACCGGTAACATCACCGTAGAAATCAATGGTGTAGGCACTGCTCAAGAGACCACAATCAACATTGTTCAAAACGAAGACGAAACCTACAAACTAAGCATCAACAACTTTACTCTCGACAACAACGGCAGCCCAATGGGAGTAGGCAACATTGTTCTTGACAATATGAAGGGTTACACCATCAATGGCGTGACTACAGTTGTTGCCGACCAAAGCATCACTATCGCTGAAGGCGACGACCCCAACATTGCTTTCTGGATGGGCCCACTGTTAGGTAATGTTCCCATTGTTCTGGCAGCACAGTTCGATGGCACCAAGGCCAAGGCAGACATTGACATCGACATGAGGAGTATTATGCAACAGTTCATCTACGTGAAATTTGAGACTCCCGACTACAATGGCAAATATGGCGATGTAAATGGCGACGGTATAGTATCCTCTAATGATGTGACCGAACTCTACAACATCCTCTTAAACTAATTTATTAGTGTTTCGGAATAAGTGTGAAGTCCAAGTTTCAATATATTTGACACTTATTACATATTTTATATAATACTTAATTTTAATAGGTAATATTATCACAAAAAAGAGATGAAAAAACTATTCACTACAATGCTCGCTGCAGTGACTGCACTGGCAGCATTGGCAACCAACTACACAGGCACACTCACTGTAAACGGCGCATCGTCGCAAGCCACAGTGACAGTCAACAATAACGGAAACGACTACACTGTTGTGATAAACAATGTAAGTGGAATCGGCAACATCGAGATTACCGCTCCTGGCACTACAAGCAATGGACTCACATCGGTTGTAACCAACCAAGACATCGAGGCTGGAAATGCCAACTTAGTGCTAGCCTTCAACCAATATGCCATGACTCTCAACCTTGACATCAATAACGAAGGAACTATCACTAACGTTAAATTCGCGCAAGATGGAGAGCTCACCGGCTATCAAATCAAGAACAGCGGCTTTGAGAATTTCAAGGGCAATGGTGAACCTCTTGCTTGGCATGGTTTTGAGAGCGCTACTGGCGGATTGGCTTCCATGGCTCCTGGCTCGTTAACATCAAGCACCGACAGTCACAGCGGCAGCAAGAGCGCTGTAATGACTTCGGGAAGTCTTTTTGGAGTGGTTGGAAATGGCACCATGACTACTGGCCGCCTGAATGCAGGTAGCGCCTTCGCCACCGACCCTACCAACTGCAGCAGGATGGACATCAGTGACACCAACACAGATGCCAATGGTGACCCCTTCTACACTGTGATGCATGGTCGCCCCGACGGCATCACTTTCTGGGCGAAATTTGTGCCAAAGAGCACTTCCTATCGAGCATCGATGAGTGCAATAATCACCGACGGCACCTACTATCAGGATCCAGAGAACACTACTTACACCAACAAGCTTGCTACAGCCAAGGATATCACCAATATCGCCTCTTGTGATTGGACTGAATTCTCGGTACCTTTTAATTACATAGATAATAACATCACTGGTCAAGCGTTGCTTGTTACTTTCTCAACCAATTCCACACCTGGCGGTGGCGCCAAAGGTGATGTGCTTTACATCGACGACGTTGCCTTAATCTACAACGCCGCTATCACTGGCATCACCATTAAGGGCACAGCCCTTGAGGGCTTCGCACAGGATGTGTATGAATACAGCTTCGAGCTTGCCGATGGCGAGACTATTGCCGACAGCGACATTGACGCTACATTCATCAGCGAGCATGCTTATCTTGTAAAGAATGTTATTGAGACAAGCAATGGTTACAAAGTAATTGTTGCCGTTATCAGCAACGACCTCAATACCGTTAAGGCTTATACCATCAACTATACCAAAACAAGTACTGTTGTTCCTGGAGATGTGAACGGTGATGGTAATGTGACATCGGCCGACATTACAGCACTTTACAACTATATCCTCTCTGGCAGCGACAGCGATATTGTGAACGGTGATCAGGATAATGACGGACAGATTACTACTCACGATGTGACCTGTGTTTATGAGATTCTGCTTGGTGTTTAATAGCATCACAGTTGATTTAATAACCGATTTGATAATCAACCTTCCAGAGTTTTTCTCTCTGGAAGGTTGATTTTTTCAACAATTCTCTTTACTTTTGCAATATATTATTAACTATAGAACAAACTTAATCATGAAAATTGTAGTTCTAGACGGATATGTGGGTAACCCAGGCGACTTGTCGTGGGAACCACTTGAGAGACTGGGTGATGTTACAGTTTATCCACGCAGCAAGCCCGAGGAGATAATCGAAAGAGCCTTGCCGGCCGATGCGCTACTGACTAACAAGGTGGTATTTGACCGAAAGCTCATTGAGGCACTTCCCAATCTCAAATACATAGGGGTTATAGCCACTGGCTTTAATATCGTGGATATTGAAGCCGCTAACGAATGCGGAATTATCGTAACCAATGTACCTGCCTATAGTACTGCATCGGTGTCGCAAGTGGCAATAGCCCACTTGCTCAACATGGCCACCCATGCCGAGCACTACACACGCGAGGCGCGAGCAGGAGTATGGAGCCTAAGCATAGACTATACCTATTGCAGCGCACCATTTATAGAACTTGACGGGAAGACCATGGGCATTGTGGGATTAGGCAACATAGGCGGCTCGGTAGCGCGCATAGCAGCTGCCATGGGAATGAAGGTACTTGCGTTCACCAGCAAGCCTCAGGAAGCTTTGCCACCCTATGTCACACGTGTTGATACCCTCGATGATCTATTCGTCAAGTGTGATGTGGTAAGTCTTCACTGTCCTCTTACCCCCGATACTCGTGGAATTGTCAATGCCCGTAGATTGGCGCTTATGAAACCAACGTCAATGATTATTAACACCAGCCGTGGTCCGCTTATTGTAGAAGAAGATCTGGCCGAAGCTTTGAGAAATGGGGTGATTTCCAGCGCCGCAGTCGACGTTCTGTGTCAAGAGCCTCCCGCAGCCGACAATCCGCTGCTTTCTCTCGATAACTGCTACTTCACACCACACATTGGCTGGACAAGCCCTGAAGCACGTCAGCGTTTGATGGACGTAGTTGTAAATAATGTGCGCACATTCATGGAAGGCCATCCTGACAATGTTGTCAATCCCCAAAAAGTTGCAGAGCGATGAAAAAAGTAAAAATCACAGTGATGCGCATGGCATGCTACCATGACTTGATGGAGGAGTTTGAAAATCCCATTGAGCATACTTGCGACATGACTGTGGGCCGAACTTTTATCGTAGAAAACTGCCAGCAACCCGAAGGAATGTGTGACAGTGCATGGGAAACACTGTTGCCCTTTGTGAGAGAGCTTGCCGAGGGCGGTGGAAACTTCTTTGATGGATGGATGAAGAATCCTCACAGTGCCATGCTCTCATGCAACGATGGATTTCGCCCTGTTAGCTTTCTTGTCGAGACATTATAATAATATATTGTTCAAGATAATTACCGAAAAAATACTGACCAAAAGACACTTTGTTCTTTTGGTCAGTATTTTATTATTGCAAGAGGGCATAAGCCCTATTTGAAAACCATCATTTCTTTTTTGGTTTAACAGCATTGTTGCCTGACTTCTGCTGAGCAGGCTTCTGTTGAGCCTTCTGCTGAGCAGGCTTCTGTTGAGTCTTTTGCTGAGCAGGCTTCTGTTGAGTCTTTTGCTGAGCAGGCTTCTGTTGAGTCTTTTGCTGAGCAGGCTTCTGTTGAGTCTTTTGAGCAGGCTTCTGTTGAGTCTTTTGCTGAGCAGGCTTCTGTTGGGTCTTCTGCTGAGCAGGCTTCTGTTGGGTCTTCTGCTGAGCAGGCTTCTGTTGGGTCTTCTGCTGGGCAGGTTTCTGTTGGGTCTTCTGCTGGGCAGGTTTCTGTTGGGTCTGCTTCTGAGCAGGTTTCTGTTGGGTCTGCTTTTGCTGAGTAGCTTGCTTTTGAGCTGGCTTTTGCTGAGTAGCTTGCTTTTGAGCTGGCTTCTGCTGTTGCTGTGTTGGCTTCTGCTGTTGCTGTGCTGGCTTCTGCTGTTGTTGAGCAGGCTTCTGTTGAGTGTTCTGAACAGGCTTTACAGTAGGCTTAGCTGGCTGATAAGAAGCAGAGTTGCCGCTTGCAGGTATCTTCAAAACTTGACCTGTTTGAATATTGTCACTTGTAAGACCATTAGCCTCCATAATTTTTTCTTGCGACACATTATATCTAGCGGCAAGGCGTGTAAGATTGTCACCTTCTTGAACCACGTGATTTACGGTCTTGCCTGCAGGGGCAGACTGAGTTGGTCTTCTATAATTGCGAGATGCTTGAGTGCCAGGAGCGGGAATCTTCAATCTTTGACCTATCTGAATAGTTTCGCTTCTCAAATTGTTTATTTCCATAATAGCGTCTTGCGACACGTTGTAAGTAGCTGCAAGGCGAGTGAGATTGTCGCCTTCTTTAACAACATATGTTGTCGTTTGAGAACTCTTAGGCTGCTGGGGAGCTGTTTGCTGGGTCTTTGGTGCAGGATTACTAGATTTTGGTTGAGACTGCGATGTGCTTGTGCGCTGAGGCTGTGGTACAGGACGGTTGTCTCTTCCTGAAGGTCCCGCTGGTTGTGGGGCGCTATAAGTTGGAGTTGTTGGTCTTGGTTCATAAGCCGTTTGTGAACCATAGCCTCCATTTCCATTATAAGTGCCACCCATTACCGTCTCACTGCTTGTGGCACCAGGCCTGTTAACTTTGAGTACTTGTCCTGGGGTTAGCGAAGTTGAAGTCAACCCATTAAGTTCCATCAAGTCGTCATACTGCATTCCATATCGATCGGCAATGTCTTCAAAATACTCGCCATCAACAACCTCGTGATACAGGAATGGTTCGTTGACTACTTCGTCATCAACAATAGTCTTAACATCTCCTGGTTGCACGGTCGAACGTCCAGCAAACTGCTTTGCATGATATTTCGCTATTTCTGGCTCAGCCATGATGTAGCTGTAAATTTGCTGTGAAGGCAATGCTAGCGAGTAAGGATGGCTGGGAGTGCCAGGAATAACGTCTTGGCGATACTGTGGATTGAGAATTCTAATCTCCTCTACAGGAATATTGAGCACTTGCGCAATTTGACTGAAATTAACGCGATAGTTTACATGAACAGTGTCAATGACAAGAGGCTTTGTGGTGAGAGTTGGGCGAATGTTGTGCTCGTTATAGTAGGTCATCGCATAGGTTGCTGCGATAAATCCAGGCACATAGCCACGGGTCTCCTTGGGCAGATAGTTGTAAATCTCCCAGAAGTCGGGATGTTCATTGCCACAACGCCTGATGGCTTTGTTCACATTGCCAGGACCGCAGTTATAGGCTGCGATTGCTAGAGTCCAATCACCATATGTGCTGTAAAGCTGCTTGAAAAACTTAGCTGCCATTTCACTTGAACGATATGGGTCGCGTCTTTCATCAACAAGGGAGTTCAACTCCAGTCCCAGACCCTTGCCAGTGGCTGGCATAAATTGCCACAATCCACCTGCACCAGCTGGCGATACAGCATTAGGGTTGAGTGCCGACTCAATAATAGGGATGTACTTGAGCTCTAAGGGTAGTTGGTATTTTTCGAGTGCTTCCTCAAATATGGGCATGTAATAGCGTCCCATTCCGAGCATTTGTGCCACAAGAGTGCGTCCTCGCTTGACGTAACGCTCAATATAGCTCTTTACAATCTGGTTGAAAGGCATCTCTATTGATGTGGGCATGTCCTTAAGGCGTTGAATATAGATTTTGTCGCTCACTTCGCCATAGTCGCGGCTCTCGATGCTGTTCTGATCAATGACCGCATAGTTTTTAAGATACCAGTTCTCCATCATCTCCTTGGTGTCGGTCTCAAAACTCGACGGATAGACGATGGCATTGTCGGTGATTGAGTGTTTCAACTCCAAGACATTCTTGGCGTTGCCAGCAAAAACCGACGTCAACAATGTAATTGATGTTAATAAAAGTACTTTGTATTTCATAACTTATATTTTTTCTGAATAATTCAGCTTCAATTATTATCAATCAAAAGGACAGAGCGCATCCCAAACCAATCGAAGGCAGTGGCGACACATTACTGTCAATCACAGTTGGACCCCATTGCATCGACAAATCGGGGGTCACGTCAAAATGCATCATCGAGGCATCGACATAGGCGTCTATCACGTTGAGAAGATAGACCGCTGCCATACCAATGATGCAGATGTCTCTATATCGTCGATAATAGTCCTTGCGGTTCTTGAGTGTATTTGTGAGCCACGTCTTGTCGAGGTCACTCTCCTGAACCGTGGGAGGATAGAAATCCATGTAACTACGCGTGTTTGGGTCATTATCGCTTATGTCTCGATAGGCTTTGCTGTAGTCATTGAGCATGCGATTGTTCCAAGTCGTTCCGTAGGTGAGTCCCACAAATGCGCCAATCACGATTGGCAATTTCCAATATCGACGATTGTAAATCTGTCCAAGTCCAGGACACAAAGCCGATAACCACATGGCTCGCATGGGATCGGGATTGAACCTGTGCTCTATTTTTATCGTTGTGTCCTTCTTTACTACAGCAGCAGTAAAACTGGCTGTGCTGTCGTTAAGAATGACAGTGTCGTTAACCACGTCCAAGTCATATCTTGCTTGGGAGGTCAAGCCCTGTGCATTGCTGGCAATTACAAACACTGCACACACCATTAGGATTATAGTGCGCAAAGTGGATTGTGATGTTTTTTCGCCTGTTCTCACTTTAAAAAACCATAGTACAGAGCCTTCTTTTATCAGAAGAAATGGCCCGCTATGTCTCTATTATTTGTCTTTTAAACGGTCAAAGATAGTAATTATTCTGTCAAGTTCATCATCACTGTTAAAGGCAAATGTTATTTTACCTTTACCCTGAGTGTTGCATGACATCTTCACAGGGACGCCAAATGCTTTGGTAAGATGCTTGGTTAGAATGCCGAAATCGTCGTCTGTATGGCGCTTCGATGGTATCTCGCCAGCATATTTAGATTTATTTGCATTTTCTTGATATTGCTTAACCAGTTGCTCGACCTGTCTTACAGATAAACCTTTTTTAATAGTCTCTTTATAAAAAATTAACTGCATGTGAGGGTCGTCAACCGCAAGGAGTGCTCGGGCATGACCCATATCGAGCAGCTTGTCACGGAGACCAAGCTGAATCTCGGCTGGCAACTTGAGCAAACGAAGGAAATTGGCTATAGCAGTGCGGCTCTTACCGATTCGCTCGCTGAGGCGCTCCTGAGTGAGCTTATACTGCTCTATAAGTTTTTTAAAGGTGAGGGCTATTTCTATTGCGTTTAAGTCCTCACGCTGTATATTCTCGATTAGGGCCATCTCGGTGAGTTCACTGTCATTGGCCTCTCTAATATAGGCAGGCACATTTTCCAGTCCGGCTTTCTTGGCGGCTCTGTATCGACGCTCTCCCGAGATTATTTGGTACTTCCCATCAACCAGTTTGCGCAACGTGAGAGGCTGAATTATGCCCACCTCGCGTATCGATGCCGCAAGTTCGTCAAGTGCCACATCGTCAAATGTGGTGCGTGGTTGATCGGGATTGGGAGAAATCAGATTGATGTCGATATCGCTTATAGCAGAAGATCCGCTAGTCTGAATCTCATCAACCGAAATAAGACTGTCAAGTCCTCTCCCTAGTGCATTTCGCTTCATATACTAATTATTACTTTTCTCAAAAAATATCTTTCGGGCTGCAAAGTTACAAAAAAAAATGGCTAAAACCATTTATTTTTAGTTTATTAACAGCTATTCACTCTATTATCAACTTGTTGAGCTCTATTGCCTGAGACTCATTATTGTTAACTCTGCATTATTGCTCTAAATAAAAACTTGTCATGGCAAAAAGCCACAACAAGTTATTATAGCAGTAATGATTAATGAGTTGAATCATTTTCAGTAAGTCTGACTAAGATTTGTCGATAAGTTCCTGTGCCAGTTGCATGTGGCTCAGGGCTCCTCGACTCTGAGGATCATAAAGGATTGCTGGCAGGCCATGGCTTGGCGCCTCGCTCAAGCGTGTGTTGCGAGGAATCACAGTAGTGAATACAATCTCGCCAAAGTGGCTCTTGAGTTCCTCATAGATTTGATTGGCAAGCCTCAAGCGTGCGTCATACATTGTTAGCAAGAATCCTTCGATGTGAAGACGAGTGTTGAGTTTCGACTTTATGATTCGCACAGTGTTGAGCAATTTGCTGATACCTTCGAGTGCAAAATACTCGGCTTGGACAGGAATTATCACACTGTGCGCAGCAGTGAGTGCATTGACTGTGATGAGTCCAAGTGATGGACTGCAGTCGATGAGCACATAATCATAGTCATTGTTCATATTGTCAAGCATAGAGCGAAGCACTTTTTCACGATGGGGCTTGTTAATGAGTTCAAGCTCGGCACCCACGAGGTCGATGCGTGACCCCAGCACGTCAAGTCCCTTCACTCCAACGTCATGCTTCACAGCACTTTCAATTGGATAGTCATCGACTAGGCATTCATATACCGATGACTGAAGCTGCTGTGGATCAAGGCCGAGTCCTGAAGTGGCATTAGCCTGTGGGTCGGCATCAATGAGCATGACCTTTTTGTTCAATGTGGCAAGCGAAGCAGCTAGATTAATGGCTGTCGTGGTTTTGCCAACTCCTCCTTTTTGATTTGCAATAGCTATAATCTTTGTCATTTTTTTTCTCTTTCAAAATCAGTTTTTAAGCACTGTGAATCCACAGCGAGTTGATTTTTCGCTTGATGGCAATAACATTGCCCATTGTGATGAGTGACATTATAACCACAGCAACTACCATTGCAATGATTACTGTTCCACCTGTTGTGCCCAATGCTTTGAGCATAGGCATATAGGAAGCTCGTGCCAATAGCATTATTATTACTGCAACAACAAGGACAGCGGCATTAATTGCCATGACCATGTTGATGTAAGTTTTGGATACTTGTGCGGGAGAATATCCCAACAAAAGCAAGTCTTGCAGTTTCTTTGTGTTTTTTTGAAGCAGCAAGTAGATACTGAGCATAAGAACAAAGAATGACAGTAAACTAATGATAATTCCCACAATGATAACAATTGTAACGATAAGATTGAGGAAATACTGAGCTTTGCCTTGCTGCATTTTGTCGCCTGCAACTTGATATCCATGATCTTCTAGGTACTTTTGTATCTTCACGTCGCCGGGGCTGTTCACCTCGACGATGAGCCTTGAGGGATTTCGCTCAATCCCACTGCCAAAACGCTGATTACTCCAGCGCATGAATTCGTCGGGGACCACAATGGTGTTAAGACGGTTGGAGAATCCAACAATGCGGCCTTTCAAAGTTTCGTTATTGCCGTTTCCACGCAATGTGAATTGAATGGGCACTTTCGAGACAATCCCCTCACTCACTTGAGGTAGACCCTGACTGGCGGCAAACCCGAAATTGTAGAGCGAAAGGTAGTCACGCGACATTATCACGGGCACCTCGGGACGAGAAGGGTCGAACTTCCAGTCGCTGTCTTTGATATCAATGAACTCGGTGGGAATTGATTCAAAAAACATCAGTGTTCCCATTGATTGACCGGCTCCTCCCATAGCTAGTGTCGCGTATAGGCTGTAGTCGTTGCTTGAAAATTTTCCCACCTTGCGGCACCAAGGCTGAGCTTCGATATCAGCTATTGCCTTGGGGGAGAATTCGTTGTTGCTCCCTAAAAATGTGCCCACTGTTGACACTTGTCGGGTGAGAATCAAGTAGTCTTTCCTAATGAAGCTTTCCTCATCATTGAACACTGGCCGCACATCCTGATGGAACTGCACAGCAAGAATCACAATCGTCAGTCCAATAAGGCTGGCAAGAGAGAAACCCACCAGCTGAGAGGGGCTGATGTGCTTGCGCAGCAGCTTCCACATCAGTGCTTTGCTGCCATTGTCTTTATTAGCTTTGCTCATAGTTTAAACTCCTTGTCAACATTAATCTTCACGTTGTTGCCCACCGATGTCGAAATTATGCCAGCGCCCAATGCGTCTGCCTCTTGGGTGACCATCTGAGCCACAATACTGTTGTTTACATCATCAAGATGGCTCACGGGTTCGTCAAGCAGTATGAAATCGCATGGTTGGCACAACGTGCGCACGATAGCCACACGCTGTTGCTGTCCAATGGAGAGCTTGGCAACAGGACTATCGACTTTCTCTCCTATTCCCAACTGCTCCATCATGTCAATAATCTGTTGCTTAGTCTTATAATTGGTGATGCTGTTCTTGAGCATGATATTCTCCATGGCAGTAAGCTCGGCAAAGAGCCGCATGTCTTGTGCCAGATAGGCAATGTGGTGGGTGCGTACTTGGCACCACTCGGCAACGCTCAGTTGCTTGATGTCACGTCCATCAAAAGTAAAACATCCACTGTAATCTGTACGATAGCCATAGATGTAGCTGCAAAGCGATGATTTGCCTGTACCGCTCTCGGCGCTGATGAGGTATCTCTTCCCTTTTTCGAAAGTGACATCTCTAAGCCATATCTCACTACCGGTATCGCCACGTCCGGCAAATACCGCAGGCAGTGTGTTGTGAAGGGTGATGTTGTTCATTACAAATAATCGTTTTTTCTTGATTCTCATGCATCACTGTGGTTTAAAGCCTTAGTGATGCAAGGAAACTGAGTGCAAAAATAACCATTTCCGCCCAATATCCATACATATTTAAGCATTTTTATTATTATCGTCACGATGGCGCTTATGACAACTGCCAAAAAATTATTTTTTCATCAAGTGTTGACTATATTCAAGAAAAGCATTATCTTTGTAAAGTTTTACGGACGTCAAATCGAACATAAACTTTTAAATTATATAAAAACAATGTTTATTATAGGTATTGCAGGCGGAACCGGATCGGGAAAGACCACCGTAGTACGCAAAATCATGGAACGACTGCCAAAAGGTGAAGTAGGCATCATCTCACAAGATTCTTATTACAAAGATTCAAGTCATGTGCCAGTAGAAGATCGTCAGAAGATAAACTTCGACGAGCCAGCAGCTTTTGACTGGAATTTGCTTCTGGAACACTTGAAGATGCTAAAGAAGGGCGAATCTATTGAGATGCCCACCTATAGCTACCTCACCTGTACACGACAAAAGGAGACGGTCCACATGGATCCTCACGATGTGGTTCTCATTGAGGGAATCCTTGTGATGAGCGACCCACGCCTTCGCAAGATGATGGACATAAAGGTGTTTGTAGATGCCGATGGCGATGACCGCTTGATTCGTGTAATCTCTCGCGATTGCATTGAGCGCGGGCGCACTGCTCAGGAGGTGATTGACCGTTACCAGCAAGTTCTCAAGCCCATGCACTTGATGCACATAGAGCCATGCAAGCGTTATGTCGATATTATCGTGCCCGAGGGCGGTCACAATGAGGTGGCTATCAATTTGCTAACCGACTACATCAAGACCCGTCTTAGTCTTAAGAAGTAAGCTGTAACGCCTTTTATTAGTTTTTTTAGGAATTGGGGGGAATTCGCCGATTTCCATTAAATTACTCCCTTTCTTTTACTGAGAGACCATTATATGAAACTTTTCCACAACCGCGACAAGGAGGACAACCGCAAGGATGCTGAAAAACAGCAGGAAGTTGTGAGCACCGACGGCATTGAGCAAGAGAAAAAAATCACCGAAGTCACCGACAAGGTAGTCGCAAGGCTTAAAAAAGCCGGTGAAGCTGGCGAGCTTGTGCTCCAAACCGATAACTTGGTCAAGAAGTACCGTCAACGCATTGTTGCCAATCACGTGTCAATCAACGTGCGTCAAGGTGAGATAGTGGGACTATTGGGACCTAACGGTGCCGGCAAGACTACAACATTCTATATGACAACAGGCTTGGTTACCCCAAACGAAGGTCGTGTGTTTATTAATAATGTGGAAATAACAAAGCTGCCAGTGTATAAGCGCGCTCAGCTGGGTATAGGCTACTTGCCTCAGGAGGCTTCTGTGTTTCGCAAACTGACCGTAGAGAACAATATCCGTACGGTTCTTGAGATGACCAATACTTCGCCAGAATATCAGCGCGAAAAGCTCGAAGAGCTAATCTCAGAGTTCCACCTTGAGAAAGTGCGTAAGAATTTGGGCGACCGTTTGAGTGGTGGTGAACGTCGCCGCACCGAGATTGCTCGTTGCCTTGCTATCAACCCTCGATTCATAATGCTCGATGAGCCGTTTGCCGGTGTAGACCCCATTGCAGTAGAAGACATTCAGAGCATAGTTTATAGTCTCAAACACAAGAATATAGGAATCCTTATAACCGACCATAATGCTCCCGAAACACTTAGCATTACCGATCGTGCCTATCTTCTCTTCGAGGGTAAGATTCTGTTCCAGGGTACCAGTGAAGAGCTTGCCGAGAATCCTGTTGTTCGGGAGAAGTATCTGGGTCGCAACTTCGTGTTCCGTCGCAAGCAGTTCAAAGAAACCATAGATTAGAGATATTATAAAAACACAAATAGTTTAACCCATAAAAAATACGATTATGAAGAAATTGTTTTGCATGATTGCACTGGCGGGCTTCGCACTGACCGCCTGGTCGCAGAACACACTCAGACTGAGCACCTACAGTGGCACATCTGTAGAGCGCTATGATGGCAAACAGTGCGACGTTACCATGGATCGCTACTTCTTCACGGGATGGAACACTATCTCGCTACCATTTGCCGTGAGCGAGGAAGAGATTGAAGAAGTTTTGGGACAAGGCGTTAAGTTGGAACGTCTAGTTGGCGTGACCCAGCAAGGCACCGAAATTGTGCTTAATTTCCAAGACTGCAAGTCTGAAGGCATTGAAGCCAACAAGCCTTACATCCTCTACTATCCTGGCGAAACAGCCACCAAGAGATTCAAAGTTAGTGCTCAAGTAGCTAACAAAGAGTCGAAGATGACTATGACCACTAGTGGTGGCGTGGAAGTAACAATGTGTGGCGCAGCCCTCAAGACCGATGGCAAAGACCTCTATGGAATTCTTGCTATAAACAATGTTGACGCTAACTTCACCCACATCGATAATGACAAGGCATTCTTCTATGCTACACGTTGCTTCATTAGAATTCCTGGCGAACAGCAGTTTACCTTAACCACTCGCCACTGGGCTAAGGGCGAAGTGACCAGTATCACCGATATTGTTGCAGCAAGCGACGTTGTCGACGTTTACAATGTGCTGGGCATGCGCGTTGCTCACAACATCAAGGCAAGTGATGTCAACAATCTGCAGCCAAACATCTACATCGTGAATGGTCAAAAGGTTCTTGTGAAATAAAACATCACGATACAGAGATTTCAAATATAGCAGCAGCATCTCGAGTTAAACGAGATGCTGCTGCTTTTTTATTATTCCATGTGGAACTGTGATTTAAGCCATTTCAAGGCATTCTCGGTTTGCCACGGATATAGCCAGTGGCCTGTGTCGCGCCCCAGCTGCAATTGCTTGGGAGCTGTGATAACATTATAAGCGCTAAAAGTTGAAGTCGGGCAGCAAGCAGGATCGTTAAATCCCCAAGCATAGAATCCAGGTACCTTGAGTAAGCGGGCAAAGTTGACTGTGTCGTAATATTTTGACACCTCCATGCGTTCCTTAATATTTGGCTCGTTAGGGTTGCGGAAGAGATGAGGCCAGCCTGCTCCGCGTCCGTAGTAATAGCCAGTAAGGTCACAGAATGCTGGAAAGTAGGAAAACAAAGCACTCACACGTGGACTCAATGCGGCAGTCATTATCGAGAGCATGCCACCTTGGCTGCCACCATAAGTTGCTATGCGCGTGGAGTCGACATCGTCGCGAGTGCACAGGTAGTCGATAGCCCTTACACAGCCTAGAATTGAACGCTTGTAATAATAGGTGTCGCGATTGTCAATGCCCATTGTCGTGTATCCGGCAAGGGCACCGTTCTCCAACTGGCGGTAAATCTCGGGTGACTGATCAATGGGGATGCCATGAACACCTATTTCGAGGATTACAAATCCCTCGTAGGCCAGTTCATGTGGGCCGCTGAACGAGCGCACGGCAGCTCCTGGCAAACGCAGAATGGCAGGTTTCTTTCCTGGAGTCTTGGGCACAGTGAGCACTCCGTAAACATAGTTCCCTTTCTTGTAAGACTGCAGCTTCAAGTAATAGACATCCACTCGGTCGTTGCTCTCCTTCTCACTGTGACGCAGTGAGGGGGACATGGGCACTTGAGCCGCTTTGTTTATTGCCTCGCTCCAGAATTGTTCAAAGTCATCGGGCATTGTAGTCGTTGGCTTAATATCGTAGGGGTCGAAAGCAATGTTTGTCATCGAACTGTAGGTCTTTCCGTCAAGTTCCACTTTCACCCGCACACTGGTAAAACCTGGTGTCTTGGCGCCTGGAACATCAAAATGCGCAAATCCATCTTTTCCAGTTTTTACTATGCTTGTGTAAACGGCATCGAGTTTGTCGGGACCATAGCTATAGGTTATCACAATGTTTTTCATTCTCACATTTTCCTTGATTGCATAGGCTGTGAAGTGCGCTTTTTCACCGGTGTGGTAGGTCCAATCGGCGTGGTCGGGTTCTGCAACTACTGTCACATATTGATGTGTGGATGACTGAGCAACAACAGTCAAAGTGCAAATCAAAGAGAGTAGAAGATTTAAAAATCGGTTCATATTTTTCGGTTTTGTTTTATAAGCATAGGCAATGGTAGGCGCTTTCCACCACTAATCCAGACAAAGTTGTAGCCCTCATAGCCTTCGGGCAAGTGCAGCTTGTCTATGTGGCGCCACTGCGGCGGTCCATAGTCGCTTGACGCTCCGCTCAACTCCACTTCTTTAGCAAAATGGTTGATACGCCAGTATCCTCCACCCAGGCATTCATCACCAGCTTCAATGAGATGCCTGTGCAAAGTCACCATCCCAAGCCGCAAATATCCGTCTTGGGTTATTATGAATTTGGGGTAAGCCACAGTCTTGTTTTAATTGTTACTTCTGAAACCTTAGATCCGTCAATCGGTAATAAGTGTGCCAATTGCGGTGCGGTTAAAGGTGTTTTTCACCCAAATGGGGATTTTTTTCTCGGCAACAGGTTTGATGGTGGGAGCGTAGATAACTTTTGCACCCTTGTCACACATCTCTTGAGCTTGCTCATAGGTCATCTGGCGTATCACTGTTGCGTTGGGGTCAACCTTTGGGTCGGCTGTCATAAAACCATCAACATCGGTCCAAATTTCCAGGCATGAAGCATTGAGCGCGCTTGCCACAATTGCTGCGGTATAGTCGCTTCCTCCGCGTCCCAAGTTGGAGATGCGACGGCTCTTGCTGTCTCGTGAGATGAAACCGCCCATCACAGCCACTTTGCCTTTGAATTTGCCTAGGGCTTTTATAATGTTAGCATTGGTGGCTTCTATGTCACACTCATGATTGGTGCTTCGCATTATCTCGAGAGAGTTGAAATAGGTGGCATCTTTTATTATCAAGCTGATGATGAGCGACGATAGTCTCTCGCCATAGCTAACAACTTCCTCGATGTCGCTCTCGGTGAGTTCCTCGCTTCGAGAAATGTCGGTATAGGCATTACTCAATTCGTAGAATAAAGCACGAACGCGGTTGAGGGCGTCATCAATTTCTTCACCCTCGATGAGCTCGTTCATGATTTCATTGTGGCGGGCAGTGACGTCCTGCACAATGCGATAGGCGCCAATGTCGTTTTTTGCCGCCAGGTTCGCTGCTTTGATAAGTGTGTCGGTCAAACCTCCAAGCGCCGAAACTACTACCACTATCTGCTCATCTTGATGTTCGGCAATGTACTTCACATTGCGCAAAGCATCTACTGTGCCAACCGATGTGCCTCCAAATTTCAGTACCTTCATGAGTGTAACTAATTTTTTGACGTGTAAAGGTAGTGTTTTTTCTTGATATGGGAGTAAAAATCTTGCAAAAATTGCATTATTTGACTATTTTTGCGTTCGAAATGGATGATTTAAACCTTGACATATTCAATTTGCTCGACAATCAACCGCAGCCATCACGCGGCTCGATGCTTGTTGCCAAGCCCACTGTCGAGGACTTTTGCT
Organism: Muribaculaceae bacterium; assembly: GCA_017451225.1. Lineage (GTDB taxonomy): Bacteria > Bacteroidota > Bacteroidia > Bacteroidales > Muribaculaceae > Sodaliphilus. Next base: position 22,648 of record JAFSPZ010000048.1, on the reverse strand, counting down.
TCAAGCGTAGCGTCACCTTGATTGTTGACCATGATAATGAGGAAGGCTCTATGGGCTTCATCATCAACAAGCCCACCCGCTTTACTATTACCGAGGTGGCTCCAGAGCTTGAGTGCAAAGTCCCACTGCCGCTTTATCTGGGCGGACCAGTAGGGACCAATATGCTGTTCTTTCTTCACACCATTGGCTTGTCAATTCCCGAGAGCGTGCAGGTTGCTCCCGGATTGTTCTACGGCGGAGATTTCGACATGATAAAGATGTTTCTAGAGTCATTCGAGCATCCCGAAGAAAAGGTGAAATTCATGGTGGGCTACAGCGGATGGACTAAAGGCCAACTCGATGAAGAAGTGAGCAGACATGACTGGGCGTTGCTTAAAGAAAACGCAGCCCAACTGGTGTTCGACACCCCCGACGAGCACATTTGGCGAGAGGCAGTGAACCTATTCGGCCAGCAGTACCGCATGTGGCAGAACTGGCCCACCGATATCTATCTTAATTGATATTTAATACATCATCCTTTTTTATGCTACATTTACTCGATCTTTTGATTTAGAGTTAGATTATGGTAGGAGCACTGTATAACTATAGTTTCATTTACAAGCATTACAAATTATAAATTGTGAATTATATGGGACTTGATGACAATGATTGATATAAAAGGGTGTTCAAAACTCAATTTGAACACCCTCTATATTATTCAAATGTTTTACAAATTGTAATATCTATAGATGTAAAAACAAATATAATAGTTTTTATTGCTATTATTACTTAAAGATGCCTCTTTCAAAGAAACCATGGTGAGCATATGATTCGACATTAATTGTGGCGTTCTCACTCATTAATTTGATAATGTCTTCGCCACCTTTTTTAACTTTACACAACGCTCGGCTGCCACTAGCCACCTCTTTTACTTCCAACTCTCCAATTTCTTTATTTGACATCTCCCCTGCGACATTTATTTGTGCATATGCTTTCAGGCGGTTTCCTTTAGCAATACCATGTGAAGAGCCAAGGTTGATATATACTTCTTCGGCTTTTGTGTTGTTCTTATTTGTTTTATAAACTTGCACAATCTGTCCTGCAAGTCCAAAGTTAGCCTCAACGAAGTCTTTTGATCCAACTCCAACAGCACCTAAAGCGTTGTTTAAGGCAACAGATTCTGTTTCACCTGTCGCGCTGGCAGTAAAAACGTTGCTATAAGTATTAACTCCAGTATTAGGATCTACAATGTTGATTTGATAAGAAAAAGATGCCTCATAATATGTTTCCATGTGTGAGGTCTTTTTAACATAATCCTTTACTTCTCTTTGTTTGCGAGTTATAGTGGCGGCATTAACTGATCCTGTAACAATCTTATCAGAATGATATTGGCCCATTTCTCCCATATCACGCATGTCAGCAGCAGTTTTCTTGCTACGTTCTTGCTCAGCTGCTACTGCACCTTGTTGGGCTTTGTCGAAAACAATAACACGCCCAGTAGCCGTTAAGCTTTGTACTACTTCATTGCGGACACGGTTAACATTGTCACTGGAAAGGTTGCCATTGTTTACAAAGGGCTCTACTGTAACTACTTGTTTTTTTACTTCGGCGATTTGTGCCTGTGCTGAAAAGATGCCAACCAAGCACATCAATGTAATTAATAGTTTCTTCATTTTTAAATAAAGTTTTATGAACCACTTTTAAACAGTGGTTCAGGTTAATTAATAAAAATTGTTATTGCGAATATATATAGAATTATATGTGATTTTTGGCTGTCTGCGTTTATAATATGCCACAGCAATGTCACGAGCAGCAGACAATCGCGCTTTTTCCAAATTATATTCCCTTTGCTCAGCTCGCTCCTGTCGAGCCTCCTCTCGTCTTTGCTCACTTACTATGCGTGATCCAATTTGTGTCTCTAATGCTTTGGCTTCTGAGGCACACGATGAAGTTGCATCCACGTCTCCAAGAATGGCCAATGCTTGATCGTAATCTTGCTTAGCGTATAATGCACGCGCTTGATTAATCATTTGTGAACAATTAGCTGTCGAATACCGTTTATATATTTTTAGTAACTCTGCATCTACTTCGGCAGAGCCAGCAACTCCTTGAGGATAAGCAGATAAAATTCCCATAGCTTCTTCATATTGTCCTTGTGAAGCTAAGGTTTTAGCTTTAGATATTAAGGCAGACCGATTAGAAACATAATAATTGACAACTTTATGCTTAATTTGTTCAACGAAGTGAATAAATTTCTGGTCGTTACGATTGAGTCGATTAATTGCACTTACTAAAGCTTTCGATGCAGAAAAACCATCACCATAAAGATTCCAAGAAGTGGAGCCGAAATTGGTGTTTACTTCAGGCTGTACCACATGAAGAGTCAATTCGATATTATAACGAAATAGCTTTTCCATACTGCCTCCAATAACTTCTTTTTCCATTATGGTAACTACGGGATACATCACTATGTTAGCATCATAACTCGATTGTACACCGCAATGCGACATCATTTGTTCAAGTCTGTTTTTCAGCACATTAAAAGAATGTGAATCTAATTCGTCTAGCTCTTCAGGGACTACAAGCGTTATATTTACTTGAGCTAATGAAATAATTGGCATGATTAGTGCCAAACAAATTATTAGTTGTCTTTTTACTCGAATCATATCTATAATATTTTTACATAAATCACACCGCCTTGAATGTCAGTCTTACATTGTAACCCAATAGAACTGAAAAAACGACGTATTTCACGTGAGAGATAATTAATCTTATAATTCCTTCCATCATCTCCTATTAAAGGCACCTTAAAATCATCATAAGTCATGCCTGTTGATGTGGTACCTTCCAAATGGCAGTTGTTTTTATACGCATGATCTTCCATCCAATCATTTATTACATCACTTAGTAATTCTCCATTTCCCATATCATAATCAATATCGTAAAGACTACCATAGTCAAACGAAAATTTAACAACATAGGAGCGTCCTTCAACATACATGCGATTCATATACGATTGTATAGTATTTAAAAAATCATCGGCAACCTTATTGATAGCTCTCATCGAAAGAGTCCCAATTTCTCCATAAAACACTCCACTATTAGCAGTTACTGCTGCTAATGAAGCAGCTGTAGAGACATCATATGCTTGGATGTTTAATTTTACACAATTGCCAGAGTTGGATTGGCTCACGATGGGCTCAACTTCTACATATATGTCAGCACCAGAGCGATCGATAAGTTGTTTTTTTATATCCTCTTGACCTGTTGTTCCTTCTTGGAAAACACTATTTTTCCTAACATTATTCATTTTGGCTTCTATGTCAACAATATCTGCACCTCTTTTTTGGAAGGCATTTTTAATTGAAGTTACAATAATTCTAACGTTAGGATCTCGATTTAATACCTCAATAGGATTATCGTCCTCATTTATGGTTTTAGGAAGAACCATAATTTTAGGTTGTACAATATTAACCTGTGTTTGTGCACAAATACAATAGGCAACTGTAATTCCGACAACAAAAGTTGCTAATCTTTTAAATTCCATAATAATGCTGTTTTATAGTCCAAAGCGACGCTTGATTCCATGATTCTCTAAATCATGATTAAGTGCGTTTACATTTACACAAATTCTCAAAGAGACATATTTTTTTTTGTCTTCATTTTTTCCCTTCGATAACAAAACTGAGCTTACGATAAATGATGGATATCGACCATTTTTTTCATTTAACAATCTCTCGAAATATTCAGGAAAAGCGTTGAACCATTCATCCTCATTTGTTGTTAATAGAGGTGTTTCGACATTTGTTCCCGGTACACCCCTAAACAAAACTTGAAATATTGATTGTATTTGAGCAGTAGGAACAGCTTTTTCCACTTTTGATTCTAGTATAGTCATATCTAAAGAAACAGTGCCAGATGAACATTGATTGTATATCATTTGGGCATTAATGTGTAGAGGTGACAATATTAGTATCAATAATAATGTCCTGTTGAAATTTTTGAGGATTTTCATAAACTTTATGCAATTTGGGAAAATATTCAGAAATTGAACTTTATTTCTGTATTGTTAGGATTTGAAGCTAATTGTGGCATTATAAAAAATGTTATGTAGACTTTTTCATTTTTGTTTTTAATTAATATGTTTTTGCAAAAATAGTTATTGTCTTTTCTATAGCAGTATTTCATTTTATTTCTTATTAATTATGTTTTGTATCATATTGTTTTATTTAAATTAAATTAACATGATGATGGTATTAATTAACGCTGTTTTAACAAAATTGATAGGTATAGAAAATTAAATTAAACTAATTTTGCATGAAATAAAAATGTATAATAAACATATAAAAAGAGTGTATAGAGATAACAACAATAAAGAAATTGAACAACTTGTTTTAGCTGTAGAGAATAGGTTTAATGAGAAGGTTATTTCGCCAAGTGGATTTAAGCGATTAAGAAATGAAATTGAAGAATCATGTGGAGTGTCAATTAGTGTTAGCACGCTAATGCGTATTTGGGGATATGTCAAGAATAAGGCAGTTCCTAACAAGTCGACCCTTAATGTGTTGTCGAAATATGTCGGTTTTAACGATTATGACATGTTTTGTTCGAGTGATGTTGAAATTAGCCGTCATGTGATGTCAAAACATGTTGAGGTGATTAAAGATCTTGAGGAGAGAGATCACATTTTGTTGCAATGGCAGCCAGGCCGCAAATGCTTTGTTAGGTACTTAGGTGGTGGAAACTTTGTTGTAGAAAACCGTGAGCACACCCACTTGTCGGTTGGAGATACATTCTCGTGTCATCTTATAATTGCAGGTGAGCCTTTGTTTCTAAGTAATGTTGTTCATGAAAATTCAGCACCAATGATATATGTGTGTGGCAATAATGGTGGCGTGGATTTTATTGTGTACAAAAAAGAATAAGAACGCAAAAAACCGTTGCAGTATACAGCAACGGTTTTTGTTATTTGTGTCTTGCTTTATCACGCTTTTCCTATCGCCTCAACTTGATTGGTGAGTGGATTGCTGTACATTTGCAGCATGTACTTTAACATGTAGTTTCTGTCGCTGTCGCTCACTTGAATGTCGGTAATCTTGTCGAGCTGGCCATTGAGGTAGTCATTGAAGATTTTAGCCTCCTCGGTGGTGTAATGGTCGGCATAGTCATTGTTTTCAAACAGCATGTCATGAGCCATATAGTTGGTCTTGAAGATTTTATAGTTGGCATGAATCTCATGATCTATGATGTTGCATATGCGCTGTACCATCAGCAAGCGGTCAAGGTCGGCAGGGATTTTGTCGAGTTTGTCGTTAATGCATGGTGCAAATGAGTAATGTATTTTTCCTTTGAATTCGGCGATGCCAATCTTCATGCTAACCAGGTCGTCTTCTTGTGTTTTCTTGAAATTGGGGTTCTTACTCTTGAGTAGATACTCGCGTGCTTTGAGCCTGTCGTTGGGGTCATACTCATAGTTAAGAGCAATAGGTGCAATGTTCAGTTCCTTTAAACTCTCAATGAATGGAATCTCTCTGTTGCCATAGGTTAGCATTTTAATGAGACTTTCTTGAGTGCGGTCGTTGCTGTCCTTGCAGCGGCCCTCGCGTTGAGCAATCCATATTGAACCTTTTTTCTGGGTGACAACGAAGTGCATGTAGGCCGAAAGCTGAAGAGCTGCTGCCATAGTCTGCATCCTGCCTAGATTGCGCTTGACCACAAAGCACTTGTTGAGCCTTACCAGCTTGGTTATCCAGTTGTATATTAGTAGATTGTTGCCAATGGCAATCTCGCATGTGTCCATGTCATTTTCTACCATGAGATAACTTAGCAGAGCCGAGTCTAGAACAATGTCTCGATGATTGGTGACAAAAGTATTGGGTACATCTTTTACAAGGTTCTCGAGACCGCTAAAGGTGAGTCCGTTGGAAGTTTTTGCCAGTAGACCATCAATAAAGGGTTTCATCACTTTTGTTTGAAGGTCATATTTTGAGTTCAGGCTCAAGAGCAACATTTTGAACTGCCTGTAGTTATAGTCTGGCATAACAATCTGAGCTATCTGCTTGAACATAGGTTCATTGACCAGAATTGACATCTCATTGTGAAAGTCTTTGTCCTGAATGGGGCAAATGTCGGTAAATTCACTGGGTATAATAATATTCTCTTTTTCCATAAAATCGTGCATTAAAACAGAACAATTCTGTCAAAAACTTTTAAGTCTCAAAATTACAAAAAAAAGTAATACCGAGCAAGAAATAGTGTGCGATTTTAAGTTTTTTATTAAAACGGTTCCATAGCATGATAAAATAGTTATAACGATGTAAAAACTATTATTTTTTCTTTTTTTAGGAATTAAAATTAAAAGCCTTTTATGTGTTAATCAAAACTATTTACTAAATTTGCAAGTTGTTTCCAAAAGTTGGAATAATACGAGAAATATGGTTTTGACAAACTCATTACAGAAATTAGGTTCATATTGCATGCTCATGTGGCGCAGCATAGGAATACCTGATAAATGGAAGGAATTCTTCAAGCGCTATATGGGTGAGATTTACAAGTTGGGAATTGATTCCATTCCCTTGATTCTCATCGTGTCGCTATTCATTGGTGCGCTATGTACATTGCTCATAAAGCTTAACATTAGCAATCCCTTGTTGCCGCGTTATACGGTGGGCTTGACCACACGCGAGATTATCTTGCTTGAGTTCTCTTCGTCGATTTTGTGTCTCATCCTCTCGGGAAAGATTGGCAGTAACATTGCCAGTGAGATAGGCACGATGCGCGTGACCGAGCAAATTGACGCTCTCGATATTATGGGAATCAACAGTGCCAACTACTTGATAATGCCCAAGATAGCAGGGTTGGTGACAATCATGCCATTCTTGGTGATTATTTGTATGGCTACGAGTCTCTTTGGCGGATATATGATATGCGTTATTACGGGAATTATTGATGTCGATACCTATGTCTATGGCATACAGACCTTGTTTATAGAGTGGTATGTGTGGTTCGCTCTTATCAAGTCACTGTTCTTTGCGTTTATTATTTCCAGCATATCGTCCTACTATGGTTACACCGTCAAGGGCGGCTCTATCGAGGTGGGTAAAGCAAGTACCGACGCAGTGGTAATGAGCAATATCATGATTCTGCTCACCGACGTGCTTCTGACCAAGTTATTAATGATGTAAACAACTCGGCTATGATTGAAGTTAAGAATGTTGAGAAATCGTTCATGGATGGAGATGTGCGCAGGCAGATTCTCTTTGGTGTCAATGCCAAGTTCTATGACGGAAAGGTGAACCTGATAATTGGTCAGAGTGGATCGGGAAAGACTGTTCTGGTGAAGAATCTAGTAGGGCTTTTCAAGCCCGATAGTGGCGAGATTCTCTATGACGGCCGCGACATCACGAAGCTCGACGACAAGGCCATGAAGGAATTGCGCAAGGAGATTGGAATGCTGTTTCAGGGCTCAGCGCTCTTTGACAGCGAGACTGTGATGGGCAACGTCATTTTTCCATTGAAGATGTTCTCCAAGATGAGCCCTGCCGAGCAAGTGGAGCGCGCTCAATTCTGCATTGACCGTGTGAACCTCACCGGTAGCGAGAACAAGTATCCCAGCGAGCTCAGTGGTGGTATGCAGAAGCGCGCCGCCATTGCACGCGCCATCGCGTTAAACCCCAAGTATCTGTTTTGTGATGAACCCAACTCGGGCCTCGATCCCAAGACCTCGATTGTGATTGATGAGTTGCTTTTTGACATCACTCATGAGTTTGGTATTACCACTATCATCAACACCCACGACATGAACTCGGTGATGGGAATTGGCGAGAACATCGTGTTCATCTACAAGGGCCATGTGGGCTGGGTAGGCAATAAAGACGAGATTTACAACGTCGACAACGAGAATCTCAACAACTTTGTCTATGCTACCGACCTCTTTGCCGACGTGCGCAAGTATCGCCTTGAACATGGTTACAAGCCCACGAGAATAACGCAGAAATAGGGACTGTTAAACCTTTATTACAGAAATTTATCTAATGGTTTTAGAATAAATACTTTTTTATTAACTATACATTTTAATTTTGTGATTATTATGAAAAAAACACTCTTTACATTGATGCTGATGCTTGCATCGGTATTGGCTGTTAATGCTCAGAGCCTCACTGGCAAAGATTGGTGCACAATGATTCCTGATAAGGATGGAACTAAAGTTGCACTTCAAATGACTTTTGACAGGAATGGTACATGTGAAGTCGAACTTGTTGCTGTTCAGGATATGTCAGAAAGCGGAATGAAAATGAGTATTGGAATGGAAGTTGATATTCCTGGAACCTACAAGCTCGATGATAAGAACCTTAAGATGAAACTTAATAAGGAAATGTCAAAAGTTGATATTGACATCGATATTGATGGCGTGGATGATCAAACCGAGGCAATGATGAAAAGCATGTTAAAACCAGAGATTGAAAAAGGGAAGGATGAAGTTAAGAAAGAATTGCTTAATGTGGTTCCTGATCTGGAAAACATGAAGATTGTTTCTCTTGACAACAATAGGCTCGTTCTTGCCGATAGCACTGGTGCCGAGATGGAATTCTATGCAAAACAAGATTAATCGTTCTTAATCAGCATATACAGAGCGCGAGGCTAAACTTAGCCTCGCGCTCTTGTTTTTTCCCAGTTGGTAAGAAAAATGGTTGATAAAAAATTATGTTTTCGTTAGGATAGTTTACTAGAAATTTGTATATTTGCAAACTAGAAATTATCCATTCCCGATGCACATTGTCATAGCCGGAAATATAGGTTCAGGAAAGTCAACGCTCACGCGCTTGCTAGCGCAGCACTACGGGTGGACACCGCGCTATGAGTCGGTTGCGCACAATCCTTATCTCGAAGACTATTACCACGACATCCAGCGATGGTCGTTCAACCTTGAGGTGTATTTCCTCAAGGAGCGATTCCGTGACCTTCTTGCTATTTCCAAAGCAAAGGATGTAGTACTTCAAGACCGCTCGATTTTTGAGGGAGTCTACGTCTTTGTCGCTAACAATCGGGCAATGGGCAACATCTCGGAGCGCGATTTCGAGACCTATATGGAGCTCTTCGAGCACATGCTCTCTATAGTGAAGTTGCCCGACTTGATGATATACCTGCGCTCGTCGGTAGAGCATCTGGTGGCTAACATCCAAAAGCGTGGCCGTGACTATGAGCAGACCATGCAAATCGAGTATCTCGACAACCTCAACCGCCGTTATGAGGACTTCATCACCAACCACTACAAGGGGCGTGTGATGATTGTCGACAAGGACAATCTCGACTTCGAGAACCGACGTGAGGACTTCATCGGCATCACCAACCGCATCGACAGTCTACTCTACGGTCTCTTCCCAATGAAGAAAGATGAGGGATTAGAGATTTGAGAGAGACTGAGAACTGAATACTGAAAACTAAATTCTTAAAAACATGCATATAGCAATATCAGGAAACATAGGTTGTGGTAAGACCACACTCACGAGAATGCTCGCCGAGCACTACGGCTGGGAGCCACGATTTGAATCAGTGACCAACAATCCCTATCTTGCCGACTTCTATGACGACATGGAACGGTGGTCGTTTAACCTTCAAATTTACTTCCTCAACAAGCGTTTCAAGGACGTGGTGGAAATCTCTAAAAGCGACCATGTGATAATCCAGGACCGCACAATCTTTGAGGACGCTTGTATCTTTGCTCCCAACCTTCACAACCAAGGCAAGATGAGCGACCGCGATTTCGAGACTTATCAGGACCTTTTTCAGCTCATGATGTCGCTTGTCAACAAGCCCGACCTGATGATTTATATCCGTTCGAGCATTTCGACGCTGGTGGGACAGATTCAGAAACGCGGACGTGAATATGAACAAACCATCCGCCTCGATTACCTTCAGGGTTTGGAGCGCCTTTATGAGAAGTGGATAGAAGGCTATGACGGCAAGCTCATCATCATAGACGGTGACAACTGCAAGTTTGGCGACCGTCCCGAGGATTTCGCCAAGGTGACTGAGCGCATCGACGGCTTGCTCTATGGTCTGTTCCCAATAATGTAATAATTGATAATGTTTTAAGATCCTCAGGTCTGACAGCTTGAGGGCTTTTTTTGTGCTCAAGGGAAGACAATAAGAGATTTGAGAGGATGTTGATTTTGCACTTCTACAGGAAGTGTTATCACGGACTTTACTTGTGAAATTGACGACGCTGACGGCGAACTCAACACGGTGAAGTTCACATACCAGTTCGCTGATCGCAGAACTTGGCTGCAGACGGACTACCTGACGGTAGATCACGACAGGATTTTCACCGGACAATATGACCCTACATTCAGCTAAGCTGAAGTGTAGAGGGGAGAGTTTAGTGGTTAGAGATGGCTGCGCCAACATACAATAAGCACCCGAGCTTTCTCTTGTGGCGTTTTATTTTACTTCTGAAATATATCAGCGTTTTGATTACTCGTTGCGCAAGTGGGTGGCGACAATTTCCAGCATTTGTGCTTGGAGCTCGCGGTTGGTGTCTACCACGTTCCAGATGCCGTCTTCGCTCAAGACTCCACACTTGAGATCTTTGGGCAGAAGACCAGCTTCGCTGTCGTTGAAGTCCTGCTGCCACTCATCGCTCACAAGGTAATCGTCTATAGTCTCTATTGATTCCATGGCCTCGGTATAGAGGTCAAGAGCATCACTCAGTGTTTTCACTGCTTGAGAAGCTTTGTCCAAATGCTCCTCCATAGTTTTGATTCTCTCAATTTGGTCCATAGTTAATTATAATTGATTGATGAGGTTGTTGGCGAAGTCAAGACGCATCACAGCTATTGAGTCTCCTTGTCGTGGCTGTGAAATGTTGAGTGTGGCAAGCTGCATTTTCAGCTGCTGCCGCGATGCACTTTCTTTGAATGCTTTTTCCACTTGATGGATGTGATTGGTGGCAGCTACACATATCGGTTGAGGCACATAAATTGTGTTGCCTAGTTCGCGGTCAAAAGGCAGTACGGAAATTAATCTCCCATCGTCATCAAGTGTTGTGATGTGGTTGACAAGCTCATTGCCATCGGCAAGAATAGTGTAGTTTGATATAAAACGCTTCATGAAATGGTGTGTTATTTCGATGTGAGAATACTATTGTCCCTTCTCTTGGCCATGAATCGTCTAAAGTAGGGGGGGCTATCTTACCGGTGGTTTGGGCAAATGGACGCCGTTGGGGTTGTTAGTGCGGTCTCGCCCTGGAAGAGACGATTTGTTGAGGCTTGGTTTGGGCTTGAAAGAAGAAGGTTCTCCTCTGCCAGGCAAAGGCCTCGGTCCTTGTCCTGGAAGGCCTTGTGGCGCGGGTAAGTTTCGATTTGGCCCTTGTTGTGAACTGTCGCTCGCTTGGGCCTGCTGTTTTTCTTGCTGCATTTTCTCTAAAATCGCTTTAGGTGCCACAAATTTTTGAATGCCGAACATGCCATATTTAGTTGGGTCGAGATGTGTTCTGAGCATGTAAATGCTGTCGATGAACGCAACACCCATGGGCTTGATGTTGTAGTTGATGAACCCGTATATCCTCTTTACAACTCGAGTGGAGTCGGCTTGTATTGAGAAGTTTGACCAACCTTTCACATGCGCTGTTCGGTTGATGTAACTCATAGTTCCATCGCTGTAATCTATTGCTAGAAGAATATTGATGGTGCTGTTGTCGTTCATGAGTTTGAAGTTGAGCGTATAGGCGTCCCCACGCTTGTGCTCCTTATCGGGCTTGTAATCAAACGTGATATATCCACGTTTCATAGCACTGGTGAGAATCCACTGTTGAGGCTCAGTCCAGATGTTGGCACTGTCACCCTCGTTTGAGAATTCGCGATTAGCTCCTATCTGTTGCTGTCCAATGGGCGCAGCTCGGCCATTGTCTTTATTGGTGAGCCACTTGTCACCGCTAGAACTGCTCTTGATATCGGCCTCTTTCTCAAGGATTTTTATGGCATTATCATGTACTTCTGCATATAGCTTGAGATTGTGGGCATACCACACTAGCGAGGAATCATACATTGCCAGGTCGGCATCATATTTCTTAAGGATGGATTGCTTGAGAGCCATCTTTGACGAGTCATTAGAAAACATGTCAGGTCTCTGCTCCATCAAAGCCTCTGCTTGAGCAAAGTCGGCAAGCACATGAGCCATGGTATCCTCGGGTATGACTCCGCCTGGAGCCTTGTGGCAAGCAGTGAAGATTGCCGCCGCAAGGATACATGCCAATAGTGGTAATGTCGACTTTTTCATTGGGTAGTTGCTTTAATTTAAACTGTTTGTCTCTGGTTGTTGGTCAGAGTCATTGTTTTTTTATTCGTTATCGTCTTTTTTATCCTTTTTCTCGCCAGCGAGATGCTTGTTGTAGAAGATGAGCAGGGTGAGGATGCTTGTAGTGAGGCAAGCATCGGCAATGTTGAAAATAGGCTGGAAGAACAGGTAGTGTTTTCCTCCCACCCATGGCATCCATTGTGGCCAGTCCCATTCAGCGAGCGGGAAATAAAGCATGTCGACAACCTTACCGTTGAAAAGCGATGCGTAACCACCCTCGCTGGGCATGAATTGTGCCACTTGAGGGGCTATGGGGTCATTGAAGAGCTGACCATAGGCAACACAATCGATGACATTGCCAATGGCCCCCGCTGTGATAAATGCTATGCAAGCGACGAATCCTTTTGGAAGGTCGGTTCGGCGCCTTATCTTAAAGAGATAATAGATGAATAACGCCGAGAAAATCAATCTCAACCATGTCAAAATGGTCTTGCTGCCCAGCTCCATGCCATAGGCCATGCCGTTGTTTTCGATAAATAAAATCTTGAACCATGACGTGACATCTACTTGTTCGCCATAGTAGAAGTGTGTCTTGACCCAGATTTTTACCGCTTGGTCAAGAAAGATGGCAATGACAATAATGATAGTTGCCAGCCAACCGTTAGATATTTTCTTCATTAAAGGTTGTGTAGGGATTAACCGTTAACGTTTTTTCTTGAGTTCCTGCTCAATTTCCTTGCCCTCAACCGAGAGAGTGGCGTGGGGCACTGCCATGAGGCGTCCCTTGGGAATGAGCTTGCCTGTAACACGGCACACACCATAGGTCTTGTTCTCGATGCGCACAAGAGCTGCTTGCAGTTTCTTGATGAAGTCCTGCTGGCGTGCAGCGCGCTGGCTTGCTTCTTCCTGTTCGAGAGTGGCGGCACCTTCCTCAAGCATGTTGAAACTGTTTTTGGTCTCATCGGCCTGAATCTTGGCCATCAGTTGCTCGTAGTTGGACTTTGCGACCTCGAGTTTTTCAAGAATTACTTGTTTGAACTCTTGCAATTCCTCGTCGCTGTAGCGAGTCTTTTCTTGTTCTTTAGCCATAATATTGCGGTTTAAAAATTATCTTATAGAATCAAGGTTGTCTCGGCTTAGTGCCGAGGCAACCTCGGAATGATTTCATGCTTTGTCAACTTTCACATTCAGTGTCCAGCCATCCATGTCAAGTGCGATGGCGTCATCACCTTCCACAGGCTTCACGTTGATAGCAGTTGCGAGTACTTGTCGTGCTATGTAGTCGCCAAAACTCTCAATTGCATCGTTTATGCGCTCGTCGGGTGAGATGGTAACAACCACTTTGTCGGTAATGTCAAAATTCTTGCTCTTGCGCACGTTCTGGATGCGGTTCACTAGTTCACGAGCCATACCTTCGCGTTTCAACTCGTCGGTAACTGTGATGTCGAGGGCCACTGTGAGGTTCCCTTCGTTGGAAACGAGCCATCCAGGGATGTCCTCACTGATGATTTCCACATCGGCTACGTCAACAATAGCCTCTTGGTCGCCAACCATGAGTTTTATGTTGCCTTCCTGTTCAAGCTTGAGAATGTCGGCTTGCGACATTGTGGTAAGCTGTGCGGCAAGGGCTTTCATGATCTTGCCATATTTAGGACCAAGTTTCTTGAAGTCGGGTTTCACCTTCTTTACCAGGATGCCCTCGTCATTGCCCACAAACTTGATGCCCTTGACGTTCACCTCGCTAGTGATGAGGTCGCTCACGGCCTCGATAGCGGCGCGCTGAGCATCATCGGTAACAGGGATCATGATGGCAGTGAGTGGTTGACGCACCTTGAGGTTCTTCTTGCGACGCAATGCAAGTACCATTGAGGTTACTTTTTGTGCCATTGCCATGCGGTGCTCAAGGTCACTGTCAATAACATTCTCGCAAACAGTGGGGTAGAGCATCAAGTGAACTGATTTCTCGCTACCGGTAAGGTCGCGGTATAGCATGTCACTGTAGAATGGTGAAACCGGAGCCATGAGGCGTGAGATGGTTTCAAGGCACTGATAGAGGGTTTGATAAGCAGCAAGCTTGTCGTCGTTCATTTCTCCGCCCCAGAAGCGCTTGCGGTTCAAACGAACATACCAGTTGCTGAGGTTCTCGCTCACAAACTCGCTGATTGCGCGGGCGGCACGAGTGGGCTCGTAGTCGTTGAATTGCTCGGTAACTTCCTTGACGAGTGTGTTGAGCAATGAGATTATCCATCGGTCGATTTCAGGACGTTTCTCAATGGGCACTTGTGGAACCGCAGGGTCGAAATTGTCAACGTTGGCATAAAGTGCGAAGAACGAATAAGTATTATAAAGAGTGCCGAAGAACTTGCGGCTAGTCTCTTCTACGCCTGCAGTGTCGAACTTAAGATTCTCCCAAGGAGAAGAATTGCTGATCATGTACCAGCGCAATGGGTCGGAGCCATAGGTCTCGATAGCGTTGAATGGGTCAACGGCGTTGCCCAGTCGCTTGCTCATCTTGTTGCCGTTCTTGTCTTGAACAAGGCCGTTGGAAACTACACATTTATAAGCCACGCTATCAAATACCATTGTAGCGATGGCATGGAGTGTAAAGAACCATCCACGGGTTTGGTCAACACCTTCAGCAATGAAGTCGGCAGGATAGAACTTGCGCTCGTCGATGAGGTCTTTGCCCTCAAATGGGTAGTGTAGCTGTGCGTAAGGCATAGCACCGCTGTCGAACCATACGTCGATGAGGTCTAGCTCGCGCTTCATGGGCTTGCCACTGTCGCTCACAAGAGTGATATAGTCAACGTAGGGGCGATGGATGTCAATCTTGCTATAGTTTTCCTCGCTGTAGTCGCCAGGCACAAAGCCTTTGTCCTTAAGTGGGTTGCCACCCATGATGCCGGCTGCAACTGCTTTTTCAATCTCGTTGTAAAGCTCTTCGATGCTGCCTATGCACTTTTCCTCGCCGTCCTCGCTGCGCCAGATGGGCAGAGGAGTGCCCCAATAGCGGCTGCGGCTCAGGTTCCAGTCGTTGAGGTTCTCGAGCCACTTGCCAAAGCGTCCGGTTCCTGTGTGCTCGGGTTTCCACTTGATGGTCTTGTTGAGCTCAACCATGCGGTCTTTGCAAGCGGTAGAGCGGATGAACCAGCTATCGAGTGGATAGTAGAGTACAGGCTTGTCGGTGCGCCAGCAGTGTGGATAGTTGTGCACGTGCTTCTCAATCTTGAAGGCGGTGCCTTCCTGTTTCATGCGGATGCACATGTATATGTTCAAATCCTCGGCCTTGCTGGCTGCTGCCTCGTCATACTTGCCGTTGACTGTGAACTTGGGGTCATAGGCATTCTTCACCCACGCACCTGCATATTCTTTGTAAAGCTCTACATTCACAAAGTTTTTCACGAAATCATCGTCAAGGTCCTCAATGTTGTAGTACTTACCTGTTAGGTCGACCATTGGACGAGTTTCAAGCTTTTTATTAATCATGAAAAGTGATGGAATGCCAGCGGCATGAGCCACAAAGGCATCGTCGGCACCAAAGGTTGGAGCAATGTGCACGATTCCAGTACCGTCATCGGTGGTTACATAGTCACCAGGGATAACACGGAATCCATTGTCGTTGCCCACAATCTTGTCGTCAATCTTGTCAACTGGCTTAACCCATGGGAATAGCTGCTTGTACTTGATGTCGAGCAGGTCGCTGCCCTTGAACTCGGCGATTACCTTATAAGGGATAATCTTGTCACCGGGGGTATACTCGTCGAGAGGTTTCTCGGCACCTTCTGGTTTGAAATAGGCGTCGACGCGTGCCTTTGCCATCAGGTAGATAGCTGGGTTGCCGTTGTAGGGGTTATAACTTTCGATTGCAACATAGTCGATTTTCTGGCCAACGCACAGCGCGGTATTGCTTGGCAATGTCCAGGGGGTGGTGGTCCAAGCAAGGATTCGCAGGTTGTCGCGGAATTTCTCATCGGCAGCAGCCTTTATCGCCTCAAGCGCTTTGTGACCGTTGTCAACCACGGTAAATTCGGCGGTAACAGTCTGGTCTTTCACGTCGCGGTAGCATCCGGGTTGGTTGAGCTCGTGAGAGCTAAGTCCGGTACCGGCAGCGGGAGAGTAGGGCTGGATAGTGTAGCCCTTGTAGAGCAAACCCTTGTTGTAGAGCTGCTTCAGGAGCCACCATAGCGACTCGATATAGCCGTTCTTGTAGGTGATATATGGGTCTTTAGTGTCAACCCAATAACCCATTCTGTGGGTTAAGTCTTCCCACTCTTTGGTGTATTTCATCACTTCCTTGCGGCAAGTGGCATTGTAATCGTCTACGCTCACCTTCTTACCAATGTCTTCCTTGGTAATGCCCAAAGCTTTCTCAACTGCGAGCTCCACTGGCAAGCCGTGGGTGTCCCAACCAGCCTTGCGCAGCACTTGGTAGCCCTGCATGGTCTTGAAGCGGCACACAATGTCCTTGATGGTGCGTGCCATCACGTGGTGGATGCCAGGCATGCCGTTAGCGCTGGGAGGACCTTCATAGAAAACAAAGGCAGGTGCTCCGTCGCGTTCCTCGATACTCTTGTTGAACACGTCTTCTTCGTCCCATTTCTTCAGAACTTCCTTGTTGATGTCCGAAAGATTGAACTTGTTGTATTCGTTAAATTTCTTCATTGTGATTTTATAGAATATATTTTATTGTTTTTTCTTAGTGAAGACATTTGCTACCCAGTTGGTTCCAAGTACGAGAGCATAGGAAAATGCTGTGAAAAGCATCAGCAGCATCCCTGCTTCGAGCGAGAAGTGGGCTGTGAAAAGCGAAATTGCGCAAGCTGCAACCACTGCTATGATAATAAGCATTATGATTCGTGAGCGATTGTTGCACTGAAACAGCTGCTTGCGCTTGCCGTGCAGGAACGTTACAGCTAAGGCTGTCATTGCTATAGCGATGAGCAAGACCACCATCCACGACTCGCGTGCCCAAGGGGTAGCGCAAGCCACCAATGCAGCCATTGGAATTATGCGCTTGGTGCTGTAGCTCTCATCTGTTTCTTGAAGCCAGACCATGAACTGCTTGTTGCTATTGTCGTTGTCTTGTAGCTTGAGCAAGTCCCATCTGAGCATTACAACCAATGCAAAAAAGCTTGAAACAGCAAGTAATATGTTGGCTATCAGTGGGTAATCCATAACAAATAAGCTTAATCGCCTAAAATAATTTGCAAATATACAAAATTAACCCGAATTATAGCGCACTAACACATCTATAAATAAAGAAAAACTTGTTAACAAGGCTCATTCAAAAGCAAAACTCAAGATGGAAGACAATGGCTTTTGTTTTAGTCGCATTTTTTTTCAGTGGAAACATGGACTCACTTGATTCATCTGATTCACCTGACTCACTTGATTCACTTGACTCACCTGACTCACCTGACTCACTTGACTCATCTGACTCACCTGACTCACTTGACTCACTTGACTCACTTGACTCACTTGACTCACTTGACTCACTTGACTCACTTGACTCACTTGACTCACTTGACTCACTTGACTCACTTAACTCACTTAAAGTCCTAATTGCTTGAGATAGAGTTCACGGTTGAGGATGAAGTTGTGGAGATCGCGGTAGACGCTGCAATCCTGGTAACTTTTGTGATGGATTTTTCCATCTTCTATCTCATAGATGCATGCGTCGGGGTAGGAGAGGACTACTGGCGAGTGTGTTGAAATAATGATTTGCGCTCCCTGCTGCACAACATTTTTGATCCAGCACAAGAAGGCGAGCTGATTCACGAAAGATAGCGCTGCCTCAGGCTCGTCGAAGATGTAGATGCTGCGGCCTTGCAAGCGGTTCTGAATCAATGCCATAAAACCCTCGCCATGGGAACGCTCGTGAATACTTTTGCCGCCATAGTAAGCAAGATAACCTGGATCGCTGTGAGCGAGGCGGTCAATCTCGGAAATCACGTTGTAATAGCTCTCGGCACGGAAGAAGAAAGTGTCCTCAAACGAGAGGCTTGCCATGCCCTTGCCTAGTTCTTCCCATAACGATGAGTGGGAATCAACTGTGCGAAAGTTAAAGTTGCGAGTGCCGCCTTCGGGATTCATGCCCAGCAACACTGCAATAGCTTCGAGCAACGTGGATTTTCCTGAACCGTTAGGCCCCACGATGTAGGTGACCGACTTGTTGAAAACCAGCTCCTTGAAATTTGCAATCACAGGAATTGAGAAGGGATATTGCTCCCGCTCCTGCTTCTCGTGCTTGTTGAAAATGCGATTGAGATAAATATTTTCTTTTTCCATAATTAAATTTTTAACGCAAAAAAAGTCACCAGATGTGCCAAAATTAGGCCCACAACAAATAATGTTACTTAAGATTGATGCAAATGTTAGTTTTTTTATCAATCTCATTGCCACATAGGTATTGAAAAAAATAGTATCTTTGCAATGACTCACTTGACTAATAATTGAGTTGGGTGAGATAGTAGATTAATAGAACCAAACTTTTGAATCATGAGAAAGATATTGTTTATTATGGCAGTGGGGCTGATGTGCTTGACTGCTTGTGCCCAGCGTGAACAGGGCGGAATGAAAAATGGAATGCGTGGAGGTCGTCATGGTGCAGGAATGCAAATAAACAAAGATGCCGATAGCGCGTTTGTCACATTGAAAAAAGATGCTCTGGACAAATTTAAGCAATTTACCTTTAAAGACCCAGAAACAGGGAAGACAATGGAGTACAACTTGATGGTTCCTGATGGATGCGATGCCGACCACAAAATGCCGTTAGTGCTTTTCATGGCCGATGCCAGCACCGTGGGCAAGGAGGTGACTGCGCCTCTCACCCAGGGATATGGGGCACTGGAGTTTGCCTCATCGCGCGATCAGCGCGAGCATCCTTGCTTCGTGCTTGTGCCTCAATACACCGAATGGGCTGTTCAGGACGATTGGAGCACTACCGACGAGGTCGAGATGACATTGCGTCTGCTTGAGCAGATTATCAAGGACTATCCAGTCGACACCAATAGACTTTACACCACCGGCCAGTCGATGGGTGGCATGATGTCGTTCTACTTCAATATCACTCACCCTGATGTGTTTGCTGCTTCGCTCTTTGTGAGCAGCCAGTGGGACACGTCTAAGATGCAGGACTTTGGCAACAAGAAATTCTTCTATATCGTCGCTGGCGGTGACGCCAAGGCAAGTGGCGGAATGAAAGATTTGGCTGCTGTTCTCGCACAAAACAATGCGCGTGTCGATTCGGCATCGTGGAGCGCAAAACTGCCTGCACAGGAACAAGAGCGGCTTGCGCAAGAACTTATTGCCAAAGGTGGCAACGTCAATTTCGTCAAGTGGGAAACGGGAAGCGTGTTGACCGATGGCGTTCGTGGTGGCATGGAACATAATGCTTCGTTCGACTACGGCTACAAAATCGCCGCCGTGCGCGACTGGCTCTTCAAGCAGAGCAAGTAGAAACAACTTTTTTTGATATTTAATTATTTGGGGGATTTGAACGTATTCAGATTCCCCATGATTTTTGCCCCTTAAACTGACCAATCTTTACTGATTGCGGCGCACCGAGAGTGGGGTGGTGCCACGCATGCGCTTGTAAAACTTGTCAAGCGAAGCGCTGGTGGCGAAGTGCAATTGGTCGGCAATCTGTTCGACGGTGAGGGCTGTTGATTTGAGCAGACGGGTGGCCTCCATTGCCAGCAGTTCGTTGATGCATTCCATCACTGTGCGGCCTGTTATCTGCTTGACTATTCTTGATAGATAGGTAGTGGAGATGAAAAGTTGGTCGGCATAGAACTTGAGGTCGCGGTGCTCAAGGTAGTTGCGTGTGAGTGATGTGTAGAATGAGATAAATATTTCCTCGCTCTGGCGTGATATATAGAGCCTTGTTTTCTCAAACGACTGGATGCTGATCAAGTCGTTGATGAAGACCGAGTACAGATGCTCGAGAATTTCTCCCTTGAGTTGGAGCGGTTGCATGATGTATTGCCTGATGAGTAGCATGAGCGAGAGCAGTCGCGTGGCATCGTCGTGGGTGAGGGTTATCTTGGAGTTTCCATAGTTGGAGATTGGAATAACCGATGCCTTGATTAGGTTGCGGAATGCTTGGGTGTCGTGAGCCATCTCTTCGTCGATTATAAGACATATTCCCTTGTAGTCATCACTGGTTTCATTAATGAAGATGGGGCTGCCAGGATAGAAGACAAACATCTCGTGAGGTGTGAAAATCATCTCGCCCGCACCATTGTCGAGAATGATGTGCCCCTCGGTGACAAGGGTGAAACTGTACCAATTGAGGGCGCCTGTGATTTCGTTGCTGAGCATGGCCAGGTCCTTGTCGGTGAGGGCGCAAATGAGCTTGTTGTTCCACGTCTCGCGCTGCACTGCTTTCAGGTGGGTTTGGGTTATTTCGTTAAGATTGGGCATGACTTATTGTTTTTTTTGTGCTGCAAAGTTAATAAAAAATCACAATTGTTTCGTTTGGGATAATAGTTGTTTTTGAAAAAATAATGATTGAGAACAAAAAACACTGTAAATTTGCAACATCAAAACAAACAAAAAATTATTAACACATAAATTAAATTAATTTCAAAAATGGACGCAAAAAAATCAATTGAAGCATTACAGTTTTTCGTGACAAACCTTAACGCTCAGTCTTTCCAGCACAAGTTGCAAGCAAAGGTTTTTGGCTCGCTCGGTTTCCACAAGCTTGAGGCCAAGTACCTTGACCACGCTAAGGAGGAAGCAGAGTTTGTTGACCAGTTCATCGATCGCCTGCTCGACCTGGGCGGTGAGCTAAAGCAAGAGGCAGTAGAGGCACAAACTCTCTATAAGGACCCCATCGAGTTCCTTAAGGCTGACTATAAAGTGTCGGTCGACGGCATTGAGATGCTGCGCAAGTGCATCGACGGCATTAAGGACGACCTCACTACCTTCGACATGATGAAGGAGTACCTCAAGGACGAGGAAGACGATATGTACTGGAGCGAAGAGCAACTTGGACTCATTGAGTGCATCGGTGCTAAGCCCTGGCTCATGAAGACAGCACTTTAATAATCAAAATCATTAATAATCAAAATCATTAATAATCAAAATCATTAATAATCAAAATCATTAATAATCACTAACATGGAAGCGGTAAAGAAAGTTTATGATTTCCTGGAGAACGCAGGAACGTTCTATCTGGCAACTGTTGAGGGCGATCAGCCACGCGTGCGCCCTTATGGAGCAATGCTTTACTTTGAGGACAAGATTTACATAATGGCGTTTGGCAAGACCAATGCCACACGTCAGATTTCTGACAATTGCAAGGCCGAGATTTGTGCCTTTAAGGGTCAGACCCTTCGCATTGAGTGCAAGCTTGTTGAGGATAACCGTCCCGAGGTGGGCCGTGCACTCGTTGAGAAAATGCCTTCATTAAAAGAAGCTTTAGGCGATAACGGAGAGAATGGTGTTATGTACTATCTCAAAGATGCTAAGGCCGACTTCTTCAAATTTTTGGAACTTGCTGAGACAGTAACATTTTAATCTAAATAATAATCATGGAAGCAAAAGATCAAGTACTTGAGGCAATGCGCAAGGCAGGTGTTCCCTTGGCAGCTGGCAAGGTGGCCGAGCTCACCGGTCTCGACCGCAAGGTCGTTGACAAGGCATTTGCCGAGTTGAAGAAAGAGGGCGCTATCACATCGCCCGTGCGCTGCAAGTGGGAGCCTGCTAAGTAAGGCTTGGCACCCAATTTAAAACAGTTTAGTGGTTGGGTTATTGTGATTGCATCGATGCAACCATGAAGCCCAACCATTCTAATATTAACTACACATGGGAAAAAGAAAGATAGAGCTTAGCGAGTGTGCTTGTGCTATTGTTAAGGCTTTCAAACCCGGTATACTCATCACAACCAAGAATGGAGATAAAGTGAACTCTATGACAATAGGGTGGGGCACACTTGGCGTGGTTTGGGAGAAGCAGGTGTTTGTGGCCTATGTGCGCGACAGCCGTTACACTCGCCACATGCTCGATGGCAATCCCGAGTTTACCATCAATGTGCCAGTGGGCGACTATGACAAGAAAATTCTGGGTGTGTGCGGCAGCAAGAGTGGCCGTGACATCGACAAGATTGAGGTGGCAGGACTCACACTGGTTGAACCAGAAGTAATAGGCGTGCCTGGTATCAAGGAGTTGCCACTCACTCTTGAGTGCCGCGTGCTCTACCGCCAGCAGCAAGACGACGATAAGCTCAGCGACGAGTTGCGCAAGCGTTTCTACACCATCGAAACTGGCGATCACATTGCCTACTATGGCGAGATTGTGGCTGCCTATGTCATTGAATGATGAACGGACTAATTACAGCACTGATTATCCCGTTTGCGGGAACTGTTCT
>JAFSPZ010000047.1 GCA_017451225.1 Muribaculaceae bacterium | reverse complement strand
GTCAAACCCTTCTCCCAAGTGTTCTTGGCAACGGTCCAGACGTTCTTGCGTGCTCCGAAATAACCTCTTGTAAGTTTAAGAATCTTTTTACGTTTTGCTCTTGATGCAACGTGATTTACTGATCTTGGCATTTTTTTAAATGAATTGTGAACGTTAGCGGCAGCTTTGGCTGCTCTTTTGTGCTAAGCATTCGGTTAATAAAAATGATAAAAATCTCTTTTAGATTAAAAGTGTGAATTGAAACTTGTTTAAGAAGAACTTTGTTGATTATTTCTTAACGAGCAACTCGCGAATCGAGTTCAGGTTAGCTTTGTCAACGATGCTCACCTTGGTGAGGTTTCTCTTCTGCTTCTTGGTCTTCTTTGTCAAGATGTGACTCTTGTAAGCATGCTTTCTTTTAATCTTTCCTGTTCCGGTAAAGTTGAATCTTTTTTTGGCACCGGAATTAGTTTTAACTTTTGGCATTTTTGAAAATGTTTTAAAAAAATTATTATTAATCAAGGGGACCAGGCACTTACCAAGCCTAATGCCCCATTCTTTTTCTCCAGTTTAGGCGCTCAATCTTTCGGCGCCCGGTTCTTTGGCATGCAGAATCAATCCTCTTGAGGTGCCTCGGCAGCTTCGGTTTTTGCTTCCTTTGCCTCGGGAGCAGCTTCCTTCTTCTTCGAAGTCTGCTTCTTGGGCGAGAGCATGATTGTCATGCGCTTTCCCTCGAGTACTGGCATCTGGTCTACTTTGGCATAGTCTTCCAGGTCGTTGGCAAACCTGAGCAGCAGCACCTCGCCTTGCTCCTTGAACAGGATTGAGCGTCCCTTGAAGAACACATAGCTCTTCACCTTAGCTCCTTCCTTGAGGAAGCCTATGGCGTGCTTGAGCTTGAAATTGTAGTCATGCTCATCGGTCTGAGGTCCGAATCTAATCTCCTTGACAACAACCTTGGTGGCCTTGGCCTTCTGCTCCTTTAGCTTCTTCTTCTGCTGGAATTGATACTTCTGATAGTCCATGATTTTGCACACAGGGGGCTGTGCCATGGGAGCTATCTCAATGAGATCGAGTTCCATTTCCTCGGCTATCTTGAGTGCTTTGAGAATGGGATAGATTCCCTCATCTACATTGTCACCCACAAGTCGCACTTCGGGAGCGCGGATTTCGTCGTTGATGGCGAGCTCTTCCTTTTGCTGCTTGCCACCACGCTGGTTGCGGTTTTTCTTTCCTTTAGGACCACCGCCCATTGGCTTTTTAGGGCCACTCCAAAATGGTTTTTTCTGCATTCAAAAAATTTATAAATTAATCATTTCGTTCACTTCTTGAGTGATTTCGGCTGCAAAGGTAGTAATTTTTTTCGAACCTTTATCAATTCCACCCTGTTTTCTTACCGAAACTTCTTCATTAGCAGCCTCTTTTTCACCAACTATTACCAAATATGGTATGCGTTTGAGCTCATTGTCGCGAATTTTCTTGCCAATCTTCTCGTTGCGGTTGTCGATGATGGTGCGCACGTCGGCGGCGTTGAGAACCTCGGCAACATGAGCGGCATAGTCGTTGAACTTCTCGCTGATGGGTAGAACAACCACCTGCTCGGGAGCCAACCACAAGGGCAGCTTGCCGGCGGTGTGCTCAAGCAACACAGCCACAAAACGCTCGAGCGAGCCAAATGGCGCGCGGTGAATCATGATGGGACGGTGCTTGGCGTTGTCGCTGCCGGTGTACTCCAGCTCGAAACGCTCGGGCAGGTTGTAGTCAACCTGGATGGTTCCCAGCTGCCAGCGGCGGCCCAATGCGTCCTTGACCATGAAGTCGAGCTTGGGACCATAGAAAGCAGCCTCGCCCTCTACCTGCTTGGCGGGAAGGCCTTTTTCCTCACAAGCCTCAACGATGGCACGCTCGGCGCGCTCCCAGTTCTCGTCGCTGCCCACATATTTCTCCTTGTTGTTGGGGTCACGCAGCGAAATCTGTGCTTCATACTCAAAGCCAAACACGCCCAGGATGTGGTTGATGATGTCCATCACGCTCAGGAACTCCTGCTTGAGCTGCTCGGGGGTGCAGAACAGGTGGGCGTCGTCCTGGGTGAACGAGCGCACGCGGGTCAAGCCGTGAAGCTCACCACTCTGCTCATAGCGGTACACTGTACCAAACTCGGCAAAGCGCAGAGGAAGGTCCCTGTAGCTGCGAGGCAATGTGCGGTAAATCTCGCAGTGGTGAGGGCAGTTCATGGGTTTGAGCATGTACTCCTCGCCCTCCTCGGGGGTGTGGATGGGCTGGAACGAGTCCTTGCCATATTTTGCGTAGTGTCCGCTGGTCACATACAGGTTCTTGTTGCCAATGTGAGGCGTGATAACCTGCTCGTAGCCATATTTCTTCTGTATCTTGGCGAGATAATCCTGAAGGCGGTTGCGCAGTGCGGCACCCTTGGGCAGCCACAGTGGCAAGCCCTGGCCCACACGCTGAGAGAATGCAAAGAGCTCCATCTCCTTGCCTATCTTGCGGTGGTCACGCTTCTTGGCCTCCTCAAGGAACACGAGATACTCGTCAAGCATCGACTTCTTGGGGAACGAGATGGCATAGACGCGTAGCATCTGCTTGCGGGTCTCGTCGCCACGCCAGTAGGCACCGGCAAGCGACAGCACCTTTATGGCCTTGATGGGCGCTGTGGTTGGAATGTGAGGACCACGGCACAGGTCGGTAAACGCACCCTGAGTATAGGTGCTGATGGTGCCGTCTTGCAAGTCGTTGATAAGCTCTATCTTGTAGGTCTGGCCAGTGTCGCCAAAGAACTTGAGGGCGTCGGCCTTCGAAATGTCGGCACGCACCACAGCCTCTTTCTTTGCCACCAGCTCGGCCATCTTCTTCTCAATCTTGGGGAAATCGGCCTGAGTAATCTCGTTGTCACCTGGGTCGATGTCATAGTAGAAGCCGTTCTCGATGGCTGGACCAATACCAAACTGAACTCCAGGATATAGCTCTTGCAAGGCCTCGGCAAGCAAGTGCGCCGAGGTGTGCCAGAAGGCGTGCTTGCCCTCGGGGTCTTCCCACTTGAACAGTTTTATCTCACCGTCGCTACAAATTGGTCGAGATATGTCCCATTCCATGTCATTAATGCTGGCAGCCAGCACATTGCGTGCCAAGCCTGAGCTAATGCTCTCAGCAACCTGCAGTGGTGTTACCCCACTCTCATACTGTCTTACACTTCCGTCAGGAAATTTAATGTTGATCATAAAAATATTGATGTTTTGTTAGTTATTATTCGTGCCATACAAAAGCACGTTTTAATTACAAGCTGCAAAGGTACAAAAAACTTTTCAGTTATTACCCATCAATAGCCACATTTTTGAAAAAACATCACAAAACACAAATAAACCGCACAACATGGTCGGACCTCAGCAGATGCTAACGCGCCGATGCATGAATTAGTTGCAATAAAATTTCCGCCCTCGCTAACGCTCGGGCGAAAAACTTATCTTACTTTTTATTTTGAAGAGAAAACTATAGAGCCAAGCGAAAACCAAGAAGGCTGAGGCAAATATCGACATCGCACTTGAAGCGATGTGCTATACGGCAGTAACTGGCGATGGCGCCCCAGTTGCCACCACGTTCAGCGCGGTATGAGCCCGAATTAGGTCCAGTGGGATTAGACGATGGAGAAGAATCATAATAATTCTCTCCATACCAATCCTGACACAATTCATTCACGTTACCACTCATGTCGTAGATGCCAAGCTCATTGGGCTGCTTGGTCGCCACATCATGGGTTTTTCCGTTGAAAAAATCCCCATACCATGCAACATCGTCAATGTAATTGCTGCCACTATACTTATAGCCATGGCTCTTGATGCCGCCGCGCGCAGCATACTCCCACTCAGCCTCAGTAGGAAGGCGGAAATTCTTGCCAGTAAGTTCATTGAGCCTCTTTATAAACATTTGGCAGTCATCCCATGACACACACTCCACTGGACGTTTTTTGCCTTTGTACTTACTAGGGTTATCACCCATCACAGCCTGCCATAGCGCCTGAGTCACCTCGGTTTGACCTATGGCGAACGATGATAGCGTAACTCGATGTGCCGGTTTCTCATCATCCCTAGCATCTCTGTCTTGATCACTTGTGGCGCCCATAGTGAATATGCCTCCTTTTACGAAAATCATAGTAAATGAGACGCCATTAACTTTAAATGTTTGATTGCCGAATATCTCTAGCTCACGTTCTTTTGCTGCATTTTCCAAATCCAAATAATACGGATAATCTCCTCTTAAATTTTCATTCAGCTGTTGAAGAGTTTCATTTTCACCAACAAAGTTATTTGCCAGCATTTGCTCAAAAACTCCTAATATGCCGTCAATGTAAGGGCTTGATACCCCTTTGGGTTCCCTGCTTTTAACATAGTAGTTTTTATAATAGTCCAGAGACTGAAGCAATGAGATAATATTTTTCTTTGTCTCATCTGTAATTTGACCTGCCTTGGTATAGATGTTCATGCGTTTTAGGAAGCCTTCAACCTCGGTAGTATAGCGGTCATAGTCCGCCATAAGTGTCAAGTAACTGTCACGGCGGACTTTATAGGATTTGTGAAAAACCATCTCGAGCATTGGCTCCACTTCGCCTCGCAGCCATGTAAAAGCACCTACAGTATCGCATGGGTATGACAGACAGTACTTGCAAGCTGCCAGCAGCACAGAATCAAGCTCTTCACGCATATCATACCAGTTCTCCACAACATCATAACGTTGTTTGTCAAGCTTGTTAAATCGCTCATTAGTGTCGCTGATTGTACTAAGCTGGCTTTTAAGCCTGCCTATGCCCTGGTTCAACTCAACAAGACGCTGTGATATGGCTGTTCCTCTGCTAATCTGCTCAATGTATTGAGCGGGATTAGTTACCAAACCAGCTGATGGGGTTAGATTCTGAATCAGCTGTTCCATATCAGTTTTGCAATTGACAAAACCTCTTATTCGTAAGGACATTACCCTCTTAACACAATCATTAAGAAACGGAATTCCTTCAACATCGTTATTTGTTATAAGGAATATGTAGGAAGAGTTTCCCCAATCCTTGTCAAACTGCTGCAATGCCGCCGAGCTTTCATCAAGTTTTGCCCAGTCGTTGCGATCGAGTTCGTTCTTAAGAGTTTCAAGAGGGGACTTCAATCCGATCGAGTAGTTCTCATACTGACTCAGTAAATCAAGTTGGTCATTCGACAATGGGTCGATGTAGCCTTTTAGGGCTGCCACTGCCTGTGGGTCGCAACGCGAGCTCAACAGCGTTGAGAGATAGCTGTTAACTGAAGTCCTTATCGTTGATATTTCAGCTGTTAGCTTTTCTTGCTCGTTAACGTAGTTATCACGCTGAACAATCATGGCTTCAAGCTGCTCCTTACTCACATCGGGCGGAATTGCATTAAGCTGCTCCTGTACTGGAGCCACACTCAAGTTAAAATAAGACTGAGCGTTGTTATACAGTTCAGGAACTATTATTTTTAATCTATTAATATAATTCTCTTGCTCAAAAGTCTGCGCATTTGTGGTTAAAACCATTAACATAAAAGCAACAGAAATATAAAACTTAATATTAATTATATGTTTCATTTCTTTTTCAATAAATTAACTAATAAAACACACTGAGATACTTTCAAGATATCCAAATCACCACCTTGCCATAATTAAACAAATTTAATATTACTTTATACAATATATGCTAATTTATTATGATGTGACAAATGACAATAATTGAAAAAACAGCAAACTATAAAGCAAGTCGAAAACCAAGGGATTTATGACTTCTTCCTGGCTCGCTGTATGAACGACTGAAAACACGACAATTACTAGACTCGGAGTTCCATCCACCTCCACGTATAACACGAAGAGTACCAGAACTTGCACCTATTGGGTTTAATGACGGTGAATTGTGATAATAATTATCATCATACCAATCTTGACACCATTCCCACACGTTGCCACTCATATCAAAGAGCTCCAGTTCATTAGGATTTTTTTTCTTGACTTGACGTGAATGATCTCCACCATACAAATTCATATGAATAGCTTCATTATTAGGACATTTCATGAAACACATAAAGTGGTGGCATCCAGAATTATCATTATACCAACACACATTATCAATCTCATTTCCACCACTATAAATATACCCTCTGCTCTTATTTCCACCACGAGCAGCAAATTCCCACTCTGCTTCTGTCGGCAGACGAAAGTACATGCCTGTAATTTGATTTAATTTCTTTATAAATTCCTGGCAGTCTTCCCAACTAACGCATTCTACAGGACAACTTGACCCATCGTAAAAATAATAATAACTGGGGTTGTTGCCCATAACAGACTTCCATAACCCCTGTGTAACCTCAGTCTGACCAATGAAATAAGAAGACAATGTCACTTTATGAGCATCTTGCCCTTCACCCATAGTAAATGTACCACCATCAACAGGTATCATTTTAAAAGATGCACCATTAACTTTGACTTTCCCCTTTGATTTTAATAATGATTCTCTACTAGTATCTATTTTTTTACGAATAATTTCATCCCTATTAAGCGAAGAATAATACAAAACGTCGCCTCTAATCTTTTCGAAAAGACTTTTGAATTCCTCATCTCCTCCAGAAAAGTTGTCATCCCACATTTGTTCGAATTCACTAATTATTCCATCAAGATAAGGACTTGACACCTCTTTGGGTTCCTTGCTTTTGACATAGTAGTTCTTATAATAGTCCAGCGACTGAAGCAAGGAGATTATATCTTTCTTTGTGTCATCGGTTACTTGACCTGCTTTTGTGTAAATTTTTACACTATTTAAGAAACTACCAATTTCAATGCTATAACGGTCATAGTCTGCCATCAACGTCAAATAGCTGTCACGGCGAGCCTTATATGACTTATGGTATACCATCTCAAGCATTGGCTCCACCTCACCACGCAGCCAAGTATAAACACCAACTGTATCGCAAGGTTGAGACAAACAATACTTACAAGCATCTAAAAGCACTGAATCAAGCTCCTCGCGCATATCATACCAGTTCTCCACCACATCATAACGTTGCTGGCCAAGCTCGTTGAACTGCTCATTAGTGTTGCTGATCGCACTCAGTTGGCCATCAAGTTTGCCAATGAGATTTTTAAACTCGACAAGACGCTGTGACATGGCTGTTCCTCTGTTAATCAACTCTATGTGTTGAGCGGGATTAGTCGTCTGACTGGTAGATGGGGTTAGATTAAGTATCATCTGCTCAACATCAGTTTTACTGTTTGCAAAACCACGCATACGCAGCAATATGACTTTCTTGACAATATCATTTAAGAATGAGATACCGTCACCACTGCCTTTTGCAATATAAAGGATATAGGGAGCATTGTCCCAAACTTTATCAAACTGCTGCAATGCTGCCGAGTTCTCATCAAGTTTTGCCCAACCGTTGCGCTCTAGCTCGCTTTTAAGAACTTCAAGTGGAGCCTTCAAGTCCAACGAGTATCTCTCATATTGACTTAGCAAATCAAGCTGGTCACTCGACAAGGGGTCGCTGTAACCTTTTAGAGCTTCTACCGCCTGCGGGTCGCAACGCGAACTCAACAGCGTTGATAGATAACTGTTAATAGTTGGTCTTATCTTTGAAAATTCAGCTGTAAGATTTTCCTGCTCGTCAATGTATTTATCACGTTGAGCAATCATGGCATCAAGCTGTTCCTTGCTCACATCGGGTGGCATGGCATTCAGTTGCTGCTCAATAGGAGCCACACTCATCTTATAATAAGCCTCAGCGTTGTCATAAAGATCCTGAACAGTCATATTTAAATTATTAATGTATTTTTCCTGCTCAAGAGTTTGAGCCTGACTATTCCCAACAACCATCAGAAGAACAACAAAGAGTAATGCGTTACGGTTAAATTTCATGTCTTAGTTTTTTATTGTGTTATTAATCCTTCAAAAACAAGTCAACTACAAAGATAATAATAAGTTTTCAGTTATCACCCATTGCTCGCCTGTTTTTAAAAAAAACGATGAAACACAAAGCATATAATGCAATGCACAATGAAGAATCGGGAACATAGCATCTGCCTCAATCGGACATCGTCGGACACCGTCGGACATCGTCAGACATAGTCGGACAAAGTCGGACAAAGTCGGACAAAGTCTGACGCCCCGATCCCGATCCCCGATCACAATCCCCGAACCCCGAATCACCGCCCCATCCTCTTGAGAATATTGTAGCTTTGAAGGATTCCCAGCTCGCCGGCTTTGCTCAAGTCGGCAGTTCCTTTTTCTCGGTTGCCCTGCTGCATGTAGAGCAGGCCTCGGTTGAAGTAGGCCTCTCCCAGGTCGGGCTTGAGTTCAATTGATTTAGAGTAGTTGGCAATAGCATTATCCATATTGCCTGTCATGGCTTGAACAAGTGCTAGGTTATAGTAGGCATAAGGATTTCGTGGCGAGAGTTTTATCACAGTGTTGATGTCGGCAGTCATCTGCTCAAATGCCGCTTGCCTCATTCTCTCGTTGAGCATGGCGCTCGCCTCGGCATTTGCCGCCCCTCCACTGCTCGCAGCGTCCATCTCAAGCTTGAGGAAACGAGCGTTGAAGCGCAGGAAATAGGCAAGCGTGAAATCGGGCATTAGCTCTATTGCACGGTCGGCATCGGCAATGGCAGCATCCACATTGCGGAGCATTAGGAAGTCCATAGCACGGCCAAGGTAGTCAACTGGCCTGGGCTGCGACGTTGCCAGCAGACCGTTGAAATAGTCGACGCTGGCAAACCTCAAATTGGCATCATAGGCCGAGAGCTTGCTGGGAGCGCACACCAGCGTGAGAGCATTGTTGAGCACATGCATGTCATTGACTTGCGCCATCTCCCGCATAAAATGAGTGCGGCCGTTGAGCTTGTTGTCATAGCTATAGAACGAGAGCGAGAACACTCCCTGCGGCAGCACCTCGACGTTATTGTCCTGTATGTAGCCACGCGAACGGCTGCGGTAGCGGCGGTGCCCGGCTTTCTCGTCATAGAAGCCGTCGGCGTCAAAGCTCACCTCGGGCAGTATCTCCTGGTTGATGTCGACCACCAGCAGCTGGCTGAAACGCTTTTTCACATCCTCGACACTCTCCTCGAGGCTGCCCATGTTCTGCTCGAGCTGGCGCATCTCCTCCTGCTTGTCGAGATGCTCCTGAACCCTGCGGTCGCGAATGTCCTGAGAGTGCTTAACTTCCTTGTCCAGAGGGTTGTAGTTGCTGTAATGCACGCCTTTGCTTTTCATCACATGGACTGCAGTCTCCAGGTCTCGCTCATAGCCGCGCTTGTCGCCCAGGCGCTGCTTGATTTGAGCCCTAATCATGTAACCGCCCTCAAACTTGGGGTACTTTGACAGAATGGTGTTCATGTCGCGCAAGGCGAGATTGTATTGACGTGTCTCGATGAGCAGCATAGCGCGCTGATAAAGCGCCACAAAGTCGTCCTTATCCTTGGCCAGCAACGCATTCAGGCCGTTGATGCCCTGCTGGTACTGCCCAATGTTGATGAGCATCATCGTTCGGTTGTAGAATGCGGGATAGTTGTCGGGGTCATGCTCAAGCACGAAGTCATAGTCGTCGATAGCATTGTTGTTGTCGCCCACCTCCGAGCGCAGCAAGGCACGGTTGTAGTGAGCGGTAACGCTATTGGGATCGAGACCTATTGCATAGTCCAGGTCTGCCATGGTACCCTTTATATCGTCGATTTTATAACGCATGTAGGAGCGATTGATATAGAGCGAGGCGTTGCGAGGCTCGAGCGTGATGGCCTGTGTGATATCTTCGAGTGCCTTCTCGGTGTCCTCTAATACATTGAAATAGATTTCGCACCGCATCAAGTAGGCCTGAGCGTTGGTTTTGTTCACATCAATCGCCTTTGATATGTAGTTCAGCGCCTGCAGGGTGTCACTCTGCTCCATGCGCAGCTGTGCAAGCCCAAGGTAGGCACGCTCGGCAGTGGAATCGCGCTCCACCACCCACTGCAGGCAGCTGTCGGCCTCGCTGTAGTGCTTGAGAGCAAGATGACACATCGCCATGTTGAGCATCAAGTCTTTGTCGCCAGGAATCATCTCAAGCGCCTTCTGGTAGTCATCAAGAGCGTTCTCATAGTTGTGAGAATTGTGCCTTGCCACCGCCCTGACCCTGTACACATCCTTGATAAACGGATTTATCTCGATGCATTGTGTGGCGTCGGCCTCGGCACCAGTCCAGTCGTCCAGAGAGATTTTAGCCACTGCCCTCAGGAAGTAGGGCTCGGCAAGATAAGGCTTTTGGGCAATCACCTGGTTAAAGTACTGGATTGAAAGGATGTAATCCTCAAAGTACAATGCGTTGCGACCAATGTTCATCACCTGCTCGGTATTGATTTGAGCACACAGCACTCCCCCACCGCTCGCCACCACGGCAAGCAAGCAAAAGACGGTGCGGAACAAACATCTAAATTGCGCAACTTTTTTATTCATACTACAAAAATAACGATAAAATCGATATTGCTATTATTCCTCTCAAGAAGGCTTACATTTTTTTAATGTAGTTTAACCCAAATGAGGACTTTAGCACAGCTGCAGCTTCATGACTGAAAGCAAGAAAAAAGCTGCCAGAAACATTAACCAGCAGCTTGATATTTTTGGAAAAAATCCTGAACGTTAGAACCGTGCTCTCTCGAGAACGACGAGAACCTTGTCGGCAAGCTTGCCAGTCTCATCAATCTCGCGGGTGAAGAGCTCAACATCCTCGGCATTTTCCTGGCTCTTGCGGCAATACATGGTCTCCTCGAGAGCGATGAGAAGTCGTGTCTCGGTGTCGATATTCGGGCACTGGAAGTGCGACGAGCGCAGGTCCTCATATTCCACTCCAAACTCCTTGGAAGGATCAATCGATATGACACCGCTCACGATGTTGCAGCCCGAGTTGATGTGTACCGACTGCATTTGCACATCGTTGACCAATTTTATCTGGCGGTCAATGACATAGGAACCATTTATCACCTTAACCATCCATGGGCCATTGATGAAGTCAATGTTCTGACGACGCAATTTTATCAAAACATTACGCTTGTTTTTCAACTCCATGAACTCGGTGTCTCCAGCTTGTGACAAAGAGATGTTCTTCACATCATCGAGGGCTTGCAGGAAATTGTGTTCCACACCTTGCTTAGTGTAGCTTCCATCTTTCTTGGAAGTGAGGATGTCATCAAAATCTATCTTGTCGCCATCAACCTCAAAGTTTGCGTTAAGGGTGTTGACGCCTGTGTTGCCATAAACAACACCAGCTTTTACATCAAAATTGAGAAAAACACGATGCGAACGGCTCACATTTATTTCTTCGCCTTTTATCTCCACCACATTCCACTCGCCATTGATTTGGGTCATGAGATTGGTGATTGGCTTTCCTTGCTCTGCTTTGGGCTCCTCGACATTTACAGGCACCCTGTCATTGTATTTGAGCTTTTTCTTTCGCTGAGCCTGAGCCATATCGGGACATGCAAGCATCACTGCCACCAAGGCCAAGACTACTAATTTCTTTATCATAGTTTGATTGATTTTTATTGCAATAAAAAATTTACAGAGGGCAAAATTCGGCATTTTTAATAATATGTGCAAATTTGTGCTTTACTTTTATCATTTTTTTTCTATATTTGCATCTCTTTTGGGACTATATAACAATTATTTAAAACATAAAATCATGACAAAATTGACCAAATCGGGGCTGAATCCCGATAACTTTATCACAACTATCGACGGCAAGAATGTGGCTTTGTTTGTCCTTACCAACGACAACGGAGTGGAAGCTTGCATCACCAACTATGGAGGACGTATTGTTAGCCTCATGGTGCCCGACCGTGAAGGAAAACTCACCGATGTGGAGCTGGGCCATGACAGCATTGCCAACTATCTTGCCGACGACGGCAACTTCGGTGCGCTGATAGGACGCTATGGCAATCGCATCGGCAACGGCAAGTTCTCTATCGACGGTGTGGAATACACTCTTCCCATCAACAACAACGGCCACTGCCTGCATGGTGGCTTGATTGGCTACGACAAGAAGGTGTGGGACGCCAAGCAAGACGGCAACCGCCTAGAGCTCACACTGGTTGACCCCGACGGCACCGAAGGATTCCCCGGAACACTCAACGTGAAAGTTGTCTACACTCTCACCGACGACAACGCCATCGACATAGAGTATAGCGCCACTACCGACAAGCCAACTATCGTGAACCTCACCAATCACTCCTACTTCAACCTTAACGGAGACTTGGCTTCGAGCATACACAACCACGTGCTCACCGTTGATGCCGACCGCATCACTCCAGCCGACGAGACGCTCATCACCGATGGCTCGTTCATGGACGTGGAGGGCACTCCTTTCGACTTCCGCAAGCCCAAAGCCATTGGGCAGGACATCAATGCCGACAACGAGCAGCTCAAGAATGGCAATGGCTATGACCACAGCTTCGCCCTCAACCATCCCGGCGACATCAACAATGTGGCTCTGCGAGTAATGTCGCCAGTTACTGGAATAGTGATGGAAGTTCTCACCACCGAGCCTGCTGCACAAATGTACACCGGCAACTTCCTCGACGAGAACCTTAAAGGCAAGTTTGGCGTGGGCTATCCAGCACGTTCGGCTGTAGCCTTCGAGACACAGCACTACCCCAACACTCCCAACTGTCCCGAGTATCCATCTTGCGAGCTGCGCCCAGGTGAGACTTACTACACCCGCACAATCTATCGCTTTACTACCGCATGATTGCGGCAAAGTGACATGAAATAACAACAAGAGCCTTGCGACCAACTGGTGCAAGGCTCTTTATTATACTTTATTTTTAAAATTTACAAGTCTTCTTCGGCTTCTTCTCTGAACTCCTCGTTTAGCTCGGCAAGGTCTTCCTCGTTGAAAGCATTGTCGTTGAAAAGGTCCTCGTCAAGGTCCTCAATAGTTGTGTCCAGCTTGACAGGTGCAGGATCGGCAAACATGTCGGCGCTCACAGTCTCCTGTGGAGCTTTGCCTTCCTTGCGCTGGCACAGAGGATCATGCAGGCTCTTTCCAGGAACAGTTTCCTTGAGTATCATGTAAAAATAGCGGTCGGTCATGTAGTCGAAGACAAATTTCACCTTCTGACCTTCATCCTCCAAGAGTTCATCAAGGGGGGTGTCTTCCATAATCCAGATGTCCTCGTCGGTATCGGTATCCATGTCATAGTAAGTCACCTCTTTTTCCTTGGTCCAGTCTTCATCACAAATCACAAATGAATCCATCTGATTTTTGTCATATCCTGCGGCATCAAGAATGGTGTTGCGCAATCGCAAGAAAGTGTCGGAGCTGTCAATAGCTATTTCTAACTTGAAATTTTCGGATTCTTCAGAACCTATCAAAAACTTATAAATCATAGTATTTTTCGTTTGTGTTTAGTTTTCGATTGCGAAATTAGTAAAAAAATGAATTATGCAAGCAATATTGCCATATTTTTTTATGAACAAGCAAAAAAAACATCTTTTCCAAATATTTCTAGCTAAAAAAACACCAGGAAAGAGACTTTTTTAAGCATTTACCACCTCTTCGAGGGCACCTGTAACCGAATCGATGATAAATCCGCGCACTGTCACATCACGAGGAAGCAACGGATGGTTTCTAATGGTCGACACAGTGTTGAGCACCGACTGCTCGGTGTCGTGAAATCCCTCCAACCAATGGTCCAGGTCGATGCCACTGTGCTTGATGGTATCAAGTGTGGCTTCACTGATGCCACGCTCGAGCATGTGATGCTCAAACTCCCCAAACGACATGTGGCAAGCTCCGCAAGTGGTGTGAGCTACAACCATTATTTCCTCCACTCCAAGCTCGTAAACAGCCACCAGCAACGAGCGCATTGCGCTGTCATAGGGCGACATGATGAGACCGCCAGCATTCTTTATAATCTTGGCGTCGCCGTTTTTGAGTCCCAACGCCGCAGGCAGCAGCTCGGTCAAGCGAGTGTCCATGCAGCTGAGCACTGCCAGTTTCTTCTCGGGATACTTGTCGGTAACATACTGCTTGTAGTCGCCGCGCTCAACAAACTCTCGGTTGAATTTCAAAATCTCGTCAATCATTGTTTTATTATTTTTGGTTGTGATTTCTTAGTACTTGCTTTTTCTACCAGTATAACTCCCAGGAGCACCAATGCGCAGCCCACAACAGCCACAATGCCCACTCGTTCGTTCAGTAATATCACGCCCATTATTATTGAAACTATTGGGTCGAGATACAGATAATTGCTTGATCTGATGGCACCAATCTTCTTAATGACAAGGTTCCAGATAAAGAATGCAGCCATAGAGCAGACAAGAGCCAGGAACAGCATGTTGAAAAGCACATCGGTTCGCAACAATGTTGAAATGGGGGTAGTTGGTTCAAAAAACATAACAGGAATAGCACAAATAGTGCCGTAGAGCATCACTTTGCGAGTGATGGAAAGCGTGCTGTGCCTGCCTTGCACTCGCTTGAGAATAATGCAGTAGAAGGCCCAAGAAAGTGCCGCAAGGAATGCCAGCACATTGCCAAGCAGACCATCGCCCCACACAAATCCGTCACGGAAGGTAACCACTGCCACGCCGGCAAACGCCACCATCGAGCCCAGCAACACTTTCAACGAGAAATGCTCATCTTTTAGGAATATAGCTGCCAAAATGGTTGTGAGCAACGGATTCACGGCAATCACTATCACCACGTCGCTCAGAAGAGTCAGTTTCAATGCTATGTTCTGCAGCACAAAATACATTGCTCCACCGGTCAAGCCGCACAGCACTGCCAGAGCTTCGTCTTTCCAACCCCAGTAAGAAATCTTAAAACGTGAAAAGACAAGCAGCCCCAAGTAGGCTATCGCTGAGCGGTAGACAAAAATCTCGGTTGGGCTTATGCCGGCATCAAGCAACAGCCTTGTGCATGGGAACGATGCTCCCCATGCGATAATCACAAGAATGGCTATCACATGATACCACCAGTTGTTATTCTTTTTCTCAATACTCATCTCTGCATCCATTGTTTACGTTCCTCATCACTCATGTGCTCAATGGCATAGCGCAACGCTGTGCGCGGCATGTGATGAGAATGAATTTCCAAGAACTTGCGCAACTCGTCCATGCTCACACGCTTGCCCATCTCGCGAAGCAGCCACCCCACAGCCTTGTGCATCAAGTCGTGGTCGTGAAGCACATGCCACTCGGCATAGCGCCAGGTGTAAGATACATTGCCGTGCTTCAAGGGTTCCATAGTACAAACTATCGACATGCGCTGTTCCCACAAGTTGTCGCTGCCAGCCAAGCGGTCGAGCGTGCCAAGCTTCTCTTCATCACTGTATTTTGACGGCAGCAAAAGCCACCGTCCCAGAATCTTATATACACTTAGGTCCACAAGGTCCCAGTTGTTGGCGCTCTGTGCGTGATGCAAGTAGAAATCGACAATCTCGTCGCGCTTAACGATGGCTGTTGCATCATCAAGCAGACGCTTGGAGCATAGTGCTTCAAACTGCGCCACAAGCACCAGCAGGCCGCACAAGCGCACTTCGTGCCACTGTGACGCAAGCAGTCGCTCAATCTCGCCAAGTGGCAGCCTTTTGCTCCGAGCCGCCACACGACGCGTTTCGGGAACTTTGATGCCCAGAAACTTGTCGCCATAGCCATATTCGCCTGGCGCGGTCTTGAAAAAACGCATCAAGTGCTGCGCCTGCTTATCGTCGCCAAGCGACTGCAAGCAAGCGATAACCTCGTCGGCCCTATTTAGTGATGTTTGGTTTACCACTGCAAGCAGTTACCTGATAAAATGCATGCCTTGCCACTCCTCAACCTCGGGATTTGGCAACTGGGCTTTCTCTATTGATTTCAGCATCCATGCCATGTTACGTGCAAGCTGACGCATGGTCTGCATTCCCTCACTGTCCTGAGCAGCCTCGCCAGGAGCAAGACCGAACACTATGTTCCAGTACTGAGAGGTCACCAGCGGCATATTCACCATCTGGAAGGGCATCTGCAGTGTTTGGAAAGCGGCAGTCGAACCTCCTCGGCGGCACACGGTCACCGCTGCGGCAGGCTTGTTGGCAACATTGGCTCCTGCAAAGAGCATGCGCTGGATGAGCGCCAATGTTTGTCCCGAAGGCACACCATAATAGACTGGCGCACCCACAACAAGAGCGTCGGCAGCGTTGAGTCTGTCAATCATCTCGTTGCAGATGTCATCGTTAAAAACGCACTTGCCACTGCCACTCTGCTTGCAGTTGCCGCAAGAGATGCAACCACGCACTGGCTTAACGCCAATCCATGCAATTTCGGTTTCAAAACCCAGCTCTTTTAGAGTTTTTGCCACCTCATTCAGAGCCACATAAGTATTCCCCTCCTTGTGAGGCGAGCCATTAATCAATAAAACTTTTGCCATAGTTCAAATACTCTTTCTTGTAAAACACGACAAAAGTAGCAAAAAAATCCGAGAACAAAAAATGACACAAATAAATGAACTAAAGCTCGTGATTGCGATTTATTTCGTACCTTTGCAGCCAAAATTAAATAATTGATATGGCAAACAATTCATTACTTGAGCGCCTGGAAGGGCTTGACGCGCGGTTTGAGGAGATTCAAACCCTTATCACCGACCCGTCGGTAATCGCCGACCAAAAGCGCTATGTGAAGCTCAGCAAGGAATACAAGAGCCTTGAGAATCTGCTCAAGGTGACACACGAATACAAGAAAATGGTTGACGACATCGAGGACGCCAAGGAACTTCTCGCCAGCGAGAGCGACGAGGAGCTGCGTGCTATGGCCCGCGAGGAAATAGATGCCAACCAAGAGGAGCTGCCCAAGATGGAAGAGAAAATCAAGCTCCTTCTCATCCCCGAGGATCCCGAGGACTCAAAGAACGCAATCATCGAGATTCGTGGTGGCACAGGCGGCGACGAAGCAGCACTCTTTGCCGGCGACCTAGCGCGCATGTACACCCGCTACTGCGAGAGCAAGGGCTGGAAAATTGAGATGTCGTCATGCAGCGAGGGTGCTTCGGGTGGCTACAAGGAAATCGTGTTCAGCGTCACTGGAAACGGTGTTTATGGCACTCTCAAGTATGAGAGCGGCGTGCATCGCGTGCAGCGTGTACCCGTCACCGAGACCCAGGGCCGTGTACACACCTCGGCAGCATCGGTTGCCATCCTACCCGAGGCTGAGCCTTTCGACATCGAAATCAACGAGGGCGAAATCAAGTGGGATACCTTCCGCTCAAGCGGCGCTGGTGGTCAGAATGTGAACAAGGTGAACTCGGGTGTGCGTCTGCGTTACATGTGGACCAATCCCAACACTGGCGAGGAGCAAGAAATCCTTATTGAGTGTACCGAGACGCGCGACCAGCCTAAGAACAAGGAGCGCGCTCTGGCACGTCTGCGCACATTCATCTACGATAAGGAGCATCAAAAGTACGTCGACGACATCGCCAGCCGTCGCAAGACTCTTGTGAGCACCGGCGACCGCTCGGCTAAAATCCGCACCTATAACTACCCGCAGGGCCGCATCACCGACCACCGCATTGGCTACACCATCTACAACCTGCCAGCTTTCATGGACGGTGACATCCAGGACTGCATCGACCACCTCATCGTAGCCGAAAATGCCGAGAAGCTAAAGGAAGCCGAACTTTAAGCATCAAGAACCAAAAATAAAAAATTAGGGTTGCGAGACATCTTGCAACCCTAATTTTTGTGGAGCTGGAGGGGTTTGAACCCTCGTCCAAACGTGGAACTAATAAGCTTTCTACATGCTTAGTCGTTGACTTGGTTTTCGACCCGCGGCAGGCTCAAGACCACCAACCGAGGGCTTAGCCTCTAAATTTCAAGATTGACTCGAGACACGTCAACCTCTATCCCCGATATGCTAGCACCACCGGTTCGACAAGCCTCGGAGCAAGGGCAGCCGGGTGATGTCTTGTCTCCACCATCCTTGGGCAGAGATTAAGCCGATCTACTATACTTCGATCAGGCAGCAAGAGCGTAGTTATTCTCGCCAGTTAAAATTTAGCGATGCCATGAATTTAAAGAGCCCAGGTATCGTCACTCTGCATGCTTACTTACCACCTCAACACGCTGTCAAAGCCAAGTCAGCCCCATACGCATTTTGGATAAAGCGGCTGCAAAATTAATACCAAAATGAACAAACACAAAAACAAGAATTGATATTTTGCTTTTATTAACAATTCCACCCAACTGTATTCACGGCACACAATAACACATGATTTAAGTTGATAAAACAAAATCTTTTAGTAAATTTGCACATTCTAAAAACTATATAGTATGGAAGTAGTCTACGAGGACAATCACATCATAATCGTCAACAAGGCTTGTGGCGAGATTGTGCAGGGCGACCGCACTGGCGACGAGCCGCTGGTCGAGACTCTCAAGCAGTGGATAAAGGTCAAGTACAACAAGCCGGGCAATGTGTTCTGCGGCGTCACTCACCGCATAGACCGGCCAACAAGCGGGCTCGTGGTATTTGCACGAACCAGCAAGGGATTGTCGCGTATGAACGAACTCTTCCGTCGCGGTGAGGTTCACAAGACCTACTGGGCTATCGTCAAGAACCGCCCGCCCAAAGATGAGGACACACTCACCAACTATCTAATGTCGGTTGAGCGCAACAACAAGACTCATGTAGTGAAAGAAGGCACAAAAGGAGCACAAAAAGCAGTACTTAAATACCGCATCATCGGCCAAAGCAACAATTACTATCTTCTTGAAATAGAACTACTCACGGGGCGCAAGCATCAAATTCGCGCCCAACTCGCCCACCTGGGTTGCCCCATCAAAGGCGACCTCAAGTATGGCGCCCCACGCAGCAATCCCGACGGCGGCATCAGCCTGCAGTCACACCGCATCCAGTTCATCCATCCCGTCTCAAAGCTTGAAATCGATATTACCGCACCAGTGCCCCACGACACCTTGTGGGAAGCATTGGCCGAGGCAGCAGAGTGAGATACATTTATTTCTACATTCTTTTATTCCTCAACTATCAAATCGGCAAAGCGCTTGTTGCTCCAAATGATGAAATTGCCGTCATCGTCGGTGTTGATGGTCATCACGCCTAGGACAGTGTTATTCTCCATCATCTGCTGGGTAGCTTCAAGTCCCAGCGCCATGCAAGCTGTAGCCCAAGCGTCGGCACTCATGCAGTCGCTTGCCACAATCGACACGCTCAACAATGCCGATGTCTCGCTGCTGCCTGTCTTGGGGTTGACGATGTGACTCACCTTTTTGCCGTCAACTTCCTTGAACTTGCGATAGCTGCCACTGGTGGCCACTGCCAGACTGTCAAGTCTCAATAACACCGCATTGGAATGCACTGCTCCATCGGCATTGTCGGGCACAGGCAAATCGACCGACACATGCCAAGGCTTGCCACGCTCGTTAACACCATGCGCAACCACTTCACCGCCAATCTCCACCATATAGTTTCTTGAACCATTGCGAGAGAGCATCGCAGCAATCTCGTCACACGCCATTCCCTTGGCAATTGAGCTGAAGTCAAACTGCACCCTTTTATCATCTTTAACAACCTTGGTTCCTTGCAGCTGGGTGTGCTTAGACATTCCCACAAAGGCGAGGATGCTGTCGAGCTGCTCCTTAGTTGGAAGTTTTCCGCTCTTATAGCCAAATCCCCAAGCGTTTACCAGAGGCATCACTGTGGGGTCATAGATTCCGTCACTGGCTTTGTTCACCTCCAATGCTTTGTTGTAAAGCTTTATGAAAAAATTGTCGGCGACATTGCTGCGCCCTTCGTTTATGGCAGTCACCAGCGACTGCTTGTTGAATGGCGACACACTGTTGTCAATGGTCTTAAGCAACTGCTGGATAGAGTCGTTGAGATCGGCACGCGCCTCATAAGTGATATGATACTTGGTAGTCCATACCACGCCTGTGTTGGTCACATATTTCATGTCGCCTGCCGCGTCTTTTCTGCAGTTTCGCACGATGGGGATTGCTACCAACATTGCCAGCAGCAAAACCACCACAGCAATATATTTCTTTGATTTGAACATATATTTTATTGAAATTATTAATTAACGACACTTGAATTAGGAACTACAAAATTACAACTAAAAATCATTAATCGCCACACTAATGTCGGCAAAAAATTGTATTTCTCGTTTTTTTTCTTTTACTTTGCCACAGTTTGTTAACTTAAAAAGCAAGAAACAATCACATGAAACACATAACTAAAATAGCGATTTTTTTCGCACTGGCATTGACGTTCAACACTGTTGCTCAAGCTCAAGTGAGATTTGGCGTCAAGGGCGGTGTCACCATCAATGAGCTCAAGTGGGACAAGGACATCGTCAGCAGCGACAACAGAGCCGGGTTCACCGCAGGACTCATGATGGAGATTGGATTGCCAGTCGTGGGACTTGGTATTGACGCATCGGTTCTATATGCACATCGCGAGAACGACCTTTACCTCGAGGATACAAAACTCAAGCGAGACTATCTTGACCTGCCCCTCAACCTCAAGTACAAGCTCCAGATTCCTGTGCTAAACAAAATCATTGCGCCTTTTGTTACAACGGGGCCCGACTTTGCATTACTTCTGGGTGACACCGATAAGGGCGATTTCTCCACTCGCAAATGGAACACCTCCTGGAACGTGGGATTCGGTGCCGAACTTTTCCGGAAAGTGCAGATTCACGCCAACTACGGTATTGGCATGACCAAGGCATTTGAATACATTGGCAAAGACGTCAACTCAACCCCTGTTAAA
This sequence comes from Muribaculaceae bacterium, assembly GCA_017451225.1. GTDB lineage: Bacteria > Bacteroidota > Bacteroidia > Bacteroidales > Muribaculaceae > Sodaliphilus. Next base: position 9,266 of record JAFSPZ010000047.1, on the reverse strand, counting down.
GGAAAAGACAACTACTGGACAATCACTGCAGCGTTTATGTTCTAGTTCCATAAACTATACAGCAAGAATATAATGGCTTGAAAGCTCATCAACACAAGAGCATTTCAGCCATTTTTTGTTTTAAATGTCGATTGCGGTTTATTATGTGAGATTTTCTATGTAATTTTGCACCACTATTTAAAACTTTCTACTAACAACAAGCCTCACATGAGTAAGATAATTAAACTGCCGCTGCTTGCGCGCATTATCATAGCTATTGCACTTGGTATTGGATTAGGACTTGTACTTCCATTACCCGCAGTAAGGGTGTTTGTCACATTCAACAGCATCTTCAGCCAGTTCATTCAGTTCCTCATTCCACTCATCATAATTGGACTTATCACTCCAGCCATCAGCGACATTGGCAAGAGTGCCGGAAAACTGCTTCTGCTGACCACTATCATCGCCTATGGCGACACCGTGTTCTCGGGTTACTTTTCCTACTTTACCAGCGCCAAAATCTTCCCCCTGCTCATCAACCATGGTCAAGCTGTGGAGAAGATTGCCGAAGTCAAGGCTCTTGAACCGTTTTTCACAATCAACATACCACCATTGGTCGACGTGATGTCGGCTCTGGTAACAGCATTCACTGTGGGACTGGGAATAGCATTCTTTGGTTCTAAGACGCTTAAAGCTGGTTTTGACGAATTTAAGGTTATAGTATCTAAGACTATCGAAGTAGCACTCATTCCGCTGCTCCCACTCTACATCTTTGGCATTTTCCTGGAGATGAGCCACACTGGCCAAGCTTGGCATGTGCTCAACGTGTTCATAGCAATCATTGGAGTGATATTTGCTATGCACATCTTCCTGCTTGTGCTGCAATATTGTATTGCCGGACTCATAACTCACCGCAACCCATTCCGCTTGTTATGGAATATGCTTCCAGCCTATTTCACTGCTCTTGGAACCTCGTCGAGCGCAGTAACCATTCCAGTGACATTGAAACACACACTCAAGAATGGTGTGAGCGAAGGAATCGCCGGCTTTGTTGTGCCGCTGTGCGCAACAATCCACCTCTCGGGTAGCTGCCTCAAGATTGTTGCATGCTCGGTCGCACTGATGCTCATGACTGGCATGCCTTTTGACCTGGGAATGTTTACTGGCTTCATCTTCATGCTTGGAGTGATGATGGTGGCAGCACCAGGTGTGCCAGGCGGTGCCATCATGGCGGCTCTGGGAGTCATACAGTCAATTCTGGGCTTCGACGCTCAGCAACAAGCATTGATGATTGCCCTTTACATCACCATGGACAGCTTTGGCACCGCATGCAACGTCACTGGCGACGGAGCCATCGCACTCATCATGGACAAAATTAATGGAAGGAAATAAGCTTCCCTCCATTAATTATGTTGTCGTTTGTCAATTAATTCCTTTATGCATCGTGCATTGATTCAGCGTCAAGCATTAATCGCCTCCACTTGTAGTAGCCCAATATGGCTATGATAGTGTACACACCATAGAGGATAGCCCTGAAAGGAATGCCCTTGTAGATATATAATCCACACGACACTGCGTCAACCAACAGCCACAAGAGCCATTGCTCCAGATATTTGCGAGCCAATGCCCACATTGCCACAGCACTCATAGCCGTGGTGAAGCTGTCGAGGATGGGCACAGTGCTATTGGTGTGGTATTTCAGGAACCAGAAAATGCCTCCCCATAGTACCAATCCTGTGATTATAGAGGCAACAATATGCCGTGATTTGTAACGAGAAATAGGCAATTCCTTACCTTTATCTGTTTTGTTCCCCCATCTCCAGCAGTAGTAGCCGTAGATTGCAATAACTACATAGTAGAATTCCATGCCAAAGTCGGCATAAAGCCCCTTGGCAAATAACAGATAGGAATTGACAATAGGCATAATGATTCCCACAGCCCAAAGCCAAATGTTGGCACGGTACTCAAGCCACAAGTAAAGCAGCCCGAGCACCAAGCCTGTAATGTCGATAAGCTTCAGCCAGTCCACTGGTCAACTCCTTTTTATTAGAACTGGATAGTCAAGTGCCCCAGCAAGTTGATTCCTGCCATTGGGTAGAAGCGTGGGTCGCTCACGAGAGTTGGTTCATTGCTCTTGTCGCCACCAGTGTAGATTGCAGCTGTCTGTGAGTAACCATTATTCTCATATTCCTTATTAAACAAATTATAGATTGTCACTCCGGCAGTTATCTTCTTGGTGTGTGGCAAACGGAATGAATAAGCAAGATTCAGATTGCTCACGAAATATGGATCTAACGAGTCTTCCTTGCTCTCGAAATTGTCAAGATACTGGCGGCTCACATATTGCGATTGTAACTGAGCCTCAAAGCCCTTATAGTTAAACTGCAACACGCTGTTTACAATGGCGCTGGGAGAGAAAGCGATTGTGGTGTTGCCCTTCTCTATGGCAGTTTGAGTCCACATTTCTTCCCAATTGTCGTCGTAATCGCTCACATAGCCCACATAGTTCTTGATGATGTTGCGGCTGAAAGTGGCATTTACATCCCAGCGCAGCCAGTTGGTGAATTTCACACCTGCCATCAGCTCGATACCGCAACGATAGCTATCGGGCACATTCTCGGCCATGAGCTCGCCTATCTCGTTGAGCTTGCCGTTGAGCACAAGCTGGTCTTTGTACTTCATATAATAAAGATTAACTCCAGCCGAGAAACGGCGGCTCTTGAACTCATAGCCAGCCTCCCAATCCATGAGTTTCTCGGCCTTGGGATGCACGGTGAGAGGGCCATCATTGTAATTGTTGCGGGTTGGCTCCTTCTGTGCCACAGCCCATGATGCATAAATGCGGTTCTTGCGGTCAATCTGCCAGTTAAGACCCACTTTGGGGTTGAAGAAATTGAAGTTTTCGTCAACATCAAGTATCTGCATGTGCTCGGGACTTGCAGTCCAGTCCCACTTGTCGTTAATGCCCTTGATGGTGTAGTTAATGTGGCGATACTGAAGGTCAACATAGGCACTCAGGCCATTCCAAATGGCATAGTTGTTCTTCCAATAAATATTGAAATCGGTTTTCTTACCTTTGTTGCGGTAATACTCATGATCGGGTTCAAGAATTCCCATGTAGTTCTCCACCCAAATAACCTGACCATGATGGTTGTTGCTGTATTTATTGAAGCCGCCACCAAGCACGCTAGCCAGACGTGAGCCTGTGTAGTGAATCGAGAACACACCGCCACCAAAGCCGCTGTCAAGGATTTTCTTGCGCACAAGGTTCGACTTCTTCACCTTCTCGCCGTCAACAAAGAATGGTTCAAGGGAATATTCAGTAAGGGTGCGCTGATTCTTGTACTCCTGATAGAAACCATAACCGTCGGTGTAGTGCAAGGCAGCTTTCATTTTCCATTGCGCATTGAAAATATGGTCAAAGAGCAGCTGGAAGTGGAACTGTTTGTAAATATCCTTCTGGTCGTCGTAGAAACCAGTTACAACGCCATTGTGCTTTATCTCACCATTAGGATTGTATTTACGGTTGCTCTCAAGCTTGCTGCGGCTAATGCCATCCCATGCGTGGTAAGTGTCTTCTTTGCCTCCGAAGGAGATAAACTTCACTTGAGTTTTGTCATTGAAATAGGCTGCTTGAGCATAGTAGGAAAACAGAGATGTGGTGGCGCGGTCGCGGTAACCATCGCTTGAAATATGAGACAAGCGGCCGTCAAACACCCAGTGGTCGCCCAGGAGTCCAGTTCCAAATTTCACAGCCTCTTTATTTGTATTGTAAGAGCCATATGAGCCCGAGACCTCACTGTATGGGACCAGCGACGAAGCTTGAGAACTCATATTGACACTTGCACCAAAGGCTCCCGAGCCATTGGTCGACGTGCCTACTCCACGCTGCACCTGAACATCGCGAAGCGAAGAGGCAAGGTCGGGAGTATTAACCCAGAACACGCTATGGCTCTCGCTGTCATTGATGGGTATATCATTCAATGTCACATTAATGCGGGTTGCATCGGTGCCGCGCACTCGCATCGACGTGTAGCCCACACCGGCACCGGCATCGCTCGTGGTCAACATACCAGGAGTGAACGACAGCAGATAAGGCATGTCTAAGCCATGATTATTAGCGGCAAGTTGTTCTTTACTCACGGTGCTGAAAGCAATAGGAGTGTTGCTCGTTGCACGTGTTGCAAGCACCTCCACTTCCTGGAGCTGCACAGAGTCACGGACCACCTTCATTTGAGCGGTGGCCATCAGGCTGCCACACATCACAGCGGCAGCAAGAAGCATTGTCTTCTTCATTTACGTTTCCTAAAAAATAAAAATTAATAAGTTCTGTTCTCTACGCCGGAATTACCCGGTTCAGATTCCATGGGTATGTTCTCAGCCACACCAGCTGCTAGTGAGTATTGCCTAGACAAGCAATTGACTCTCAAGAGCCTTAATGGTGCAGCACCCCCAAACTCATTGAATCGTGGTGCAAAATTAGTGCAAACCGAGAGAAATACAAAATGAAAAGCGAAGTTTTTCATTTTTATTGCCTAGGTGCCGCCTAATTTATCTAAAGGTAGTGAAAAGTTTTCAGTTCTCAATTCTCAGTGGCCAGTTTTTAGTTGTTAGTTGTTAGTTTTTGGATAAAAACATCTCAAAATATATATAAAAACTACAATTCCTCGGCGATGCTTCCAAGCACTTGCCGCAGTGGTGGCTGGGCTGTTTCTAGCTCTTTGTCTACTATAGAGCACAATTCATCACTCTTCTCTATTCTATTCATAATAAGAAGATTTAGTAGCATTCGCCAGGCAGTGTATCGCACCATAGGATTGTCGTTACTACGAAGTTTCTCCCAAAGGTCATTGGCATAGGGCAAATGTCGCAGCAAGCGGTGGCACAGCACATCGGCAATCTCCACGCTCTCCACGCTTTGACACCATTCCACTGCTGTATTTATCCCAAACTCCTCTACAGGATACAGCATCGGTGCCGCCAAACGGCACTCACGATGTTCCACGTTGTCCCATAGTGCTTGGGCCAACTGTTCATTTTTGTCATAATGACCAACTATGGCAATTACATCAGCCAACTGGCATCCCATTATCACTTGGTGAGGATCGCCCACAGCGCGCAGCTTGTCGGCAACTACGCCATTGCGGAAAGCAAAAAACTCCTTTTTAAATTCCTGTATCATATTAATCAACCGATAAATGAAAAACTAGATTCTCTAGAAAACTAAAAACTCTAGAGAATCTAGTTACTAATCACGATTTTTAGTCCTTGATTATCGTTATTTTGTCAATGGAGAGTAATCGCGACCGTAGCGCAAGTGCTGGTCGATGTAGTTCTCGTCATAGCTGATTTTTATGTCGATAATCTCTCCGTCAGCACCATAAACTGGCTTGTAAACTGGGTTAACAAAGCCCTTGTAAGGAGCAATGTTAAGCGACTCATAGCGTTTGAGAATCTCGGCGTGAATTTTGGGGTCAACCTTTACTCCATAGGTCTCAACGAGCTTGCGTCCAGCCTCGAAGTCACCCTCACTCTTGATGCGCTGAACCTCAGCAAGAAGCTGACCAAAGAGGCCACGAAGCTTCTGATAGTCATTGATCTTCACGTAAGTCTTGCCACCTCTCTTCTTGTCCTTTACAATCTCAATTACTTTGTCCTTCTTACCCTTCTCAAGGCACCACTCGCTGATGAACTTGCGGTTACGCATGTGCGATTCCTCAATATTCTTGCCTGGCTCGATGCGAGTGAGCTGAGTGAGCAGACCGTTCATGATGTACTTGTAGTACTCTGCTTTGTAGGTGTCGGCGTCCTTGAAGATACCAAGCTCAACAAGTTTGGGGTCGGCAAGATAATAGAGTGCGAAGAGGTCGGCACGGCCTTCCTCGAGAGTTGCGCCATAAGCCTTAAGGGCATCGGGGTCAACACCGGGAAGCAATTGACCGCTGGCGTGGCCAAGGCACTCGTGGAGGTCGGTGTGCAGCTTGTCGGCGAGAGTGAGATACTTCTTCATGAGCTGTACCTCTACGTCGCTATAAGCAAACTCCTCGTTGAAGCCAGTTCCGCTTGCCACCTCATCATAAGCATCGGTGATATTCTCCAGAGTTACCGACTTCGAGCCGTGAGCGGCGCGAATCCAGTTGCTGTTTGGCAAGTTGATGCCTATAGGAGTTGAAGGATAGCTGTCACCGGCAAGGATAGCAGCGGTGATAACCTTGGCGCTTACGCCCTTCACGTTCTGCTTCTTGAAGCGCTTGTCAACGGGTGAGTTGTCCTCAAACCACTGAGCGTTCTCGCTGATGAGTGTGGTGCGGTATGAAGCGTCTTTGTTCTTGAAGTTTACAATGCTCTCCCAGTTGGCAGTCATACCCAGTGGGTCACCATAGCTCTCGATAAAGCCATTGATGAAGTCAACAGTGCCTTTGGTCTCCTCGGCCCACATGATGCTGTAGTCATCAAAAGCCTTGAGGTCGCCAGTGGTGTAATACTCAATCAGTTTAGCGATGTAAGCCTTCTGAGCGCTGTTCTCGGCAACACTTGCTGCCTTCTGAAGCCAGTACACAATGTTGACGATTGCTGGGCTGTAAAGTTCACCAATCTTGTAGGTTTTTTCTACTACTTTGCCATCTTCTTTCACCACCTTGCGATTTAGACCATAGCTCACGGGAGTTGGGTCATTAGGATCCTTAATACCCTCGTAAAATGCCTCAACCTCCTGCTGGGTAACACCCTCATACAGGTTGTTGGCACTGGTGAGAATCAAGTCCTCGCCGTCGGCTTGGTTAACCCTCTTTGCCATGAAAGTGGGGTCAAAAATCACCTTATCGAGAGTTTCAAGCAGCTTATCGGCCTTTTCGCACTTCTTTTCCTGGGTGCACTTGTCACACGACTGGATGGGCAGTTTCTCAACTGGAAGCTTCTTGTACTCAGTATCAAAAAACTCTTGAGAGAACTCGGGAACAAACTTGTCCTGAGCATAGTGGTGATGGATGCCATTGCCAAACCACACTTGCTTCAAGTACTTTTCAAGGCCTTTGAAATCGGCACTTGAGCGGTCACCATTGTAACTGGTGTACATGGCTTCGAGCACTTGACGAACTACCAGATTGTACTTGCCATTCTGGTCAAAAAGGATGTCACGGCCTTGAAGAGCTGCCTCGGTCAGATAGTAAACATACTTCTTCTGCTGCAAGCTCAAGTCGTCAAAACCTGGGACCTGATAGCGCAACACCTCTATGTCGGCAAAACGGTCCACGTTGTAATTGAAATTGCTGTTCTGTGCCATAGCAAAACTAGTTGATGCCAATGCCACTACAGCAGCGGCAATTAATTTTTTCTTCATAAAATGTTTTATAAAATAAGTATTTCGAGTTTTCAAGATAATTTCTTTAATCGTGCAAATTTAGCACTTTTCTATTAATCCACAATCTAAATGCTCCAAAAAAGTAAAGACGAAAAAAGGTTTTCTTTAGAAAAAGGAATAAAAGTTCTTGCTATCCTTTATTGTTTTTTGTAACTTTGTGGCAAATAATGAGACTGAGTCCACTTTAGATGATTCCTAATTTAGAAACTAATAAATAGCAAACATTATGAAGAAATTAATTCTCTTATTGACAATCGCCGCCACTTGCGCGGTGGCGGGTTATTCACAAGCCTATCATTATGACGTGAATGGTGACGGTGTGGTCACGGCAGCCGATGTGACAGAGTACACCGTGAATGGTGTGAAGTTCAAGATGGTGGCAGTGGCTGGCGGCACGTTCACCATGGGTGCCACCAGCGAGCAGGGCAGTGATGCAGCCGCTGCCGAGAAGCCCACTCACAAAGTGACTGTGTCGTCATTCTACATTGGTCAAACTGAGGTGACGCAAGAGTTGTGGCAGGCGGTGATGGGCAGCAACCCGAGCAACTTCAAGGGTGCCAAGCTGCCGGTAGAGCGGGTTTCTTGGGATGATTGTCAGGAATTCCTGCGCAAACTCAACGCCAAGACTGGCAAGCAGTTTCGTCTTCCCACTGAGGCAGAATGGGAGTTTGCGGCTCGTGGCGGCGCTAAGAGCCAGGGCTACAAGTACAGCGGCAGCAACACCCTAAGTGTTGTGGCTTGGTATGATGAGAACAGTTACGACAAGGGCAGCAGCAGTCCCGACTATGGCACCCATGATGTAGCCACCAAGCGTGCCAACGAGCTTGGCATCTATGACATGAGCGGCAACGTGTGGGAGTGGTGTCAAGATTGGTATGGAACTTATCCCTCGGATGCTCAAACCAATCCCACCGGCCCTGCATCGGGCTCTTACCGCGTGAACCGTGGTGGCGGCTGGTACGGCGATGCGAGGTACTGCCGTTTGACGTTCCGGGACTACGACTCGCTCGACTACCGCCGCCACTACCTCGGCTTGCGGCTTGCCCTATAGTTTCCCCTGTAAAAAAACGAGCATGAAAAAAATGCCCGAGTGGGGCGAGGAGCGTTAGCGCGACCCCCTGCGAGGTGCATTTTTTTCATGCGCGTAGCAAGGCGATAATAATCAACTGAGGCTGTTGCAAAAGGGGAAATCTTGTGAAAACTCCTCACGTTATTTTAATGTTGCTCTTATACATGATAAAGTATTACCTTTGCTCAGCGCTCATTGACATATTGCAATCATCCCAAGAACTAAAAACTAATAACTGTATCAACTGAGTCAAGTGAGTCCATCTTTCGCCATTTCGTTCAATTCGCTCAACTCGACGTTTCTCATAATTCATGGAAAATTCACGGTAATTTGTGTAAAATGCACCAAGCACAATCGTCCTTAATTGTCTGACAAAATAAAAAAACGCAAAACTGTCCCACGCCCCCCACAATTTTAATTATAATTTTGAGTGAGCGAAGCGAACGGTTTAATTTCTCGCCGCAGGCGATCCATACACCATCTAACGCAAAAATTATGCATTCTACATTGTGCATTATGCATTAATTAAAACGCGCAGCCAAAAATCCTGCGTAAGCAGGCTTTGTGACGCCGATAGGCGCAGCTTTGTGAGATTAATCAACAGCCGGGATAGAGCCTTGTTGTTTTTATGTTGTTACTGTTGTTTGATAATATCTGCATCAAGCATGGTCCCCTTTATCGCTTGGGGCTTTTCCTTAATAAAATATAATTAAGGTTATATGTTTTGCCGTGTGGGGGGAATTGTGTAATTTTGCACGTTTAATACGCGCGCGAGCCTCAATAACTGGCTGTGCCACAATAAAAAGAGTAATTAATAATCATATAATACACAATTTCTATGAGTTTGAATATCGTTGT
>JAFSPZ010000002.1 GCA_017451225.1 Muribaculaceae bacterium | reverse complement strand
TAGTCGCCAATGAGGTATCCAGGGCGCAGCAGCAAGTGCCACAGGGTGCGAGGCAGTGAGCGCCCTCCTAGGCCCCACAAGTCCATTACTCCCGTTCTCACCGACTCCCAATTGATGGGACCCAGGGTGGCTCGTTGTCCACAGGTGGGGCAGTAATTGCCAGCAAAGTCTTCACCACAGCATTGGCAATGATTCTTCTTCTCGCGGTTGGGCGAGAAGTATTCTGGGTCGCGTTGCCACCGATGGAATTTCTCTAGTTTTTTCTTAAAACTCATGTGAATCGGTTGTTTTAATAAGGTCCAGAACCACTTCTCCACCCAGGATGAGGCCTGCTGCTGCCGGCACCCAGGCATTGCTGGCTGGGATGGGCCGTGAGCCTTCTTGTGGCTCTTGGGTAGTTAATGGCTCTCGAGGCTGTTCCTTGCTGAAGACGCACTTGAAGTGCTCGATGCCTTCCTTGCGCAGCTTCTTGCGCATGATGCGCGCGAGTGGGTCCACATCGGTCTCGCTGATGTCGGCTACGCGGAATGCTGTGGCATCGAGCTTGTTAGCTGCTCCCATGCTGCAAATGATGGGAACACCCAACCGTGTGCACCGACGCACGAGTTCCATCTTGGCACTCACAGTGTCGATGCAGTCGACAACGTAGTCATACTGCGAGAGGTCGACCTCATCGGCATTTGCCACAACGTAGAACATCTTGAAACCCTGCACCTTGCAGGCAGGGTTGATGTCACGCACTCGCTCTGCCGCCACGTCCACCTTGTGACGGCCAATGGTGCTAGTGGTAGCGATAATCTGGCGGTTGATATTGCTCGGAGCCACCACGTCATTGTCATAGAGGTCAATGGCCCCCACCCCACTGCGCGCAAGCACCTCGACGGCATAGCCGCCCACGCCGCCCACGCCAAACACCGCCACGCGGCACTCGGCGAGCTTCATTATAGCCTCCTTCCCCAGCAGCATCTCAGTCCGCTGGAAAATATCATTTATAGTGTCCTGTGCCATTTCTCAAGATTTCGCACAAAGGTACAATTTTTATTGTTAACCAAAATAAACCAACTAACATTTTTTCAAGTTGCACTCTATTGCTTTTCGCCAGTTTCTCTCTCCCAACAATCCTCGCACCGTTGATGAACCTTTAGCTCGATTGAGTGAGCAGTATGAGTCGTGCGGAGCATGGTGTACGGTCAGCGTGCCTCAGTCAACTGCGCCGCAAGCGCGGCGTTCAAAAAGCCCCATTTTTTAATATTGCTTTTCCTTCCACCTCGATTTTACCTTTGCCACATTAATAACTTTAAATTTAAGAGCTATGATACCATTCACCCCCATCCTCGAGCAATTCGAGGCCGCACGACGCCGCAAACTCATCCAGGTCGGCTACCTCGACCAGAGCGGCAATGAGTACAAAGACGAAGAGTTGCGCATGCACGCCCATTCCAAACTCCCACGCTCCATCTTCTCCGACCGCAACGACTCCCTGCAGGCAAGGCAAATCGAGAACGCCGAGTCGCTCTGGGAGAACGTGTGGTTCGAGAGCGAGTGCGCGTGCCTTTTCGGCGACCCCAACATCGGCAAGTCAACACTCGCTTTCAGCATCGCCCACGAGGTTGCATGCTCGGGCAGACCGGTCCTCTATCTCGACTTCGAGAACATGATGCACAACTACTTCAACAAGTGCTGGACCGACCGCCAGTTCCTCAAGCCGGCCAACCTCACCGTCTACCACTACGACCAGGACACCAGTGTCGAGGAGATGACCAGCCGCGAGACAATCCTTCAAAGCATCGAGAGCGACATCCTCGACCTCGACGCCCCCGTCGTCATCATCGACGACATCACCCACATCTGCCCCCTGCGCAACTGCAACAAGACACAGCAGGTACTGCGCCGGCTGCGCCAGTGGATCAACCACTACCACGTCTCAATCCTCGTCATCGCCCATTCCACAAGCCACCACGAGGGGACGCCGCTCACCATGAAGCACCTCACCGGCGACCGCCAGCTCGCCTACGCCTTCGACTCCATCTTCACACTCAACGACATACCGGCAGGAACCGTCACCGACGGCTCCACCCACTACGTCAAGCAGCTCAAGGCACGCAACGCGCCCGTTCAGCTCCACAACAACGCCGTCATGACACTAAAGCTCAAGACCCACTACGACGAGGAAGACCGCCGCCACCTCACCGAGCTGAACAGGAGAAAAGGATTCGACGACAAGACCATCAACGAAGCTCTCAATCCGCGCATCGGCCGCCGCTATCTCCATTTCTTCGTCACATCACGCGAGGCCAGCGAGTTGCAGCTCATCTTCCTGCCCACCGACGCCACCCGGGAGCAGCAGCTCGACTTCATCCACGACACCTTCTCCAAGGGCTGGTCCATCCGCAACATCGCCGCCCACACCTGCATCCCCAAGTCCACCATCCACCGCCTCCTGGCCACCACCCGACAACAACTCCAGCAAGAATCACTCAAGAGCTCCCCCTCTAAGATAGAGGGGGGCAGGGGGAGTATGACCGAATCAAACGCAAACTCCCCCTCGAAGATAGAGCGAGACGGGGAGAGTATAACCAAATCAAACGCAAGCTCCCCCTCTAAGATAGACCAATTGTGCAAGCCGATACCAGCGGCAAAACTTGTTTTGCCATTGGTGAGGTGCAGCCAATTGCCGCTGAAAGAGCAGGCCGGGGGGAGTATAACCAAATCAAACGCAAGCTCCCCCTCTAAGATAGAGGGGGCCGGGGGGAGTATGACAAAATCTAATGCCAAATTGTCCCAATCCGTCCAAGAACCACCCCAAGAAAAGGAGAAGCAGGGAGAAAAAAAGCATCATCCCAAGACCCCACCCCTAAACAAACCAGGTTCATCCCTAAAAAAATTAATAAAACTGTCCCACAGGTGTCCTGGAGGTGGTTAATGTACTGCGCCGCAAGCGCGGCGTTAATAGATTTTTTCTAAACTGTCCCACGTCCCGTTCCCGATCTCCGATCACGATTCCCGATTTTCTCCCAAAAAAGAGACAAGAGTAACAAGAGCAGAACAAGAAAAACAAGAAATCTTGTAACTCCTGCTAAATCCTGTCCCTCCTGTCTAAAAAAAATTTTCTAAAACTGTCCCACGTCCCGTTCCCGATCCCCGATCCCGATCCTCGATTTTTCACAAAAACTGTCCCACGTCCCGTTCCCGATCTCCGATCACGATCCTCGTTTTTCAAAAAACTGTCCCACTATAAAAGTTCTTATGTCTAAAAAAATGCCTATATTTGTAACTTAAAACATTATATTTTATGAGATACTATATTGTTGACGCATTTACTTCCGAGCCATTTGGCGGCAATACTGCCGGGGTGGTGATGCTCGAAGATGGGATAGGGTTTCCCAGCGATGCGTTTATGCAGCAAGTGGCTGCTGAGTTCAGATATTCAGAGACGGCGTTTGTCAAACGTCACGGCGACAATGAGTTCACAGTGCGCTATTTCACTGGTTGCGGTGAGGTGGACCTGTGCGGACATGCCACTGTCGCCACATTTGGGGTGCTTGCCCAGACCGGTGCAGTACCAGCAGGGACCATGTGTCTCAACCACACGCTCGCTGGCGACCTGAAGGTGGAGATTGCCGAAAAGGTGATGATGGAGATGGCCTCGCCACAGGTGTTGCCCGCCAAGGTCGATGAGGAACGTTTGCACCGCATCATGGGAGTTGAGGACATGCAAATCAATCTCCCTGCAATGGTGGTGAGCACAGGCTTGCCCGACATCATGATGCCGGTGCAAAGCATTGATGAGCTCAACACGTTAAACATTGATATGGATGCACTTGCGCAGCTGAGCAAGGAGCTTGGCGTGACAGGTGTCCATGCCTTTGCCATTGGCGATGATGACTTTACCGCTCACGTGCGCAACTTTGGCCCCCTATATGGCATCCCCGAGGAGAGCGCAACTGGCACAGCCAATGCCGCCCTCACCCACTATCTGCACCATAACGGAATAATCACTGCTCCTGCCGTGTGTCGTTTCCTTCAAGGCGAGACCATGGGCCGTCCATCGACTGTGGAGACCTCGCTGCACGACGACGGCACCATCTGGGCGGGAGGAAAGAGCGCCATAATCGCTGCTGGTGAATTGCTAATATAGCGTAAATCAAGCCAAAAACTATCGAATAAGCAAAAAAAATGCCTCATGTTTTGGCAGTTTCAAACTTTTGATGTAATTTTGCATCCGCTTTTCGGCTCATGTAGCCAGAGAGCGGTCCCATAGCTCAGTTGGTTAGAGCACCTGACTCATAATCAGGGAGTCCTTGGTTCAAGCCCAAGTGGGACCACGCTTCCAAATCGCTAATCGCTTGTTAATGAGTGATTAGCGATTTTTGTATTTCTATTATTGACAAGAAAAACACCCACAAAAAACTTTGCAGGTGCTTTTCTTGTTATGATTAATGCAATTATTATACCGTGAAGTAGTTGAAGCCTACGATAGTGTCGACGAAGCGGTGGACGTATTGTGTCGCTGTTGGCGACCATTGGAAGCCGAATCGGTACAGGACTTGTGTGGTGTAGTCGTTGGTAGCCTCAATCCATCGCATTTCGTGACTGCTACTGAGGTTGTAGGCCATGAGCGGACGTAGCAGGGTCACCAATTCGGGATTCTCCATCATGCGGTCGAGCGCTTGCTGGAATTCTTCAATCTCAACTCGCTTCATAGTTATGCCTGCATCGGCAAAGCCGTTGAGGATGTCGGCCAAATACTGGCGGTGAACATTGTAGGGATGGAACACTACGCACTCGCGTGGAGTGGTTGCCAGCAGCATGATGGCGTGTGCCACCTCATCGATGGGCGAGAATTCAAAGACGTTGTTCAAAGCTTCATACGGCACCATACCTATAACAACATAGGCTCGTAGCAGGGCCAGGAAGTTATTGGTCTGGAAATTGATTTGGAACTCACCGTCGCGTTGTCGTGCCGAGAGGTTGCCAACTCGCATGATTTTGGCGTTGAGCCCATGGTGCGCAATGGCTTCAAGAACAAGGTCTTCGGCTACGAACTTAGAATATACATATTTGTTCTCGTCGATGTTCTGCCCCAGCCACAAGTCTTGCTCGGTGAGCTTCACATCGGGACCTGGCACGTTGTCGATGCTCAATCCAGCGATGCTGGTCGTAGAGATGTGAATGAGTTGCGACTTGGTGCGAATGCAGAAGGCGATAAGGTTTCTCACCGACTCGATGTTGACCATCTCGATGTCGTTGCCAGCCGAGAAATGCTTGACGTTGGCCACGCAGTTTACAACGGTCAAACCCTGGTTGTTGATGCTGTCGAGGGCATCGGGTTTAGTCACCTCGGCTGCGATGGCTGTCACACGACTGTCGATTAGTTCAAATGCTTTGCACCTGCCAAAGTAGTAGAAGAAAAGAGTCTTGAGACGGTTCATTGCGTCCTCGCTGGTCTTGCCACGCATAGGACAGATGATGTGACCGTCGTAGCATGTGAGAAGTTCGTTAAGAATGTGTATGCCCAGATATCCCGTAGCGCCAGTGAGCAACACGTCGCCGATGGACTGCCTGTCACCCTTGCGGAAGGCATCGAGATTATTCGCCTTGAGAATAGGTGTATAGACGTCATAGCGTGTGTTCTCTGCTTTTTTAGCAGGCTTTTCTTTTGGCGTGATTTCGGTGGTCTCAGGTGCTTGCGTCTGCTTCTGTGCCACAAACTCGGCGAGAGCCCTGGGTGTCTTTTGGTTGAAGAGGTCGTTGAATACAATCTGCACTCCGTGCTTGCTTGCCTCGACAATTACCTTGATGGCATTGATGCTAGTGCCGCCAATCTCAAAGAAGTTGTCAAGCGCACCCACTTGCTCGATTTGTAGAATCTCGGAGAAAATGTTACAGAAGAGTTGTTCCATTTCGCCCTCAGGTGCTACAAAATCAGTATTGCGCTTGAGTTCTGGAACGGGCAGCACTTTGCGGTTAATCTTGCCGTTAGGAGTCATAGGCATGACATCCAAGCGCATATAGGTGTCGGGCACCATATACTCGGCGAGCGACGATTCAGCAAGAGCCTTGTTGATGTCATCGTCAGTGATGCTTGAGTCTCGGTCAACGGTGTAGTAAAGCACAAGATGCTCATTGCCCCCGACCTTGCGCACCTCGGCAGCCGCCTGCCTGATGCCATCGATGTTGAGTGCCTTGCTCTCAATCTCGCCAAGCTCAATGCGGAAACCGCGCAGCTTGACCTGAGTATCGATGCGTCCCAGGTATTCGATATCCCCATCTTCATTCCATCGGCACAAGTCACCGGTGTGATACATCCTCACAGGACGCCCCCAACGGTCGGTCTTAACGAAGGGACAATCGACAAACGACTTGGCGGTGCGCTCAGGCAATCGCCAGTAGCCGCGTCCCACCTGTATGCCAGCAAAGCACAGTTCGCCTGCCGCGCCTTGTGGCACAAGGTTGCCTGCGGTGTCAACGATGAAGTTCCAGTTGTTAGCCACGCTCTTGCCAATGGGAATGTTCTCTACGCGCTTGCCTGGAGCGATGCTATAGTAGGAAGTGTCGTCGGTACACTCAGTTGGGCCATAGACGTTGATAATCTCGATGTGGTCGCTATAGACGCCATCCATCTTCTCGCCTCCGCCTGTGGTGAAACGAATGGGCAGGTCGTCGAAGGTGTTGAGCAACAATCCGGTCATCGCGGTTGAATATCCGCCGCCGGTGATGCGGTGGTCGATGAGGAACTGGCGGATGGCGGCAAGGTCCTTGCGTATCTCGGTTGGCATTACATGGAACGAGCCACCGAGCGTGAGCACTGGATACATGTCTTCGATGTGAGCGTCGAACGAGAACGAGCGGTGACCGCTGATGCGGTCCTCGGCCGTGAGCTTCTCCATATCAATCACAACTGCGATGAAATTGCGCAAGCCAGCTTGATGCAGCATAGCACCCTTAGGTTTGCCAGTAGAACCGGAGGTATAAATCATGTAGGCCAGGCCATCGGGACGAGAGCGGTCGATGGGCGCTGCAGTAGTAAGGTCGGCTTCGGCCATGAAGTCATCGATGAAGAAGACCTGAGCGGCAGCGGTGTCGAAGTTGCCCTCGGCCTTCTTGGCAGCAAGAACATCGTGGCTGGTGATGAGTATTTTAGATTCAGAGTTCTCAAGCATGTAGCTCAATCGCTCGTTAGGATACTCAAAGTCGAGCGGAGTATAAGCAGCTCCAGCCTTGTGGATGGCAAGTACAGCCAATGGGAACTCCTTAGTGCGGTCAAGCATGACGCACACAAAGTCGTCGCGTTGCACATCGTGGTTGATGAGTTGTCGTGCAAGTGCGTTGGCATATCCATCCATCTCCTTGTAGGTGAGCTGGCTGTCCTTGTCGACCACGGCAGGGGCATCGGGGGTGCGTTGAGCTTGCTCGGTGAACAAGTTGGCAAAGGTCTTGCTGATATCCACGTCGATATCCTTGCCCGAACCTATAGAGATGAGATTTTGGGCCTGCTCGTCGCTGACGATGGCGATGCTGTTTATATCGCCGTCGGGACACGCCATCATGTTGTTCATCGTCGCCTTGATAGCATCGGCCATCATGCGCATGGTCTTGCGGCTGTTCATTGCCAGGCTCGACTCCATGCGTATGTCATAGTCGTCGCCAGCAAGGAAGATGTGAGCCAGCATGTCGTAGAACACATCACCGCGATCCTGCTCCACAAGCGGGCAATGATTGTCACCGAAATAGTAAGCTTCTTCCCAACCTGGAAGTGCCGAGAAGTTGAACGAGATGCCAGGCTGAACGCCTAGGTCGCGGCAGAAGTGTGTGAAAGGATAGGCTAGCTCGGCCAGTGTTGCCTTCATCTCGCTATGCACAGTTGCGATATAATCGCGCACACTCTGTTCTTTTTTAATTTCCATCATGAATGGAATCGTGCGTACAAACATGCCGTAGGCTTGTTTCACCCGCGAGTCACGACGACCGTGATAGACGGTGGTATAAGCCACTTTCTCCTCTCGCAGCAATCGGGCAAGCACGTAGCTGAACGCTGCTTGGAACAGCTGATAGGGGGCAAAACCGTTTTCTTTGCACCAGTTGTCGACAAGAGCACGGTTAATGTAGGCCGACTCCTGGGCCATCTCGCCAACGGGGTTCTCGGGACGTGCCGACAATGTGGCGAGGTCAACACCAGCATAGCGTGACATCATCACCGACTTAGCCTTCAGGTAATCCTCGTCGCCCAGTCGTGCGTGCTCGTCGACGGCGGCTTCAAGCATTCCGTATTCCTCTGTTGGAAGTGGCTTGCCATCGTAAGCCAAAGGCAGGTCGCGTTGTGGGAATACTGTTAGGTAGCTCGTGCCATCGGTCACCAGGTGGTGGATATCCATGAGCATATATCTGCCAGCTTCAGTTGTTATGAGCTCTACGCGCAATAAAGGTTCGTCGCCCATAATGTCAAAGGGGCGGCAGAAATCTTGGTGAGCATAGCGCTGGAATTCCTCTTCGGTCATCGTGCGGCGCTGTATCTCAAGATGCTTATTGTCATCGACAAATTGCTGTGGTTCTCCTTGTTCATCTATGAGAAAACGCAGTCGCAACACTGGTCGTTCGGCGAAAATCGCTTGGAACGCAGTTTCAACGCGATTAAAATCCACACCGTCGCTTATCGGAGTGATGCTGGGAACATTATATTGCATCACTTGTGGATACTTCAAGCACTCGTAAAATACTCCCAATTGAGATTGGAGCAAAGGATAGGTCTTCATATTTTTTATTTTGAATGGTTTCTAATAAGCAATTTAGTGTTGTTGCGAGGTGATTTCATGGCATTTCAGCAACATTGTGAAGTCATGGCAAAGAACATATACCATAACAAAACACTACAAAAGTATAAATAAATACTCAAAAAATACTGCTATTCTCAAAAAAAATGACAATAGCGCTTTTACTAAAATTATTAGTCATCTTGGATTATCTTGCCGCTTGGCATCATTCTTGGTTCAAGCCTAGAATGTGCAGATAATGGATTTGTTTATGAGTTGTCGGCGTTTTTCAAAGGCATAAAAAAACATGTTTTTCACCCAAAAAAGTGGTGTTTTGTAATGCGAATTAGCAATTTTTTTCTAATTTTGCACATCTTTATAAAAAACAATAGCTTAATGAAAAGACTATTACCACTAATAGTAGCAATAGCCTGTGCTATGTTTAGCATTGTTGTTGCTCAGGCGCAAGACGTTGAGAATGTTGATAGTGTCGACCTTGCTTTGCCCATCGAAAATGTTGACGATTGCGATGCGACCCCAATCGACGCAGCCGTTTTAACAGATGCCACTGAGAAGGTTGCAACAATCCCTGTGGCAATGGGTCATATAGTGCCAGATGACGATATAAGACTCTATGAGCCTCCCAAGGCTCCCGACTTCAACTTCATCAAGAGTCGTACTAACCCAGCTGTGAAGCCTTATCGGTTCCTTGACGACCAGACGTGGGTGGGAATTCCACTTTTTTTATCTGGCCTTATTGCCAAGAGCGAGAAAACTGCTTTCCGTCAGGACTATAACAATCCAAATACCAAGATACGTCTCATAAAGACCAATTTCCACAATGAGATTGACAACTACACTCAGTATGTGCCATTGGCACTTACTATTGGTCTGAAAATAGCTGGTGTTGAGAGCCGCAGCGACTGGCCTAGGTTCTGGGCATCGTCGGCTGCATCGGCAGCAATTATGGCTGGACTGGTGAACGGAATTAAGTACACCGCCAGCGAAATGCGTCCCGACGGCTCAACCCGTAACTCATGGCCCAGTGGCCACACTGCCACGGCATTTCTTGCCGCAACCATTCTGCACAAGGAGTATGGCCTGACACGTTCACCATGGTATTCGGCAGGAGCCTATACCCTTGCCACAGCCACTGGTGTGATGCGCGTGCTGAACAATCGCCACTGGATTAGCGACGTGCTCTCAGGTGCTGGAATCGGTATTCTATCGGTGGAGCTTGGCTACGGCTTGATGGACCTCTTGTTCAAGAATCGTGGCTTGCAGCGAGGCGACCTGAGTGTCTTTCCCGACCTACGCACCAATCCGTCGTTCTTTGCCATCTCAATGGGTATTGGATTGGGCAATAAGAACCTGTATTTGCCTCAATTTGAATTTGACTTGCCAACCGAAATATTTGGAGATGTAGATCTGAACGGTGATGAAGAACCATTGCATCTCAAGTTCCGCTCGGCCACAGTTGTAGGTGCCGAGGGAGCTTATTTCTTCAACCCCTATATTGGCATTGGTGGTAGATTAAGAGTCAAAGCCACTCCTATCAATGGTTGGAGCAAGTTTGCCTTGAGCGAGGAAACCGACATGCAGGAATTTTTCAATGACCCGTTGTTTGTCAATTCATCCCAGAATATTGCACTTACCATTGAGAGCGACCACATTACCGAGTTTGCTGCCGATGCGGGAGTCTATTTCAGCTATCCCTTCTCGTCACGCTTCGCACTTGGTGCTAAGGCTTTGGTGGGCCGCAGTGTGATGGACGATATTGACATCAACGCAAGTTACACCGGTGAGCAACTAGAGTTCAACATGGAGAGCATTTTTAATGACGATGCACCCATGTTCAAGCCTTCGGGAAATGAGGTTAACCACACGTGGGATTATATCGATGTGTCGGCCTCCAACTCGTTTAAATTTGGTACAGGTGTTTCGCTCACTTACGCTCACAAGAACAACTTCTCATGGCGTGTGTTCTGCGACTATGATTACTCACGCAAGACCTTCAAAGCCACCTATCATCCCTTGGGTTTGATAGAAGGCCTGTCGCCTGATATGGTGGATTTAATGAGTGCGTTTGGCTGGGATATGACCAAGCCAGCGGTTTCGAGCGTCAAGAAGTCGCTGCATCAGTGGGTGCTTGGTGGAGCGCTATGCGTTTCGTTTTAAACAAATTATAAATTAATGATATATGAAAAAAATTATTACATTAGTATTCTTAGCCATAGCATTTGTCTCGGGATGGGCTCAGCAAACTAATAGCTACATTCCTTACAAGACATTTGATGGCGAGCACAAGAATGAAATCTCGGCCTATACCATGGCAGGTGACAACGTTGTTACCGATTTCTTCATGGGACTATCGGCTTCCTACACACGCCATCTCACCAATCGCTGGCATGTGGGTGGCGACATGCAAATGCAATTTGGC
>JAFSPZ010000046.1 GCA_017451225.1 Muribaculaceae bacterium | reverse complement strand
TGCGGTTGCACCGGTAACACCAAAGTTGCTCACATTCTCCTCGGTGTACTGATAAACAATTCCCTCAACCTTGTTGTTGATGAGGTACTTGCCATCAAGACCAATACCCTGGCGGGTGTTAGCCAGTGTAGGAGCGCCAACCTCCCAAAGCTTGGTGAGCTGGAGTTCCTGAGCGTTACCAACAAATGCAGCAACTAAAGCTGCGAGAAGTAAAAATTTCTTCATAATAATAGCTGTAAATTTAGGTTAATAATAAATGATTTATATCATTACATTTATGTCTTTCACAAGTTGCCAGAAGCACTTTATCACAAATATGCCCCATCAGCTAACAAAAATACACATTATATTGATAACTGCAAACACTTTTAAATAAAAAAAGACAAAAACTACCAAAACTAACAGCATCTACATTCCTCCAAGAACCATGACCTAGAAAACTAGCGAAACCTCTCCTCGTCTTCTTCAGTCCACAGCGGATTCTCGTCGTCCCAGTCATCGAAGCCAAAGAATGCCTCATCGGCAAACTCCTTCATTTCACGGCCTTCTTTCTTGGTGGGACGTCCCATGCCCTTCTGGCGGCGCACAAAGCCTCCAATGCGAGCCATCTCCAGAATCTTGTATTGGTCGTCGGGAGTGATGTTCTTCAAGTAGTTGGGCACAAGTTTGGCTCCAACGCGGTTATTGAGCAGTCCCACCACCTCAAAGGTGAGCGTGATGGGAGGTTTGCGCACCTCAATCACATCGCCCACCTTGATGTTGTGCGACGGCTTAACATTCATCCCTTTTATTGTGACACGCCCCAGCTTGCACTGGTCGGTTGCCAGCGAACGAGTCTTGAAAACCCTTGTGGCCCACAGCCACTTGTCGATGCGCATTTCAGTCATAGTGATAAAGGAGTTAAAGGAATCAAATTTTATTTTTCCTAGCTATTCCTATCATCATTTATTATTATAGTTCGTCATGGCAAAGCTGATGCCACTCAGGCAAAATGCCTTGATAGCGTCAACTGCCTTACCCACACGCTCGGGCAACTGCTCCCGTTCCTCACGTGTGAGAGGTCCCAGAACATAGTCAACCTGAGCCCCTTCGGGAAAATCACTGCCTATGCCAAAGCGCAGGCGAGCATAATTCTGCGAGCCAACAAGCTGGTTGATGTTCTTCAAACCGTTGTGACCGCCATCAGCACCCTTGCCGCGCAGCCTTATGGTGCCAAACGGCAGTGCCAGGTCGTCGACAACGACCAGCACATGGTCAAGATCGATTTTCTCTTTCTGCATCCAGTAACGAACCGCCTCTCCGCTCAGGTTCATGTAGGTAGATGGTTTCAAGAGCACCAGCAGCTGGTTCTTGAGTCTCATCTGCGCCACTGCACCATATCGCTTTGACTGAAAAACAACATTGGACGCCTCGGCAAAGGCATCCAATATTGTAAAACCTATGTTGTGACGGGTATCTTGATACTCAGCACCAATGTTTCCTAGTCCAACAATCAGATACTTCATCGTTTCGGTTTCTTCGTGTTGAGTCGATTCGACTGATGACGGTTTAGAGAAAATGCGCTTGAGCAGATTACTCAGCAGCAGCTTCACCCTCTTCGCCCTCCTCGGTCTCGGCTGCAGCAGTTGCGGCAGCGCGGGTAGCACGAACACCAGTGATCACGAGATCCTTCGAGTTAGCAAGCTCAAACTTGTCAAACTTGAGGTCTCCAACCTTAATGGCGTGACCAATAGCGATATTCTCAACGTTAACAACGATGCGCTCGGGTATTTCGGTATAGATACCTCTAACCTTCACCTTCTTCATGCTCAAGAAGAGCTTACCACCAGCCTTAACACCCACAGCGTGGCCCTCAATCTTAACGGGCACGGGAACAACAACAGGCTTGTCCTCAGTTACCTCGAGGAAGTCGAGATGCAGGATGCTGTCGTTTACTGGATGCCATTGAATGTCTTTAAGAACAGCCATTTTCTGAACTCCGTTGAGGTTCAAAGCTACAACAAATACATCGGGTGTATAGATGAGCTTGCGAACATCGTTGAAGTTTACAGTGAAGTCGGTAGTGAGAACTGCTTTGCCGTCGCGGCCAATCTCAACAACCTTCTCACCCTCGGCGAGGGAGCCTTCGTACTTACCGTCTTTTAACTCTACTACCTTACCGCCATTAAGGACGCAAGGAATTTTCTGGCTGGCGCGGAGCGCCTTAGCTGCCTTCTTGCCAAGGTCAGTTCTTGGCTCTGCATTTAATTGAAATGTCTTCATTTTTAAATAGTTGTGTTACTAAAAATTAAGTTATTGAGCTTAATTTCCCATCACACGGGAGCTTAAAGCGGTGCAAAGGTACAACCTTTTTTATTAATACACAAGTGTTTTTGAATTTTCAACAAAAAAACTTCCATGACACACATCAACTTGCCCCTCATGCTGGCATTGCCTATAATGGCAACTTAGCATGAGAGGCAAGCTAAATTAATTTGAATTAAGGATTATCAGTCCTTCTTGGCACGGAGGCAGCTGATTGAGAAGTAGGCAATCAGTGCGATATACATTATCAGGCCAAGTGAGCTCGACATGCCGTCGCTAAGCGGGCTCTCATACTTGAATCCTCCAAACTTCATTGCTGCACTCACTACGCCCATCAATGCTCCACCGGCAATGAATCCGCTGGCGATGAGTGTGCCCTTGTCCATGCGAGCCTTGTTGATGCGCTCATCCTTGCTGCGAGTGCTTACAAACCAGCTGACGATACCACCAATGAGCAACGGAGTGTTCAACTGGAATGGGATGAACATACCCAGCGAGAATGGCAGTGCTGGCACTTTGAGCCAGTTGAGCAGGCATGCGAGGATAGCACCACAGATGTAGAATGTCCATGGAGTCTCGCCGCCCGTCATCAATGGATCGATAACAGCTGCCATAGCGTTGGCCTGAGGTGCCACAAGTGGAGTCTCGCCTGGCACGGCGCCCTCATAGAAACCATAGGTCTTGTTAAGGATAATCATCACACCACCCACGGTAGCTGCCGAGAGAACGGTACCGAGCATCTTCCAAGTTTGCTGCTTGGCAGGAGTGGTACCAATCCAGTAACCAATCTTCATGTCGGTTACCATGCCACCAGCCATCGAAAGTGCGGTACAAACTACACCACCAATTATCATTGAGGCAACGATACCCTGCCAGCCATTGAGGCCAACAGCAACGAAGATACCCGATGCGATGATAAGTGTCATCAGCGTCATACCGCTCACGGGATTGCTACCAACGATGGCGATAGCGTTGGCTGCCACAGTAGTGAACAGGAATGCGATGACCACAACAACGATAAATGCCACGATTGCCTGTGGCAGGTTGTGAATCACTCCTATCCAGAAGAACACGAAGGTAATGACCAAAGCAGCTGCAAGGGCAAATACCAGCGACTTCATTGGGATGTCGCGCTGAGTGCGCTCCTCTTTCTCGACTGAGCCACCCTTCTTGAACGACTTGCCGGCGAGGCCCACAGCGTTCTTGATAACTCCCCACGACTTGATAATGCCAATGATACCGCTCATGGCGATACCACCAATACCTATCGAACGGGCAAAGTCCTTAAAGATGTCGTCGGTTGCCATGTTTGCCATCTCGGGGCTGACAGCCGCAAACAAAGGAACTACAATCCACCAGATGAATGCACTACCGGCAAAGATGATAAAGCTGTATTTAAGACCGATAATGAAACCAAGACCCAGAGTCGCAGCACTCACATTGACCTTGAACACATACTTAGTTTGATCGGCAAAGTTCTGCATTGCAGGAATGGCAGTAGTGGAGATTACCTCTTTCCACCAGCCAAACGAGCTCATCAGGAAGTCGTAGAGTCCACCCACAAGTCCTGCAATGAGCAGCGGTTTGGCCTGCTCACCGCCCTTCTGTCCCTGAACCAGCACCTGAGTAGTTGCGGTAGCCTCGGGGAAGGGGAATTCGCCGTGTTTCTCTTTCACGAAGTACTTGCGGAATGGGATGAAGAACAAAATACCCAGCACACCGCCAAGCAACGAGCTGAGGAAGACCTCAAGGAAGTTAACGGTCATTTCGGGATACTTCTGTTGCAGGATGTAGAGCGCTGGCAGCGTGAAGATGGCACCAGCCACTACAATACCGCTGGCAGCACCAATCGATTGGATAATCACATTCTCGCCAAGCGAATTCTTGCGCTTGGTAACGCCAGCAATACCTGCTGCGATAATGGCGATGGGAATCGCCGCCTCAAACACTTGTCCCACTTTCAGTCCCAGATAGGCAGCTGCGGCACTGAAAATCACTGCCATAATCAAGCCCATCGACACTGAATAGGGAGTCACCTCGGGATAATTCTTCTCGGGGCGCAAGATGGGAACATATTTCTCGCCTTCCTTTAGCGGACGAAACGCATTCTCGGCGAGTTCTATCTCCTCATTTTCTTGCGACGACGAAGGAACTCCCTTAGCAACTGTTTGTTCATCAAGTTCTTGTTTTAATTCTTTCTCGTCTTGCATAGTTGGTTTATGATTAGTTTAATATACTTTTCATGTTTAAAAGTGCAAAGTTAACAAATAATTTTATTTATCACAGCAAGAGAGTCGTAAAAGTTGTTTTTCGGGGATCGTGATCGGGGATCGTGATCGGGACGTGGGACAATTTCAGGAAAAAACTACGCTTTTGTCCAACTTCTCTTGTTTTTTGACCCTTTAGATTTGGTTACAAATTGTAAGTTGGAGGTCTTGGTGTGGATGCGAAAATGGGACACTTTTTAAAAAAAAAATTTTTCTTTTGGAAAAATGAACCAAATTTCATGGGTTTTATGGTCGAAAACAGAACAAGTGGGACAGTTTGGGCAAATTTTGGCAAGTTACAAATTGTAAGCATAAAGATTTAAATTTTCTGTTTTAAAAGATGACAGGAGTTACAAACGTTTATTTTTGGGCTGCGCCTGGTTTTTAGACAGGAGTGACAGGATTTATCAAGAGTTACAAGATTTCTTGTTTCTCTTGTTCTGCTCTTGTCTCTATTTTTAGACATAAGAACATATTTTGCCTCGACTCTAGTTTTTTGGACATAAGAACATAAGAACAAAGAATTCACATCTCTGGTGGGACATTTTTTGAAAAAAATCATAGTTGCTTAATTTTAATTTTCGTGTGTACGCAAAGGTAATGCTACAAAAGCTGTGTGGGCAATATTAGAAAATATTGTATCTATAAAATTTTCATTAATGACGCGAAATGAGTAATAAATCATGATGCCCAATTCGGGGTTATAGCAAAAAAGTTGTACCTTTGCAGCGAAATTAAAACTAACCCTATAACATAATGGCTACATTTAAAGAACTGGGCGTGCGCGAGGACTTGCTGCGCGCCATCGAACTGATGGGATATGAGAACCCGATGCCCATCCAAGAAATGGTGATTCCACACTTGCTCAACGAGGAGACCGACGTGGTGGGACTGGCACAAACCGGTACCGGCAAGACTGCGGCTTTTGGTCTGCCCACGCTGCAGCGCATCGATACCAGTTCGCGCACCACACAGGCTCTAATCCTTGACCCAACTCGCGAGCTGTGCCTGCAAACCAAGACCGACCTCGAGGACTATGCCCGCTACATTGACGGATTGCAGGTGCTGGCAGTGTATGGCGGAGCCAGCATAGAGCCACAAATCAAGGCCGCTCGCCGCGGCGTGCAAGTGATTGTAGCCACTCCGGGACGATTGCAGGACCTAATTAGGCGCGGAGCTGTGAAGCTCGACGATGTGCGCACAGTAATCCTTGACGAGGCCGACGAGATGCTCAACATGGGTTTCGTAGACGATATTAACGAGATATTGAGCCATGTGCCCGATGAGCGCAAGATGCTGCTCTTCAGCGCAACCATGCCCAAGGAGATTGCCAATATTGCCAAGAATTACATGCACGACCCTGTGGAGTTTGTTGCCGGCACCCGCAACGAGAGCTCGGCCAACGTTCGCCACATCTACTATATGGTTAACGCACGCGACAAGTACAATGCTCTAAAGCGTATTGTAGACTATCTGCCGCGCATCTACGGCATAGTCTTCTGCCGCACCCGCGCAAGCGCCCAGGAAGTTGCGTCGCAGCTCATACAGGACGGATATGACGCCGATGCTCTGCATGGCGACCTGTCGCAGGCTCAACGCGATGCGGTGATGAAGAAGTTCCGCGAGCGCAATCTGCAGCTGCTGGTGGCTACCGACGTGGCAGCACGAGGCCTCGATGTCAACGACCTCACACACATCATCAGCTACAGCTTGCCCGACGACAACGACATCTACAACCACCGCAGTGGTCGCACTGGTCGCGCCGGAAAGACAGGAATCTCCATCGCCATCATCCACAGCCGCGAGCGCAGCAAGCTGCGTCAAATAGAGAAACACATAGGCAAAGAGTTTGAGCGCCGTGAGGTGCCCAAGGCTGAGGAAATCATAGAGAAACAGCTGTTCAACCTCGCCGACCGCCTCGAGAACGTGGAGGTTCAAGAAGAGGAAATCGCTCCTTTCCTGCCCAATGTGCTCAAAAAACTCTCGTGGCTTAGCAGCGAGGACGTGATAAAGCGCCTTCTCTCACTGGAGTTCAACCGCATGCTTGACTACTACAAGAAAGCACCAGTGCTCGACATTGTTCCCGAGAAGAAAGAACGCAAGCGCGGCGAGAAGAAGGAGCGCAACGAGCGCAACCGCAAGCCAAACGGCGAGAAAGACCGCCGCACAGGCGAGGAGGGTTATGAAAGAGTATTCATCAATGTGGGCAAGTCGCACGGATTCTATGCCCCCGACCTCATTCGTATGATTAACGCATCGGGCAAGGGACAGCACATAGGAATAGGCCGCATAGACCTGTTGACCAACTACTCCCTCTTTGATGTACAGCAGGGCGAAGCCCACAACGTGATAAGCGCGCTGCGCAACAGCGAGTTCTACGGCAAGCGACTCTACCTTGAGATTGCCGACGCCAACAAGGACTACTCGGCCATTACCTACGAGAGCGAGGTGAAACAGAACCGAGCCGAGAGAAGACGCATCAAGTTTGAGGCACTGGAGCGCGAGCGTCGCGGACGCAACACCCGACGCACCCGTCGCGATGCCGAGCGAGGGTTCAAGAACCGCGGCAAGAAAAATGAACAAGAACCAGCCGGCAACTACGACAAGTTCATAAAGAAATCACGCCGCCGCTGATTGCAGGATGACTCAAAAAAATGCATAGTTGTTATTTCCCTAACGCTAATTATTTTTTGCTGTTGATATAGCACGCTTTTAGAGAAAATTTCGTAAATTTGCGGTCAATAAGTTCTACTGACCGATGAAATTCAGCGATATCATAGGAAATGAGCGTGCCATCGACCAAGTGCGCCGCATGGTTGACAGCGGCCGCATTGCTCACGCCCTACTCTTCCATGGCGAGCCTGGTGTTCCAAAGCTTGCCCTAGCCCTAGCCACAGCACAGTACATACACTGCACCAACCACATCAACGGCGACTCATGCGGAGTGTGCCCTCAATGCCTTCAGCACCAGTCGCTGAACCATGCCGACACGTTCTACTCCTACCCTATTACCAAGAAAGGAGAAAATCCCGTGAGCGAGGACTTTGACAAGGAATGGAAGCAATTCCTGGACGAGGGAGTCATCGCCGAAGACTATGAGCGCTGGCTATCGATAATAGGCAACGAGAACGCTCAACCCCTCATCTATGCCAGCGAGAGCGACAGTATAGTGCGGAAGATGAGCCTGAGTGCCTATACCGCCGACTATAAGGTGCTGATCATGTGGCAGGCCGACAAGATGAACGCCGGTTGTGCCAACAAACTGCTGAAACTCATCGAGGAACCCGACCCCGACAGCATTTTCCTGCTCACCACCGACAACGTTAAGAACATCCTGCCTACAATTTACTCACGCACACAACGCATTGAACTGCGCAAGCCATCGACCCAGCAGATTGCCGAACACATCGCCCGCACCGAGGGCATCGACATCGACGAGGCTCTGGCGCTAGCAGCCCCCGCCGACGGCAACGTGATGCTGGCACTGCGCAACATGGACCACGGCAGCGAGATTCACGACTTCCACCAGCAGTTCATGGCATTCATGCGACTTGCCTACATGAACGACCTGGTGAAACTCAAAGCTTGGAGCGAGGATATTGCCGAGTACAAACGCGAGAAATCGCAACGGTTCTTGAACTACGCTTCGCGCATGGTGCGTGAGAACTATATTTACAACCTGCAAATGCCGTCGCTCAACTATGAGACTCAAGAAGAGGCTCAATTCAGCAAAAACTTTGCACGTTTCATCAACGAGAACAATGTGGAACCGCTACTCAAGCTCTTTGGCGACGCAATCCGCGACATACGCGGCAACGGCAATGCCAAAATTGTGCTCTTTGACGTGGCAATACGCACAGCAACTCTCATCAAGAAGTAAACCCCAACAAAACAACCCATCAGCATGCTCACTCCTTTCTTGCGCCAGGTGGCTCGGTATTTTCAGTCAAAAGGCGACTTTCACGACTACTGTTTTGTGCTGCCCAATCATCGTAGCTGCACCTTTCTTGAACGGGAGTTTGACCTTGCCAGCAACGGAGTATACATTACCCCTGCGGTGACCACCATCACCGACTTTGTCACATCGCTGAGCGGTCTTGCAGCTGTGCCAGCCGTAGAAGCCCTTTTCAAGCTCTACAAGTGTTATACCTCGCTTAGCGGCAATGAGGCCTATCCGTTCGACAAGTTTGTGTATTGGGGCAACGTTTTGCTCAAAGATTTCAACGATGTTGACATGTATCTTGTTGACCCCGAGCAAATTTTCAACAACGTGCGTGAACTGCGCGAGATACAGTCCAACTATATAGACAGTGACGTGCGCGAAATCGTTCGCCGCTACCTTAACATGAGTGTTGAAGGCATGGCAGGCGATGACGACGACTTTTGGCGCGACAACTACTCCACCCCGGCCAGTCAAGGCGAGCAAGTGAAAAAAGAGTTCATGCGGTTGTGGAACAGCATGCTTGAACTATACACAGCCTATCATCACGACTTGGCCAAAAGCGGCATGAGCTCGATGGGCAACATCTACCGCACGGCAAGCCTCGCGGTTAAAGACGGTAAGGACCTGGGGCACAAGAAATATGTTTTCGTGGGCTTTAATGTGCTCTCCACAAGCGAAATTGCCATTTTCAAGCGTCTGCAAAACAGGGGCAAGGCGCTTTTCTTCTGGGACGCATCGTCGCCAGCTTTCTCGGCAACGGCAGCGAACGTCAACCCCGGTGGCCGCTATGTGAACTTCTTCCTCAAGGAATTTCCTCAACCAGCCGATTTCATAGTTGAAGCTATAGATAAATTCCCGTCAATCAAGGTTTATGGCGTACCGTCGGATGTGGGCCAGGTGCAATGTGCAAGCCGCCTGCTCGACGACTTTGCCCAGCGTGGCGAATTAAGCGAGAAAAACGCCATCAACACAGCGCTGGTAATGCCCGACGAGAGCCTATTCGTGCCACTGCTAAACTCGCTGAACATAGATGTGAACGTCAATGTGACGATGGGTTATCCACTGCAGAGCAGCGATATTGCCTCGCTCATGCGCATTGTGGCAAAACTTCATCGCCAGGCGCGCCGTGAAGCCAGTGGTGAGTGGAGCTATTATCGCGGAATGGTGAAAACCGTGCTCTCTCATCCGCTAATAAAGACCTGTTTTGGCCACGATGCCATCGAGGTGATGATGAAAATTGACGAGGGGAACCTGTTTGTGGTGCCTCAGTCACTGTTGCAGGACAAGCCATTCGGCGTGCTGTTCAGAACCATAGACCGCGTTGACGACGTGGAAAGCGTGAAGGCTTTCCTCAACAACCTCATTGAGTTCTGCACTCTCGTCAAGGAGCAGCTATCGGAAGACGGTGACGAACAAGACGACGATCAAGAAGAGAAACCTGAAGCTCTGCAGCTGGCATTTATAAACCAGTACTGTGAGGTTCTCACAACTCTAGTCGACATGCTATCGCGCTATGACCTGCCACCATGCGAGTCGACGGTATTTTTCCTCATCGACCGGCTGTCGGCGGTCATCTCAATCCCCTTTGAAGGCGAACCGCTGCAGGGACTTCAAATCATGGGAATGCTCGAGACCCGATGCCTCGACTTTGAAAAAGTGATTATTCTCTCTTGCGACGAGCGCGTGCTACCTCGCAAGTTCCGCTCCAACTCCTTCATCAGCGACTATATGCGCCGCTACTACGGCATGTCTACCGTGGGCGACCAAGAATCGATGTGGGCCTATTATTTCTACCGCCTGATAAGCCGCGCGAGCGAGGTCCATCTGTTTCATGACACCAGCACCAAGTCGACCGACTCGAAGGAAATCACTCGCTATGTGCCTCAACTTGAGATGATTTATGGCTGCCAGATAGAGTATTGTGAATACACCCTCAATGCCAGCGTGATTAACAACATCGCAATAAACGTCCCAAAAACCGGGCATGTACTCGATGTTCTAGAGTCTTACAAGATGAAAGACGGCAAGCGACATTCGGCAAGTTCCATCAATGAATATATCAACTGCCCGCTGTCGTTTTATTTCCATTACATCGAACGCCTGAGCACCGACAATGCCGAGGACGATTTCATGGGCGCCGGCACCTTTGGAACCATTGTCCACGACTCGCTCCAGCAGCTCTATTACCCCGACGTTGACGGCATGCCAAGGGAAGGCGAGCACAAGGTGACCTGCGGCGACATCAAGCGCTTTATCAAAACCCGCCTCGACACAGTGGTGCGCCACGAGGTGAACCGTACCTATCTGCGCGCTGCCGACCTCGACCAGCCGCTTCATGGCGAGGCGTCGATAATCAGCGTTGCTATTCTCAACAGCGTGCGCGACGTGTTGCGCTACGACATCGACTTGCTCAACAATATCGACGATAATTTCCTCACCGTGCTCGAGTGCGAGAAGAAGCACAAGGGCATAATGCTCAACTATGGCGGTGTGGATTTCAACTTCACCTACACAGCCGACCGCATCGACCGCCTGAGCGACGGCACAGTGCGCATGGTGGACTATAAGACAGGCTCCGACAAGACCGACTTCAACGACATGGAAGACCTCTTCAACCCTAACAAGGACAAGCGGTGCAAGGCGGTGCTGCAGCTCATGCTCTACTGCAACGCCTATGCCCAGGAGATGCACTATGACGAAGCCATCAAGCCGGTGATTTACAAGCTGCGCGACATAGACCAGAGTGGTGTTTTCTACGGCTCAGGCCGCAACAAGGTGATGGTTCATGACTACCGCGCCCATAACACTCAATTCAACGAGCGCATGGACGAGGTCATGAGGAACTTCTTTGACAAGGACACGGCATTTACCCAAACCACCAACACCAAGCCCAGCAGCACTCCCTGCCGCTACTGCAAGTTCGCCGACTTCTGTAGAAGGTAGTATTTCCTACTTATTCCCAGCTATTCCTTTTCCCGCTCCTCGATTTCTTTCCACTGCTTCTCGCTGATGCGCTCGCCGCGATAGAAGTGGCCATACTTGTCGTGGGCATCATTGCCGTCGACAGTGAATGTGGCATAGTCCACATCCTCCAGCAACTCTCCCATGTACCAAATGTGCGCCTTGTCGCGGCTGTACATCCCTTTCCATTCCTCATCGTAGGTCTCGGGGTCGGCAAGCGGCAGAATATTGCCGTAGCGGTATACATGTTTGCTGTCGACCGCCGTGTTCCACGCTTTCACCTTAAACGTCTTGATGTCGACCGAGTCGATGCGCAGGCTGTCGTAGTAGGCATACTTGTTGTCCATAGCCCAAATGTCGTCCTCGTTGCGCTTGAGCACGACAAAAGCGTCGACATGGGTCACATGCAGCGGCACACCCTTGTAGTAATAGTCTTTCTTGTCGCGGAAGAGCGGATATTTGTCGGCCTTGAGGCTAGCAGCGTCGGCTCCAGGCACCAGCTTAGCCTTGAAATAAACGTGCCTGCCGTCGTGGCCAAGCCAGTTCTCGATGCTCTTGAAAGTTGCCGCATTCACCTCGGGCAACGTGTCATACATGGTTCCAAAGCTGAAGGTCCAATAGGAGTGGCAAATCGTGTTTCCCCGTTGCACATACTCGCCGTCGCTGTTGCAAGCAGTTGCCATGACGACAATCAATGGAAGCAACCACAGGTATAGTCTTGTACTTTTCATTTTGTCCTCTATTTTTAATTATGCAAAAATAAGGAGTTTTTTTGTGTTTTGCAAAAATATAGATTCATGAATAGTTGTTTTTTATTGTGAATTTTTTGTGCATTCTACAACAAATGTGTTATCTTTGTGGCATCGATAATACTATTAGCTTATTATACTATTATACAAAACAACTATGAACGAAATCGAAAAACTTCAACCACAATGCATCTGGCGCAACTTCTATGCGCTCACACAAGTTCCCCGTCCCTCGGGACATGTAGAGAAAATCCAGCAGTACCTCCTCGACTTCGCCAAGAGAGTTGGCGTTGAGGCATTCCAAGACGCTGCAGGCAACATCATGATGCGCAAGCCCGCTACTCCTGGCATGGAGAACCGCAAGTGCATCACCATGCAGGCCCACATGGACATGGTACCACAAAAGACTCCCGAGAGCAAGCATAACTTCGAGACCGACCCCATCGAGCCATATATCGACGGCGACTGGATCAAAGCTCGCGGCACCACACTGGGAGCCGACGACGGTCTGGGAATCGCAGCCATCATGGCAGTGATGGAGGACAAAACTCTCAAACACGGTCCCATCGAGGGTCTCATCACTAAGGACGAGGAGACTGGCATGTATGGTGCCAACGATCTGCCCAAGAATCAGCTCAAGGGCGACATCCTCTTCAACCTCGACAGTGAGACTTGGGGCAAATTTGTGATAGGCAGCGCCGGAGGCATCGACGTTACCGCTACACGCAAATACAACGAGGTTAAGACCACTGCCGGCGAGATTGCAGTGCGTGTCACCCTCAAGGGCCTGAAAGGCGGCCACAGCGGTCTCGAGATTCACGAGGGCCGCGCCAACGCCAACAAGCTCATGGTTCGCCTTGTACAATTCGCCATTAAGGACCACAAGGCCCGCCTCGTGAGCTGGCACGGCGGCAACATGCGCAACGCCATTCCATTCAAGGCCGAGACCGTGATGACTCTTCCCGAGGACAACCTCAAGGGCATGAAGAAGCTCGTCAAGAATCTCAAGGCCGAGTTCGAGAGCCAGTTCAAGCTCATCGAGGACAATGTTGACCTCACTCTCAAGAAGGTTGACCGTCCCAAGATGAAGATGTCGCAAGACGACCAAACCACCATCCTGCGTGCTCTCTATGCATGCCACGACGGTGTGGTTCGCTTCATCCCCGCTTATCCCAACGTGGTTGAGACCTCGAGCAACCTCGCCATCATCGACATCGAGGACGGCAAGGCAGCTGTTAAGATTCTCGCCCGCTCGGCACGTGAGGACATGAAGGACTATATCGTGAAGATGATCATGACTTGCTTCCACCTTGCCGACTTCAAGGTTGAGACCGGTGGTGACTACATTGGCTGGGATCCAAACCCCGACAGCGAGGCACTGCACATGCTGCTCGACATCTACAAGAAACTCTTCAAGGAAGAAGGCATCGTGCAAGTTGACCACGCAGGTCTCGAGTGCTCGATTATCCTGGGCAAGTATCCTCACATGGACGTTGTGAGCTTCGGCCCAACACTGCGCAGCCCGCACACCACTATCGAGCGTGCTTATATTCCCGCAGCCGAGCCATTCTGGAAACTCCTCGTTAAAGCCCTCGAGGAAGTTCCCGTTAAGAAATAAAACACTTTCTATATTCAACAATTATCGCAGAGGTGCCCAACAGCGCCTCTGCGTTTTTTTAGTTGTCACAATCAGTCAAATTAGTCCAATTAGACCAATTTGTTCAATGATTGCGCGCAGAAAACGGCAAATTGCAAGAATTATTGTACAAAAAACGATATTTTTCTCGATTTTCTTTGAAATTTGCAAAAAAATGACTATCTTGTGGCGA
The DNA here is from genome assembly GCA_017451225.1 of Muribaculaceae bacterium. GTDB lineage: Bacteria > Bacteroidota > Bacteroidia > Bacteroidales > Muribaculaceae > Sodaliphilus. Next base: position 21,152 of record JAFSPZ010000046.1, on the reverse strand, counting down.
TTTTTAATAGACACATGGCAAAATTGAACATAAGCGAAGACTGGTGGACAGCTCCCAGCGAGGACAGCGAGGGGCGCACGGTCTTGGTCACTGGAAGGAGAGGACTCGACAATGTGATAGCAACAGGGCGATACAAATTCCGCATTGAGATGACATGGCTTTATGAGCCCGACACAGGCGGAATGCCCGACTTTAAGACATCACGCACCATGGAGGTTGTCACCGAAGCTCTCCAGCAATCGCTCAAGCGAGACCCGGTGGCAGTGATGACGGGAATCTACACTGGCGCAGGCGAGCGCAACTGGGTGTTTTATGCTGTCACCCTCAAGTCGTTCCAAGCGATGCTCAACAATGCCTTGAGCAGTATTGACGAGCAGCTGCCACTCACCTTCCACGCCGAGGAAGATCCCGACTGGGAAGAATACCGCGAAATGTGCCAGTGCGAAATCGCACGCGAAGAATAAATATTAATTAAAACTAGATATAACTACTTTTTTATTAACTTTTTATTAATCCAACGATTATGGGGTCAATAGGATTTTATGCACTGCTTGCACTAGGCATTGGCTTGGTCTGTGGCCTTATAACCAATGTCATCGTCAGGCTTGTGCGGCGTCGCAGTGCCGCCGCAGCTCATACGGCCGACGATTTTGATGAGGAAGACTACAACAGCAATTTCCTCATGTACAGCCTTGGGTTCACTCTTGTGGCTTTCATCGTAATCTGCTTCGCTAGCGGAGTATTCGAGAAAATCGGTTACTAACTTTTAAAAACTTGCTGCCTATAGGACATCATTACTCGATTTGAAGTACGAAAATAGTAAAATCAGACGACAAGACCGTCTGCTCGACGAAGCAAGGGCTCGAGAAATCCTTGCCAGTGCTGAATACGGCATTCTGTCGATGATAGATTTGGATGGTAAGCCCTACGGCGTGCCACTTAACTTTGTGTGGGATGGTGACGATGCCATCTACATCCATTGTGCGCCCGAGGGCAAGAAAATAGACATCCTCGAGTGCCATGACCGTGTGTCGTTTTGTGTTGTGGGCAACGTCAACCTCTTGCCAAGCCAGTTCACCACCGAGTATGAGAGCATAATCCTCGATTGCGAGACGACCATTTGCACCAGTGAAGAGGAACGTGTCTATGCGCTCGAGCTTCTGCTCAAAAAACTTTCTCCCCATGATTTCGACCTTGGCATGAAATATGCCCAGAAGTCCCTGCCTCGCACCTGTATCGTGCGCCTAGACATCCTCACCTGGAGCGGGAAGCGCAAGAAAACAAGATAACTAAAATTATTAACATTTAAAACTTAGACAAAAATGAATAAGAAACTTGTATTTTTAATTGCTCTGATTATTCCTTTCTTAGTCAATGCCCAGCAGGCAAAATATGTTGAAATCGACAAAAAAGCTACTGTTTATAAAACAGCCAACATAAAAGGCAAGAAGATAAACACCGATATTGAGAGCACTTTCATGGCATTTTTCCTCAATGAACAAGTCTTTTTCCCATTCACTCAGCAAGTAGTAAGTGAGAAAGGGAATTGGGTCCAACTGCCAGTAGGATGGGTGCAGAAGAAATACACTAAGCCCGTTTCCACCAAGCCAATCGATAACAATATGTTTAGGACACACTACATTGGAATCTTGCTGGATCCAGACCTCAAACAAGTAAAAGCTCACAGAGGACTGGCTAATGATTATGATTTGTATTTTACCAAAGTTGACGATAGCACTAATGATGTGGTAGTCAGAATTGGATTGTTTCAAGAAGCAAGAATCTTTTGTACTGGCAAAGTAGTAGGCAATGTCATCCAGTGTGATAAATTTATAATGGTAAAAAAGGAAACAAATGAAGCAGATTTGGCCGATTTATATTTTACCTTGGAAAGAGAGAGAGAAGGCATAAAAAGATATGAGCTACATTACGGCAATCATTTGAGTACAGAATTCCATACAACTTTTGGACCTGACGAGTACATCACATCTGGATTTGACTTGGAGAAGATGACAAGCCGTGATTTTAGGGTCATGTTTGACAGCATTGCTAAAATAGGCAGTTCAACCAAGTTGTGCATCTCGGCCCATACACTTGATAACCTGAAAGCTGTCGACTATGATAGTAATGGAGTTATAATAGAATAACAGTGTTGAAAATTAGATATCCCTTCGCCCTCATCCTAGGCGGGCAAGGGAGTAGAAAGATAACCAAATTTATGAAACAAAACTGGAGACCTGGAACAATGATTTATCCGCTGCCAGCGGTGCTGGTATCGTGCGGAGCAACCCCCGAGGAGTATAACCTATTCACAGCAGCATGGACAGGAACCATCTGCAGCGACCCTGCCATGTGCTATGTGTCAATCCGCCAGGAGCGCCACAGCCACGACATCATTGAGCGCAACATGGCGTTCACTATCAACCTAACCAACGAAGAGCTTGCACGTGCCACCGACTGGTGTGGAGTACGTTCAGGGCGCGATTTCAACAAGTGGAAGGAAATGGGGCTCACACCAGTCAAGGGAGTGAAAGTGGCTGCCCCCTACATCAACGAGGCACCAGTGAGCATAGAATGCATTGTTAAGGACATTATGCGCCTGGGCACCCACGACATGTTCATTGCCGAGGTGCTTAACGTCATCGCCGACGACCGCTTCATCGACCCCACCACCGGAGCCCTCGACCTGAAAGAAGCAGGACTCATCACCTACTGCCACGGCCACTATTATAAATTAGGAGAAGAACTAGGCCACTTCGGCTGGACAGTGCGAAAGAAACAGAAATAAACACAATAATAGTTGTCCATTATGAAACGATACTTTTTAATAATTGTTTTATTGTCTTTGTGCTACGTCAATTCTTATTCAAGGGTGAATGATGGCTTGTGTGACGACTCTTTGTCATTTCGCAATGGATTGATCATTATGATGACGGGGATGGAGTTTCCTTTTGATTTCACTTTTTCAGATGATTGTTTGGAACGCAATCTGTCTTTCAGAGTTTTAGATGACAAAACATGTGAGATAGAGAACAACCAACATGTTTTTCCTCAGTTTGATTTCAACGACTTTTATGAATATAAAGCTATCGATAACGGGTTTGATGGATATGAATTAATCCTCACAAAGCTAATTTACACAAATAGGCTAGATGAGACTAAGGGTGAATATGTGAAACCATATCAAAACAAGAAGGTTGAGTGTTGTAACTCTGTGATTCCTATTTTAGTTGGTGACACTCTTCGTTTTTCTGTAAGAAAAGACAAAGTCCAGATCAGGGACATGAGATTTGAGATTCAGTTTCCTTCGCAAGAATATATTGATGATGCAGTAAAAAAGATAGAAAAAGACTTAAACATGAGTCTTGCTGAATATCAAAAAAAATGTCGTGAGATTAGGATTTCTCCCGCATGTACTATGGGCATGAGTGCCACTGAGCGGGAAAAGGTGCGCGTTAGCGTGCCACAGAGATTTCTGCAACGTGACATAAATGAATTGAAAAAGATGGGCTATACTGGGTGGTGGGCCGATCAAGATAAATCAATACCCCCAAATTTAATGAAATTAAAAGAAAAAGCAAGAAAACGCTACAATAATCCATAATCCTGTTGTTTGATATTTTTGAACTTGTGAGAAAAAAACTCACAACTGATGGCTGATAACTAAAAAGTATTTACTACCTTTGCCGAAAAATTAGAAAACCATTTTTAGATTAATCTATAAACAACATTAACATGCCAGAAGTCAGAAGTCAGAGGCCAGAAATCAGAAGTCTAAAGGTCTGATGTCTGAAATCTGAAGTCTGAAGTCTAAAAAATTATTTTTTAAAGATGAAGAGAGACGATTTACTGTTCAGCATCATCGAGCGTGAACACCTGCGTCAACAACGTGGCATTGAGCTCATTGCCAGTGAGAATTTCGTAAGTGATCAGGTTATGCAAGCTATGGGCAGCTGCCTGACAAACAAGTATGCCGAGGGTTATCCCGGCCACCGCTACTATGGCGGTTGCCAGGTGGTTGACGAGGCCGAGACTCTGGCTCAGGAGCGCATCAAGCAGCTCTTTGGCGCTGAGTATGCCAACGTACAGCCCCACAGTGGTGCCCAGGCCAACATGGCCGTTTTCATGGCATGCCTGAAACCAGGCGACAAGTTCATGGGTCTTAACCTTGCTCATGGAGGTCACCTCTCACACGGAAGCCCAGTTAACTTCTCGGGTCTCGTGTTCCATCAGTGCGAGTACAACGTTACCCCCGACACCAACATCGTTGACTATGACATGATGGAGGAGGTAGCAATGCGCGAGCAGCCCAAGCTCATCGTGGGTGGTGCCAGCGCCTACAGCCGCGAGTGGGATTACGAGCGCATGCGCAAGATTGCCGACAAGGTGGGTGCTATCCTGATGATAGACATGGCTCACCCTGCAGGACTTATCGCAGCTGGCTTGCTCAACAACCCATTGAAGTGGGCTCACATCGTTACCAGTACAACTCACAAGACCCTGCGTGGTCCACGCGGTGGTATCATCTTGATGGGCAAAGACTTCGACAATCCTTGGGGCAAGACCACCAAGAAGGGCGTAGTCCGCAAGATGTCGTCGCTGCTCGACTCAGCAGTGTTCCCCGGTGTACAGGGCGGTCCACTCGAGCACGTTATCGCTGCCAAGGCTGTAGCCTTCGGCGAGGCTCTGCAACCCGAGTTCAAGGCTTACCAAATGCAAGTTAAGGCCAACGCTCAGGCCATGGCCAAGGCTCTGCTCGACAAGGGTTACAAGATTGCCAGTGGCGGTACCGACAACCACTGCATCCTGCTCGACCTTCGTCCCAAGTATCCCGACTTGACCGGTAAGGTTGCCGAGAATGCTCTCGTAGCTGCCGACATCACCGTCAACAAGAACATGGTGCCATTTGACGACCGCAGCGCCTTCCAGACCTCAGGTATCCGCCTGGGTACTCCAGCTATCACCACCCGTGGTGCTAAGGAAGACATGATGGGCGAGATTGTTGAGCTTATCGACACCGTTCTTCAAAAGCCAGAGGACGAAGCTACCATCACCATGGTTCGCGAGAAAGTGAACAACATGATGAAAGACTTCCCAATGTTTGCTTGGTAATCGTCAACAACACATCAAATTATAAGGAGGACGCCACTGCGGCGCCCTCCTTGTTTTATGACCTAAAAAAGGAATAAGCTACTGCACATCAGCCGCTCACCTAAAGATAAATGAGCAGCTATCTCATTATCACCATACACTAATATTAAAAATCACCACCGCCCGTGGTGGGCAGCGGTGATTTGAACTGTATTGACCGTGCAATAATTACCAAATGATGGTGCGGTCTTGCTCGTCGAGCCACATCTTGGCGCCTGGCTTGATGTCGAATGCCTTGAAGAAGGTGTCGATATTGCGCAAAGTGGCGTTCACGCGGTACTCGCCCAGTGAATGTGGGTCGCTCTTGGTCTGCATGTAAGCAGCCTCGGGAGTGATGTTCTGAGCCCAGATGCGACCATAGCTCAAGTAGAAGCGCTGCTCGGGAGTGAAACCGTCAATCTTCTCGCCAGCCTGAGCCTGTGGAGTCTTCATGAAGGCATCGTAGGCGATGCGCAAACCACCCTGGTCGGCGATATTCTCACCAAGGGTGAGGTGGCCGTTGGCATGCTCACCGTTGCCCAGGTCGATAGCGTCGAACTGTGCAGCGAGCTTCTCGGCTGCTGCATTGAATTTCTCGGCATCCTCTTCGGTCCACCAGTCGGTGTAGTTGCCCTGATAGTCAAATGTGCGACCTTGGTCGTCAAAGCCGTGAGTCATCTCGTGGCCAATCACTACGCCAATGGCGCCATAGTTGGTAGCATCGTCGGCCTTAGGATCAAAGAAAGGAGCTTGCAGGATAGCAGCAGGGAACACGATTTCGTTGTTCAGCGGGTTGTAGTAGGCGTTCACGGTCTGTGGTGTCATGCCCCACTCCTCGCGGTCAACAGCTTTGCCATATTTCTCAAGATTGCGCTTGGTGCTCCACAGCGAAGCAACCTTCATGTTCTCATAAAGAGTCTTGCTGGGGTCTACTACCAAGGTGCTGTAGTCTTTCCACTTGTCGGGATAGCCCACCTTAACGGTGAACGAGTTAAGCTTAACAAGAGCGTTAACCTTGGTCTGGTCGCTCATCCAGTCAAGGCCTGCAATGCGCTCGGCGAGAGCTTTGCGAAGGTCATTAATGAGCTTAACCATCTTATCCTTGCTGTCGCCAGCAAAGTACTTCTCAACATAGAGCTGGCCCACAGCCTCGCCCATCACACCATTGGGCACACTCATAGCGCGTTTCCAGCGTGCCTGACGCTCCTGGGTTCCGCTCAATGTGCGGCCGTAGAAGTCGAATGCAGCCTCGCCAATCTCGTCGCTGAGTGCACTAGAGGCGCTTGAGATAATCAAACCAGCAACATAGTCCTTAACTTCCTGGTCCTTGAGGCTGAGCATTAAGCTATTGGCAACAGCCATCACCTTAGGTTGCTCAAGGATAACGGTGCTGATGTTCTTAACGCCCATGAGCTCGAAATAGCGTGCCCAGTTGATGGCGGGATAGTCGGCTTGCAGCTGGTCGATAGTGCGAATGTTGTACAGTTTAGAGATGTCGCGCTGCTCGGCACGTGTCAGGCTGGCCTCGGCAAACTTATATTCAATGTCATAGATAGTCTTTGTAGCACGCTGAGCGTCCTTCTTCTTGTAACCGGCAAGCATGAACATCTTAGTGAGATAGTCACGATACTGTTGCTGGATTTTCTTGCTCTCGGCATCGGTCTTGAGATAGTAGTCACGATCGGGCAGGCTCATAGTTCCAGCACTCATATACATGGTGTTGACAGCGCTGTTGGCAAGGTCGGCCTCTACACCAATCCCGAAGAATGGATTGCCCAGGAACATGTGTTGATAGGCGATGAACTCGGTCAATGTGGCGCGGTTGTAGCTGTCAAGGTCTTTAAGGTCCTGCTGGATGGGAGCAGCGCCATCGGCATTGCGGCGGGTGCTGTCCATAGCAAGTGCATAAAGGTCGGTAACCTTCTGGCCATTGCTGCCCTTCACATGTTTCTCATTAGCGAGGTTGTCGAAGAGCTCCTTGAGCTGGTCGCGGTTCTTCTCGGCGAGTTCGTTGAACACTCCGAAACTTGAATACTCAGGCTTCAAAGGATTGTTCTTAATCCATCCACCCCCTGCATAACGATAGAAGTCGTCACCTGGATTCACTGTGAGGTCCATGTCGTCACGGTTAAGACCGTGCTTCTCCTCCTGGGCTGTCATGCTAACAAATGGCAGCACTGCCAGCGCCAGAACCATGATTTTCTTTAGTCTTGTCATAAATTGTTGATTTTGATTTATAAATAGTTATTTTAAAGTTCGTTGTATCTATTAGACGCATCAAGCGGCGAAAAAGTTTCAGAATTTTGCGACTTTTTTCAAAAAAACAATGCACATAGTAATAAAAGCCTGACTGTGCCAACGGCAATCAGTCGTCAAAATCCTTGCAAAAATAGTCATTATTGACGAAAAAAAACCACTTTTCGGGATTTTTTCACTATCATTCCATTTTTTATTTTGCAGTTCAAAAAAAATGACTAACTTTGCACCCGCAAAATTAAAAGGAGCTACACACTCCACCACTGCGCCTGTGGCGAAATTGGTAGACGCGCTAGACTTAGGATCTAGTAACGCAAGTTGTGTAGGTTCGAGTCCTATCAGGCGCACCTTCTTAAAATGTCAAACAACTATTAATCAGCTGTTTGACATTTTTCTCATTTTTTCTGAAAAGGCCCAGAAATAATCTGTCAAAAGATGAATGAAGATATCGTGTTGCTCCATCGCCGTTAAAAAACTGGCAACTGATAACTGACAACTCAAAACTATTGACTACCTTTGCACACCCTAAACCAAAATGCATTAAAAAAGATATACTCAATATATACAGAGAACTTATATGAATTCTAGTGGAAACAAATGGTCTAAAATGATTAAATTCTGCGTGCGATTAGTACAACGCTGGTTGCCCGAACCGTTTATATTTGCCATACTGCTCACTTTCATTGCTGCGCTGGTGGCGATGCCATTGTGCCGTCAAACTCCCCTTGAGGTGGTTGAGCACTGGGGTGGCGGCGTATGGAACTTGCTGGAGTTTGCCATGCAGATGGCGTTGGTTCTTGTGTGTGGGTCAACCTTGGCAGCAGCACCGGTTATCAAACGGGCCATCAATGCAATGGCTCGCTTGCCCAAGAGTGCCCCTGCCGCAATAGCCCTTGTGACTGTGGTTTCGGCTTTGGCCTGCTGGCTCAACTGGGGCTTTGGCCTTATAGTTGGTGTGGTGTTTGCCAAGGCAATAGCGCGCCAGCGTTCGGATGTCGACTATCGCCTTCTTATCGCATCGGCCTACAGTGGCTTCGTGGTGTGGCATGCCGGCATGTCTGGTTCTATCCCTCTCACAATGGCTACACCTGGCGAGTCGCTATCAGTGGCCACCAATGGTGCGCTGACCGACCCTGTTCCATTGGCTCGAACCATCCTCGACTGGCACAACCTGGTGACTGTACTGCTTGTGATGACCGGTATCACCATTGCCAACACCTTGATGCACCCCAAGCAAGGTGTCCTTACCATAGACCCCGCGCTCCTGAAGGACGATGATAATATTGCGACCAATGTTTCCTCTTCGGATAAGACACCGGCACAACGACTCGAGCAAAGCAAAATACTCTCGTGGCTCGTGGCGCTGATGCTCGTGGCCTATCTCGTGATTCACCTCTTTGTGAACGGAGCCAGTTTAGACCTTGGCGGAGTAATCATGATTTTCCTCGCGTTGGGACTCATGCTTCATCCCACACCAGTAGACTACGTGCGCGCCTTCGGTAAAGCTACCACCGGTGCTGCCGGAATCATATTGCAATTCCCATTCTATGCCGGCATTATGGGAATCTTTACGGGCGTTGGCACCAGCGGCATCAGCTTAGGAGGCGTCATGGCCGAAGCTTGCGTCCAAATCAGTAATCCCGTCACCTATCCCTTGCTCACCTTCCTTTGTGCAGCAGTGCTCAACCTGTTTGTGCCTAGTGGCGGCGGTCATTGGGCTGTGCAAGCGCCCATTATGTTCACCGCTGGTGCCAACCTGGCTGTAGACCCGGGCTTGACAGGCATGGCAATTTCATGGGGTGACGCATGGACCAATCTCATACAACCATTCTGGGCGCTCCCGGCCCTGGCTATCGCTCGCCTTGACGCAAAGGACATCATGGGCTACTGCCTCATCGATCTTCTCGTCACCGGAGTCATTATCGCCGGCGGCCTCCTGGTTTGGGCAATGTAGAGGGAGCGCATTGACCGATGCTGTCGAATGGTTAGCGGCATAACACCTAATTGCCTTTACACATGGCAATTAACCCAAATTAAAATGTAAATCTACATTTATAACAAACAATTTCCCCGTCTTTATCAAAGGTGGGGATTATTTTCTTTTATAATCACCAGCATTTAAAGTAAATGTGATATCTTTGCAAAAAATAACAAAATAACGCTATCACCTAAAATTTTTAATTATGAAAAATATAATACTTATGATCTCTCTACTTATTTCATTGAACTCATTCGCTTATGAGAATATCGTAGATTCTAAATGGGATAATCTGTTGTCGTATAACAATGGAATTATCTTTTCTTCGATTAGTAGTAAACTCAAGCTACTTCAAGGAGAGATTATCACAATAAAATTAAAAGAGCATAGCTATCTAAATAAACGACTACAGTGTTTTATGAATCTTATTCCTGACACTGTCTGGATTAATAAGCCAAAGAAAAATCCTAAAATCAACAAGGACTATACCATAATGCCATACTATCATGGTGAGGGGTATTATGACGAGAAAGCTTACTACGATAATGATAAAAGATACACGCCTGAAAACTATGTTAACAATGTTACGTTCTTTGTGGATTCGGTCTGCGTAACGTCATATGAACCTTGCTATATCTATCTCACTAATGTCACCAACAATGAACGCCTGATATGGGCTTTCAAAAAAGACACAGGCTATGACATAACAGTTATGTCGCAAAGTCTGGGTGAGAAAATTATGCCACCTCAAACTGTGCTATACAAATCAAACAGCAGCTCTTATTCTGACCCAAAACTAAAAGATGTTAAACCTTGCAGAGTGACCAAGTCGATGTGGGAAGCCACATTCGATAGCTACAGTTTCTCGCCTAAACTGAGTATATATATTAGTTCTGAAAGTGGAGAAACAGAGATATACAAATATGACAAGTCGGATTATTCGAGAACCTATATCACTCCAAAATATCTCGCAATAGTTGATTACGAAAATCTTGTAGAAGAAGAGAAGGATTTTGAACTCAATACTATTACTGATTTAACAGCAATTAAATATGACTTCCCTTTCTCTTTCAGGACAATATGGGGATTAACGAATTCTTCATCTATTGTGTATCAGAAAAAATGTGGTAAGAGTTCTTATTCTGATATTAAAGGATACATGGATAAGGACACTCACATAAGAATAGCAGGAAAACAGGCAATTCATGGCAAAGATTATTATATAGCTACATGCTATGGAAAATGTTTCTATATCCCTGTTAGTGACGTTACTATGGAAGACGAGGACAAAGCGAAACTGGATTCTTTGATGAGCTCAACAAAAGAAGTTCAAGAGAAGTTCTTTGAGGTAACTAAGGGGTTTGAACTGTACCAATATTCTCAAGATATGAAGAAAATCCTTAATGAGTTTGACTCGTTTAAGAAATATGGTCTATCTGTTGTGGAATGGAGAGTGTATGACGAAAGTGAATATACAGATGGAACAGGCATCAGATTCACTTTCTATAACCCCACAAGCTCAATGATAAAATACATAACAATTACATTTGTGGGTTATAATGCGGTAGACGATCCAGTGGGAAGGGCAATAACAAAAAAATGTATTGGTCCAATAGAACCAGACGAATCGGCTGATTATGAATTTGAATATACCTGGTTCACAGATATTGTGGAATATGCTAAAATCCGCTCTATAAAGGTAGATTACAAGAACGGAACAAGCAAGACTATAACTAATGTGAGTAAAATTGAGTGGTCAGACGATCTATATGACTTCTTCAAAAATCCACCACTAAAAGACTTGACAACATTATCTGTTCCTGAACAAAAAGAATAATCGACAAATAACATCCTTGACAATTCACTTATTTTAATGCTTTTACTCCCTACCGTCCCAACTAAAGAGAACACATTTTTAAATATTTTTTTCCTCTTCAGAATCACAAAAGACATATTTTCATCTCCTTCAATCTTCTTTCTTGGGCGATTTCATTTTTTTTACTACTTTTGTGGGTTCTATTAATATATCTAATATAATGATTAAACTTAAATACCATTACTTGCTATGGGCGGCAGTGATTATTGCTGCCGTATTATTGATTCCAACAAGCGCACTGGCTCAGGAGTCAAATGCCCAGTCCCAAGACGATAATAGTGAGAAACTAAACACTTTCACTCTCGATGCCGAACTCTTGACACGAGGCGAGATTCGCTATGGCGGTTTGCCCGACTCGGATGACGACACCGACAACAAGGCTCAATTCATCCTTGAGCGCACCAGGTTGGGGCTCGACTATGAGCGCTCTTTCCTCAAGGCGCACATCACTGGTCAGCACTCGGCTGTGTGGGGTCAGGCAGGCAAGGGCTCGTTCAACATCTATGAGGCTTGGGCTCAGCTCAGTGCACGCAATGGTCTCTTTGCCAAGATTGGTCGCCAAGTGCTCAGCTACGACGACGAGCGCATCATAGGCTCCAACGACTGGGCAATGGCAGCGCTATCGCACGACATGCTGAAAGTGGGCTACGAGAACGACCAGCACAAGCTGCACTTGATGTTTGCCTACAACCAAAACAGTGAGAGTGTAAACGGTGGTTCGGTGTACCGCGACGGCGACAAGCCCTATAAGACGATGACAAACCTGTGGTATCACTACCAGCACCCTCGTGTGCCCCTGGGCGCATCGCTGCTATTCATGAACATAGGCATGCAGAGCGAGCTAGAACAATATATAAATAAAACTCACTATCAACAGTTGGTAGGTACTTACCTCTCTTATAGTCCCAGCAACTGGAGCGCCGAGGGCTCGTTCTACTACCAATTCGGCAGGAACGAGTTTGACATGAACATCTCGGCATGGATGGCAAGCGTGAAAGGCACTTATTCACCTTCCTGGCAATGGAAACTCACTGCAGGATACGATATCCTCAGCGGTGATGAATTCTTTGCTGTCCCCCCTGGAGGCAACATAGGCTTGGGGCTTATCCAGCACAAGACCATCAAGGGTTTCAGCCCAGTTTATGGTTCTCATCACAAGTTCTATGGCGCTATGGATTTCTTTTATCTCTCGACCTATTATCACGGCTTCACTCCAGGACTGCAAAACTACTATGCTGGTGTTTGCTACAAACCCATCAGCAAGGTGAGTTTAGACGCCGCTTACCACTATCTTGCCATAGCAACAAACACCGACAACCTCGACAAGCCCCTTGGTCATGAACTTGAGCTCTCGGCCTCTTACACACCCGTCAAGGAGGTGAGCCTGTCGTTAGGTTACAGCTTCATGCACGGCAGCAAAACCATGGAGGCCCTTAAGCGTGTTGACAACAAGAAGAACCTCCACTGGGCATGGCTCAACATCATAGTGAGACCACGATTCCTGCAAGTAAAATGGTAAACTATAGTTCATAGTTCACAGTTTATTGTCTCTTCACGATTCCCGATTCCATGAAAAAGTTGTTAGCAACGATAAGGAAACACTTGAACAGGCGCACATGGATCACTTTGATTATTGTGTTTGCCGCACTGCTGCTTGAGTTGTTCTCGTGGGCGCAATACTACTATACCAAGCAACTTCTCGAATACGAGCTTGAAAAGAAAGCCTCAATCGAGATGACCATGAAGGCCATCCTCGTCAAGAGCATGCTCAATACCACCGAACAGGTGCTCAACAGCCATGTGACCGAAATCACCAAACTGACCAAAGACCCCGACGACATTAACGACGCACTGCGCACGATAGTCGAGGCCAACGACTATTTCACGGGAGTGGGGCTAGCATTCGTGCCTGGCTATTACGAGCATCACGACGAGCTCTTTGAGCCCTGGGCTTTCAACACTAAAGAAGGTATACAGGTGAGAAATAATATCGCCATGCGAGGCGGGCACGACTACACAAAGTTCAAGTTCTACAGCGAACCCATATCAACTGGAAAGCCCTATTGGAGCGACCCTTACATCGACAGCGTGGAAACCCATTCTTTAATCACCACCTATTCGGTACCCATTATCGATAAAAAAGGGCAGAAAGCCGCAGTTGCGGGCATCGACCTCTCGCTTGAATGGCTCAGCGACAGCCTCAACAACCGGCACATGTATCCATCATCTTACTGTCTGCTGCTTACTGATGATGCCGAACTCATTTCACAACCAGCCAAAAGTCACGCTCGCTATAAAGATTTTGACGATGCCATTAAGCTTATCAAAGACTCTACGCGCAGAGCACGCGTTGTGGCCAAAAGCAAAATCAAAGTGATAGAGTTCGACACCGAAGACGGCAAGGAAGCCCGCGTCTTTTTCCACCACATGAAAGGCAACCCTCACTGGATGATAGCTGTGGTGTGCTATGACGACGAGGTATATGCTGGACTAAACGCCATACGCCTGCGCACGGGACTGCTCATGCTGTTAGGTTTTCTGCTATTAGGTTATATCATCTACCGATTCCTAAGGAACAACAGGAAAATGGCTCAAAACGAGTTGGAGCACGAGCGTCTCAACACCGAGTTGCAAGTGGCTAAGCGCATACAGAGCGAGATGCTGCCACACGACGATGTCACTCACGACAATTTCGACATTGCAGCATCGCTGCTCTCGGCACGCGAAGTGGGAGGCGACATCTACGACTACTTCCTGCGCGACGACAAGCTGTTCTTCTGCATAGGCGATGCAAGCGGCAAGGGTGTGGCATCGGCGCTCATCATGTCGGTAACTCATTCTATGTTCCGCTCATTTGGCTCACGCGAGAGCCATCCGGCACGCATCATGCAGAAGATTAATCAGGCTGTGTGCCACGGCAACGACTCGAGCATGTTTGTCACCTTCTTCATTGGAGTGCTCGACCTGCCCACAGGACGTCTGCAGTATTGCAACGCTGGCCACGACACACCACAGCTCATTGACAATAAGGCTCGCGACCTTGATGTAAAATCAAATATTCCTCTTGGTGTTGATATCGACTGGTTCTATGAGGGACAACTAGCTGAGCTCAATCCAGGCAACACGCTATTACTCTACACCGACGGCCTGACCGAGGCTATGGATGCCAAGCACGACCAGTTTGGCTTGCAACGGGTGAAGGACACGATAGAACAGCATTTAGAAGATGCACCTCAGCAACTGCTCGATGCACTGCATGCCATGTGCAGCGAGTTTGTGGGTGGTGCCGAGCAAAGCGACGACCTCACCATGCTTGCGGTGAAGTTCACACCCAAAGAAGAGGAAACTATCATGCACCGCGAGCTCACCATCGACAACTCTTTGAGCCATGTACCCAGTGTGAATGACTTTGTCAAGAGCGTTGGTGATGAGCTGAAACTGTCGAAAAACGACTCGCAGAATCTCAAACTCGCCATCGAGGAAGCAGTAGTCAACGTGATAAACTATACCTATCCCTCAGGCGAGAAGGGGGATATCAACATAGAGGCAACTGCAACCGCGACCAGTCTCAAATTCAAAATCATTGACACCGGTGTCGCGTTCGCCCCTACCGACGCCCCCGATGTCGACACCTCGCTCACTGCCGAGGAGCGCCAGATAGGCGGCCTGGGCATCTTCCTTGTGCGTCAGCTCATGGACACCATCAACTACGAGCGCATCGAGGGCAAGAACGTGCTCACCTTGACAAAGAAATATTGACTTTTATAAATGTTTAAACTATTACTTTTACCGATATGAGACTAATACTATCTTTTTTGATTTGCTCAATAGCATTATCCCTTTCGGCAGCCACTAGAGCCCGATTGGTGGCCAATAGCAGGAGATGTCGACGGTGACTGCATGGTAACCAGTGCCGATGTAACCACCGTCTACAACCAAATCCTTGGGCAATAGCTTAGTGGTAACAGTTTTTAGAGGCCTAAAAAAGGCTATTTATCGCTGTTTGGATAAAACAAAAACGTCTATTTATTGCATTTTAGATAAAAAAACAGTTACTTTGCTTTTTAATTTTGGGAAGTATTTTCCATCGAACAATTAGTAAAACACACAAAATATATTAATATGAAGACTACAATTAATGAAATTGACGGCAAGCTGGTTGCTACGTTTGAGGGCGAGCTCGACACTGCCGCCGCTATCGAGGTTGAGAAGGAGATGAAGCCCCTCTACGACAACGAGGACAAGGACATCGTTATTGACTGCGAGAAGCTTGAGTATATTGCTTCGAGTGGATTGCGCATCTTGCTCGGCATCCTCAAGAAAGCCAAGTCACACGGCCACACCGTCACCCTCAAGGGCCTAAACGACGACATCAAGAACGTGTTTAAAATGACAGGTTTTATTAATCTTTTTACTTTTGAGTAATCTATAAACGAGCAACTAAAGTTGGCAATTTTTGCGGGCAACAACCTCAAAGATGTCAAAAAGCTTAGCCAACGAAAGAAAAGCGGTTGATTTACCTTATCGTGTAAACCAACCGCTTGTGGTTTTTAGATGATGTGGGATTAGCCATGAGTTACAAAAAGCCATAAAAAACAACAACAGATGACTAAAAACTGATAATGGGAAACTGAAAACTGAAAACTTTTTATTAATTTTGCAGCTTGAATTGAAAATTTAATCTACAATTTAATATATTTATGAACACTTTGGCTACTAAGTACGACCCTAAAGCGGTCGAGGACAAATGGTATAAGTACTGGATTGACAACGACTTGTTCAAGTCTGTTCCCGATGAGCGTGAACCCTACACTATTGTGATTCCACCACCCAACGTCACCGGTGTGCTTCACATGGGCCACATGCTCAACAACACCATTCAGGACATCCTCATGCGCCGCGCGCGCCAGGAGGGCAAGAACGCCTTGTGGGTGCCAGGCACCGACCACGCCAGCATCGCTACCGAGGCCAAAGTGGTGAAACGCCTCGCCGAGCAGGGCATCAAGAAGACCGACCTCACACGCGAAGAGTTTCTCAAGCATGCTTGGGACTGGACTCACGAGCACGGAGGCATCATCCTGCAGCAGCTGCGCAAACTTGGCGCTTCGTGCGACTGGAGCCGCACCGCTTTCACTATGGACGATATTCGCAGTGAGAGCGTGTTGCGCGTCTTTGTCGACCTCTATGAGAAGGGACTTATCTACCGCGGCCTGCGCATGGTGAACTGGGATCCCAAAGCCCAGACAGCATTGAGTAACGAGGAAGTTATCTACCGCGAGGAGAAGAGCAAGCTCTACTATCTCAAGTACTACGTTGCCGACGACGACATGAGCGGCGAGACTGGTGCCGAAGGTGAAATCGTGCATCGCGATGCTCAGGGCCGCCGTTACGCAGTGGTAGCCACCACCCGTCCCGAGACCATCATGGGCGACACCGCGATGTGTATCAACCCCAAGGACCCCAAGAATCAGTGGTTGCGTGGCAAGAAGGTGATTGTGCCCCTCGTGAACCGTGTTGTTCCCGTGATTGAGGACCGCTATGTCGACATTGAGTTCGGTACTGGTTGCCTCAAGGTGACTCCTGCTCACGACGTCAACGACTTCATGCTTGGCAAGAACCATAACCTCGAGACCATCGACATTTTCAACGCCGATGCAACCATCAGCGAGCAGTCGCCACTCTATGTGGGCATGACTCGCGACGAGGTGCGCAAGGTGATTGTTGTCGACCTCGAAAACGCAGGCTTGATGGAGAAGGTTGAGGACTATGACAACAAGGTGGGCTACAGCGAGCGCAACAGCGACACCGCAGTTGAGCCACGCCTTTGCATGCAATGGTTCATCAAGATGCAGCACTTTGCCGACATCGCTCTGCCACCAGTTATGGAAGATGCCATCAAGTTCTTCCCTCCAAAATACAAGACAACCTATCGCAACTGGCTCGAGAACATCCAGGACTGGTGCATCAGCCGCCAGCTGTGGTGGGGACACCGCATCCCAGCCTACTTCCTTCCTTCGAGCGACGAGCAAGACGAGAAGTTTGTGGTTGCTCTCACCAAGGAAGAGGCTCTCGAGAAGGCACATAAGATGCCTGGCTACGAGAACATCACCATCGACGACCTGCGTCAGGACGAGGATGCCCTCGACACTTGGTTCAGCTCGTGGTTGTGGCCCATCTCTCTCTTTGACGGCATACGCAATCCCGGCAACGAGGAAATCAAGTACTACTACCCCACCGCCGACCTTGTTACCGCCCCCGACATCATCTTCTTCTGGGTGACTCGCATGATTATGGCAGGTTATGAGTTTGTTGGCGACATGCCATTCCGCAATGTATACTTCACCGGTATCGTGCGCGACAAGCTTGGCCGCAAGATGTCGAAGTCGCTGGGCAACAGCCCCGACCCAATCGAGCTGATGGACAAATTTGGCGCCGACGGCGTGCGCATGGGTATGATGCTCAGCGCTCCAGCCGGAAACGACATCCTCTTCGACGAGGCTCTGTGCGAGCAAGGACGCAACTTCAACAACAAGATTTGGAATGCATTCCGCCTTGTTAAGGGATGGGAAGTGGCCGACATCGACCAGCCCGAGCACAGCCGTCTGGCAATTGAGTGGTTCAACGCCCAGCTCAACAGCACTCTCGCCGAGGTTAAGGACCTCTTCTCGAAGTTCCGCATCAGCGATGCGTTGATGGCTATTTACCGCCTGTTCTGGGAAGACTTCTCGGCTCTCTATCTCGAGATTGTTAAGCCTGCCTACCAGCAGCCCATCGACAGCAAAACTCTTGATGCCACACTCGGTTTCTTTGACGTATTGCTGCGTCTCATTCATCCATTCATGCCATTCATCAGCGAAGAGCTGTGGCAGCACATCAGCGACCGCAAGCAAGGCGAGAGCGTAATGTATGCCATCCTTCCCGAGCCACAAGCAGTTGACGAGGCAGCCGTGAAAGCCATGAACGAGGCTCGCGAGATAATCACAGCCGTGCGCAACGTTCGTGCCAGCAAGAACATCCCCAACAAGAACATGCTCGAGCTGCAAGTTGCAAGCAACGAATGGGACAACAACTACAAGCCCATCATCATCAAGCTTGCCGGACTCGAGGCTATCACCGTTGTCGACGCCAAAGATCCTGCAGCTGCATCGTTCCTGATTGGCACTACCGAGTTTGCCGTTCCTCTGCACGACAACATCAACGTGGAGGAAGAAATCGAGAAGCTCGAGAAGGAACTTGAGTATGCCAAGGGATTCCTTGCCAGTGTGGAGAAGAAGCTCAGCAACGAGCGCTTCGTAGCCAACGCTCCCGAGGCCGTTGTTGCCGCCGAGCGCAAGAAACAAGCCGACGCTCAGAGCAAAATCGCTACTCTGCAGGAGACCCTCGCTGCACTGAAAAAGTAAAAAATTAATTACTCATAACTAAATAGCCCTCAACGCTATGATAACTACAACAATATATATCATATCTATAATTGTAGTCCTCGCGCTGGGGGCTATTGTAGCATGGCTCATGCGCAAAAACGCCGTCGACGTGTCGCGGCAGCTGCAAGCCACCAATCAAGACCTGCGCAGCCAGCTTGAAACCGCCAACGGCAAGACCCAGCTGCTCACCACCGAGAACGCCAATCTCAAAGCTCAGCACGCCACTGCCACCGAGAATGCGAGAATGATGCAGCTGCGTGTCGAAGAGCTCAATGCGTCGGTCACCAATCTGCAAGACCAAATCAAGCAGCTCGATGACCTCAAAGACTCACTCGACCGAGACAAGACTGAGCTCCAGACCAAGCTCGAAGCAGTGACACGCACCCGCGAGCAACTCGAGGAAGAGTCGAAACAGACATTCAAACTCGTGGCAGCCGAGCTCCTCACCAATAGTCGCAAAGCAATGAACGAGGAGGGCAAAACTAGCATCGGTCAACTGCTCACTCCTCTCAAAGAGCAAATAGACGGCCTCAACAAAGAGCTCAAGACCTATCAGGAAAAACAGGACGTAAACACCAAGTTCTTCGGCAAAGAGCTTGAGAAAATGGTGGCTGCCAACAAAGAAATCACCCAAGAGGCAACCAAGCTATCTAACGCTCTTGTGAGCAACAACAAGATTCAAGGCGACTGGGGCGAAGGTGTGCTCAAGCGCATCCTCGACTTGTCGGGACTTAAGCAAGACGTGCATTACCAAATCCAGGTAACCCGTGACAGCCAGGGCAATGTGATACGAAACGACGAGGGAGGCTTGCTCAGGCCTGACGTCGCCCTCTTCATGCCCGATGGCAAGAACCTGATAATCGACAGCAAAGTGTCGTTGACAGCATTTGTTGAATATGTCAACGCCACCACGCCCGAAGACCAGCAACAAGCACTCAAGGACCACGTAGCATCGGTTAAGGCTCAGGTTGACCTTCTTGCCAAGAAGGAATACACCACCCAGGTGAGCAACACTGCCGATTTCGCCCTCATGTTCATCCCCAACGAGCCAGCCTACCTCTCGGCAATGCAAGGCAACCAGCAACTGTGGGAGTATGCCTATCAGAAGCACGTGGTAATCGTAAGCCCCACCCACCTGCTGAGCGTAGCCCAACTGCTCATGCAGCTGTGGTCGCGCGACAAGCAGAACAAGAACGCCGAGTCTATTGCCAAGGAAGTGATGAAACTCATGACAAAGCTCGACGGATTCTCGGCCGACCTCGAAAAAATCCAGAACGGCATCGACGCTATGCAAAAGACCTACAACAGCGCCATGACAAAGCTCTCGGGCAAGGGCGGCATTATCTCAAAAGGAAATTCAATCAAAGAACTCGCCGGCCTCAAAACACAAGAACTGGAAGAATAATATCATCATTTTACCACCCAGTTTTATACCTTATTTATTTTTATCATAAAAAATCGTCCGCAAATCGCTTGTGGATTAGAAAATTATGCTTACCTTTGCAGTCGCGTTTTCCGGGAACGAATCTGGAAGACCTGTGATTATTAACTTTTTTATTAACTATTTAAATGAGCGAAGAATTAAAAAATTCTCCAATTTCACCCCTCGAGGACTTCGATTGGGATGCCTTTGAAAAGGGTGAAACCAAAAAAAATGAGTCTTACGAGGCTCTGGAAGCCGCCTACGACAAGTCGCTTGGCGCAATCAAGGACAAAGAAGTAACCGAAGGTACTGTTATCTCAATCAACAAGCGCGAGGTAGTAGTTAACATTGGCTACAAGTCAGACGGTATTATTCCATTTAACGAGTTCCGTTACAACCCCGACCTGAAAGTTGGCGACACCGTTGAGGTATTTGTCGAGAATCAGGAGGACAGCAAGGGCCAGCTGGTGCTTTCGCACAAGAAAGCTCGCACCGCTAAGAGTTGGGAGCGCGTTAACCAGGCGCTTGAAAATGATGAAATCATCAAGGGTTACATCAAGTGTCGCACTAAGGGTGGTATGATTGTTGACGTATTCGGCATCGAGGCCTTCTTGCCCGGCAGCCAAATCGACGTTAAGCCCATCCGCGACTACGACATGTTTGTCGACAAGACCATGGAGTTCAAGGTTGTTAAAATCAACCAAGAGTACAAGAACGTTGTTGTTTCTCACAAGGCACTCATCGAGGCCGAGCTCGAGCAACAGCGCAAAGAAATCATCGCCAAGCTCGAGAAGGGTCAGGTACTTGAGGGTACCGTTAAGAACATCACCAGCTACGGTGTATTCATCGACCTGGGTGGCGTTGACGGTCTTATCCACATCACCGACCTCTCTTGGGGCCGCGTAAACAATCCTGCCGACATCGTAGAGCCCGATCAGAAGCTCAACGTTGTTATCCTCGACTTTGACGAGGAGAAGAAGCGCATCGCCCTCGGTCTCAAGCAGCTTCAACCACATCCATGGGACAAGCTCGACGAGAACCTCAAGGTTGGCGACAAGGTTACTGGCA
>JAFSPZ010000045.1 GCA_017451225.1 Muribaculaceae bacterium | reverse complement strand
GTGGCACATGTCTAACTATAGACCAAAATTTCTACTATTGCGGATATGAACGAGGCGCTTGCCTCGCAATACGAAGTCTAACTAAAGGCTGAAATTTCTACTATTGCGGATATGAACGAGGCGCTTGCCTCGCAATACGAAGTCTAACTATAGACCAAAATTTCTACTATTGCGGATATGAACGAGGCGCTTGCCTCGCAATACGAAGTCTAACTAAAGACTGAAATTTCTACTATTGCGGATATGAACGAGGCGCTTGCCTCGCAATACGAAGTCTAAGTATAGACTAGAATTTCTACTATTGCGGATATGAACGAGGCGCTTGCCTCGCAATACGAAGTCTAAGTATAGACTAGAATTTCTACTATTGTATATCGAATAACGAACTTTCGAATTCTCGAAATGTAGCTAGAGGCTCTATTTTTTACTGTTGTAGATGTGTTGCGGCAAAGCCACAACATAGAGAACGTTTAATAATAGACTAGAATTTCTGTTATAGTGGACGGGAGATTGTGAGGACAAGAAAAAACGCACTGTTGGGGGAGTGCGTTTTTTTTTGTTTGTGGTGGTGGGTGGGTTATCTTGTGATTTGGATGATTGTTGTGGTGTTGATGTCGTTGATTGTTAGGGGAATTGTGAGGGTGCCGTTTGTTTTGTCGAATGTTGTTTTCTTGGCTTTCTTGCCGTTGATGGTTACTTGTGACGGCTTGGCTGCCATTGCGGGTATAATGAGTCGGTACTCTTTCTTGGCAGCTGTTCCGGCTCCTTCTCCCTTGATAGAGATAGCGCAAGAATTGCCTTGTGGCAGGGCTGTGAACTGGATGAGTCGGTGCTTGCCCTCAGCTAGTGTGGTGGTGGAGTGCAGGTCGTCGTCGAAGAGAGTGTAGCTCGAGGGCTGGTCGCTTGGATAGTAGACGATGTCGAGTTTACTTGGGTTGTAGTCGCCCACGTTCTCCATCTTGTAGTTTGCCTGCGGGATGAAGGCTCCAGCTCGTGCGAAGATTGGAATCATCTCGAGTGGAGCGGGATAGGTAATGGTGGTATAGGCCTCATAGCGCTGTGCTGGGTTGTTGATGTCGACCCATGTGCCCTCGGAGAAGATGATTTCGCGGCTTGTGGCTCCCTGCTTCATCACTGGAGCCACCATCACGTCGTGTCCCCAGAGGTACTGGTCGCTAACGTTGTCGAAGCGGCTTATCATGTTGTCGCTCTCATAGAAGCCGAGTGGTCGCACCAGTGGCAGGCCCTGGCTTGCGTTCTCGAAGGCGAGGGTGTAGTTATAGGGCAGCCAGCGGTAACGCTCGCGTATGATGCGCAGTGGCAGGTCGCCAAACTCGGTGTAGTGATAAGGCTCGGCAATGCCCTGGGCATGGGTGCGAAGCACGGGCGAGAATAATCCTAACTCAAGCCAGCGGATGTAGAGCTCGCCGTCGCGATTCTTCTCTGGGTCGAGTGCAAAACCGCCCACATCGTGCGACATGTAGCCCAGTCCGCTGAGTCCCGAGTTGAGCATGATGGTTACCTGTGGCTCAAATCCACCCCATGAGCGCGACACGTCGGTCGACCATGGGAACACCGAGTAGCGTTGCAGTCCAGCTGTGCCGGCACGCATCATGATCATGGGTCGGCGGTCGGGGTATTGCTCACGGAAGAGGTCGTAGATGATTCGGCTCCACTCGTTACCATAGAAATTGTGGTACTGCTCGGCGGTGAGGCCGTTGTAGTGGCGAATAGCCTCGGGATGTACCTCGGGCTCACCCAGGTCACCCCACCAGCCGGTCACGCCCTCGTCGGTGAGGGAGCGGTAGCGGTTGCGCAACCACAGTCGTGTGTCGGGGTTCGATACGTCGAACATGCCTCCCTGTCCCACCCAGATGGTGACAGTCTGCGTTGTGCCGGTGCTGTCGGTCTTGCAGAACATGCCCTTGGGGTCGAGCTGGCGGTAGTTGTCGATGGCTCGACCGTTGGTGAGCACATAGGGTTGCGAGATGGTGACCACGTTCACACCTTTGTCCTTAAAGTTGCGCAACATGCCGCGGTGGTCGGGCCACTGGTCCTTGTCCCACTCAAGGCGTCCCATATCTTGCTCCTTGCCGTACCAGTAGAGATCGAAGACGATGCCATCGAGCGGATAGCCTGCGCGCTTGAGGGTGTCGACGACTCCCTCGCTCTCGCGCTGGTCGTGGTAGCCATATTTTGAGGTAATGTAGCCGAGTGTCCACAGTGGCGGGAGGTCTTGGCGGCCAACGAGCTCGGTGAAGTTGCTTACAACGTTCTCGACCTTGCTGCCGTTGAGATTCTTGCCATTGATAATGTAGTAGGAGAGTGGCTGGGGCGAGGTAGATGTGTACTCGATGCCTTGCTCGCCAAGGTATAGTGACGACTTGCAGAAGTCATCGAAGAAGATGCCGTAGCCCTTGGAGGAGATGACGAAAGGCATGGTGATGCCCATCTGCTTAATGCGCTTCTCGCCGGAGACGTAGCCGTAGTTCTGCTTGTTGTAGTTGATGAGTGTGTCGCCAGCAAGGTTGAGTGAATAGCCTCGCTCGCCACCACCGTAGAATGATTCATTGCCTTGATGCAACAAGCGCAACGTGCCATGCAGAGTGCGGTCGCAGAGGTCGGTGATGAAGAATGTGTTGTGGCAGCCCACAGTCAAGCTGTTAAGATGCTTGTCAAGCATCACGCGCAATCCAGAAGAAGTGTTTAGAGATGCCATGTCTTGAGTGTCGACAATATTTGCTTTGACATCTTGTGACGAGCGTTCCAAAGCCAGTGACGGCAGTTTCTCGCCGTTCCAGCTATCGGGGACAACGTCGACACGCACTATGTCGGGGGTGACTACAGTCACCGATATCGTCTGTTGCCGCCCTGCATCATTGTAGCTTATAGCAGGTTTTTGCTGTGCCCAGGCTTGGAGGCCTAATGTTGCCACAGCAATAAGTGTTATGATTCTAAAATGTTTCATATGGGTTGGTATTTTTTTGATGATTACGAAATAATTATGGCAAATTTAGTAATAATATTTAAGAGTGGCATAATAAACCGGACATAAAAATAATGGTGCGGCGGTAAAAGTTGCGCTGTTGGGTGTGGAGCGCTATGGTCAAAAAAAATGGCGGACAACCTGAATCAGGTCGCCGCCATTGATAAGGTGGTTTTGATTAGTGATGATAATGTTGCAACGATGGAAGCAGTGTTGTCGAAGTTTTTACTTCGCGATGGATTTTGCTTTTTCCAAGTTAGCATTCACCGAGTCTTCATAGTTCATGATTGCGTTGTCTTGCAGACCGGTTTTGGGCTGGTTGTCATTTTTAATGACGTTTTCTTTTATTTTAGCTTCAGGTCTTCCTGTAGCTTTCTGGCCAATGTTGAAGATGTTCATCATGAGCCAGATGCCCGCAAACATGGCTGCCATGTAGACAAAAGGACGCACCTTAATCCACAGAGTGGGTTTTTCTTCCTCGGTGATTTTTACTTCGGGCAGCGATTCCATCAACTTGCTGTTGAAATCGTTGAAGTAATTATCAGGCACTTTAAATCCTGGGTCCTTACCAAGCTTTTCTAATATTTTAGAATCCTCTTTTTTCATTACAACTTTTTGACTACAATAATTTAAAAAGGTTTAATCATTGTTCTCAAAAAATGTCTCAATTTTCTTCAAAGCGTGGTGATAGGACGCTTTGAGAGCTCCGACCGAGGTGCCGAGAATCTCGCTCATTTCTTCATATTTCATCTCGTCGTAGTAGCGCATGTTGAAGACGAGTCGCTGCTTCTCGGGCAGGGTGGCGATGGCTTTCTGCAACCTGATTTGTGCCTCGTCGCCGTCGAAATAGCGGTCGGCCTCAAGGCTGTTGACGAGGAAAGAGTCGTCATCGTCGAGTGAGATGTTGTTCTGCACTTTCTTCTTGTTGATGAAGGTGATGGACTCGTTGATTGCTATCTTGTAGAGCCAAGTGGATAGCTTGGCGTCGCCACGGAAGTTGTCGATGTTGGTCCAGGCCTTGATGAAGGTGTTTTGGAGTACGTCGTTGGTGTCGTCATGGTCGATTACCATGCGGCGTATGTGCCAATAGAGCTGCTCGGAATAGTGCTCGATGACTTTCCCGAACGCAGTGCGGCAAGTGGCTTGCTGGTGCAGCTGATTGATTATCTCTTCTTCGTCGTATTTTAGTCGTGTTGCCATTCAGTTTTCAAAAAACCGCTTCAAAGTTACAAAAAAGTTTTGAGTTATCGGTATTAGTTGTAAGTTTTTTTTGTGTGAAGGGGAGGGGGATGAAAAAACACCTGCGCTGTGGTGCGCAGGTGTTGTGGTTGTGGATTGGTCCTTCGGGATTAGTTGGCGAAGGCTTTTCCGGCGATTGTGCCGTTGTATTTCTCGTTAATTTTCACTGTGCCGTTTACAACTTGTCCGCTGCCAGTGACGTTGATTTCAAGCTCGTTGAGGACGTAGCTGCCGTCGGTCGAGCGCAGTCCGGTTTCGCCGCTGTAGGTAATCTTGTAGCCAGTGGCTGTTGCCTCGGCATTGACTCCTTGGAACACTACTGCTTGTATGAGTCCACCATCCTCGTTGAGGGCGAACTTGCCAAAAGCAACATTTGCGCTCATGTTGCTAGGATCGACGCTGATTGCCAACTCTCCGTTGAGGCTTTCTTTAGAATTGCTTGTCTCGGTGTTGGTAAAGGTATACTTGGTGTAGGGATAGTACATCTGCGCAATGCTGATGACACGGTGTGTGCCGTTTGCAATGAACTCGATGTAGAGACATCCAGTCTCGGGACGGTAGAAACCGGTGAGGTTGGTGACGCCATTGCCAGCGTTGGCAGCCGAGAAGGTGTAGCACTGGTAGGTGTTGTTAGGATTAATGTCGGCATCCTGCAGTGACACATTTATAGTGGTGCCGTTGTTAATTTGGACTGAGTAAACGACCGAAACTTTTGAATTTAGAGCTTTCCAGGTCAATTCGACTGGGCTTATGGCAACTTTCTCAGACTGTCCGTTCGAGATGTTTACCGAGTTGTTGAGCATTTGACCTTGGATTTTGTAGGTCTGCTGATCTTCGTCGCCTTTGTCGCTACACGCAGAGAAACTGAGCATGAGCAGCGCTAATGTAAGGATTGAAAATACTTTTTTCATAATAGTGTTATTGGTTTGTGAATAATGTCAATAAATAATAATGTGCCACAAAAGTAGCACATTATTTTATAATAGGAGTTATATTTAAACTAAATTAGTAAAAACAATGTTAATGGTTGACTGTTGTCAATGGATTGGGTTACTGGCAGGTCCCTCGTTCCACAGGTAGAGGTTGCAGTTGGGGTTATTAGCGCTGTTATGCTCACCGCCGCGAGCGTTGAAGTAAATGGTGTAAAAGCCTTGATTAATACAGAGTGCGCTGTTGAAGTTTGTAACCGAGAGCGCAGGATAGGGTGTTGCCTGGTCAAGGTTTTCTCCTGTGTAGTAGATGGGCACAATATTGTCGCCTGTGAGTTTGATTATTGGATCGGTGATGATTGTGATATCGTCAACATCAGTCAATTCAGTATAATTAAGAGTTGTGAATTCCACATCGAGATTTGGGATTGAGATTTTCTTCAGCACTGGGCTGGTGGCTCCGCCCACTTGGAACTGAACGTTGTAGATAAAGACTTCGGCCTTTCTGTTGGCGACATCAATCTTGTAGGTGTAGTAAAGCTCGGATGTGGCGTTGTAGTTGTTGTCGGTCACAAGCGAGCTCACTGTAGAGTTGCACACTAGCACGCGCCAGGTGCCATTGACGGTGTAGTCGAGCGAGTACACGTTGTTCTTCTTGTCGACGTAGCCTCTTACATTGGTAAGTTTGTATTTTGCGTTTTCTTCGCCAGTTTCGGGGTCAAAGAATTTCACGCTCTCGGCTTTGAAACGCACGAAGTTGTCGTCAAATGAACTGGCCTTGATGTCTTCCATGCGGAACGATACCTTGAAGGGCATGTGCGAGTCGAACTGCACGCCTTGAGCCAGCACGCTCACGGTAGCTTCATTTTTAGTGCGCTCGATGTTGAAGGTGTAGTCGGCAGTCTCAACATAGTTGGTTGTGTTGTCGGCTGCTTTAATTGTCCAGTTGATCAGGTCTTTGCCCTGAATGGTCTCTTTTACTGGTTGCTCTTTGTTGGGCTCGTCATCGGTGCACGAGGCGAATGTGAGAGCTGTTGCCACAAGGGCAAGTGATAATAAAAATTTGTTCATAATTATATAGTTTATATTTTATAGTTTTTAGTTTTATGATTGTCGGACTAAGTCGGACAAGGTCGGACAAGGTCACATTGTCAGATATTTATTCTCAGGGTAGCGCCTAGCATGCGGCTGCGGCCTCGCTGGAGGAACTCGTGGCTGATGGACACGAAGTAGAACGTGTTGTAGCAAGTGTCGGTGAGGTTCTGGCCCCATAGCTGCAGTGAATAGTGCTTGCCAGAAAGAGTGATGCTGCTGCCGAGCAGGGCGTAGAATGGCTGGCGCTGGGTGTTGGCCTCGTTCCAGTAGATTTCGCCTGTGCCCTTGAGGCTGGCGTCGAGGGTGATGCTCTGCGCCCAGTCGCTGTCGCCCTTGAAGTTGTAGGTGTAGAACGCTTGGGCAAAGAGGGTGTGCTGCGGGCAGTAGGGCACGTGCTTGTCGCGGTAGTCGGCCTTGCCGTCGTTGTAGCGAATGAAACGAGCGTCGCAGTAGCCGTAGCTCAGGTTCATGCCCAAGTTGTCGGTGAAGTTGACGCCCAGACTTGCCTCGGCACCCACGCTGCGGGTCTTGCCCGCGTTGGTCATGATGCGTCCTGTGGTAGTGCCGTCGGGGAAGATGGTCATCTGTCGGTCGCGACAGTCGATGTAGAACAGGGCAAGGTCGCCCCTGACGCGGCGGTTGGCGCTCTGGAAGTGGCCGCCGATTTCGTAGTTCCACGCCTTCTCGGGCTTGTAGCCCACAATATCGTTGATGTCGTAGGCTGCGCCTATGCCCATGATGCCCATAAGGCGCTGCTGGAGCACGTCGCTGAACATCTGGGTGTTGAAACCGCCGGCTTTGTAACCCTTGCTCACGCTGGCATAGATGCTTGACTCGCCAGTGGTGGGCAGGTGGTAGGTTATGCTGAATTTGGGCAGGAGCTCGGTAAAATGCTTGCTCAAGCTGCCGCCGTCGTCAATGTCGATGTTGCTGCTGTGATAGACTGCGCCAGTGGCGGCATCAATCACTCGGTAGCCGGTGTGGGTCTCGCTGTGGTGGTTGAGCGAAGTGTGCTCGTAGTCGAAACGCAGTCCGGCAGTGAAGGTGAAGCGCTTCCAGTCGTAGCTCGACTGATGGTAGAGCGCAATGCCCCAGGTGGGATTGGTGAAACGGCTGCCGAGGATGAAGCTGCGCTCGTTCCACTCAACAGGGTAGTAGGGGTTGACGCTGTTGATGTGATCCTCGATGAGCCGCGCTATGCCTGTGTCCTTGAATGTCACAGGAGCATCCATCTTGTAGCGACGAAAGAAGCCGAAGGCACCCACGAGCCACTTGTAGGCACGGCTGTCGTCGCCTCGTGCCACCACGTCTTGAGTCACGGCATGCTCGCGTCGTGCCTGGGTGAGGGTGAAGTAGGGCAGAGGCGTGAAATCCTGGTCGAGGGTCATGTTGTCGTCGATATACTGATAGCTGGTGATGCTTGAAAGGGACCAGCTGTCGAAGTGCTTGGTGATGGTCAGGCCGTCCAAGATGCTGGTGCGGCGGTAGAAACAGGTGTCGTTGTAGGCGATTTGGCCTGTCTCGACCCACTCGTAGGGGTAGCCGCCCTGACGGCTGATTGAGGCGCTCAAGGTGTTGCTCAGCATCAGTGACGATGAAGGCTGCCACACGAGTTTGAGTCGTCCGGTGCCTTGGCGTTCCCAGTCACATCGCTTGCCGTTTAATTCGTTGGTGTATTGTCCGTTGGTCGAGGTGTAGTAGATGCCGCCTGCTATGCCAAGATGGTCGTTGATGCGGGCATAGTGACTTGCACCGACTTTAAGGCTGAGATGTGACGCAATTTCGGCAATGATGCGTGTGCCTTGCCATTGCATGGGCGAGAGGGTGTAGACGTTCATGAGTCCGCCCATGGTGTTTCGGCCATAGAGGGTGCTTTGTGGCCCGCGCAGCATTTCCACGCGCGAGATGTCGGCAATGTCGAAGTCGTAGTTTTCTTTGCACAGAATGGGGACGTTGTCGATGTTGAGGCCCATAGAGGGCTGGTCGATGCGGGCGCCCAAGCCGCGCACATATATTGTCGATGTCATGCGGCTGCCGTAGTCGGGCAGGAAGAAGTTGGGCACCAGGTCGCTCACATTGCGCACTGTGACAATGCCGTTGCGCTCCACCTCGCTGCGGTCCAGAACAGTGCTGGCTGTGGTGAGATGGGTGGCCTCGCCTTGCTTGATGGCTGTGACACTCACATCGGCGAGGGTCACAGTGTCGATGGCGGCCTCATTGTCGGTCGCCCACAGCTGCAAGGTGGAGAATATAATAGATAATATTAAAATCAGTTTTTTCACAGCTGCAAAAGTACATATTATTTCCTATCTGCACAATCACAACATGTAGTGATAAAATGGTTAGTCAATATTCACAACAAAAAACAAGGACGACCGATGTGGCCATCCTTGATAATGCGTTTTTTCATCAATTAGAGGTGCTGCGAGATGCGGCTGCGATGTACGTAGCCCAGATAGTTAAAGTCTTCGTCATAGACTTTGACCCATTTTGAGTTGCTTTTTTCGAAGTATACATCAGTGCTGACGGGCAAGTGACAAACAATTTCATAATTGGTGCCTGGCCCTTTGCGCACGTTTACATAGTCGTCGTCAGGATCGACAATGTAACCTTTCTCATAAGCACTCTCGTAAGCGTCTTTGACATCTTCGTTCTGTGCTTCGGCTCTGACGATGCGGCTAGTGTGCATATAACCCAAGAAGCTTGAACTGCTGGCATCGGAGTAAACTTTGCTCCATCCGTTTTTCAGAGGAGTGTAGTAGAGGTATTCGCCCGATGAGAAATCTCCAATGATTTCAGAATCAATAGATGCTCCAGCGCGAATGTAGGCGAATCCATCAGAATCATAAACGTAGCCTAAATACTTTTGAGCATCGACAGTGACGAAAGATGCCAAGATGGCTAATAATGTGATTGATAATAGCTTTTTCATGATTTTACAATTGCGGGTTGATAATAATAACTATTCTTTGCACAAAGATAAGACATTTTTATTAAAATACCAAACTCAATATCAATTTTTAGAGAGATGAGGTAGTGCGTTAAGATATCATTCCCCAGTTGGTGTCGCGGGAGAAGATGAAGCGCATGTGTCGCTGGAGGAGTTGGCCATCGGGGGTAGAGAGGTCGAAGTCCTGGTCAAGGATGCGCTGGGCTTCGTCGCGGGCGGCTTGCAGCACCATTCCGTCGCTGGCTAGGTTGGCGATACGCAGGTTGAACGCCACGCCGCTCTGCTGGGTTCCTTCCATGTCGCCTGGTCCTCGCAGTTTCATGTCTTCCTCGGCAACGACGAAGCCGTCGTTGGTCTCGGTCATCACTTTCAGGCGGTGACGTGTTTCTTTGGAAATTTGATATTTCGACATGAGGATGCAATAGCTTTGGTCGGCACCACGACCCACACGTCCTCGCAACTGGTGCAGCTGCGAGAGACCGAATCGCTCGGCATTTTCAATCACCATCACGCTGGCATTGGGTACATTAACGCCTACCTCGATAACCGTTGTTGAGACGAGGATGTGAGCCTTGCCACTGGCGAAGAGTCCCATTTGGTGATCCTTCTCGCTGGGCTTCATCTTGCCGTGAACGTAGGCCACATGGTAGCTTGGGAAGTTCTCGCAAATGATTTCGTATCCCTCCTCGAGCGCACGCAGGTCAAGTTTTTCGTTCTCCTCTATGAGAGGGTAGACAATGTAGCACTGACGCCCTTTCTTGAGCTCTTGACCGATGAAATGGTATACCTCCATGTGGTTGTTCTCGTAGCGCAGCACGGTGGTCACTGGTTTGCGGCCCGGCGGCAGTTCGTCGATGATGCTCACGTCGAGGTCGCCATAGACGGTCATTGCAAGGGTGCGCGGGATGGGTGTCGCTGTCATCACCAGCACATGAGGTGGAGTGGTGTTTTTGCGCCACAGCTTGGCACGCTGCGCCACACCAAAGCGGTGCTGCTCGTCGATAATTGCCAGTCCCAGGTTCTTGAACTGCACTGTGTCTTCAATCAATGCATGGGTGCCGATGAGGATGTTCAACTCACCACTCATGAGCTGCTCATGAATCTTGTCGCGCTCTTTCTTGCGAGTGGAACCAGTGAGCAGGGCGGCTTTCAGCCCCACAGCTTTGGCCATCTCGCCAATGCTCTCAAAGTGCTGAGTGGCAAGAATCTCGGTGGGTGCCATAATGCATGCCTGATAGCCGTTGTCGGCCGCCAAAAGCATAGTCATAAACGCGACAATCGTCTTGCCACTGCCCACGTCGCCCTGTAGAAGGCGGTTCATCTGCCGGCCGCTGCGCATGTCGTGGTGCATCTCCTTTATCACGCGCTTTTGTGCGCCAGTGAGTGGGAACTGCAGGTAATTCTTGTAGAAGTTGTTGAAATAGTCGCCCACATGGGCAAAGACGTGCCCTGGCACCTTGGCATTGCGGCCCTTGATGTACTTGAGGATATTCATCTGCAAGAAGAACAGCTCCTCAAATTTCAACCGCCGTTGTGCTTGCTGCAGCAGCTGGATGCTCTGTGGAGTGTGTATGTTGACGAGAGCCTCTTTGAGAGGCATGAGTTTGTATTTTTCGATGATGTGCTGTGGCAAAGTCTCACTAATGCTCTGGAACAGCTGGTGGTCGAGCAGCGATTTGACGATTTTTTGCAAAGCGCGCGTGGTGAACGAGCGGTTGTGCATCTTCTCGGTGAGGTTGTACACGCCCACCAGCCCTCGATTCAGAGCTTCGGGCTTGTAGGGGTCGACCTCGGGATGCGCCATGTTGTAATGGCCCTTGTAGATGGTGGGTTTGCCAAAGAGGATATATTCCTTTCCTGTGTGATAGTTCTCCATGATGTATTTCACACGGTTGAACCACACAACCTCGATGGTTCCGGTGCCGTCGGTGAAAAGCGCATTGAGGCGGCGTTTTGCCCCCTGTCCTTGAGGGTTGAACGACACGAAACGTCCATGCAGTTGGATGTAAGGCATTTCGCCTTGCAAATCGCTGATTTTGTGGATTGTGGAGCGGTCGATGTAACGGAAAGGAAAATAATAGAGCAAGTCGTAGAACGAGTGAATGTCAAGCTCTTTTCCTAAAAGCTCGGCACGCCGTGGTCCCACGCCAGGCAGAAATTTTATGTCGGTCTTAGCAAGCCGTTCCATTCTTTATCAACTCAGTTGCAATTATCATGTCGATGGGGGTAGTGATTTTGATATTGGTAACTTCTCCTTCGACAAGAGTGACTTGATGCCCTGCGCTCTCAACCACGCTTGCATCGTCGGTAAACAGGGGCGATTCTTTTACATCGTAGGCACCCTTAAGGAGCTCGGCGCGGAATGTCTGCGGAGTTTGAACCGTTCGCAGCGATGAGCGCAGCAGTTGATGCGAAGTGCCGTCGTTCATCACCTGGCGTATCGAGTCGCTAGGGTTGACTACAGGAATTGCGCTTCCAGTTTCTTGAGCAGTGCTGTAGCAGTGACTGAGCAGCTCCACGCTTGCCAGGGGACGCACTCCATCGTGCACAGCCACCAGGTCGCCATCGGCAAGTTCTTCAATGGCTGCGATGCCGTTTTTCACCGACTCAAAGCGTGTTTTGCCACCGTTGGCAATTGTGTGGGTGACAGCAAAGTTGCTTTCTTTGCACATGTCAATCCACATCTGCTGATGCTCGGCGGGCAGCACAACCACAATGGTGGCTCCTGCCTGGTCAAACTTCTCAATAGTGCGCATTAACACCGCCTTGCCGTCGAGCGGAAGAAACTGCTTGGGCAGCTCACTGCCAAAGCGCTTCCCGCTTCCTCCGGCAACTATTATCGCATATCGCTTGCTGTTGTTGTCGCTCATAGTCTTTTAGTCATTAATCATGCAAAATTAGCAAGAAAAATGCTTTTGGACAAATATCTATCTTAAATTCAGATTAATTGATTATCTTTGCATTTGGTAATCATTAAAAAACAATATTATGAAACGATTTATTGCTGTAATGGGTATTGTGGTGCTTGCTGGATTAATATTATGCGCAGCACCAAAGCATAAAAGACGTGTCAAGAATCAGCAAGTGAGAACAACAAATAAAAATGTTGCAACCCCCAAGAAAAAAACTCAGCCGAAAGAGATTCTTGTTGAGTTCAGGTTGGAATATCAGCAAGCAGCAGGCCGCGGCTGCAAGAATAGTGCTGTGCTGTCGGCTAAACAAGGAGAGTATGGTGACTATCTGTATTATAGAGGATACGGACAATATGAGGGTTGGAGCTATGACTTCGACAAGGGTGTGTGTACGGAACTTTTGCTTGAACTTAGCCGTATAGCAGATAAAAAGGCTCTGTCAAGCAATAAATTCACAGATTTAGATGATGAGGACCTTACAAAACCTCGATGGTTGGTCACGATGAAGACGAAGGATGGAAAAGAATACTCGATGGTGGAATATAGCGACGGAAGCGATTTGCTCAAGCTTGTTGAGGCAGCTTTTAAGCCCATCATGGAAAGAGTGCAAAAGGGAGAGTTGAGAGCTCCTTATTCTCATTACCATTATAATGGTGACGGAACTCTTGATTATCGCACCGACCACACCGCCGAGGGCACTGTGCATGGCGGTTACAATCCAAAACAGCCCGATGCGACTTTCTAAGTAGTTTTGTGTAAATAGCACTTTAACTTTCAAAAGTGCAGAAAACTTAAAAATGACACAACTGTGCTCGATGCAGTTATGTCATTTCTGTCTTATTTGCCAAGGTTTATCTTGATTCCTAGGTTGATGTCGAACCTAAATGGGTGTGACATATAGATGTTGTCATCGGTACCATTGTGGAAATAGTAGGATGCTCCAGGTTCAAGATATAGTCCAATTCTGTCAATCACATTATATTGCAGTCCTAGCTTTGCTATTGCCGAGAATTGAGGACGTTTGTCTCTATATTCTTTCTTGTTATATACTTCCGTTTGGGTTTCTTGGTGTGACCTACTTTTTAGGTTAAATTCTATCATTGCTCCAGCACTTGCATATAGTGCCCACCTTCTACTGTTCCACAAGAAGCGCGATACCTCAAGAGGAATTCCCAAATAGCTGGTAGTCTCTGTTTTCCTTGACCATGTTGTCTTGTCAATCTTAGTGTAAGTCGTAGTGTTTTTACGAGTCAAGCGGGTATAAACAAGGCCGCTCCCAATACGCCATTTTTCTCCAATAGGATACCAAGCTTCAATCCCTATCCTTACGGGAACTATTTGCTCTTTCTTATCAACATCAACAATTTCTTGATCTTGAGGATTGTTGGGGTCGGGAGAGGTGTTGCCTGGTATCGTTCCGGTCTGTGAGTCATATAAACCTGTATTACTTGAAGAACCTGCCGATGCCAAGTTTCCATTATAAGATAAAGTGAACTCAAGTGCCCTTTGCTTCTTACTGTCTGGTTCTGTCACAGTGAATAGATGCGGTAGCAGTGGCGCGGGCTCATATTGAATGATTATAGTGGTGTCAACCTGGTTAATTAATGTGTCGGTAGTGAATTGGGCTATATCTTCTATCTCCACTTTTTGAGACATAGAGGATTCTTGCTCCTTTAAGGAAATGGAGGTGACTTCCTCCTGTGCCTGAGAGGATGTGCTCGTTAGGGTAGATGAGTTGGCGCGAGGCTGATGAGTGTGATTGCCCGTTGGTTGTTCTTGAGAGTAAGGATTTATAGTCCTTTTGGATTGGACATTTGGGAACGACTGAGATGTGCTAGCACTTGCCAGTTGCTTTTGAGCAGATGATTCTATGTTTCCCTCTCTGTTGGGGCTAGGTGTGCGTTGCTCGACGGGAACGGGAGAAGTATGACTTTCAGCAACTTGCTCGTTGGTCGCCAAGTCTTGTTTGTCCCCTTCTAATGATGTGTTGTTCTCATCGTTAAGCGCAGTCCACATTACTATTGCAACAAGAGCCGCTGCAGCCACGCCTGCCACAACCTTATAGATGGCACTGCGGCTAGCCACAAGGCCTTTCTTCTTGTGTGTGCCATGACTATCCAAAGAGTTCTCAATCTCTTGCCACAACCCCGATGGTTCTGTCATCTCGTGTTGCGACAATCGGTCATGCAATATGTCGATATAGTCATGTTTCATAGCTTCTTGTTTTGATGTTCAAGTATTCGTTGCGCAAGAAGTTTACGTGCGCGATGGTATTGCGAGGCCGAAGTCCCCTCGCTTATTCCTAGCATAGATGCAATCTTGCTGTGAGGCAGTTTTTCTATTGCATAAAGGTTGAAGATAGTACGGTATCCATCAGGCAGTTGTTGAACTAATTCCATCAAGTCACCAATGTCAATCGATGAAACGTAATCAGTGACTTGGTCACTAACAGTCAAGTCCTCAGGCTCATCTTCCACATCGTCGAGACTTACTAACTGGTTCAGCAACTTCTTGCGCCGCAGCAACTGTAGCGCCTCATTCACCACTATTCGCCTGATCCAAGCCACAAGCGACCCACCGTCATGTGAAGTAAATGCGCCAATTCCAGAAAACACCTTGAGATAGCTCTCCTGAAGCACATCATTAACATCGTTTTGATCAATTATATAGCGAGAGCACACGGCAGTCATGTTGCGCACCGTGAGGTTATACAACTCTTGCATAGCCATGCGATTACCCTTCATGATGTCGCGGATGAGTCGTCTCTCGTCAGCTCCCGCAATATTGCTCATATTCTATTATTATAATGAGCTAAGTTAATAATCTTGCATCAATTGGCGTTATTTTTTTGCATAAATCTGAAATGATTGAAAATGTCACCGGCTGTGACACACAAATTCATCGTGCGGTCAGAAGCAGAGCTGTAAAATGATAATGGTTCGAAAGTAACGACGAGGTCGCCATCGGGCAAACACTGAACATGAGTCCATTGTCCAGAGAGGTCTGTCCAATCATTATTATCGATGTTGGGCATGAAGATCTGACCATCTTCTTCAATAGACGAGATCCAAAAAGCTCTGTAATTCTTGCAATGAAACTTATAGCTGCCGCCGCTTGCTGGCACTTGATACACATTGTCAACTATTGTAAGGCCGCTCTCATCTTCCCATTTCATTGAATCCCAATCACCATCCCACCTTTGTTTCTCACACGAGTTAAGCGTAATGCCTGCAATTGCGAGCATCATCAGCAGTTTAAATAATATTTGTGTTATTCTTGTCATAATCGTTTTATTATTATTATGAATGAGCAAAGTTAGAAATCTTGCATCAATTGGCGTTATTATTTTGCACAAATCTGAAAGAATAGAAAACACCAGCTGTGACACACAAATTCATCGTGCGTTTAGAAG
>JAFSPZ010000044.1 GCA_017451225.1 Muribaculaceae bacterium | reverse complement strand
GTTGGCGTCAACCTCAAAGGTGACCTCAATCTGAGGAATTCCACGAGGTGCAGGAGCAATGCCGTCGAGGTGGAACATGCCCAAAGTCTTACAGTCGCGTGCCATTGGACGCTCGCCCTGCAGCACATGAATTTCCACGCTAGGCTGATTGTCGGCAGCAGTCGAGAACACCTGGCTCTTGCGAGTTGGGATTGTGGTGTTAGCATCGATGAGCTTAGTCATCACACCGCCCAGAGTCTCAATACCAACGCTCAGAGGCACTACGTCTAGCAACAGCACGTCTTTCACATCGCCGCTGAGCACACCACCCTGGATTGCGGCACCCACAGCAACAACCTCGTCGGGGTTTACGCCCTTAGAAGGAGCTTTGCCGAAGAAACGCTCAACAATCTGCTGGATAGCTGGAATACGTGTAGAACCACCCACGAGGATTACCTCGTTGATATCGCTTGGACTCAGGTTGGCGTCACGCAGGGCCTGCTCACAAGGCTTAATGGTGCTTTGGATAAGGTCGTCGCACAGTTGCTCAAACTTAGCGCGGCTCAAGGTCTTAACCAAGTGCTTTGGAATTCCATTAACAGGCATGATGTAAGGCAGGTTAATCTCAGTGCTCATAGAGCTAGAGAGCTCAATTTTAGCCTTCTCGGCAGCTTCTTTCAAGCGCTGAAGAGCCATTGGATCCTTGCGGAGATCGATACCTTCATCGTTAAGGAACTCCTCGGCAAGCCAGTTGATGATGCGCTGGTCGAAGTCGTCACCACCCAGGTGAGTGTCACCATTGGTTGATTTAACCTCAAACACGCCGTCGCCCAATTCAAGGATAGAGATATCGAAAGTACCTCCACC
Organism: Muribaculaceae bacterium; assembly: GCA_017451225.1. Lineage (GTDB taxonomy): Bacteria > Bacteroidota > Bacteroidia > Bacteroidales > Muribaculaceae > Sodaliphilus. Next base: position 38,224 of record JAFSPZ010000044.1, on the reverse strand, counting down.
AAGGTCAAACACAGCGATGCGCTTGTCACTCTGGTCCTTGTCAAGGCCATAGGCAAGAGCTGCTGCAGTTGGCTCATTCACAATACGTTGAACATTAAGTCCAGCAATCTCACCAGCCTCTTTAGTTGCCTTGCGCTGCGAGTCGTTGAAGTAAGCAGGAACAGTAATTACAGCATCGGTAACAGTTGTTCCCAGATAGTCCTCAGCAGTTTTCTTCATCTTTTGAAGAATCATTGCCGAAATCTCTTGAGGAGTGTACTGACGGCCGTCAATCTCAACACGGGGTTGATTGCTGCCGTTGTTCACAACTTTGTAAGGTACGCGCTCAGTCTCTTTCAGAGTTTGGTCATAGGTTTCACCCATGAAACGTTTGATAGAGTAGACTGTGCGAGTTGGGTTGGTGATAGCCTGACGCTTTGCAGGGTCACCCACTTTACGTTCACCGCCGTCAACAAAAGCCACCACGCTAGGGGTGGTGTTACGGCCTTCACTATTAGGAATTACAACGGGATTCTTGCCTTCAAGAACCGATACGCATGAGTTGGTTGTTCCTAAATCAATACCAATAATTTTTCCCATAATTTATATCTTTTTTTGTTTATAATTCTGTTTTATTCGCCACTATCAGTGGCTGTCCACCCCGCAATTTAACAAATTTCGTGCCAAACTATTTACTGACATGGTTGAAGCCAATAAATAAAAACTTCATGACAAAATCTGCCACCATGTCATATTTTTTTCATGCCAAAAAAATGGTGTTTTTTCACAAAGATTATATCTTTAATACACCTTATATAAATAAAAAATTCGTACCTTTGCACGTCTTTTTACGCAAAATACAATTAACTTAAAATATAAACTTTTTACTAACAATCAATTATGGACATTTCACACATTGAACACGTTGGTATAGCAGTCACAAGCCTTGACGAGGCTATACCTTTCTATGAGAAATTTCTCGGTTTCAAATGCTTCGCAATCGAAGAGGTAGAGGACCAACACGTACGCACCGCTTTCTTCAAAGTTGGCCAGACCAAGATTGAGCTTCTCGAGGCTACCAGCCCCGATAGCGCTATCGCCAAATTTATCGAGAAGAACGGTGGCCGTGGAGGCATCCAGCACATCGCATTCTGCGTGCAGGACGGCGTGGCTAATGCACTCCAGGAGATTCAGGACAAGGAAGGTCGCGTTCTTGACAAGGCTCCCCGTAAGGGTGCTGAAGGCTTGAACATCGCTTTCGTTCACCCCAAGACTTCGGCTGGCGCTCTCGTTGAGCTTTGCGAAGACCCCAATAAATAAGAAACACTCAATACAATTCAGATAAAATGAGTAAACAACTCGAAAAAATCCAACAACTCATCGACATGCGTGCCAAGGCACGCGTAGGCGGCGGCGAGAAGGCCATCGCTAAGCAGCATGAGAAGGGCAAATACACTGCCCGCGAGAGAATCAATATGCTCCTTGACCCAGGCAGCTTTGAAGAGCTTGACATGTTTGTGCAGCATCGTTGCACCAACTTCGGTCAGGAGAAGAAATCGTTCCTTGGCGACGGTGTTGTAACTGGCTACGGAACAGTTGACGGACGTCTCGTCTATGTCTTCGCACAGGACTTCACCGTGATCGGCGGTTCGCTTGGCGAGGCCATGGCATGGAAGATGTGCAAGGTTATGGATCTTGCCATGAAACAGGGCGCTCCAGTTGTTGGTCTCAACGACTCGGGCGGCGCACGCATCCCTGAGGGAATCAATTCGCTGGCAGGCTATGCCGAGATTTTCCAGCGCAATATCGACGCCAGTGGTGTGGTTCCCCAGATTTCGGCTATCCTGGGTCCATGTGCCGGTGGTGCAGTGTACTCTCCTGCCCTCACCGACTTCACTCTCATGGCCAAGGGCACTTCGTTCATGTTCCTCACTGGCCCAGCAGTTGTTAAGACAGTCCTTGGCGAGGATGTGACCCAAGAGCAACTGGGTGGTGCACAGGTACACGCCCAAAAGAGTGGTGTAACCCACTTTGCTTGCGACACCGAGGATGAGGTTATTGAGACCATCAAGCGCCTCTTGAGCTACATGCCAAGCAACAACATGGAGGAAGCTCCTCGCCGCGAGTGCAACGACCCAATTGACCGTATGGAAGATGCCCTCAACAGCATTATCCCTGAGAGCCCCAACGATCCTTACAACATGTATGACGTGATTGGTGCTATCGTTGACAACGGTGAATTCCTTGAGGTTCACCGCGACTTCGCCAAGAACATAATCGTGGGCTTCGCTCGCTTCAACGGCCAGAGTGTGGGTGTGGTTGCCAACCAACCTCAGCACATGGCAGGCGTGCTTGACGTTAACGCCTCGAAGAAGGGTGGACGCTTCGTACGCTTCTGCGACGCATTCAATATCCCATTGGTAACTCTAGTTGACGTACCCGGATTCTTGCCGGGAACAGGACAAGAGTACAACGCTGTCATCCTTAATGGCGCCAAGTTGCTCTACGCCTACGGCGAAGCTACAGTGCCCAAGGTTACCGTTACCCTGCGCAAGAGCTACGGTGGTAGCCACATCGTGATGAGCTGCAAGCAGCTGCGTGGCGACATGAACTACGCTTGGCCAAGCGCCGAGATTGCTGTGATGGGTGCCGCTGGTGCCGCTGGCATTCTCTATGCCAAGGACATGAAGGCTGCCAAGGCTGCCGCTGCCGAGGCTAAAGAGGCTGGTGACGAGGCTAAGGCTAAAGAAATCATGGAAGAAAACAAAAAGTATATTGCCGAGAAGGAACAAGAGTACAACGACTTGTTCTGCACTCCATTCAATGCAGCCAAGTATGGCTACATCGATGACGTGATTGAGCCTCGCAACACTCGCTTCCGCGTGATTCGTGCTCTTGAGCAACTGCGCACTAAGAAGTACAACAATCCCGCCAAGAAGCATGGCAACATTCCTTTGTAATTCCTATTCAACGACAATTCAAAATGAATAAGAAAATATTATTGACACTTATTGCTGTGGTTGCAGCACTCTCGGCAATGGCACAAGGCCGCATGGACATGTGCATCAACGAGGTGATGGTGCAAAACAACAACAGTGATAACCAGAATGGCAAGTGCTCGGCCTGGATTGAGCTTTTCAATGCTTCCTACGGCACCAATGGCATCGAAAAAATGTTTATCACAACATTTAAGCCAGATTATATCCAGAACTATTTCAAGGATATGGAGTCGAAGAGCAACAAGAAGCGCAACGTGCTTCTCGAGGAGCTCCGCAACCAGAATCCCGACAAGGTTTATGAGATTCCACGTGGTGATGTTAACACTAAGATTAAGCCCCGCACTCATGTAGTATTCTATGCCGATGGCGACACAACAGCTGGAACTTTCCACCTGTCGTTCACGCTAGCTGCCGGCTGTGAGAACTACGTTGCTCTCTATGATGTGAATGGCGACCTTGTTGACGAGGTAATCATTCCCGCTAATTTGCAAGCTGGACAATCATTTGCCCGCATCAGTGAGGGTCTACCCACCGACATGCACATGAATGGCAATCACAACTTCGTCACTAGCCAGTGGGAAGTGCGTGATGGTTCTTCAGTCGCCAAGGCAATCACTCCTGGCAAGTTCAATGTACGCCCAGTGAACGAGAACATCGAGATGTTTAAGAACGAAGATGGTTCAGGTATTTGGCTTACTATCATGTCGATGGGCGTAGTGTTCTGCGCTCTGCTCATGCTCTACATCCTGTTCAAACTCTTTGGTAAGGCCTTTGCAGGACAAGGCAAGGAGAAGAAAGAGGAAGAGACTGTTGACGAACCTGTTGAAGCTGTTGCTGCTCAAGAGGGCGGCGACGACGATGAGGCTATTGCAGCCATCTGCATGGCTCTCTATCAGCATCTCAACGCTCACGACGAGGAAAGTGGCGTGCTCACCTTCGACCACTCTCATGAGGCCCACAGCGCATGGGGTTCGAAGGGCAACCTTCTGCTTCGCGTTCCCGAACATCACAACAATCATTAATTATCACTAACATTTAATTTGTTTTATCAATGAAAGAATATAAGTATAAAATCAATGGTCACGAATACAAAGTAAATGTTGGTGACATTGAGAACAACATTGCAAATATCGAGGTTAATGGTGTTCCCTACACCGTTGAGCTTGAAGAGGAAAAGGTTGCTAAGCCTGTTGTCAAGAGAGTGGCACCAAGCAACGATGCTCCTGTTGCAGCCAAGCCTGCCGCAGCCAAGCCCGCTGCCGCAGCTGCCGGTGAGTATGTTATCGCTTCTCCACTTCCTGGAGTTATCAAGGAGCTCCATGTAAAGGAAGGACAGCAAGTTAAGGCCAGCGACGTGGTTTGCATCCTCGAGGCCATGAAGATGGGCAACGAGATTCATGCAGGCAAAGACGGCGTTGTTAAATCAATCAACGTATCTCTTGAAGAATCGGTTCAAGAGGGTACCACTATTATGATTATCGCTTAAAACTATGGTACTACTTAATATTGCAAAAAACCTGGAGCAATTCTGGCACTTCACAGGCTTCTATAACGTAACGTTATCGCCTGAGAGCTTGATTATGCTTGGTGTGGGTCTGCTTTTCATCTACCTCGCCATCAAGCACGATTTCGAGCCTATGCTGCTTGTGCCCATTGGCTTCGGTATCCTGATTGGAAACATTCCTTTCCAGCCAGGCAATGAGATTGGTATCTATGAGGAAGGTTCGGTATTGAACATCCTTTATCAAGGTGTACGCCAGGGTTGGTATCCACCGCTCATCTTCCTGGGTATTGGTGCGATGACCGACTTCTCGGCATTGCTCGCCAACCCCAAGCTCATGCTTGTGGGTGCAGCTGCGCAGTTCGGTATCTTTGGCGCCTATATGGTAGCCTTGGCTATGGGCTTCATGCCCGACCAGGCAGGTGCTATCGCCATCATTGGTGGTGCCGACGGTCCTACCGCTATCTTCTTGTCTTCGAAACTCGCGCCAAACTTGATGGGTGCCATCGCGGTTTCGGCTTATAGCTACATGGCGCTTGTGCCAGTGATTCAGCCGCCCATCATGCGACTGCTCACCACCAAGAAAGAGCGTCTTATCCGCATGAAGCCCGCCCGCAAGGTTTCGCAGACCGAGAAGATTATCTTCCCCATCGTGGGTCTTATCCTCACTTGCTTCTTCGTGCCCAGCGGTCTTCCTCTGCTCGGTATGTTGTTCTTCGGAAACTTGCTGCGTGAGAGTGGTGTTACCACCCGCCTTGCCAAGACCGCAAGTAACGCAATGACCGACATGGTGACAATCGTGCTAGGTATGAGTGTGGGTGCTTCCACCCAAGCTTCGGAGTTCCTTACCCCCGACACCATCAAGATTTTCTTTCTTGGTTTCATGGCATTTATCATCGCCACCACTTCGGGTGTGCTCTTTGTGAAGATCTTCAACCTCATCCTGCCCAAGCACAAGAAGTTGAATCCATTGATTGGTAATGCAGGTGTGAGTGCTGTGCCTATGGCTGCTCGCATCAGCAACGACCAGGGTCTCAAGGCCGACCCAAGCAACTACCTGCTCATGCACGCCATGGGTCCAAACGTTGCTGGTGTTATCGGTTCGGCAGTTGCCGCCGGTGTATTGCTCGGCTTCCTTGGATAATAAAACAATTCTTTATATTATTTAAATAAGGTGTACCACATGGTGGGTGCACCTTATTTTTCTTTTGGCATGGGTTTTGCTAAATTTATATTTTATATAACTGAATACTAGAAGTTATGAACGCAATTCTTGAATACATTTCGGGACCAGCACTTGGTGCGGTTATTGGCTATATCACTAACGATATTGCTATCAGGATGCTGTTTCGTCCCAGAACAGCGAAATACATCTTTGGCAAACGTGTTCCTTTCACTCCCGGCATAATCCCCAAGGAGAAAGACCGCATTGCCAGTGCCATTGGCGGAGCAATCAGCGAGAACCTCATGAACCGCGAGGTGCTTGAAAAGACATTGCTAAGCGACGAGATGCTCGAGAAATCAAGAAATGCCATAGATGAATTTTTCTACACCCAGCTCCACAATGAAGAAACGCTCGAGCAGTTTGCTGGCCACTATCTTACTGAGCAAGAGATTAGCGCAATGCGCGAAAGCACCTGCGACGAAATTGCCAAATTAATTTCATCTAAACTTCGCGATCGAGCCATTGGCAAGACAATTGCCCATGCAGCCACCCAGCACGTTATTGACAAGACTCGCTCAAGCGTGGCAGGAAAAATTCATGCCGAACGACTCATTGAGGCCGTATCATCGCCCATCGAGGCCAAACTCTCGTCACATATCAATGAAGTTCTACAAGAGCAGGCCCCAAGCATGTCGACAAGAATCGTGTATACCGAGGCCGACAAACTCATGTCAATGCCCATGTGTGACCTTTTCAAGGGACACGAGCAACAGCTTGAACAGGCGCGCGAGGGCATCGTAAGCGTGTATCGAACCATTATCAATGACCATCTGCCACGCATCCTCGAGAGTATCAACATTAGCAAAATAGTCGAGAAACGCATCCAAGAGATGGACATGGAAGAAGCCGAACAAATCATCCTGAGCGTGATGAAGAAAGAACTACGCGCCATTGTGTGGCTCGGAGCCCTTCTTGGCTCAATCATGGGAACAATCATGACATTTATCAATATTTAGATAATATTTATTCAAAAAGTCTTCATAGTTGTATATGTGATTATTTGTGATTATATTTGTAGCAGAAATAAAACTGTACTATTATGAAGACTAAATTATTTCTGTCAGCAATCTGCACTTTGCTGTTATCATTCACAAGCTTAGGTGGCATTAATCCTTCTACGCTCGCCTTCAGTGAAAAGCCATTAAGTAGCACTGAAGCAACAGAGCTGCTGGATAAAATCTATATGCATCACCAGTCGTTGCTCAACAACTCCGAAGTCAAGGTATTTGACCTTCAAACGAGCGAACGCTTCACATCTAAAGGCAGCTCCATCAGAACAATATTACTCTGCTCTGTAAAGAATGAAAAGCTTCCCACAGAGTACTATGCCGTAACCTTTGATGGCAAAGAGATAGCAGATGGTGCTATGCTGGGACACGATGGGGATTCCGAAATTCTTAAATTGATATTTCCTCATGATGAAATGGTTTACCAGCCCTCACCAAATATCAGCTTTGAGTTCAGCGGTGACACTATCAAGGTGTTAAGAACATATAATTTCTTTACTACTGCAAAAGGTGGCAATTGGTTTTACAAAGAAGGGACCATCTGCAACCCATTTGTGGTGAGCAGCAGTGGAAAAATCGAGCAACTTCACCCCACAACAAGTGCCATTAGGACAGATGGTGATGCCAACTACCTGAGCAAAGACCACAAACAACCAACTCACTCCATGACCGAAGGAGAGTACTTCCCCATAGGTATGAGTGTGCTCACTATGGCTCAAACTCCTGCCAGCAATTCCACGACACCTAAAGAGCTCAACAAAGAAGCTAACAAAATAGCAAAAATAGTAGAACAATATAAACAATATAAAGAGAAAGGAGACGACCCTCCCGAGAACCCCGAGACATTATCGGTAATAGAATTTGCCGTGTGGAGTTTCAACCTAGGCATGCGTAATAGCACAGAGTTCCTCACTTGGGTTGCCAAGAATCCTAAGGAAGATTTATCTAAGTTTTTCATAGTAGTTGCGAGTCAGAACGATAGCAACGAACTCCAATGGCTGAAAGATAACGTCAAAAAACTCAAAGACAAAAAAGCACGCAAATGGTGGGAGAAATGGATTAAAAACAATTTATGGTGAAAGAAAAGAAATATAACATAGGATTAGCACTCAGCGGTGGTGGAGTACGCGGATTTGCACACATAGGTGCCCTGCGAGCCCTAGAAGATGTGGGTATTAAGCCCGACATCATCGCTGGAGTGAGTGCAGGAAGTGTGGTGGCAGCATTTTATGCGGCTGGAATGAGTGCTGATGAGATTTTCAACATCATGGGAAACGTTGACATGAGCAAGTTCCTGCAAGTTGACATATCGAAAAGCGGATTCCTTAAGCTTGACAAGTTCAAAAAATTCATAGCGAAAAATCTGCCCGTAGAAAACATCGAGCAGCTTCGGCTGCCCACCATTATCGCAGCCACCGACATTGAGCAGCAACACGAAATGCCGTTTACCTCGGGCAACATCGCCGAGCGTGTAATAGCCTCGTGCAGCATACCGCTGGTGTTCAAGCCAGTAAAAATCGACGGCAGCTACTGCGTGGATGGTGGTGTGCTTCACAATTTGCCCTCTTATTACCTGCGCCCATTGTGCAACACCGTGATAGGCATCAACGTGAGCCCGTCGAAGCTTGGCCCCATCAAGATGAACGTGCGTTCACTCGCCTACCGCACTTATAAACTCATGACTTTGCGCAATGTCATTGCCGACAAAGCGCTGTGCGACCTTCTTGTTGATATCGTCTCAATTCAGAGCCACAGCACCTTCGACACTCAGGCTGCCAACAAGATTGCACAGAAAGGTTATTTTGAGACCATGAAGATACTTAAGAATTCAGAACTTATAAAAGGCATGACATTATGACAAAACCCATCATTTACCAGCTCTTTCCCCGCCTGTTCACCAACACATGCGACCACTGTGTGCCTAATGGCACAATAAAGCAAAACGGTGCGGGCAAGATGAACGACATCACCCTACCTGTGCTCAAAAAGTTGAAAGACCTGGGTGCAACCCATGTGTGGTACACAGGAGTGATTCGCCATGCTAACAAAACCCACTATAAAGATATCCCTGACTGCAACCCATTTATTGTGAAAGGTAATGCTGGCTCGCCCTACGCCATCACCGACTACTACGACATCGACCCCGACATTGCAGTGAGGGTCAAGAACCGCATGCGTGAGTTTGAAAAACTTGTGGAACGTACCCATGAGGCCGACATGAAAGTCATAATCGACTTTGTGCCAAATCATGTAGCACGCCAGTATCACAGCATCGCTAAACCTGATGGAGTTGAAGACTTAGGGGAAAGCGACAATAAAGACCTCGCTTTTTCTACATCAAACAACTTCTACTATATGCCTAACCAACAGTTCGCTCCCGGCATTGATTTGGGACAAGGCGACGAGTTCTATTACGAAAAACCGGCAATGGCAACCGGCAATGACTGCTTTCATCCCTATCCTGGAGTCAACGACTGGTATGAGACAGTCAAACTAAATTATGGATTTGACTATGCCTCTTGGCAGAGGCACTTCTCTCCTATCCCATCGACTTGGCACAAGATGCTCGAAATCTTGAAGTTCTGGGCGCAGAAAGGCATAGATGGTTTCCGCTGCGACATGGCTCATATGGTACCTGTTGAATTTTGGAACTGGGCTATACCACAAGTAAAAGAGGTTAATTCAAGTGTTATTTTCATTGCCGAACTGTATGACGTGGGTATTTATCGCGAATACATTTACTATGGCCACTTCGACTACCTATATGACAAAGTATCGCTCTACGACACCTTGCGAGCCATCACCTGCGGCAATGCCAGCGCAAATGCGATCACAGGATGCTGGCAAGCTGTAGAGGGAATAGGTGACTTCATGCTCAACTTCCTTGAGAACCACGACGAGCAGCGCATTGCTTCACCCCAGTTTGCAGGTGATGCCTTCAAAGCATTACCAGCACTGGTGGTTTCGGCGACAATATCACGCGCCCCGTTCATGCTGTATAGCGGCCAAGAACTAGGCGAACCCGCTCTCGATGCCGAGGGATTCAGCGGACAAGACGGACGCACCACTATTTTTGATTATTGGAGCGTTGACTCTATGCGCCGATGGTACAACAACGGCAAGTGCGATACATCAAAACTCACCAAGGCAGAGAGAGAATTGCGACGCTTCTACAAAAGAGTGCTCAGGTTGTGCAACAGCGAGAAAGCTTTATCGCAAGGCGAGTTTTACGACTTGATGTATGTTAATCACGAAACGATGAACTGCGACAAGGTCTATACCTACTACCGTCACTATGGCAACGAACGGATACTCATCATTGCCAACTTTGGTGACCAGGATGAACACATCAACTTGATTACTCCACAGCACGCGCTCGATGTCATGAGAATGCAATCAGGATGTTATAATGCACGCGAACTTCTCACTGCCAGCGATTTAACGCTCCACATCGACCCCAGCCAACCGCTCGAACTCACAATTCCACATCGCAATGCTATGATTATCAAACTAATGTGATTTTCATAAAATTATTTTCAATATTATATAGGATTAAACAAAATAATATATTACTTTTGCAGTAAGATTTTAGACCTTCGTTATTATGAGCAAAAAACCATTCAAAATTTTTTCTGGCAGATATTCAAGATATCTTGCCGATGAGATAGCGAAGAAACTCGGAATAGAAGTTGGTGAAATGCAGGTTAACGAGTTTGCTGACGGTGAGTTTCAAGTGTCATACGAAGAATCGGTGAGGGGCGACGAGATATACCTTGTCCAGTCGATGTTCCCTCCCACCGACAATTTAATGGAGCTACTGCTCATGATTGATGCAGCAAAACGTGCATCGGCGAAGTCGGTAACAGCAGTTATCCCCTATTTTGGCTGGGCTCGACAGGACCGCAAGGACCGTCCTCGTGTATCAATCGCTGCTAAACTTGTAGCCGGAATGCTTACAAGTGCTGGTGTTGACAGCATAATCACTATGGACCTGCATGCCGACCAAATTCAAGGATTCTTCAATCTGCCACTTAACCATCTCTATGCTTCATCGGTGTTTGTACCCTACATCAATAAGCTAAAACTTAAAGACATGGTATTTGCGTCACCCGACGTGGGCGGTGCCAAGCGCGTTTTAGAGTATGCCAAGCATTATAAGGTTCCCATGGCACTGTGCCACAAACAGCGCGCCCGTGCCAATGTTGTTGAGAAGATGACAATCATCGGTGATGTAAAAGATAAGAACGTTATTCTTGTTGACGACATGATTGACACCGCAGGAACAATCTGCACCGCTGCCGAGGTAATGATGAAGAATGGTGCAAAATCGGTGAGAGCCATCGCATCTCATGGAGTTATGAGCGATCCCGCCACCGAGCGCATCAACAAGAGTTGCCTAACCGAGGTGGTAATTTCCGACTCTATCAACTACGACACCTCTCGCAGCGAGAAAGTCAAGAGAGTGTCGGTTGCTGGACTGATTGCCGAGACCATTCAGCGCATCAACGACCACGAGTCGATCAGCTCGCAGTATTTAATCAACCATTGAATGGAACAAAAGCCTAATCGCTTAACTTAAGAAGTTAAAGTTATCACTATTTTCCTATAAGCCTGAGCAATCTCTGCCTCAGGCTTTTCTTTTTCTCTACATGGGAAGCTGGTCGTAGTTCTGCAACAGGCTCAGGCATGTGGAACCACAACTTCCCAAAACAGTCAGGACGATGGAAGTCGGGCTTAACTCCATCAATCGGGTTCCATGAAACATAATGCTGATGAGCAGTTTTACCAGCGCACTTATAGAAATTTCCCATTATATAATCGGGTAGATTCTCGGCATCCAATCCCACTAGTTCAAGAGGGATTGACACTGTCAAGTCCCAACAGTATGTGCCTTCCTGTTCTTCAATGGGCTCGCTTCCACACGATGCATAGCGTTGAATTGATTTAAGTTGTTGCGCATTTAGGCGCACAGGGTTATTACGCTGCTCACGGTGGCTGGCGTTCAATGTCCCAATGCAATTGAACTCAAAGTTCCAATACTCATTGCTGTCAGGTACCTGCATGAAAAATTCCACACAACTGTCTTGCGCCACTGGGCTTAAATCGTCTAGGTTAACCGCGCGCAAGTCTTTACTGATAACCGAGAAAAAAACATAAAGCCGAGTCGACGACACGGCAATAACAAAAGTGCAATAAGGCTTATAAGGAAACTCCTCGCTCCAGTTGACAAATTCAATCACCCCATGCTCCACATTGGAGTCAAGGTATTGTCCTGCCTGCTGCAGGGGCATCTTGTCGAGTTGAGGAAGAGAAATAATGCTACATTCCATCAGATAACATGAAAGTAGGCAAGCAATCCCGAAACCAAACCATAAACTGCAAGAATCAGAATTATACTACCCATAATCTTGTTAATCAACCACATACTATTTATGTTGAATTTCGCTCTTAGCTTATCAACAATGAAAGTAATGGCCATCCACCACAACACTGCTCCAACCACAATAAACAGGTAACCAATAATATAGTGGTAGAATTCAAATTCCGACGAAGGGAACCCAAAGCGAGCGAAAAGTGGGAATATCAAGAAAATGATAAGTGGGTTTGACAAGGTGAAAGCAAAACCAGTAATCGCATCGTGAGTGTAATTGATTTTTTTCCCATCGTCATGCTTAATACCCTTGACAGGGCTACGGAAAATCATGAAAAGTGCAAAGATGATAAGAATTATACTTCCACCTATCTGGAACAAATCCTGATGATTGGTAATAAAATCGGTCACAAATGACAGTCCCAATCCAGCAAGCAGGCAATAGAACAAATCGGATATAGCAGCACCATAACCAGTGTAAAGACCACTCTTGCGGCCTTTCTCCATGGTGCGCTGTATCACTAATATTCCAATTGGTCCCATCGGCGCCGATAAGATAATACCCACCGATAGGCAACCTACTATGATTGATATAACTGTTCCCATTATTTAAAACAGCTACAAAGTTACTACTTTATTTCCAATTTTAGATAACTTTATCAAAAAATATTGAAAATATTTCGACATTAACGGCAAAACTCCTAATTTTGTTTTTTAAATCTTTAAAAACCGCAATGAAGAAAGCAATCAACTCCATATTTGTTTTTTTGATGGTGTCCTTAACGACTATCACAACAATAGCGCAGTCATCCACATCCTATTGCACTAAATACAACGACTTTGCTCAGTTGCGCAACGGCAAGGCCATCATCAATGGAGACTGCTTGCAGCATGCCAATGAAAGCAGCGCCAGCATTATAGTTCTTGACACAACCTTCATAGACTCGCAAAGCGACTATAAATACTACTTGAAATTTGCCAACCTCCACAATAAAGAAGGTAAAACCTACAAAGTCAAAGGGACCAACGGACGCATGACGAGCATTGCGTCAACACGGTGTGGCTTAGTGTTCAACCACAATGGGAGAGACTACTGGAACTTGACCGCACGATGCACTAATACCAACCCCTATGACGAAGCTGTTGACACAAGGTCAATGACCATAGAACTCAACAAGATTGTAAACGGCAAAGCAACCATCGTGGAAACCACAACTCTTGATAAAGAAATGAACCTTGACGAGGGATATAATTACCTATGCGTTGAGCTTGATGGACAAGAGATTAAAGTGATGGGAGGAAAGAACGGCCTCAAAGAGCTTCTCATCCACAAGCTGACACCCGAAGAACTCAGAATCAACGATGGATGCGACCATGTTAATGTGGGATATCTTGTAGGACCCGGTGCCAAGATTTCCATTGAGCGAGCTGTTCTCACAAAGCCATCAACAAGCGACTCAAGCAATGGTCTTCCTATCACTACCCAATGGACACGCGAGGCTCTCGACAGTCATTTCCAGGCTTCTAAGAATCCATATGAAGGCTACTGGGTTTATCTTGACCGCGACATGGAGGACACCTGGCTCAAACTTGGCGGTCGATACACTATCGCTCTTGTTGAGACAACCAATGGCTATGATTTAATCTATATTGATGGTGCCCAAGTCAAAAAATCACAATGGTCTTTTGGAATGAAAAAAGGAGAAATGACAAAGACCATTTTCACCGATAACTTCACAGGCAAATGGATAGACTCAACCTTTGAGCTTATTGATGAGGATGTATATGCAGTCTTTGAAAGCGGTGTGATTCTTACATTCAAATTTCCCGTTTATAAAAGCCAAGTAAGGTTTTCAAAAGTGCTTGACATTCAATAAAGCACTGCCTTAGAAAAATCTGTAAAAAAAATAATAATCTTTGCTTTCAATAATTATATAAAATAACTACCTTTGTAGTTGTTTTTTACGTTACCTATATTTCATTACATTTATTTTATTGTCACTTAGCCGCTTACAATCTTCCGTCATGGATAAGCAAGAAATTTTAGACTCCAGATATTTGAGAATGGCTCAAATTTGGGCCGAGAACTCCTACTGCAAGCGCCGCAAGGTGGGAGCCATCATTGTTAAGGACAAGATGATAATTTCGGATGGTTACAACGGCACACCTGTTGGTTTTGAAAACGTGTGCGAGGACGAGAACGAGCACACTAAGGCTTATGTTCTACATGCCGAAGCCAATGCTATCACCAAAGTTGCTCAGAGCAACAACAGTAGCCGCGATGCCACTCTCTATGTCACATCTTCTCCCTGCATCGAGTGTGCCAAGCTCATTATTCAAGCAGGCATAAAGCGAGTTGTTTTCAATGAGATTTATCGTCTCACCGACGGCATCGAGTTGATTAAACGCGCCGGTATTGAATGCTGCCAACTCGAGATATAAAATTTAAAATTTCTCTTTTTTCTTTCTCCAATAGAGTTTTCATAGAACACAATGAACAAAAGACGCGATTATACAGCTTGGTTCCCTCTTACTATCGCCGTTTCGGTGATATTGGGTATTGTATTGGGAATTTTCATGGGGAATCCTTTTTCCAACAAAGAATACAACAAGCAGAGTGACCGCAAGCTCAATACAATTCTCAACCTCATCTCTCAAGAATATGTAGACGACAGCATCAACACCCACGACTTGATTGAGATGTCGATACCAGCCATTCTTGCCAACCTTGACCCTCATAGTTCGTATCTCTCGGCCAGTGAGCTAAAAGCGAATCAAGAAGAGCTTAACGGCAGTTTCTCAGGAATTGGTATCTCGTTCCAGCGCATGAACGACACGATTGTCGTTTTGGAAGTCATTCCAGGCGGACCCAGCGACCGAGCCGGGTTACTGGCAGGCGACAAGATTGTTACTATCGACGACACTACCAGCGTAGGTCCTCAGATGGATGCCAACAAAGTAAAAGAGAAACTTCGTGGCGATAAAGGTACCAAGGTAAAGGTTGGAATCGCACGTGAAGGCCAAAGCAAGCAATTGTCATTTGTCATCACTCGTGGCGATGTCCCCATGACTTCGGTTGATGCCAGTTATATGATTGACAAGACGACTGGCTATGTCAAGGTTTCGCAATTTGGACGTAATACCTATAATGAATTTATAAAAGCTCTCAACTCCTTGAGAAATGAGGGAGCAAAGCGCTTTATGGTCGACATGAGAGGCAACGGTGGCGGTTTCCTTGAAATTGCTGTTATAATGGTTAACGAGTTTCTTCCTGCCGACAAGAAGATTGTGAGCACCAAAGGACGTTATCGTCGTGAAGAAAACACTTTCTACAGCGATGGCCGCGGCCAATTCCAAGAAGAAGAATTGGTAGTTCTCATCGATGAGTTCTCGGCTAGCGCCAGCGAGGTGTTTGCAGGTGCTATCCAAGACAACGACCGTGGCTTGATTGTGGGTAATAGATCTTTTGGCAAAGGTCTGGTACAACAGCAGTTTGACCTTCCCGACAAGAGCGCTATTCGCCTCACCATCGCAAAGTATTATACTCCCTCGGGACGATGCATCCAGAAACCTTACAACAACGGTGAGAGTGCCTACCAGAAAGACATTCTCGACCGTTACAGCAATGGAGAGCTTTATAGCAAGGACAGTATAAAGATTGATTCCACAAAGATATTCTTGACAAGCACCGGTCGCAAAGTGTATGGTGGCGGTGGCATTATCCCCGACATTTTTGTGCCCCGCGACACTACAGGTTATTCCTCCTATTTTGCAGCTGTATACGGTGCCGGCATCCTTCAGGAGTATGCCTTGAAATATGTTACTGAGAATCGTTCATCGCTAAGTCAGATGAGTGACTACAAGCAGCTACTTCGCAATTTGCCTGCAAATGATGATCTTCTTAACGACTTTGTGAATCATGCTGCCAACAAAGGCATTCCAGCCAGATGGTATTACATACGCCAATCAGAAGATGTCCTCACCAGCGTGATAAAGGGACTCATTGCCCGAGACGTCTTTGGCCAAAGCGCCTACTACCCCATTGTGAACCGCAGCGACAAGACTATTGAGGCTGCACTCAAAGCGCTCAACAAACACAAGGCAGCATTCCCAATCACCAATTATTGACACTAATCTCGATGGACAAGAGACAACTGAGAAAAAGTATCAAGGCTCAAGTAGCCCAAATTTCCCCCGACGACAAACTGCGAGAAGCAAACGTGGTGTTTGGTCACATTGAACAAACATCGGTTTTCGCTCAAAGCCACAATGTAATGATATTCTCATCGTTGCCCGACGAGTTGCCCACTCATCACATTATTGAGAAATGGGCTAAGAAAAAAAATGTGTATCTGCCACGTGTGAGCGGTGATGACATCGAAGTCATAAAGTATGAGCCAGAAAGTTTGAAAAAGGGAAGTTTCGACATTCTAGAACCTACTGGAGTGCCTCTTACAGACCTCAGCATTCTCGACCTGATAATAGTTCCTGGTGTTGCCTTTGACCGCAATGGCAACAGGTGCGGAAGGGGCAAGGGATTCTATGACCGTTTCCTGTCGCAAACTACGGCTACAACCATTGCAGTTTGTTTCCATTGTCAACTTGTCGAGAATCTTCCTACTGAACCTCACGATATACCAGCTCAATATATAGTAACCAGCAAATTTCACACAATCTAATATCATACTATGGCACTAATCAACCACGATTCAAAACTTAGCGAGATAATTCTTCACGATCCTTCGACAATCACTGTTCTTGACCGTTTTGGGATAGCTCTTGGTGTGGGTGACGCAACCATCGAGCAAGCCTGCTCTCAACACGACATAGACGTGAATTTCTTCGTTACCATTCTCAACACTTACATAAACGAGAACTACTTCCCTCAACAAGCACTGGAGCAGTTTGAAGTCACCGAGATTGTTGAATACCTGAGCAAGACCAACAGCTACTACGAGCACTATATCCTGCCAAACATTGAGCGTCATTTCTCGTTCCTCATAGCAAGGGCTCCGTCGCACAACAACAATATCATCATCATGAAACAGTTCTTTGATGAAATGAAAAACGAGCTGCTTCAACGCATTAACGATGACCGCGACCGACTCTTCCCCGAAGTGATAAGCAACGTTAAGACCTTGAAAACTGTTTCCGAACTTTCACACAACGAAAATGCAACCGACACCATCGAGGACAAAATAGATGACCTCATCAACATGATTGTCATGCACCTCAAGGGCGACTATGACCACAATCTGGGCTACGCTGTGATTGTAGCAATTTTCTCTCTCAAAAAGGATATCAAGCAAAACAACCGCATCCGCAGGCGCATCTTGCTCCCCATCTACAACTCACTCACACCACAAGATGAGTAACAGCAGGGTTATCATATTGACACACAACACTCTCGAAGCCATCGGCCTGAAAGGCTTATTAAGAGATGTTTTTGCTATCGACGCCCACATCGCCGATGACGGATATTTCTCTACCTTCAACCAGAGCATTGAGCCACATCTGTTCTTTATCGACAAGGCAACACTTGTTGCAAACCTTGCGTTTTTCCTTCCGCGAAAGTCCAAGACAATAGTTTTGACTACAGGAAATGAGGTTATAGAAGACATAAAGACTCTCAACTGCTCGGCATCCGAGAGCGAAATAATCAGTGCCATGAGCCTGCTTCTTGAAACCAATCACCACGAGGAGAAACCCAGTTCCACCCTATCTTCACGTGAGATTGAAGTTTTAAGGCTCATCGCCATGGGCAAAATAAACAAGGAAATCGCTCAAGAGCTCAATATCAGCATCAACACTGTTCTCACTCACCGCAAAAATCTTACTGCCAAGCTTGGCATAAAGAGCGTGTCAGGACTCAGCTTCTATGCCATGATGAATGGCATCGTATAAACAACAATGCATAATACGCATTTGAAAGTGCGCGTTTTTTGCTTTGCAAGAATAATTGTTGTATCTTTGCCACACACAATAAATTTAAAAACAAATATACTATGAAACTATATAGACTCTTATTGTTTGCCTTGGCACTAATTTTTGCCATGAACGCCAGCGCCAATGTTCCAACAGGTTATTACAACAGCATTGACGGCAAGCGTGGCCAAGACTTGAAGAATGCTGTGCATCAGCTGCTCAAGAACCACACTGTCATGACTTACAGCAGCCTGTGGTACCACTTCCAGAGCACCGACTGCCACTTCGAAAATCCTAACCAGGTGTGGGACATGTACAGCAACATAACACGTTACTACCGCGGCGCGAGTGCCGTTAGCGGCATGAATCGTGAGCACTCGTTCCCCAAGAGCTGGTGGGGAGGAACCCAGGTTGACGCCTACACCGACCTCAACCACCTCTATCCTAGCGATGCCGATGCCAATATGGCAAAAAACAACTACCCACTGGGCGAAGTGTCGACAGCCAGTTTCAACAACGGTTGCACCAAGGTGGGCACCCCCAAGGCAGGTCAAGGTGGCGGCAGCAGCACTGTGTTTGAACCCGACGACGAGTACAAAGGCGACTTTGCGCGAACCTATTTCTATATGGCAACATGCTATCAAGACTACACATGGAAATATACCTATATGGTGTCAAACACCTCGTGGCAGACATTGAATCAATGGTCAATCAACCTTTTGCTTAAGTGGTCACGTGAAGACCCTGTGAGCGACAAGGAGGTTGCTCGCAACGAAGCTGTGTATAAAATCCAGAACAACCGCAACCCATACATCGACAATCCACAGCTAGCCGAGTACATCTGGGGCAACCACTATGGCGAAGCATTCTATGTAGACCAAAGCGGAGAAGAGCCTCAAGGCGACCCAATACTCATTACACCAAATCTAGAAACTGTAATTGAAATGGGCGAAGTAGCGATTGGAAAGAGCCTCAGCATGACAATCTTCGTGAAAGGACAATACCTCAATGAAGACCTCTCGGTGCTGCTGTTCCGTGATGATGCCAGAATGTTCAGCATACCTGTAAATACTATTCCACGCAATGTTGCCAATAGTGAACAAGGCTATCCACTGGTAATCACTTACAGGCCAACCACCCTTGGCAACCACAAGTGCCGACTGCTAATCTATGACGGTGGCCTCACCGGTAGCTATGGCGCCGACATCTCAGCAAAATGTGTAGAGGTGCCATCACTTAGCACGCTTACAGCATTGCCCGCCACCGATATCGATGGCGAGAACTATACTGCTCATTGGAGAGCTGCTCAAGAGACTGTAGACTACTATATAGTGACTCGAATCGTATATGATGACAATAACAACATTGTTTCAAGCGATGAGTTCACAACCGATGAGACAAGCTACCAGTTTGACGACTTGATGCCAGGGCAAACCCACACCTACAGTGTGCAGAGCTATCGACTGGGCTATACTTCCAACCCATCCAATGTCATCACAGTGGCCTACTCGGCCATTAACGGAATTGAGGCTGACAAGCCCATCGCTTTCATACCCACACAGGGCGGTGTTCTTGTCAAGTGCAGTGAGCCCCATCGCAATGTAGACATCTACAATGCTAGTGGAAAGCTCGTTAAGCACATTGATGTGGTCAACAACGACGACTTCATCTATCTGCCACAAGGCATCTACATAATGCGCTCCACGCAGTCACGTAAGCCACAGAAGTTGGTGATAAAATAAAGTCTTCCTTGAATTTCTATATCATCTAGAATATTGAATAAAAAAACTCCCCGAAGCATCGGGGAGTTTTTTATCGTTAAAACGGGCGGCTCTTAGCGCACGCGGCCTACATAAGAACCATCGCGAGTGTCTACCTCAATCTTCTCACCAGTATTGATGAACAAGGGCACCTTAATGGTCGCGCCAGTCTCAACGGTGGCTGGCTTGAGTGTGTTGGTTGCGGTATCGCCCTTGAGACCTGGCTCGGTGTAAGTGATCTCGAGTACGGTCTTAACAGGCATCTCGGCGAAGAGAACAGTCTCGGTCGAAGCATCGGTAACTACTTCTACTACATCGCCCTCTTTCATGTAGTCGGCACCAGTGATAACCTCTTTGAGAATAGGAATTTGCTCATAGGTCTCTTGGTTCATGAAGATAGCGTCGGAACCATCCATGTAGAGATACTGATAGGGGCGGCGCTCAACACGCACGTCTTCGAGCTTCTCGCCAATGTTGAAGCGACGTTCCAACACGCGGCCGTCAACCACGTCTTTGAGCTTGGTGCGCATGAAGGTGTTTCCCTTACCAGGTTTTACATGAAGGAATTCGATGCAGAAATAAAGTCTGCCGTCCATACGGATACAGGTTCCGTTTTTGATGTCTTGAGCGTTAATCATAATCTTGGTTTTCGTTATATAATTTGTGATTTTTTCTCTTTATAAGTCGTTATCAGGTGCAAAATTAGGTCAAAAATAGAAAAAATGCAAAAAGTTTAGACTAAATTTCGCAACTTTCTTGGTTATTTCCTAAAAATGCACTAATTTTGCAGTCCGAAATCGCAAATTAAATAAAAATTTAGATAAAATGAAACGTACATTCCAACCATCAAACCGCAAGAAAGCTAACAAGCATGGTTTCCGTCACCGCATGCGCACTGCCGATGGCCGCAAGGTCCTCGCTCGCCGTCGCGCTAAGGGTCGTTACAGCCTCACTGTTAGCGACACTGTTTACAAGTAAGAATCGGTAAACAGCCCCGTGCCGCCGAGAGGCTGCACGTTGCAAGAAACGCACAGCCGTTGTAATCACATAGATTACGACGGCATTTGTTGTATCATGCCATGAAGAATAAAGAAATAAAGTACACGTCCATTCAGTCCATTTTGAACCATTTTGGTCCATTTTTGGTCCATTTCCATCATTTCACTTTAGTTTTAGACAAAAAATCGACAAAAAGTATGTGATGCTTGCCAATTGATTTGTTTTTCATTAAATTTGCAACATGAAAAATGCAGAAAACGACATCAACAAAGCAAAGGCACTACTTCTAAGAAGGATAGAAGAGGCTTATCGACAAGAACTGTCGACACCTCGTGACTTCCAATGGTTGAGCGACCAGCTCAAATTAATGGGAGCCAAACTTTCTCCCACTACTCTCAAACGCTTGTGGGGCTATCTCCCCGATGAGACAAGTCCTCGCAAATCTACATTGAATGCTTTGTCGCAGTTGTTAGGCTATTCCAGTTTTACTCACTTCATGGCGTCGTCAAGTGACGATGAGGAAGCAGCGAGCGCGCCGGCTCTGGGTGCCTCAATTCACCCCAGTGCTGAAATGGGTGTGCACGAGCGCCTATTGCTCACGTGGCAACCAGGTAGAAAATGTATTATCAGGCATTTAGGGAGCGGGCAGTTTGTTGTCGAGAGTTCCGAAAACACCCGTCTGCTTCCTGGCAACACTTTTTGCTGTGAATTGATAATCGACGGCGAACCCATGTATATCGACAACCTTGTCCAGACGGGACGCAAGCCCACGGGCTACGTGTGCGGCAAGCGCAATGGAGTTCATTTTCTATTGCTTCAATAAGAAATTTGAGTGATGGAAGAAACCTCATCGGTATCGGGATATCTTGAAGACGGCTTTGAAGGCGTTAGCTCAGAGTTCACACAACTCGAAACGCTGCGTTCACAAGGCATCAACACCCTTACCCGTGCCAAGCGACATGGGCGGTGGTATCTGCTCAAGTCCCTAAACGATGAGGCCCGTGGCAAACTCGTCTACCAGGAGATGCTGCGCAAGGAGTTTGACATCATGATGCGCCTTCAGCATCCTGGCATTGTGCAAGTGGTTAACATAGAGAATGTTCCATCACTGGGCGAATGTGTTGTGATGGAATGGGTCGAGGGTGTGACACTAAAGGAATGGTTAGCCGGTTCCACAACAGTTGAACAGCGGCTGCATGTGGCGCAGCAGCTGCTTGATGCAGTGTCCTACATCCACAGCCTTGACATTGTTCACCGCGACATCAAGCCCAGCAACATAATGATTACCGCCAACGGCAAGAATGTGAAACTCATCGACTTTGGTCTTGCCGACACCGATGTCCATGCCATCCTCAAGCAACCAGCAGGCACCCAGCAATACATGGCGCCCGAGCAGGCCTCAACGAGCCAGCCCGACGTGCGCAACGACATCTACAGCCTGGGCGTCGTGCTCAGGACTATGGACTTGAACCGTGACTACAAGAAAGTGGCGGCACGATGCATCCTTCCCATTGAGGAGAGATACCAGAGTGTGGAAGAGATAAAAAATGACTTGAGTCACATGAAATCGACGAGGCGCACAATGATGATTGGTGCAACGGCATTGCTACTGGCAGGACTACTGGCAGGAACAGCTATAGTTGCATCGAGACTCAACAACAACACACGTTACGTTCGTGACGACAAAGCGCGCCAGCAAGTTGATTCACTGCGAAATGAGTTGAACCAGACAACCGATCAGATGGAGCTGAGCCAGCTCAAGCAGGACAGCCTTCGCCGCCACTTGGGAGGATTGAACGACACCATCATGTCGCTAAATGCTTCGAACATCCAGCTGCGCAACACGCAAAAGGAACTTGACGAGCGACAGCGGATGGTGAATCGGGCTATCAATGAGGGGCTGCGCATTATCGACGCCACCAATGCCGCCACACATCTCAAGGAGCATGTTGACACCGTGAGAAATGCCGACTACGTATGGATTGACTGGCATTTCCAGGCCACTCGTGGTGAGAGCAAGATTCCTGAATACATGAACAAAATCCGCAACGAGTTCACCAGTAAAGAGCTTGCCGAGATAGAATATGCCCTTAAAGAACACTGCAACAACTACGAGGAACAAATCAAATACAAACTCAGTAAAATCAAGGGTTTTTTATTTGTGGTTGACTAACGCTTTATTTATGCATAATTCATAAAGCACAATTAAAGGTCGAAGCCTTATTCTTTTATTTTGTTTTTGCCTTGCGCAAGGCATCCAGTTCTTCTTGCAACCGCCGTTCTTCCTGCTGAACTTTCTCAAGCTGACTCTCCAGGTTATTAATTTGAATATCTATTTCGTCAATATTTAAATCATCAGCATCGGGCATGTGCGACTGTATTACCTTAAACTCCTTCCAACCAGGAGCCTTGCGGTAAGCCTCCTCACATCCTTCTGGAACAACAATAACGGTAGTGAGAGTGTGATAAGGCTCAATCGCCTCATACCAAGAGCAACCATAGAATGGGTGCTGATTGTCAAGCGTTGGAGGCACTTTATTGTTCAGTTTTATCACACGCAAGTTTGGGCAATCAAGCAACGAACCCTTAAGAATAGATGTCACACCCTCACCCAACTCCAGTACAGTTAGATTGCGGCAACCACGGAAAGCACCAGGGCCTATCTCGGCAATGCCATAGTTGCGACCATACCAAGTAACCTCTTTGGGCACTACGGCATGCGTAATCGTCATGTCAAGGCAAGTGTCGAGGGTGAGATAAGGCGCATCCCAGTTGCTATAGAGGAATATGCCCTGAGTGATGCGCTTGATGCGACCAGAGGCATGCCCCTCAACAGCCACCCCAGCAACCACTAAGAGCAACACCAGTCCAACCAGTATTTTGAAATGAGACTTCATAATAAAAAACTTAGCCCATGCAAAGATAAATAAAAAAATGTGGTTCTATCAAACATTCCTTGACAATTAATTACAAGTTCCTGCTTTTTATAGGTCTTTGTCAGACTATTTCGGACTCAGCGCTTTCTATCACGACTCTACTATCCTTAACTTCTTAACTTCTCAACTTGCAATATAGCAAGGGGGGGCCATCAAATGTAGCCCCTCCTTTACTGTTTCTTTTCCCGAAAAATGACGGCTTCGTTATTGCTCCGTCTTTCAGGGTTGAGTTAAATGAATCAATCTCCAAAGCCGGTGCCGCCGCAGTCGGGACACTTGATGCGTCCGGTACCGTCTCTCCAATCACTTGAATCATCGGTAAATCCATTCCAACGGCCACCGCATCGTTCACAAGCAGCAGCACCTCCAGCAGCTTCTATAGGATACCATCCTTTTCCATGGCATTGGGGGCACGTAAGTTTGCCCGAGCCACCACAAGTTTTGCAAACGTTGCCTTTTTGCGATGCAAAGATTGTCACGCTCTGGTCTTCGCATGTAAGTTTTATCTCACCACGACGTGCTCCTACAGCGTTGGATGCTGCTGTCACTGTGAGAACGCCGTTGGCATAGGTAGCAGTAAATCCCTCCGAGGCCTGAACTTGTGGAATGCCGTCGGTGTCTATGTTCACAGTCTGAGTGCCTCCATCCTTACCAAACTCGACCTTGTCGCTAGATGGTGTGATGTGAGTGCACTTGGCTGCTTGTGTTACGTGAATAATCGAGCTAACGTTTTTACCTGTGAGGACGATGTCGCCCTGTCGCAGAGCACCACTATCATTGTGCCCGGTCTTGATGACAAGTCTGCCATCCTGAACATCGGTTTTCACCCAATCGGGACAATTCCCAACGCTCCAGCGGCCATCGGAACTTATGTCCACTACCTGCTCTCCACCATCGATGAGGAATGACACTTGGTCGGTACTTGGAGTGACGACCGTGGCACTGTCGCAGGCGTTGAGCATCATCAATGCCACAAACGACAAAAGGCTTAAAAACTTCTTCATAATTATACTTAATTTAAATTTATTATAATGTTTTGCCCACAAAAATATAATAAAATAAGCACAATCGCAAAATAATCTATTTCTTTTTCATAGTAGCGGGAAGAGTTTTTCGAATGGGGGGCGGACAATGTCAAGCATATATCACTCTTCACCGTAAAAAACAGCAAGCCCCGACGGGAATACCATCAGGGCTTTGCTTTATAAGTTAATCAAAAGAAGTGCCACTATGGGCAAGAGCCAGCTGAATTACTCAGCAGCAGCTTCCTCGGCAGGTGCCTCGGCAGCGGGAGCCTCCTCGGCAGGAGCCTCGTCGGCAGCCTTGGCGGCGTCCTCAGCAGCTTGTGCTTCGGCGGCAGCCTGAGCCTCAGCCTCAGCCTTGGCGGCAGCTATCTCGGCGCGCTTCTGAGCTACGGCCTCAGCCTTAGCCTCGTTCTTCTTGGCCTCTTCCTCAAGACGCTGCTTGCCAGCGGCCTTCTTGTCCTCACGAACCTTGTTTCTTACAGCCTCGAGCTTAGCGTCCTTCTCGGCTTTCCAAGCGTCGAAACGTTTCTGAGCCTCTTCCTCGGTGAAAGCGCCCTTCTTCACGCCACCCTGGAGGTGCTTCATGAGCATAACGCCCTCGCGTGAGAGAATGTTGCGAACGGTGTCGGTTGGAATTGCGCCAACGTTGATCCAGTAGAGAGCTCTCTCGAAATTCAAACTTACTGTAGCAGGATTAGTGTTTGGGTTATACGAACCAATCCTTTCAATAAATCTACCATCTCGTGGTGCCCTGCTATCGGCGATGACAATTGGATAGAACGGATAGTCTTTACGACCATGACGTTGCAGTCTGATTTTTGTTGCCATGTTTAATAAGTTTTGTTTTATGGCGTGCCCTACACGAGAGCTCGCCTGGTTAATAATTTCAAAAAGAAAGTGACCCAAAGTGGTCACTTCTGTTGTTGTCCTGGTAGGATTCGAACCCACGCAAACGGAACCAGAATCCGGTGTGCTACCGTTACACCACAGGACAAGTTGCCTTAATTGCGGTGCAAAATTACTACATTTTTCGTAACCACCAAAACTTTTCAAGAAAAAATCTCAAAAAAAACTCACATTGCCCCCTTTTTCCTTGAATTGTGCCCCCAAAGGCACACAATTAGCGACTTGAATCCAACAAATTACCAGCTATGAAATCATGAATTTAGACCAAATCATTTCAATAAGGCTAAAATTTGTGTTATAAAAAATG
Organism: Muribaculaceae bacterium; assembly: GCA_017451225.1. GTDB lineage: Bacteria > Bacteroidota > Bacteroidia > Bacteroidales > Muribaculaceae > Sodaliphilus. Next base: position 12,284 of record JAFSPZ010000044.1, on the reverse strand, counting down.
AAATCTTTGGTAGAGACAAGAATTTATGTTAGTTTTGCAGTCTGAAACTCGAATAATAATATAATAATATGAGAAAATATATCAAACACATACTTGTTCTCGTAGCGCTGTTATGCGCATTATCATCTACTGCACAGCCTGTTCGCCGCTGGGGCATCACCGTTGGAGGCAACTACAATGAGATTCACTTCAAGCAGAGCGACATCTTTGAAAGCGACCGCATGTTTGGCGGCTCGGCAGGTGTTACAGGCGAACTGATGATTCCCGGAGTGGGCTTTGGCATAGATGGTTCTATTCTTTACACATTGCGTCAAGGCCGCCTCCATTTAGGCGACAAGCTCATTTGGAATTCCCAAGGCATTGAGACTCAAGTTGCTCGACTTCATTACATCGACGTTCCTTTGAACCTTAAATTCCGCTACAGCCGTCTCAATGGTTTTGAGAACACACTCATGCCCTTCGTCTACGTTGGTCCCACATTCTCATTCCTTGCTGGCCACAACAAGGTTGACGACGCACTCAAATACACTACTGTCAACGTGCTTCTTCACGCCGGCATTGGTGTAGAGATTGCCAACAAAGTACAACTGAGCGGCGGCTACAGCTTCAGCGTGGGTCAGAATCTAGGCACTAAGCTCCTCGACGATAACGTAGCCAAGCACCGCACTTGGTTTGTGCAAGCAACTTATTTCTTTAAGTAATCAGTATAAATAAAAGATAAATAAAATCGTGGAAGCTGTGGCCTCCACGATTTTTTTCATTTCATGAGTATCGTTTACGTGATTTTCTATCACGATCTCCGATTCCCTTATTTTAGCAACATGCCGGCAGCCACATCATTGGCAACCTCCTCGCCCATGGTCATTGCAGCGATGGTAAGTGCAAAGCGTGCGGCCGATGCAGGTCCCATGCCAGTGACAATATTGCCGTCGACAACCACATGCTCATTAACCACACTTGCTCCCTCCATGCCATCTTCCATGCCAGGATAGCATGTTGCATTGCGGCCATCAAGCAACCCGAGGGGGCCAAATATAACTGATGGAGAAGCGCAAATCGCAGCAATGTACTCATCATTCTCATTTCTCTCCTTGAGAATGTCGCACAAAGCCTCGTTCTCGGCGAGATTAGAGGCACCTGGCATTCCACCTGGGCACACTACCCACTCAGCATCCTCGAGCATCTCGGGATCGAACGATTCGTCGGCAACAACGGTAACTCCATGAGCTCCTATGGCTTCGGGAGCGTCATAAATAGACATAGTAACCACTTGCATACCAGCACGGCGCAACACGTCAACAACCGTCAAAGCCTCGATTTCCTCAAAGCCGTCGGCAAACATAACATAACTTGGTCTCATGATTTTCTAATTATTTGGTGTTTTATTCTTAGTATTTTCAGGTTGTAAAGTTAGTAAATTATCACGGAAACACAAAATAATGTGTCTGTTTTTACATGTTTTTGCCAATTATTTGTTATTTTTGCGACAAATAAAAAACAGCATTATGAGACTTATATCTAGAACCATCATAGCCCTTGCGACAGTGGCAATCACAGCGACAAACATGACCGCAAGCGATAACAGCGAACTTGCCTGGAAATATGTGAGAGAACTCACAACCCACCTTGCAACACCCGACCGGACCGACTATAGCGAGGAGTTCTACTACCGCAACTTCCTCACCACCCTGCAGGCACGCGATGAGATGCCGTGGGGAAAGAGCGTACCAGAGCGTGAGCTCAAGCACTTCGTGCTACCAGTGCGTGTCAATAACGAGAACCTAGACACTGCAAGGATGGTGTTCTACCGCGAACTCAAAGACCGCGTTAAGAATCTCTCAATGGAAGATGCAATCCTCGAGGTAAACCACTGGTGCCACGAAAAGGTAAGCTACCGTCCTAGCGATGCTCGCACGAGCAGTCCGCTCGCCACAATGTGCACAGCCTATGGCCGCTGTGGCGAGGAGTCGACATTTCTTGTGGCGGCGTTACGTTCGGTATGCATCCCAGCTCGCCAAGTATATACCCCACGCTGGGCACACACCGACGACAACCACGCATGGGTAGAGGCATGGGCCAATGGCTGGTGGTACTTCCTGGGAGCCTGTGAGCCTGAGCCAGTGCTCAACTTGGGATGGTTCAACGAGAGCGCCTCACGAGGAATGCTCATGCACACCAAGGTGGCAGGCGATTACCACGGTCCAGAGGAGGTAGTGAGCCGCACACCGTGTTACACCGAAATCAATGTCACCAGCAACTACACCCCCACCTCAATCAGGATCATAAAAGTCCACGATAAAAACGGCAATCCCGTACCAAATGCCACAGTAGAGTTCAAACTTTACAACTATGCCGAGTTCTACACTGTGGCAAAAGACACTACCAACGAACGCGGCTATGCTGCACTCACCGCAGGCAAAGGAGACCTACTGGTATGGGTGACAAAAGATGACCTTGTGGCTGTCAAAAAAGTGTCATGGGCTGGCGATATAGGAGACTTTGTAATAATAGAATTAAGTGATAAAGCTTTGCCACGTCATCTAGAACTTGACATCGTGCCGCCACCATTGAGTGCAGTACTACCAGAAATCTCCGACGAGCAACGTGCACTCAACGACCGCCGCAAGGCGCAGGAGGATTCCATCCGCCAAGCCTACGAAGCTACGATGCCTGTAGAAGCGTGGCGCGGCAATCACCGCACAATACAGCAGTTCCTTGACGAAGCGAAAAATAAGGTGATGGCACAAAAACTCCTTGAAGTGCTCAGCGAGAAAGACCTGCGCGACATCAACATCGATGTACTACGTGACAATGAGGTGGCGCTAATCGACACCACCGAAATCTACTGCCGCTATGTGCTGAGCCCACGAGTAGAGAATGAATGGTTAACACCTTATAAAGAATTCTTCCATAAGGAATTAAGCGACAAAATAAGTAATATTAACGATTTAATCGCTTGGACCAAAACAAATATCATAATTGACAACGAGCACAATCCTCAGCGCCTGCGTCAGCAACCTATGAGCGTGTACCGCACTCGCACCACCGATGAACTGGGACGCGCCATCTTCTTCGTGAGCGCAGCACGCAGCATGGGCTGGCCTGCACGCATCAACGAGGTGAACGGCAAGCTTGAATACTATGCAAATAGCGCTTGGCATGAGGTAAAATTTGAGGAAAGCGAATCGCTCAAAACCGAACCTTCGGGAACGCTTCAACTTAATTTCACGCCCAGCGACACCCACAACGACCTCTCCTACTACACTCATTTCACCCTAAGCAAGATTGTGGATAACAAACCGCAGTTGCTCACTTACCCCGAAGATGCCACCTGGAACAATTATTTCAAAAATGGTGTGCAACTTGAACCAGGCACCTACATGCTCACCACCGGCAACCGCCAAAGTGACGGCAGCGTTCTGGCAAGCATTACAACATTTGAAATTGAAAGCAACAAAGAAAGCGATATTGACCTTTCTCTGCTTAACAAAGATAACGCGCTAAATATTATTGGAACGTTACGTTTAGACGGCTATTATTCTAATGGAGAAAGGAGACTAATTCTTGACAATGACTGCTATCACATCGTGGGATTTATAGCACCAAGCAACGAGCCTACCACTCACGCGCTGCACGATATCGCCACCTGTGCCAGCCAAATTGAGGCATTAGGATGCGATATAACTCTGCTGACTCTAAACGAAGAACAAGAGCAACGCTTCGACAAGTCACAATTCAGCGATTTGCCAGCTTCAGTGATTTGGGGCATTGACAAAGATAGAGCGGAAATGTTGGGCACAGTCAGATTCGTTTATGGAACAAATATGGAAGATCTTATCAGGGAAACAAAAGCCAACGAAAAAACCATGCCTCTTTTTGTTGTGACCGACAGTAAAGGAAACATCTTATTTACACAACAAGGATACACCATCCATCTGGGAGAACAAATCCTCAAAGCCATTAAAATCCACGCCAACAAGTACAAATAACCCTATATTTCAAGTCCAAAATTCGAGAAAATCAACAAAAAACACACGAAAACGCATTTTTTTGAAAAAAAAATCACGAATTATTTGCACAGTTCAAAAACTTGCCGTACCTTTGCATCGCTTTTCCGCTAAAAAGCACGGGTGCTTAGCTCAGCTGGTTCAGAGCATCTGCCTTACAAGCAGAGGGTCGGCGGTTCGAATCCGTCAGCACCCACGACGTGAAATGGTGGTATCGTCTAGTGGCCCAGGACGCTGGCCTCTCACGCCGGAAACCGGGGTTCGACTCCCCGTACCACTACACTGAAAGCAGTTCACTACGCAAGTAGCGAGCTGCTTTTTTCTTGGATAGGAGTGACTGGGAAGGAGCAACTATGGAAAAAAAAGCGGTTCAGTCGCAAAAAGGTTGTCCTTCTCCGCAGGAGAGAGTCGGCAGTGGCACTCCTCCTTTCTAATCAGCCTCACCACCTTATTGCCTTCGGCATTAAGGATTATCACCGATACGCAAAATGCGAAGTGTTTGAAGTCATGGCACACACCGAGCCAGTACTGCGCCACGGCATTGTCAAGAAGGAAGTCCTCGACCTCCTGCTTGACAGCCTTGGTGCTTTCGTCCACGTTATAGCGAAGTCCACTGCCATAACACACCTCAGAGTTGAACTGCTGACATGTCGAGAGCGTCTCGTCACTCTCAATGAGATTAAGAATATTATATGGCAAGGCGTTGTCGCCACCCCAAGGGATGTACGATAGTTTCTTGTCGATAATCACCGGACAGATGTCCACATCATCTTTGAACACCTTTCCGCTGTCAACCTGAAATGCCGCTGAAGCATTTAGGTTGGCAATAGTTTCTACACTATTAAAATTTAACTCCGTTGTCTAAAAGACAGAATTTCTTTGTTTAATTGAGAAGTCTAAAACCCGAACATTCACCATCAATTCGGTAGTATTCTTTTCCATTCTTAAAAAGGATTGAGGCATCTGGCTCCAAAGCATAATTTGTCACAAAATAGTAAACGTCACCATTTTCCACCACTAGACCACGTGGCGACACTGGTGCTGACTCGGGCATGATTCTTGTGGCATCCCCATCTTTCCAAAAGCAACAGTACTGGCCTTCCTCGTATACTGTACCCAAACCATAAACTATGCCGTCAACAACTTGACCATAACCTACAGTATGAAGTCCTTCCATTTTGACTAGTTTATTATTCTTGGCATAATAAGCTTGTTTTTGATATCCATCTAATACCAAAGTAAAGAATGTGTAAATTGTTGAACCCTCGACACACAAGTCTTGGAAATACTTAACATGTGAGTTTTTGGGCAACTTTATGTTTTGTTCAATGGGGGTGCCATTCTTGGTAATAACAATATTTCCTATTTCATAAACGTCTTGGACATCAAAGTTCCAAACTATATATACATCGTTATTAATTACTTTTAGAAATAATATACGTTCATAATCAGTCAATCCGTCTATCTGCTTTATCTCGCCATTATCATAAAAGATACCATGGTAGTTATCATCGGCATCATAATAGAAAATATAGGCTTTGAAGCGTCCATCTTCTTGATAGGCAACCGAATTTATCACTGCCGAGCAATTACTCAATATTGTGGATTTCTTCTCTCCATTCACAAGCAAGTTTACATCGGTGCCACCCGAAATATATGCGTTATATTCCAAAGCGTACCATTTGCCGTCTATTATCTCGAAACAGTCTGGTTTGACAATATAAGGATCAACACAATCGTAATCATCAAAACCAGAAGTAAAGTGTACCCCACCTTCATTAAGAAATGGGAAAAAGAAAAAAGCAAAGGATTTTTTATCTTTATCTGGAATTTCTGGTTCATCACTTGAATCCTTGCATGATGGAATGAATACCAACATGGCGATTAATGCCATAAAGCCAAGAATGTTCTTTCTCATATCAATACAATTTTGGTTAAAAACTACTGCAAAGGTAGTTTATTTTCATCAAATAAAGGTTTATATTATAAAAAAACATTAATACCATTTATTTGGAACACGCAAACATCCCTCAACTGACGGATTTGACCGCTGTTGAGCAGTTTGATTTGCCGTGTTCCCTTATAGAAATTGTAGCGCAGTGGCACACAATTTCTCCATTCCTGGATTTCTCCCGATTTCGTCCACAGTTTGATGTCCACGGGGTCACCTGCTTTGAGCATCTTTCTCAATGTCGATATATGCACAGAATTTGCCATGTTTCTTTTTTCCGCAAAGTAAACAATGAAACTCCACTCCTTAAAAGACAACATTTTTACCCAAAAAAGCCTTGCTTTATTTAAAATTGTTGTACCTTTGCTAAAAAGTATTATTGTTAAACCACTATAATTTTACAATCATGAAGAAATTATCTCTCACACTAATTTGTTTGATGCTTGCCGCTGGCGCAGCAATGGCGCAGAAAACTTTCACGTTTGGTCCCAAAATCGGAGTGGATTACACTCACTTCTGGGGCGAGGGTGTTAAGCATGGTGGTCAAATAAACTACCAAGCAGGTGTATTCATGGAGTATCGCTTTAACGAAAAGTTCTCTATTGCACCTGAGGTTGTTTTTGCTGCACAAGGTGGCAAATATAAAAGACCAGTCTTTATGGCCGGTGAAGTGCTTACTACTTACAACATTAATTATATCAATGTGCCTGTAATGCTTAAGTATTATGTTATTCCCGCTTTAAGTATTGATTTAGGTCCTCAAATTGGTTTCAATATCTACAGTAAACGAACTATGGATTTTGATCCAAAAGAAACTGAAGACATTAAATCTGATACTAAAAGTGTTGATTTTGGCGTTGGGCTAGGTTTAACCTATAACATTACCAATGATGTATTTGTTCAGGGGCGTTATACAATGGGGGTTATAAATGTGTTTAAGGAAGGTAATCCTAAGAACGGCAACGCGCAAATTGCCATTGGTTACCGCTTCTAATCTCTTATCAAAGTAAAGAATATGGCGCTCGGGTACAAACTCGGGCGCTTATTGTATGTTGGCGCAGCCCTCTCTAAACTCTAACCTCTTCCCTCTAAACTCCAGCGTCAGCTGAATGATGGGTCATATTCTTTGGTTCCAGCTTTTCATCAAGTTTCCCCATTCGCACGTCATGCGAGTAGAACAGCTGCTCAATCCATTGAGCTCACTTCGGCAATCGGTATTGGGGGTTACCCAGAGTTCAGCCTACGGCTGAGACGAATGTCTTAATACCCCACACTTTTTTGCGACTGAACTCAAAAAAAAGCGGGTAAAGCAACTACTGCCCTACCCGCATTGTTTTATAAAAAGGAATCAATTAGTCAAGCTTGTGAATAATAAGTCCTGAGCGAAGCTTAGGCTCAAACCAAGTAGCCTTTGGAGGCATAATGTTGCCTGTGTCGGCAATGTTGATGATTTGACGCATGGTCACAGGATAGAGGGCCAACGCCATCTTCATCTCACCGCTGTCGACACGCTTCTTGAGTTCGCCAAGGCCACGGATACCGCCCACGAAGTCGATACGCTTGTCGGTGCGAAGGTCCATGATACCCAGAATGTCGCGCAAGATGTAATCCGAAGAAATCTTCACGTCAAGCACACCAATTGGGTTGTTGTCGTCGTAAGTGCCTTCCTTAGCGGTCAATGAATACCACTTGCCCTCCAAATAGAGCGAGAAGTTGTGTAGCTTGGCTGGACGATACTCTTCTTCACCCTTGCACTCGATATCGAAATGCTCACCAACCTTTGCGAGGAACTCCTCGGGAGTGTTGCCATTAAGGTCCTTAACCACGCGGTTGTAGTCCATCACCTTGAGGTGTGACTCGGGGAAGCAAACTGCCAAAAGGTAGTTATATTCCTCTTTACCAGTGTGGTTTGGATCGGCTTGAGCTTTCTCCTCACCGATGTGAGCAGCGGCAGCAGTACGGTGGTGACCGTCGGCGATGTAGAGATAAGGAATCTTATCAAACTCCTCGGTAATCTTTGCAATCATTGCATCATCGGTGATGCACCACAAAGTGTGGCCAATGCCATCCTCACTCACGAAGTCATACTCTGGCTCGGTCTCTTTAACCTTGTCGATAATAGCCTCGAGAGGCTCGTTAGTTGGGAACGACAGGAACACAGGCTCAACATTGGCGTTGTTAACGCGAATGTGTTTCATGCGGTCCTCTTCTTTCTCACGACGGGTGAGCTCATGCTTCTTGATGCGTCCTTCCACATAATCCTTGTAGTTGGCTGCTACAACAAAACCATACTGAGTGCGTCCATCCATAGTCTGTGCATAGATGTAGTACATCTCCTTGGGGTCTTGAACGAGCCATCCGTTAGCCTGGAATTTCTTGAAGTTCTCAACAGCCTTGTCATAGACCTGTGGGTCATGCTCGGTAGTACCGTCGTTGAAGTCGATTTCAGGCTTAATGATGTGGTAGAGCGACATTTCATTATCGCCAGCCTCGGCTCTTGCCTCTTCGCTCGAAAGAACGTCATAGGGTTTTGAAGCCACTTTCTCAACTAACTCTTTGGGAGGGCGAAGGCCCTTGAAAGGTTTTACATTTGCCATGATTTCTTTTTTCTTTGTTTAATTGTTAATTGTGTAAATAATAGAAAGTTATATTACTTTTTGTTACTATTTCTCTTGCGTTTTAATTGCTTGATTTTCCTTGCACAGTCATTGCACACGCCATAGACTGTGAGATTATAATAGGATGTGGTGAAAGCCGTAAATTTGCGAGCATTCATGTAGGCCATGAAATTTGTGTCTTTTACAAGCTTTATCCTTCCGCAGTGTTCGCACTTGAGATGGATTTGAGCCATTTGCTCTATGCGCTCATAGGCAACAGCACTCTCACCAATGTTAGTTTTGCGCAGCCAACCAATTTCAATTAAGACATCAACAGTATTATACAGCGTTGACTTGCTCACTGGGAAAGCTTCATCAAGCATAACCTGGTGTAGTTCCTCTACAGTGAACAACTTCTTAAAATCCAACACCTTCTCAAGGATTTTAATGCGTTCAGGAGTCTTACGCATTCCTCTATCCTTGAGAATGTCGCTGAAATTCTGAATTATAACACTTTTGTCTTGCTGGTCGGCCATAGCGTTGCTTCAGCACTAAAACATCTTATCGGGATAAACACCCTGGCGGTGCAGCTCGGCAAATTTCTCTACCACTGCGGGACGGTCCTCGCTATAGGTCACACCAAACCATTTAGAGTCGGTACGAAGCACCTCTACAGTAGACTGACCGCTCTCCACAAGTTCACTCACCACAATGGGAATGAAAAACTCGCTTTTGGGTACGTTGATGCTTTGGTTAAGGAAGTTGACGAACGATTTCTCGCTATGCTCGAAATAGTCGGGGGTAAAGCCCCAGAAGTTCATCGACACAGGAGTAGTAGGCTCAAGTTTCTCCACGAGGTCGCCCTCGGTGAAAATGATGTCGTGGTTCTCATCGTAGCCAATCTTTGTACGCTCCACAACGCTCTTGAGCAAGCCATTCTCGGTCTCGCACACACCGCGCGACACAGTGCCGCTCTCACTCATGGTGTTACCTACGTTAAAGCCAACCATGAAATACTGGTCGTGAGCGTCCTCAGGCAGATTGCTGAGCGCCTTGGCAAGCACCTCAAATGAGTTACGACCATAGAAGTCGTCGCTGTTGATGACGGCAAACGGCTCTTTTATCACATCCTTGCCCATGAGCACGGCATGATTGGTACCCCAGGGCTTTGTGCGGTCTTCGGGGCAGGTGAATCCATCGGGCAGGTCATTAATTGACTGGAACACTACCTCGGTTGGAATTTTGCTCTCATATTTCGACAAAATCTTGTCGCGGAACTCCTGCTCGAAATCTTTGCGAATTACAAACACTACTTTACCAAAACCACTGTGGATGGCATCGTAGATTGAATAGTCCATGATGGTCTCGCCATGAGGGCCCAGACCATCGAGCTGCTTGAGACCGCCATAGCGGCTTCCCATACCAGCAGCAAGAACAAATAATGTTGGTTTCATATAATTTGTCAGTTATCAGATGTCAGAAATCAGATATTAGAGGCGGCGAGCACCGTCGCTGATTATCACGTCATAAACTTTAGGCTCGTGGCCATATTTCTCATTAAACTTCTCGCAAGCAGTAGCGATAAACTTGTCATAAAGCTCATCTTTCACCAGGTTGATGGTGCAACCACCGAAGCCTCCACCCATGATGCGCGAACCGGTAACGCCACACTCGCGTGCGATGTCGTTCAAGTAGTCAAGCTCAACACAGCTCACCTCGTAGTCTTTGCTAAGGCCGTTGTGAGTCTCATACATGCACTTGCCCACTGTCTCGAAGTCACCACGCTCCAGAGCGTCGCACACGTCGAGCACGCGCTGCTTCTCGCCAATCACATACACGGCGCGCTTGTAGTCCTCATCGCTGATTTTGTCGCGGTTGGCTTCAAGCATCTCCATCGATGCGTCGCGCAGGGTCTCAACACCTAAAGTTGCAGCCACGCGTTCGCACGACTCGCGGCGCTTGTTATAGGGGGAGTCAACGAGCTCATGCTTCACGCGCGAGTCGAGTAGTACCAGCTTGTAGCCCTTTGCGTCGAATGGATAGTACTGATGCTCGAGTGAGCGGCAGTCAAGGCGCATGAGGTGATCTTTCTTGCCGAAAACCGAAGCAAACTGGTCCATGATGCCGCAGTTCACACCGCAGTAGTTGTGCTCGGTCGATTGGCCTATCTTTGCAAGTTCAAATTTGTCGATTTTGTTGTCGTTGAACATGTCGTTCAAAGCGAAGGCGAAGCAGGACTCAAGTGCTGCCGATGATGACAGGCCTGCGCCCAGAGGCACATTGCCGGCAAATACAGCATCGAAGCCCTTAACTGTGCCGCCACGCTTGATGGTCTCGCGGCACACGCCAAACACGTAGCATGCCCATTGCTCGGCAGGCTTGTCCTCTTCGTTTAGGCCAAACTCGGTGTATGCGTCGAGGTCGGCACTATAAACGCGCACCTTGTCGGTACCGTTTTCTTTGATGCCTGCCATGATGCACTTGTCGATGGCTCCTGGGAATACGAATCCTCCATTATAGTCGGTGTGTTCTCCAATAAGGTTAATACGTCCAGCCGATGCATACATCACTGGCTCCTCGCCGAAGCGTTCCTTGAATAAAGCGATGATTTTCTCTTTCATTTGTGATATAGTTTTTGGTGTTTTTACTCTATGTTTGCAAAGATTGCACGAAGATACAACATTATTCTCAAACAAGAGCAATGTTTCCCGAAATTTCAACAAAATTAAGGTTTGATAATGTGAAATATATATTTTTAGTTTGCACATTTTATTTTATTTAATAAATTTGCAAAAAAAATTATTTTATAATTATGAAAAAAGTGTTATTGTCTTTATTGTTTGTTGCCGCATGGCTTGGCTGTAATGCCATGAAAGGCGACGTAAATGGCGACGGCTCGGTCACAGCCGCCGACGTGACGGCTCTTTATAATTGTCTGCTAAGCAGCGATTCAAGCAGCCTTGTCAACGGCGATGTCAACGGCGACGGATATATCACCAGTGCCGATGTCACTGAAGTTTATAATATCATCCTTAATGGACAGGAACCTGAAGTGACTGAGTACACCGTGGGTGGAGTGACATTCAAGATGGTGGAGGTTGACGGTGGCACATTTATGATGGGAGCACCTGACAGCGATATTGAAGCCTACAGCCTTGAGCGTCCTGCCCACCAGGTCACACTCTCCGACTACTGGATTGGCGAGACCGAGGTCACCGAGGCGCTGTGGAAAGCTGTGATGCAAGTTGATGATGTTTCCTATTCTATGGGGGACTATTATCCCATTCGGTTTGTTACATGGGATCAGTGTTTGGAGTTCACCCAGAGGCTCAGTCAGCTAACCGGTTTGAACTTCACACTGCCCACCGAGGCGCAGTGGGAGTTTGCTGCTCGCGGCGGAAACTTGAGCCACGGCTACCTTTACAGTGGCAGCAACAACCTCGATGAAGTGGCATGGTATGCAGGCAACAGCAACAACGTTTTGCATGAGGTGGCGACAAAGACTCCCAACGAGCTGGGCATCTATGATATGTGCGGCAACATCGCCGAGTGGTGCCTTGACGACATCTATGACTATACCACTGAGGCGCAAGTTGATCCAACTCACCCCAAAACCACGGTCAATAATATGTTGCGAAGCAGTGCTTGGGATGACGTGGCCAGAGATTGTCGCTTGACAACCCGCTGGAAAACAAACGGCATGAGTATTTGGATTGGCTTCCGCATCGC
>JAFSPZ010000005.1 GCA_017451225.1 Muribaculaceae bacterium | reverse complement strand
TAACGAGATCTACATCAAGATGAAGCAGCGCAACAGCACTGGTACAATACAGTTTAAATAATGTGAGAGTGAAGAGGTGAGAGGAAAGAAAAACACTTGAAACTTAATACTTAGCTTAACACTTTTTTTGAATGTTGAAAGATAAAAACATAATTGTGGGAATCACTGGTGGCATCGCTGCCTACAAGACCGCCTCGCTAGTACGCCTCTTTGTCAAGGCTGGTGCTAACGTGCAAGTGATTATGACGCCCAACGCTCGAGAGTTCATCACGCCTGTTACACTCTCAACACTGAGCGGCAAGCCTGTCATCAGTGAGTTCTTTACTGCCAACACCGGTCAATGGAACAGCCATGTAGACCTTGGTCTTTGGGCCGACGCCATGGTCATTGCGCCTGCAACCGCTTCGACCATTGCCAAAATGGCTAATGGGGTTGCCGACAACATGCTCGTGACAACCTATCTGTCGGCAAAAGCGCCAGTTTTTGTGGCGCCAGCTATGGATCTTGACATGTTTAAGCACCCAACTACCAAGCGAAACCTAGAACTTTTGCGAAGCTATGGCAATCATATTATCGAGCCTGCTGCTGGTGAGCTGGCAAGCCACCTCATTGGAAAGGGTCGCATGGAAGAGCCTGAAAAGATTTTCGAAGTTCTTGACCGCTTCTTTGAGAAAGGGCAAGACCTGGCAGGCAAGCGAGTGATGATAACCGCAGGTCCCACTTACGAGAAAATCGACCCGGTGCGTTTTATTGGCAATTTCTCATCAGGGAAAATGGGATTTGCTCTCGCCGAGGAGTGTGCCGCTCGAGGTGCCGAGATAACGCTAATTGCTGGTCCTGTGGCTCTCAACACATCGTCGCCAGCCATCCACCGCATCGACGTGATGAGCGCGCAACAGATGCACGACGCAGCCATCAGCGAGTTTGCCACCAGCGATGTTGCAATATTGTGTGCCGCTGTTGCCGACTACACAGTTGAGAACGCCCTCGACCACAAAATCAAGCGTGAAAAGGACGAAATCCCCGTCATCCGCCTCAAGAAGAACCCCGATATCGCCAAAGCAATAGGAGAAATAAAGAAGCCTGGTCAGGTAACTATAGGGTTCGCCCTCGAGACCGACAATGAAGTAGAGAACGCCAAGGGTAAATGCCAACGCAAGAATCTCGATTTCATCGTGCTCAACTCACTGCAAAACAAGGATGCAGGCTTCCAAGTCGACACCAACGTCATCACCATCATCACCAGCGATGGCAAGGCATTGGAATACCCCTGCAAACCCAAAACCGAGGTCGCCAAAGACATAGTCGACGTCTTGGTCAAAGATTATATAATATAAAAACAATAATCCTTATATAATAAAGGTTCCAAATACCACGGCTCCACCGTGGTATTTTTGTGCCAAACCCCTGACTTAAATCATTTATTTTGAATATAAGTTTTCTTTAGAGGTTTAGTAAATCGGTTCCTATGTGTATATATAGTGTATGACACAACGAGAACGACAAGTTGAGCGGCTCTTTAAGCTACATTATCGTGCGATGTATCGGCTGGCCAGCATACTGCTGCACGATGATGACGAGAGCAAAGACATTGTGCACGATGTCTTTGCCAGGCTACTTGTGGAGCAAGTGGAGCTACATGAAGACACCGCTCAATCCTATCTTTTATTAAGCGTGCGCAATAGGTGCCTTAATGCGATTCGCAATCGAAAAATCCATGAGCAAGTACACCAATATTTGCTACCTGTCGATGAGGTGGAACAGACTTCACCCGAAGATCTTGAGAGCAAAATTGACATGCTCAAAGTGGGCATCAACGAGTTATTCCCGCCCATATGCCAGGAGATAATACATCTTCATTTTACCGAGGGTTTAACTTTCCGTGAAATAGCTAAGCGAATGGGTGTGAGCGAAACCACCATCTACAAGCACTTGCGCAACGCACTTGACCAATTACGTCAAACACTTAAAAACGCAGAGCAATGAACAAAACCGATTTACTGTTCCATATGCTGGACAATCCAGACCAATACAGCGAGGCACAGTGGCAAGACATTCTTGCCGATGACGAATGCCGTGAGCTCTATACGCTGATGGCAAAGACAAAGAGTGCCGCCCAATCGTCGCAAATAAATGAAAATGAAATTGATGCTGAGTGGCAACGCTTGATTCAGTCAAAGCAAAACCACACAGCTGTGATTCCACTATGGCGCAAGATTGCCGCTGCTGCGGCTATCATGATTGCATTGTTTGGGTTCACCTATGCAGCCATTCGCACTGGATTCTTTGGAGTTGAAAAGATCATAACTTCAAAAGAGACTCCCCATAAGGTAGAGAATGTGGACTCTGTTGCCACTAAAGACAATGAAGCAATAATTCAAAAAATCTCTCAAGATTCTGAAGAAAGCACCGAAGAAAGTACTGAAGAAGCAACAGCCAAAACTGAACCGCGACTCTATGACAATGTACCACTGGAGCAGATATTAACCGAGCTCTCGGCATACTATCATGTGGATGTGGAGTATAGCTCTGAAGATGTGCGTTCGCTGCGTTTATATTACCAATGGGAACCCGAATACTCGCTGGATAAAGTCATTGAGATGTTGTCAAATTTCGAGACGTTCAGCATCCACCTAGAGGGAAACAAACTGATTGTTGAATCATCGTGCAAGGTGAGCGCAGTGCCGAGCTTGCTTGAGCAATGCCGAACCGCCGCCGATGTTGCGCGAAGCGAACCATCATCACAGGAGGGCAAGCAATGAAAAGATTATTGATTATCACACTCATGCTTTGCGCTTTTGTCAACACAGTGATGGCACAGCGAATTACACACAATTTTCAAAACGTGTCGATGAGCGATGCGCTGAAATACATCCAGCAACAAACAAGCAAGCACAAAATCATATTCATCTACAATGAACTTGAGGATTTCATGGTAACGACCTCGGTCAAAGGCAAGTCGGTGCCCGAGGCAATCAAGCAACTCATTGGATTCTATCCCATTCGCATGACCCAGAGCAGCGATGAAATTTATGTAGAGTGCACGCACAAGAGCAACCGCCATCTCACAGGCAAAGTTGTTGACGAGAAGGGCTTGCCCCTGGAGTTTGCCGACGTGAGGCTACTTAACCCGTCAGACTCATCCTATATCACTGGTGGTGTGACCAATGCCAGTGGCATATTCGTAATCCCACTCGACAAATCGCAGGTAATTGCCAAGTTCAGTTACATAGGTTACAAACCAGTCTATAAGCTCTGCTCACGTGAAAATGTGGGCACCATACAACTGCAAGTCGAAGTCACCCAACTCGGTGAAGTAACTGTCAAAGGAGC
Source organism: Muribaculaceae bacterium (assembly GCA_017451225.1). Lineage (GTDB taxonomy): Bacteria > Bacteroidota > Bacteroidia > Bacteroidales > Muribaculaceae > Sodaliphilus. Next base: position 4,133 of record JAFSPZ010000005.1, on the reverse strand, counting down.
GAAACGCCTTGTCCGTTCGACAGAGCGCGGTCTTATTGCGAATGTGCAGGGCACTGTATTGGAAAATTTCGGCTCGGTGAATGACATGCTATCACATCTTCCCCTGATGATGAGCGACGGCACTATTGCCGGTCACGGTAAGCCCGAAATCTACATCAACAACAAGAAAGTGCGTGATGCCTCAGAACTCGAACGTTACCGCGCCGATGAAATCCTGTCGGCAGAAATCATCACTAACCCTGGTGCGGAATATGGTGCGGAAGTCACATCTGTCATCCGACTGAAAACTGTCCGTAAAACTGGTGAGGGCTGGAGCGGAAACTTCTCTACGGCCTATCGCCAAGGAAAAGAGAACTATGCAAATGGGAATGTTTCGCTAAACTATCGCACCCGCAATGGCATGGATTTCTTTGCCAGTGGCTATCTGACACACAATAACCAACTCTACAACAGTACTTCCGAAGACCAGTTGCAAGCATCCTCTGTTTGGGACTACCATCGCAAAGGGGAATGGCTCTACCATTTCAACTACTTCTTTGGTGACCTCGGATGGAACTGGGACATAAGTGAGCACCATTCCATCGGTATGAGATATACGCTGTTCAGTTACTTAGGCAATAAGCCAGACCTCCGAAGCTTTGAGGAGACAACTTGGCAAGATGGAACGGTTTTGGAAAGTGGAGATGCAAAAACCTTCACAACACGCAAACCTAAGGCCAGCCATAGCATCAACGCCTACTATGTTGGAGAAGTCGGCAAGTGGAATATTGACTTCAGTGCCGACTATTACAGGGCTCCTTCTGTTACAGAGATGGAGGGAGGAACCATCGGGGAACCCATTGTCAGCAGTAGCAGCACCGCCATGAATGAACTTTTGGCCGAGAAACTGGTCGTCACGGCTCCTGTATCCAAAGGTCACCTGACTTTCGGCGAAGAGGTGTCTGGCGTTGACCGAAGCACAGATTTCGTACAAAGTGGATATGCCGCCGACAATCATGTCCGTCAGCAGACAACCACATGGGCACTCTTCGCCAACTACTCACTGACACTTGACAAGTTAGAGCTCACCGCCAGTCTGCGCTGGCAGAATGAACAGAACCGCTACGACGTTGACGGCAAGCGTAATGACGAGATGAGTCCCGACTATCATGTACTCATCCCCAAGGCATCCGTCAACTACCAAACGGGAAATTGGAAGCACAAATTGACATTCTCCACTTTCCGCAATAACCCATCCTATTGGTCGTTGTCGTCTGATGTCCACTATCGAAGCAAATACGAATACGACATGGGAAATCCGTTTCTGAAACCGCAGACCTCCTATCAACTCGCTTGGTCAACACAGTGGAAGTGGGCATACGTCGAGGCATACTACAAGTACAACAAGAACACCAGCCGCTCATTCCAGTATGCCTACGATGACGAGAATCACCCTGGCGTCATGGTGATGACCTACCTTAACAGCCCCAAGCGACAATTTTACGGCATCAATTTCAACCTCTCTCCAAAAATCGATATCTGGCAGATGAACTATTCCGCAAGTCTGTATTTTGTTGACGAAGACTTAGCAGCCCTCGGCATCACCCATAAGTGGAACGGACTCTGTATGGACTTCACGCTCGACAACACCTTCACCTTGCCCCATTCGTGGATGCTGAACCTCAAAGTCGGTTTGACACCTTATCAGGAATCATGCTGCGCCCAAGTACAGACAACAGGCTTCGTCAACATCCGTCTCAGCAAACAATTCCTCAAAGACAAGAGTTTGAGCGTCGCCATCCTCGCCAACGACATCCTGCATACGCAATATATGGAAATGACAGCCTACAGCGGTATCAATGTGCGTACTCAATTCCGCCAGTACAATGATTCCCGTCGCGTCGGTATCGACCTCTCTTGGAAGTTCAACGCCACCCGCAGTCGCTACAAGGGTGGCCATGCTGGACAAGAAGAACGCAACCGACTGTAACGACAATCAATCGAATCACAGTAAACAACCATATTTCAACTCAGTCGAGGCACATACATGCCCTCGGCTGAGTTTTTATATACAAACCTTGACTTAAATCAAGTTTTTTGAAAAAAGTGGTGTTTTGTTGCCGCATTTAGAGGAAGATTGCGTCTTCCTATTATAAATGTATAAAAGATGAGACAGCTTTTTATCTTATTGTTTGTGATGGTTTTTTCAATGGGTCATGCTCAAACGCCGAGTGACACAACCTCTACTGCGCCAACCGACACCACCGCCTGGGACAACCTGCTCGATGGAGTGACAGTGACCGCTCAACGCCAACTCATCAAGCAGGAAGTGGACCGAACCACCTATGACGTGCAGGCCGACAATGACTCAAAGACGCAGACCGCGATGGACATGCTGCGCAAGGTGCCCATGGTCACAGTTGATGGTGAGGAGAATATCCTCGTGCGCGGCAACACCAATTTCAAGATTTATAAGAACGGTCATCTTGATCCCAGCCTGACCAAGAATGCGAAAGACGTGCTCAAAGCGATACCCGCATCGTCAATCAAGCGCATTGAGGTTATCACCGATCCTGGCGCGCGCGAGGATGCCGAGGGCGTGAATGCCATCCTTAACATTGTGATGATGGACAACAACCGTATGGAAGGCATCAGCGGTTCGCTCTATGGCAGCTACGACAATCTCAAGATGCCTTCGCTCAGCGCCTATCTTGCAGCGCAGATGGGCAAGGCTATCGTGAGCGTGAACTACGGCTGGCACTACATGTCGAAGAAAATCACAACTAACAATGGCTACATTGAGCGCACATTCTTGGACTCGGGGAACAGCGAAGTCGTGCACAACCACGGGGTCAATCCTGGTCCCATGCACTATGCCGATATCAATGCCAGCTTCGACATCGACACCCTCAACCTGCTCTCGGCATCCTTGAGTGGATATTACTATAAGATAAATGTGCAAGGCAGTGCCGATGTCACCAAGCTTGACCCAATGGGCAACCCCATCTATAGTTACACCGAGAATTACTACATGCCAAGCTATAGCCATCACTCATGGAACAGCCGTCTCGACTATGAACACCGCACCCATCGTAAGGATGAGAAAATCACTTTCTCCTACATGCTCGCCCTTACTCGCCAACACTCTGACCAAGAGACAAGTTATAGCAATCTGGTGGATTTCCCTTACCCCTATGACGGATTCTTGCAAAAGTCGCGTGAGCGATTCACTGAACACACGCTGCAGCTGGACTATGTGCGCCCACTATGGGAAGGGCATAAGCTGGAGGTTGGTGCCAAGTATATCGACCGCCTCAACAGCAGCCTGAGCGAGCAACTATTTTATGAGAGTTCGCTTGCACCAACCTGCGATGACTTCAACCACACCATGCGCATTGCCGCCCTCTATGCCGACTACATGTGGACCCGTGGCAACTGGAGCGCCCGAGCTGGACTGCGCTACGAGTACAGCTACATGAAAGGGCACTACCCCAATGGCAAGAGTCCAGACTTCGACAAGCACCTGAGCGATTGGGTGCCGCAAGCCAGCATCAAGTACCAAATCAACGACCAACAGTCAATTCGCTTGGTCTATACCACTAGTATCAATCGTCCTGGTATTACTTACCTTAACCCAGCAGTGCGCATTTATCCTGGAGGAGAACAGTTTGGCAATGCCCAGCTAGGTAGTGTGCGCAGCCAGTCGATAGGACTGCCCTACATGTACACAAGCTCCAAGCTCACCATTCAGCTGTGGCCTCAATACCGCTTTGTGAACAACGCCTTAGGTACAATCGTCTATGCCCGTGGTGACACCCGCGTGCAAACCTACGGCAACGTGATTCGCCAGCATCGTTGGCAACTTGAGAGTTACATCCAGTGGAAGCCACTGAAGAACACTACCTTTGTCGCCAACCTCAATTTGAGTCACAATAACTACAAAAATGCCGAACTCGTATTAGAACAGAAGCAAACATCATTGTACTATTATCTCTATGTGGCACAGAAACTGCCATGGAAACTGCAAGTTACAGCCTACACTTTTGGCCAGGTTGGGCGCTCTAGCGACAATATATATTCGGTTGTGGAGCCTTGGAACCGCTATGACTTCTCGCTTCAACGCTCGTTCCTGAGCGATGATCGTCTCACCGTGC
>JAFSPZ010000043.1 GCA_017451225.1 Muribaculaceae bacterium | reverse complement strand
ACCTTCAAGCTGAAGAAATACAATGTAGAAGTTGAAGAAGCCATCGATGGCGACCACGGCTTTGTGCAGGCAGTTCCCAGCACCTGCTCAATGGGTGAAACCGTTACTCTCATAACCAGTGCCGATACCGGCTATGCGATTACCACCTTGCAGGCGACTTACGAAGAAGGCACCACCGAGGTTAACCTGCCTCTCACTCCGGCCGAGAATGACACCTACACCTTTGTGATGCCAGCGGCCGACGTGCATGTGCACTGGATTGTCAGCAAGGTACAGTACATCATCACTGTGAACCCATCTGAGCATGGCACCGTTACTGCTCCCGCCACTGCCGAATATGGCCAAGAGGTCACCCTCACTGTTACCCCCGACGCTCACTACATGCTCGAGAGCCTCAGTGTGGCCTACACCAACGGCAACCCCGTTACCGTGACCGACAACAAGTTCACCATGCCGGCAGCCAATGTTGTGGTTAACGCAACATTCAAGCCTGTAACTTACAACATCACCGTTGCCCCCACCGAGCATGGCACCGTTACCGCTCCCGAGTCAGCAGCCTATGGCTCTGAGGTGACTGTGAGTGTTGCTCCTGAAGAAGCTTATGAGCTTGAGACGCTTACTTACACGGTCGATGGTGGCCAGCCGGTTCCTATTGAGAACGGCAAGTTCACTATGCCTGGTGGCAATGTAACTATTACGGCTACATTTAAGCCTGCCACTTACACTATCACTGTTGCCCCCACCGAGCATGGCACCGTTAGCGCTCCCGCTACAGCCGCCTATGGCACAGAGGTGAATGTGACCGTTACCCCCGACCCAGGCTATGAAATCGATGAGCTGTACTACACTTACGATGCCGGAGGAAGTGTCCCTGACCCGATATTTAGAATTGAGAACGGCAAGTTCGTTATGCCAGGCACCAATGTGACTATTGTGGCTACATTCAAGGCTCAAGTATTCAACATCACCACCAATGTTTATCCGAGCAACGAGGCTGGCACCATCACAGTGGCATCGAGCGCAGCATTCGGCTCCGAAGTTGAGGTGACTGCCACTCCCGCCGCAGGCTACACTTTGAAACAGCTTTATTATACTTATGATGTAGGAGGTAGCGTTCCCGACCCAATATTTGAAATTGAGGACGGCAAGTTCATAATGCCAGGCACCGACATCACTGTGGTTGCCGAGTTTGAGCTTGCGCCTGAGCCTGAGCACACCTATACTGTAGTGGGTGAGCCTGCTGCTCTCTTTGGCTCGGAGACACCGTGGGATGTGAACAACAGCAATGGCGAGATGACCGCTGGCGACGGCGGCATCTACACTTGGACCTCGCAGCCCACCCACCTCGAGGGCGACGTGATGTTCAAGATTGTGACCGACAAGAATTGGAACAATCCTTCTTATCCAGCCGATAACTACATTATTTCAAACGTCAAGCCCGGCACCTACACCGTTACCATCACCCTTAACCCCGCCACCGGCGAGATTAACGTGAATGTGGTTGGACAGGCCGATGTTTTTGTCATTGGCCAGATAAACGGCAACACCCAGTTCGCTCCCAACGATGGCCTGCAGATGACTACCGAGGACGGCAAGATTTACACCGCCCAGGTGACCATTGACGACATCGAGGCTGGCTATGGCTTCTTTGCCTTCACCCACAAGCTTGGTGCTAATGCCGACGACTGGAGCACTGTCAACGCTTATCGCTTCATGGCCGAGAGCTATTACGACTTCCTCGTGACTGGTTCTACCATGAACTCCCAGCTCCCCATTGACTACAAGGACAACAGCGCTATGAAGATTCCTGCCGGTGAATACACTCTCACCGTCGATCTCGAAAACATGTATCTCACAATCAACGGTGGAACACAGCTGAGCTACATCCTCGCCCAGGGTGTTGAGGGCGTTGACTACACCGTGATCAACGACCTCGCAGTGGTTGAGCGTCATGCCGATTCTCAGCAATTCTTTACTAGTGACGGTAGCGACAACTGGATCACCATCAAGGGAGGCAGTTTCTTTGCCGATGCAGTCCTTATGGAAGCCTTGAAGGGTGGTCACGTGAGTGGTGTGTTCAGTGGCAAGAATCTGAACCCATATCTTACTCTCACTGTAGCTCCCGTCGAAGGCGAAGGCGTTTCAGAGGTTGAGCCTAAGGTCTATCTGCTTAGCGAGGAATTTGCTCCTATGGTTGACGAGGTGATTGTTGTTAAAAAGGCTTATTACAAAGCCAGCGAGAACACACTTCGTGCTTATGCTCCAGGTGGTGCTCAGGGACAGAGCCTCACCGTCGATACCAGCCTCTTTAACTACGATTTCAGGGATGGTTATAGCTACACCGTTACAGGTGTCATCAACATTAAGGAGCCATGGGCTACTAATGGTGGAAAAGGCCTTATGGACTATGACTTCCCATTCCAGAACTACACGCTCCTTGTGCTTGATGCCGAAGAGATTGCTCCACCCACTGCTATCAACGGTATCTTCGTAGAGGATGGTGTTAAGAGCGTGCGCTTCTACAATGCTGCTGGTGTTGAGAGCAATGTTCCATTCCAGGGCATTAACATCGTTGTTAAGGAGATGAACGACGGTTCTAAGGTGACAACCAAGGCTATCATCAAGTAATCACTTGCAACGGCCTTATCGCCGCAATTCTATCAGGCGGCAGTCTCTACACAATGAGACTGCCGCTTGTTGTTTTAATGTAAAGAAAAGTAAAACCTTGACTTAAATCAAGATTTTTGAAAATAGTGGTGGTGGAGTGAAACATTTCGACCCGCCTCTTACGTCAATATCATGAAACCGCTCGATGCGGCATGTTTTAGAAACTATAAAACAACAAAATGATATGAGACGTACAACTTTATTTCTTGCATCTATTCTTGCCACTGTCTCAATGATGGCAGCAACCTTCACCGGAACAGTGGTTGACGAGAACACCCAACCATTGCCTTATGCCAATGTGGTCCTGCTCAATTCCAGCGACAGTACTTATCTCGCAGGAACAACTACAAGCGAGGACGGTACATTTACATTGACAAGCGACAAGCCTAACACAATCGTGAAAATCAGCTACATTGGCTATGAGACCAGGTTTATTAATACTAATAGCAGCGATATGGGCACCATTCAGCTTCAGCCCGAGGCAACCGTGCTGGGCGAAGTGGTGGTGAAAGGCATGCGTCCCACATTCAAAGTGACTACCGAAGGCATCAAGACCGATGTCGAGGGTACTTTGTTGAGCAAGGTGGGAACCGCCAGCGATGTGCTCCAAAATCTGCCTGGTGTTCAAAAGAAGAGCGACGGAATAGAGGTGTTTGGCAAAGGTACTCCACTCATCTACATCAACGGTCGCGTAATGCGCAACAAGAGCGAACTTGACCAGCTCAAGAGTGACGACATAGAGAGCGTGGAGCTTATCACTAATCCTGGCGCTAAATACAAGGCCGATGTTGAATCGGTCATCCTCATTAAGACCAAGCGTCCACAGGGCGAGGGATTCTCGTTCGACACCGAAGCTAATTACTATCAAGGCGAGAATATGGATTTGGCCCTGGGTCTGAATTGGAACTATCGCAAGGGAGGCCTAGATGTCTTTGGTGCTCATTGGTACAACGAGGACAACTGGCATCAAAATGACGGCATTCTCCTTGATGTGAAGTCCGACACCATTTGGCATCTTGACCAACTAATCGACAGTCGCAGCCGCAGCCGTTCGCTCTATAGCTCGGTGGGTGTAAACTATGTGCTGGGCGACAACCACTCGATGGGACTGCGCTACGACACCAAATGGTATTTCAGTAACAAAACATGGGGTGGTATGACTGCCGACGTGATGGCCAACGGGGAGTTCTACGACCATCTTGTGAACACTGTCGATCAAGATGAGAAGTCAAATATGCCACACACCCTAAATGCCTACTATAACGGTAAGATAGGGAAGACGAGCATTGATGTGAATCTTGACTACATGTTCTACAAGAATCGCACTAATCAGTACAATGATGAGGTTAGTCAGGAACATGACAGCCGCATAGTAACCGCGCAGAGCGTGGAGCGAAATCAATTGCTGGCAGGCAAACTCGTGCTCTCGTGGCCGGTGTGGGGTGGAAACCTGCAGGTCGGCACTGAACTTAGCAACACCCACCGCAACGACGACTATATCAACCCCGAAAATATAGTGCCCACATCGTTCACCGAGCAACGAGAACGCAATTATGCTTTCTTCGTGGAGTATGCGCGACCATTGCCATTTGGTCAGATGCGGCTGGGCTTGCGCAACGAGAACGTGTGCAGCCACTATTACAGCATGGGCGAGTTCATTCCAGAGCAGAGCCGCACCTATCACCATCTGTTCCCAACTGTGGGCCTATCGGCCCGAGCAGGCAATGTGCAACTGATGCTCAATTATGCTATGAAGATTCAGCGTCCTTACTATTGGCAGCTCAACGGCAGCGTGACCTACGCCAACCGCTTCACTTGGGAGAGTGGTAACCCAGCCTTGAAACCATCAATCAACAACCAGCTGAGTTTCATGGCAATGTGGAAGTGGGTGAACCTGATGGTTGATTACAAGCGCACGAGCGACATTATCGTGAATGTGGCACGGGAGGTTCCCGGCAGTGAAGCCACCACACTGATAACTCGCGACAACGTTGACCATGCCGACGCGTTGAGGGTGATGCTCAACCTCACACCACAATTTGGCATTTATCAGCCTCAATTATCGATTGCCATGATGAAGGATTGGGTCAAGATTCCAACTCCCATTGGCTTCATTAGCCCTAAGCACCCATTCCTCTATGTCCAATTCTACAATAACATCAAGATACTACCCACACTTACTGCATCGGCAAACCTGACTTTAGTCACAAAAGGTGACAAAGAAAATATGTCACTCACCAAAGCTGGTGTTCAAGCCGACTTGAGCATTACTAAGACATTTTTTAACGACCGTCTATCGATAAAAGTGGCAGGACGCAATCTTTTTGACTCTCAAGAGCACATCGACTTGAATTATGGACTGCGTCATCTACACCAAGACAGTCACCACGACTCTCGCGAACTTCAAGTAACTGTGCGCTACAAGTTTAACGCCGTTCAAAGCAAATATCGCGGTTCGGGTGCCGGCAGTGATGAGAAAGCCCGCCTGGGCAAGTAAGAGCATTTAGAAAACTACTCATTTTACCAGCTTCATAATACTACTTTTTTCTCTGTTGAGGATGCGACTTTTTTTAGGGGGTCGCATCCTCTTTTTTACTCAAATATAGGCCAAATAACAGTTTTTTTAAAAATCTTTGGGTCAATAACGTTAGTTATTGAAATTGTTTTCGTAACTTTGCAAGTTATAAACTATGTCTATTAATTAACAAGCTGATATTTTGGCAGATGACGACAGGAAGATGGATACGTTTCGCTTGCATTTTGTGCTTGTGGCTGTTTTTGGTCTACATCGTATGGACTCGCGCCGAGCACAATTTTATGACGGTGTTCGCCATCGTTGCAAGCGGCATCATCGTTTTTGTCCCTCTGTACAAAAAATATATAAAGGGTAAATAAATGTCTACCAAAGAATACATACAAGAGCATTTTCCATTACTGGCCAGGATTGACTCTCCCGCCGACTTGAAGAAGCTTGATATTGATGAGTTGCCAGCGGTGTGTGCCGAGTTGCGCAAGTTCATCGTTCATGAGCTGAGCGAGAATCCGGGGCACTTTGCATCGAGCATGGGGGCTGTGGAGATTGCCGTGGCGTTGCACTATGTGTTCAATACACCCGACGACCGCCTCGTGTGGGATGTGGGCCATCAAGCCTATCCTCACAAGATTTTGACCGGTCGTCGCGACCGCTTCTCCACCAATCGCAAGATGGGCGGCTTGAGTGGTTTCCCCAATCCCGCTGAGAGCGAGTACGACACTTTCCAGGCAGGTCATGCCAGCAACTCGATATCGGCAGCGCTGGGAATGTCTATCGCCAGTGAGCTGCAGGCCAACCCCGACCGCCGCGTGGTGGCCGTCATTGGCGATGCATCTATCAGCGGTGGATTGGCTTTTGAAGGCATCAACAATGCCTCTATCCACAAGAACAATCTGCTCATCGTGCTCAACGACAACGACATGTCAATTGACCGTCCTGTGGGTGCTTTGGGCGAATATATGACCAAACTCTCCACATCGAAGGGCTATAACGACTTCCGCTACAAGACCTATCAGTTCATGCGCAAGCATCACATCATTGGCGATAGTGGCAAGGGCGTGGTGTTGCGATTTAACAACGCCATGAAGTCGTTGCTCACTGGTCAGCAGAACATCTTTGAGGGTCTTAACATTCGCTATTTCGGTCCATTTGACGGACATGACGTGAAGAAGCTTGTAAAGACCTTCCGCGACATAAAAGACATGACCGGTCCTAAGCTCATACACCTGCACACCGTCAAGGGCAAGGGTTATGAGCCTGCCGAGAAAGATCCTACTACCTGGCACGCACCGGGCAAGTTTGACGAGGACACTGGTGAGCGTATCAAGGGTGGTAGCGCTGGCAAGCCTCTCAAGTTCCAGGACGTTTTCGGTAAGACTCTTGTAGAGCTTGCCAAGGACGACCAGAACATTGTGGCTATCACAGCAGCAATGCCCAGCGGCACTTCGGTGTCGATGATGCAGACCGAGTTCCCGAGTCGCACCTTCGACGTGGGCATCAGCGAGGGACATGCGGTGACATTTGCCGGAGGTCTCGCTCGTGAAGGTCTGCGTCCCTTTGTGGCAATCTACAGCGCCTTCATCCAGCGTGCCTACGATTCAATCATCAACGACGTGTCTATAGCACATCTTCCAGTCACTTTCTGCCTCGACCGTGCTGGCCTGGTGGGGGAGGACGGTGTTACTCATCATGGCCTCTTTGACCTCGCTTTCATGCGAGCCATTCCAGGCATGACAGTTACTGCTCCCATGGACGAGCACACCCTGCGCAACCTCATGTACACAGCCCAGCGTCGTGTCGAGGGACCATTCTCGATTCGCTATCCGCGTGGTACAGGAAAGATGGTTGATTGGCACAATGAGATTCAGGAGCTGCCATTAGGAAAGGGTCGCAAGCTGCGTGACGGCAACGATGTGGCAATCTTGAGCCTGGGTACAATTGGTACCAATGTGCGAGAAGCCTGTGACTCGCTCCACGAGCAAGGCATCGACGTTGCACACTACGACATGATATTCCTCAAGCCCATTGACGAGGAGATTCTTCAGGAGGTCGCTCAGCGCTACTCCACGATTATCACTGTCGAGGAAGGTGTGATGAAAGGTGGCTTGGGCAGTGCAGTAGCCGAGTGGCTCATGGCGCATGGTTGCAACGTGAAACTATTGACTATGGGAATTGACGACATGTTTGTTGATCAAGGCACTGTCAAGCAACTGCATGAGTTGTGCCATCTCGATGCTGCTTCTATAGAGCAACAAGTTAAACAACTGCTAAACAAGAGTGAATCATGAGAATTGTGATTGCAGGAGCCGGCGAGGTGGGAACACACCTTGCTAAGATGCTCTCTAACGAGGAGCAAGACATTATCGTCATCGACAAAGACGAGAAGAAGCTCTACAACCTTGAGAATTACAACCTGATGACAATGCAGGGTAGCGCTGTGTCGCTTGATGTACTTAAGAGCATTCAAGTGGGTGTGGCCGACATTTTCATTGCTGTAACACCTCATGAAACCATCAACATTATCGCCTCCTCGATGGCAAAGAGCTTGGGCTGCAAGAAGGCTGTGGCTCGAATCGACAATTTCGAGTTTATGAAGCCTGCTTCCAAGAAGTTTTTTGCTTCCTACGGCATCAACACTCTCATCTACCCAGAGTATCTTGCTGCTCTTGAGGTGAAAACTGCTATGCAGCACCCATGGGCAAGGAACTGGTTTGAGATGCTCAATGGCGAGTTGGTGCTAGCTGGAGTCAAAGTGAGAGACAATGCACGTATTGTGGGACATAAGCTCAAGGACTTGAGTGGCATCTCGAGTTTCATGCATGTCAACGCCATCAAGCGCAACCGCGAGATTATCATTCCTGGTGGTAATGACGAGGTGCTTCACAACGATATCATTTATGTGGCAACCACGCCTCGCAACATCGACGATGTGATAGCCATTTGCGGAAAGATAAATCACTCAGTCGAAAGCGTGCTCATTATGGGCGGTAACGAGATTGTAAAGCAGCTGGCGCAGCTCATATGCCAAGACTACAAGGTGAAAATCATGCACAGCGACATGGAACGCTGTCAGGAACTGGCCGATTTGTTGCCCGACTGCAACATTGTCCACTACGAGGCAGGAAACACCGATGTTCTTGAAGACGAAGGTGTCGAGGACTATGATGTGTTTGTCGCTCTTGGCGACAGTAGCGAGAGCAATATCTTGAGTTGTGTGATGGCCAAGGAGCTTGGTATGCGCAAGACTATTGCACAAGTCGAGAACCTTCAGTTTGTCAACGAGGCCGAAAGTCTCAATATTGGCACCATCATCAACAAGAAACTTATTGCCTCAAGCACTATATTCCAAATGATGATTGATGCCGACACCGAGACATCCAAGAGCCTTGCTCTTGCCGATGCCGAGGTGGCCGAACTTGAGGTGGGAGCCGGGGCTAAGGTGACCAAGGCAAAGGTTAAGGATTTGCGGTTGAGCAGGGACATGACTATTGCCGGCCTGGTGAGAAATGGAGAAGGCTTCCTTGTTACTGGTGACACTCAGTTGCAAGCTGGCGACCGAGTGGTTGTGTTCTGCCTGGCAGGAGCTATCCACAAAATCGAGAAAATGTTTGGATAAAAAACTGATAACTAACAACTTATATCTGACATCTGATTTCTGACAACTGATTTCTGACAACTATCATGCACATGATGATGCGACATAGGACGTTTTCAAAAACCATCAACTTTCCCATTGTGTTGAGAGTGGTGGGATGGCTTCTTATGATTGAGTCCCTCTTCATGGTTGCCCCGCTGATTGTCGCTCTCATCTATGGTGAGGATTGGGATGCTATTCATTTCGCTATATCGGCAGCTATTACTTTTGTTGTAGGAATCATTATGAATTTCCGCATCAAGCCTAAGAGCAAGGCCATGCGCAAGCGAGAGGGACTTCTTCTCACTGCAACAGTGTGGGTGTTCTTCTCGATTTTTGGCATGTTGCCTTTCTTGTTCTCGGGAACAGTTACAGGAATCACCGACGGCTTTTTTGAGACAATGTCGGGATTTACCACCACTGGCGCTTCGGTTATTAAAGATGTGGAAGCGCTGCCTCGAGGCATCTTGTTCTGGCGCTCTATGATGCAGTGGATAGGCGGAATGGGAATTATCCTTTTCACCCTCGCAGTACTGCCCATGCTCAACTACAAGGGCGGAGTGTCGCTCTTCAATAGCGAGGTTACGGGTATTACTCACGAGAGAATGAGGCCTCGTGTGAGTCAAACCGCCAAGAGCCTTTGGGCTATTTATCTAGTCTTCACAGTAGTTCTCGCTCTGTTGCTGGGCTTTGGCCCCATGGGATGGTATGATGCCATCTGCCACACCATGAGTACAGTGTCGACAGGTGGATTCTCTACCAAGAACAACGGACTTCACTTCTGGCATGACTACTATACCGACATTGTCATAATGATATTCATGCTTGTGTGCGGTATCAACTTCACTATCATCTACAGAGTGGCGGTCCAGGGCAAGTTCAGTGCCCTTAAGCGTAGCGACACTCTGAGGTGGTATATTGGCATTATCATTGTAGGTTCGATAATTGTATTTGCGCGTATTGCCTATAAGAGTTTTGTCGATGTATGGCATTATGGTATGATTCTAGCAGCATTCGACACCATATCGGCAATCACTTCAACAGGTTTCGCAACCTACGATTATGAGAAAGAGGGACAGTTCATTTTCTTCTTCTTGATGCTGCTGATGATTTTTGGTGGTATGGCGGGCTCTACTGCCGGTGGTGCTAAAATCGACCGACTTGTAGTGCTGCTCAAGAATGTGAAAAACGAAATGTATAAGGTTGTTCATAGTAGTGCAGTGAAAGCTGTGCGCCTCGACGGCAAGTCCATTCCTCACATGATGGTTGAAAAAATTCTTGCGTTCTTGTCGGTGTATTTGGTTGTGATGGTTGTGGTAGCTGTGATTCTCACATTGTTTGGCATGCCGGCATTTGACGCCCTATTCAATTCACTGTCGGCTATCAGTAACATAGGATTTGGCTATGGTGAGATGACTGGACAGTTTGACAAGTTTGCCAATCTGCCTGACCTTTGTAAGTGGTTACTGGCATTTGAGATGCTAGTGGGACGTCTTGAGATTTTCACCGTCCTTGCACTCTTCACTCCAGGATTCTGGAAGAAAGACTGAGAAATGACGATACTGTGATAAAACTGAATGATTTGTAAAAAATAACGAGTATATTGAAATAGAAAAAAAACACGAAATGAGTAAAGACGATTTTATTTACGACGATTACGGAGTTGACACCTCGGCGATTAAAGAGAGAGAAAAGAAGAGGCGTCAAGTACGCGCTAAGCAAGAAGAGGATCAAGAAAAACTCTCGGTTTGGAAGAGATTCTTGAATTTCTTCAGGCATGGACGCACACATTTTGCCATGGGAGTGATTCTCGTGATGCTTGGAGTGTACTTCCTCGTGACATTCCTGTCATTTGTCCTCTTCTCGGGTGGAAATGACCAGGGAAAAGTTAACAACAATACTATTATCGAGAATGCCGACCCGGCCAACGTCACAAAGGCGGTAGACAACCTGGGCGGGTCGATAGGTGCAGCCACAGCGCAATTCTTCATCGCCGATGGAGTGGGGCTTGCTGCTTTCATCATTGTAGTGTGGTGCTTCACGCTTGGCATGAGGCTCATGCGCAGGAAGAATGTGCAGTTCTACACCTATTCAATCATATCGGTCTATAGCATTCTCACTTTCTCAATGGTGCTTGCTGCTTTGACCTATAATTCTCATTTCGCGTTCTTCAGGTTAGGAGGAAATCTTGGGCATTATGCCAATCAGTGGCTCATGGGGCTGCTGGGCATTTATGGCATGATTGCCGTCAATTTGATTCTGCTCATTTTGTGGATTCTTGTTTGCTACAATACCATCATGGCTGTGTATAAGCAGATGAAGCGCTTTAATGACCAGCGCAAGCACATGAAGGATGAAGACGAGGCAGCAAGAACCGACCGCAACCATCATGACGATTCGGGATTTAGAGGTGATGACCAATCATCGACCGAGAATAAGAAAAAGAGCAAGAGGTCTATTGTCAGCAGGTTAGTTGACAATAATGACGATAATGCCGAAAAAAAAACGACTAGAAAGCGCACTTCCAAGCGTTCTTCGAAGGGTGATAATGACCCCGACATGGAGATTCTCAAGGCAAAGAATGTGGAACTCGCCAAGGGAATCACTAACCCGCATGACCCAACTGGCGAATACATGCATTATCGTTTTCCAACTCTTGACCTGCTTGCCGACATAAAGACCAATGTCGACAATGTTGACATAAACGAGCAGGAGGAAAACAAGCGTCGCATTGTTGAGACTCTGGGACAGTATGGTATTGGCATTAAGACAATTACAGCCCATGTGGGACCAACGGTAACTCTGTTTGAAATTGTGCCCGAAGACGGCGTGAGAATCAGCAAAATTCGCAATCTTGAAGATGATATAGCGCTGAGTCTTGCGGCTTTGGGAATCCGTATCATTGCACCAATGCCTGGTCGAGGAACCATTGGCATTGAAGTGCCTAACCACGATCCGCAGGTGGTGCCCATGCGCGAGGCAATTGCTTCAAGGGCATTCCAGGAAAGTAAGGCGGCATTGCCCATGGTGCTTGGTAGCACAGTGAGCAACGATATCTTTGTTGCCGACCTGACCAAGATGCCTCACCTTCTCGTAGCAGGTGCTACTGGACAAGGTAAATCGGTGGGACTTAATGCTATAATCGCATCGCTTCTTTACAAGAAAGGACCTAGCGAGCTCAAGTTTGTCCTTGTCGATCCAAAGAAGGTGGAGTTCAGTCTTTATTCATCGCTCGAGAAGTATTTCTTTGCCAAAGTGGAAGGTGAGGACAAAGCCATCATCACCGACACTGCTAAGGTGGTGCAGACACTCAATTCGCTTGTTCAGGAGATGGAGAACCGTTACCTCGTGCTCGAGGAAGTGGGAGAACGCAAACTCGAGGACTACAACCGCCGCTGGAAGAAGGAGCTGCGTCACAAGATGGACGAGAATGGTAATTTCTATCGTTATATGCCCTATATCGTAGTGATTGTTGATGAGTTCAGCGACCTCATCATGTCGGCTGGTAAAGAGGTGGAAACTCCCATTGTGCGCATCGCTCAAAAGGCGCGTGCCGTGGGTATCCACATGATTATCGCTACTCAGCGTCCATCGTCAAACGTGATTACCGGTCTCATCAAGGCAAACTTCCCTGGCCGCATCGCATTCCGCGTGTCGCAGTTGGTTGACAGCCGCATTATCCTCGACCGCCCAGGTGCACAGCAGCTCATTGGTCGTGGCGATATGTTGTTCTCTGCCAACGGTGAGATATCTCGTTTGCAATGTCCGTTTATTGATACCCCCGAGATTGTGAACATCTGCTACTACATCAAGGAGCAGGAAGATGCCGATACCGAGGTAAGTCACGAGCAGCCCTACATCTTGCCCGACTATGAGGGCGACACTTCGGGTAGCGACGGTGGCGATTATGGTGGTAGCGGCGCATTTGGCGACCGCGATCCATTGTTTGAGGAAATAGCCCGATTGGTTGTGACCAGCGACACAGCATCTACCTCGTCGTTGCAGCGACGTTACAACATTGGTTACAACCGTGCAGGTCGCATCATGGACCAGCTCGAGGCTGCAGGAATCGTAGGCCCGGCATCGGGTGGCAAGCCCCGCAAGGTGCTAATGGACCCCATGGACATAGACCAACTGTTTTAAACTTCGCATGGTGATTGAGGTCTAAAACTAATAAACACATTAAAACAATAGGATTATGAGAAAGAATTTATTTATATTTTTGGCTGCTGTGATGATGGCATTTAGTGCCAGTGCACAGTCGCCAGCGAGTGTGGTTGACAAAGTGCTTGCCGCTCTCAAGGGGAGTAATGCGGTGAGTGCAAGTTATGCTATTTCTTCACCACAAGGCTCTTCAAAGGGCACTCTCGTGATGAGTGGAAAGAAGTTCAGAGTGCTGGCCAACGATGTCAAGTGCTGGTATGATGGCAAGACTATGTGGTCTTATTCTACAGCTACAGGCGAGGTGAATGTAACAAATCCAACGCCTGCCGACTTGCAGATGTCCAACCCTTACAGTGCTGCTCAGAATTTCAAGAGCAGTTTCATTGCATCAAAGGGCGGAACAGGCAATGGCACTTATGTAATTCGCTTCACACCCAAGAAGAAGAGCAACGTTAAGCACATGCTTGTCACTGTCTCTACTTCAACATGGCTCATCAGTAAAGCTGTGATTGTGCAGACCAACGGTGCCAAAACAACAATCGCAATCAGCAATTACAATAAGAACGCTAGCGCACCAGCGTCGACATTCAAGTTCGACAAAAAGCAAGTTCCAGCAGGCGTCCAGGTGGTTGACCTGCGATGAGATTTAACTCCTTTAATTTCTTTCATCCCTTTAAACAACTTTATGGAAAAAGTTCAATGCTTGATTATTGGCTCGGGACCTGCGGGATATACCGCTGCTATTTACACATCTCGTGCCAACGTGAAAAACGTTCTCTTCGAGGGTCTGCAACCTGGCGGACAGTTGACAACTACCACCACCATCGAGAATTTCCCTGGATTCCCCAGTGGGGTAGAGGGCTATGACCTTATGGTGAAAATGCGTGAGCAGGCCGTCAATGTGGGTGCCGACGTGCGCTCGGGTTTTGTGCAGAGTGTAGACTTGAGCAAGCACCCATTTGTCGCAACTCTCGACGGTGGTGAGACCATCGAGGCCGACACCGTAATTGTTGCTACAGGTGCCTCGGCCAAGTACCTTGGTCTTGATGACGAAAAGAAGTATGCAGGACAAGGTGTCTCGGCTTGCGCTACTTGCGACGGATTCTTCTATCGCAAGAAGGTGGTTGCCGTGGTGGGTGGTGGCGACACTGCCTGCGAGGAGGCTCACTATTTGAGCAACTTGGCGAGCAAGGTTTACATGATTGTGCGCAAGGACTATCTGCGTGCTAGCGCAGCCATGCAAAAGCGTGTGATGGAAAAGGAAAATATCGAAATCCTTTTCAACACAAACACTCTGGGACTCTTTGGCGACAATGGGGTAGAGGGTGCACACCTTGTTAAATATAAAGGCACCGATAAAGAGGAGAAATTTGATATTGCAATCGATGGTTTCTTCCTCGCAATCGGGCACCAGCCTAACACTATGTTCCTCAACGGTCAGCTTGAGCTCGACGGGCAAGGCTACATTGTGACCGATAAGGTTACCACTGCAACAAGTGTTGAGGGTGTATTTGCAGCTGGCGACGTCGCCGACCCGCGTTATCGTCAGGCTGTGGCTGCAGCAGGCACCGGATGCCGTGCGGCACTCGACGTGGAGAAATATTTGGCTTCGGTGTAAAGTTTTTAAGACAATTAAAGACAAAAGAATTTTGCATTAGCCTCAGTTTATTAATGACAATTAAACATGTATGAACTTGCGGCAAATAGTTCTCAGATGAAGCTGAGACAATTGTCTTTAATAAGCAGAAATACATTCATTTTGTCATTAATTGTCTTCAAATCATGGAGCAAGCATTAATCGACTACGGATATTGGGGCATGTTCCTGTCGGCGATTTTAGCTGGCAGTGTCGTGCCCTTTAGTAGTGAGGTGGTAATGCTGGGTCTCCTCGCTGCAGGTCTTGAGAAGTGGCCGCTAATCATTTGGGCGACAGTGGGCAATGTGCTTGGTGCTTTGCTCACCTATTACATGGGACGCTTGGGAAGAATCGACTGGATAGAGAAGTATTTCCATGTGAAAAAAGAGAAACTCGACCGCATGCAGCGCTGGCTGCAGGGTCGCGGTGCGTGGGTTGCCTTTTGGGGATTCATCCCTATCTTTGGCAACGTGCTGCTCATCGCCCTTGGGCTGATGCGTTCCAATGTGCCCATCACCACCACCTGCATGACCGCTGGCAAGTTCATGCGCTACGTGCTCCTTGCCTACGGCATATCCTTGGCTCTATAAACGAATAAAAATATTCTCCCCCGCTCTGAATGGTTTTGCTCAGGGCGGGGGAGAACTGTTTTCTTGTTACTCGCTGATGATTTCCACTGCCGGGTCGTTGGCGATTTGGGCGGGATTAGTGCCTAGTGCCCCTTCGGGCACTGCCATGCCGTGTTTTGCATAATGTTCGCGCCAGTAGTCAAGGATGCGCCCTTGGGCGTCGTGGAACGACATGTGAATGAGCGGGAACAGTCGTTGTCCCTTGCCGTTCACATAGCTCAGCTGAACCAGTTCACTGCAATAGATTTCTTGAGTGTCAATCAAGTAAAGGTCATCATAGGGCTTGCCCAGATGCTCCATGGCATTGCTCACGCTCTGGTCCACACCACTGCGATCGTGCAGGCGCCCCACAAGCATGCCGCCCTTGCTCATGGTGCGCTCGCTGAAGCGGTTATAGGGTGTCAGCACAACCCCTTCATCCATTGCTTCAAGCGCGTAGAGCTTGCCGTTAACCCATGTGGCAATCGCCACATGATAGATGGGCAGGGCACTGCTGTCGTGAACAGTGGCCTCGCTGATAGCCTTGCCAGAAGTAGAACTGTAGGCAAACAGCAGGTCGCCTTCCATAATCTCTTGAGCCCATGAGTTCAGCGAACATGCGACTAGTAATATTATTATATAAAAGTGTCTCATAGCTTTTTAACAAAAGCCCCTCCAAGATTGTTGCTCTTGCAGGGGCTTCTCATCTAAGACTTTGTGTGCTGACTTGAAATTACTTGCGGATACCAAGCTCTTTCTTAGCGATGATTGCACGGTAACGGGTGATGTCGGTGCGGATCAGATAATCCAACAGACGACGACGCTTACCTACAAGCATCTTCAATGCACGCTGAGTCCTATGATCTTTCTTGTTGACCTTCAAATGCTCGGTCAAGTGGGCAATACGGTATGAGAATAATGCTATCTGAGCTTCAGGTGAGCCAGTATCAGTATTGCTTTTGCCGTAGGTGCCAAAGATCTCTTTTTTCTTGTCTTGATCTAAGTACATCGTGTAAAAATTATTGTTATTTTGCAAAATTGCGGTGCAAAGGTACACAAAAAAATCTAATTAACAACCCCTTTCGCATTATTTTTTGATTTTTTCTTCAAAAACTCGATTTAAAATCAGGGCATATTACTTCTTGAAAAATTGCTGTAATGCTCTGTAAAAAGGGTCTATGGCTCGCTTGTTGGGGCTATCTCTTAAATATAATTAAAAAAATAAAGAAAATAATGGTCCATTTGCTTTTCTATTCAACTAAATGCACTATCTTTGCAAAAAAGTTTGTGAGGTTATAAAAGATAATTGGAAAAACGAATTTTTTAAAATACTACTAATGCGACCGAGAGGTCACAATTATATTATTACAACAAAATCATTATTAACCCTTTTTTGATTTAATCTCAGCTATGGATGAGAATTTAGAGAAAAAACCGAAGAGACCCCGCATTGGCGAGGCACGTCCTGTTGTGGACGAGAATGAAATGTCTACTACTAGAGTGGAAAATGTTGAATACAATCGTGAAACACAAGTCACCGACGATGCCAACGAACAGCATGGTGGCTATCAGCAACGAAATTATCAGCAGCATGGAAACTACCAGCAGCGCAACTATCAGGGCGGTTACCAGCAACGTGGTGGCTACCAGCAGCGTGGCGGTTACCAGCAACGTGGTGGCTATCAACAGCGTGGCGGCTACCAGCAGCGTGGCAACTATAATCGCCCTCAGGGTGGATACAACCAGCGCTACAACCAGCAGGGTGAAGGCGAGCAGCAGGAGGGCAACTACCAGCAGCGCACCTACAACCGTCCTCAGCAGGGTGGGTACCAGCAGCGTGGCGGCTACAACCGTCCCCAGCAGGGTGGTTATCAGCAACGTGGCGGTTACCAGCAGCGCGGTGGCTATCAGCAGCGCGGCTACGGCAACCAGCGCAATCAGCGTCCCGGTGGACGCAAGATGCAGGGTCCACGTCCACAAATGCGATTCACTCCACGCCCACAGCGCATAGAGTATGAAGAACCAATAATCGATCCTAACACCACCATGCGCCTTAACAAGTTCATGGCCAACGCTGGCATCTGCTCGCGTCGTGAGGCCGATGAACTCATCCAGAAGGGTGTTATCAAAGTCAATGGACAGGTTGTTGACCAGCTCGGAATAAAAATCACTCCTAAAGACATCGTGGAATATAACGATCAGGTAGTTGTTGCCGAGAAGAAGTGCTATGTGCTTCTCAACAAGCCCAAAGACTGCGTCACCACAAGCGACGACCCCAACGGCCGCAAGACCGTAATGGACTATGTTAAGGGTGCCTGCGAGGAGCGCATCTATCCCGTTGGACGTCTTGACCGCAACACCACTGGTGTGCTCTTGCTCACCAACGACGGTGACCTGGCTTCTAAGCTCACTCATCCACAGTATGTGAAGAAGAAAATATATCAAGTTTGGGTCGACAAACCCATCACCGAGGACGACATGCAGCACATTGCCGACGGCGTAGAGCTTGACGATGGTCCCATCCATGCCGACGCTGTTAGCTACGTGAGCCCCACCGACCGCAAGCAGGCCGGTATCGAGATTCACTCGGGTCGCAATCGTGTGGTTCGCCGCATCTTCGAGGCTCTTGGTTACCATGTGGTGAAGCTCGACCGCGTTTACTTTGCTGGCTTGACCAAGAAGAACTTGGCTCGCGGCAAGTGGCGCTACCTCACACAGGAAGAGGTTAACTACTTGAAGCAAAATTCTTTTGAGTGATTAACAGTGAGAACTATAAACTCTAAACTCTAAACCTCACGTTGTGGCCTACGCCACAACGTGAATAAATATTATGGCATTAAAACGAACTAAAATTGTTGACGCCTTCAGCGGCGAGCTCGAGGGCAAACAAGTGTGTGTTAAAGGTTGGGTGAGAAGTCGTCGTGGCAACAAGCACGTGCAGTTTGTGGCACTTAACGATGGCTCTACCATCAATAACCTGCAAGTTGTAGTCAATCTGGAAACCTTTGATGAGGAGCAGCTCAAGCCCATCACCACAGGAGCAAGCCTCTGTGTAGTGGGCACTCTCGTTGCCTCTCAAGGCAAAGGACAGGCCTATGAGGTTCAAGCTCAGGAAATCGAGGTCTATGGCACTGCCGACCCCGAGGAGTATCCCATGCAGAAGAAGGGACACACCCTTGAATTCCTGCGCGAGAAAGGACATCTGCGCATGCGCACCAACACCTTTGGAGCCGTTTTCCGCATCCGCCATCACTTGGCGTTTGCTATTCACAAGTTCTTCAACGACAAGGGATTCTTCTACCTTAATACCCCTCTCATCACCTCAAGTGATGCCGAGGGCGCTGGCGAGATGTTCCAGGTCACTACTCTCGACCTCGACAACCTGCCACGCACCGAGGATGGCAAAATCGACTACAGCAAGGACTTCTTTGGCAAGATGACAAGCCTCACCGTGAGCGGTCAGCTCGAGGGTGAGCTCGGAGCAACATCGTTGGGAGCCATCTACACCTTTGGACCCACATTCCGTGCCGAGAACAGCAATACACCTCGCCATCTTGCTGAGTTCTGGATGATTGAGCCCGAGATGGCGTTCTACGACATCAACGACAATATGGACCTCGCCGAGGAGTTCATCAAGTACTGCGTGCAGTATGCTCTCGACCACTGCAAGGACGATATCGAGTTCCTGAACAAGATGTATGACAACACTCTCATCGACAGGCTCAACCACGTTCTTAAGGAAGAATTTGTTCGCCTATCTTACACCGAGGGTATTAAAATCCTTGAGGAAAGCGGCGAGAAGTTTGAATTCCCCGTTAAATGGGGTGTAGACCTGCAGAGCGAGCACGAGCGCTACCTCGTTGAGAAGCACTTCAAGCGTCCGGTAATCCTTACCGACTATCCCAAGGACATCAAGGCGTTCTACATGAAGCAGAACGACGACGGCAAGACCGTGCGCGCTATGGACGTGCTGTTCCCGCAGATTGGCGAAATCATCGGTGGCTCGGAGCGTGAAGCCGACTACGACAAGCTCATGAACCGCATCAACGAGCTTGGCATCCCCATGAAGGATATGTGGTGGTACCTCGACACACGCAAGTTTGGTACAGTGCCTCACAGCGGCTTCGGCCTTGGTTTCGAGCGCCTGGTGCTCTTTGTGACCGGAATGGCAAACATTCGCGATGTCATCGCCTTCCCACGCACTCCAAACAACTGCGAGTTCTAATTCCGAGATATAGCATATCTCTTACAATATCTGTCGCCAGCGAGCCTTGCGCTCCGCTGGCGACATTTTTAATAGGCGAGTTTGCAGTGAAAAATAGTTTTTTGCTTTGTTTTTCTCTCAACTTTTTCTAACTTTGTAATAGAAAAATATCATTAATTCGAACACAAAATGAAAAAGATCAATCTCTCAATTATTATTATGCTGGTGGCATTGCTGGCCGATGGCACTTGGCAGGCGGCTGATGCACGCACCCGCAAGCGCAAGTCCACTGTTGCGGCGACGCAGCAAGCCACGGCGCCTAAGATTCGGGCTGTCCCCGACAGCGCGTTGACTTTCACCGTGGGTGGCGTGTCGTTCACAATGGTCTTCGTCGATGGTGGCACATTCACTATGGGAGCTGCTGCCAGTGACAAGCAGGCCTTTGACTGGGAGAAACCAGCCCACAAGGTTACGGTTTCATCTTACTACATTGGCCAGACCGAGGTTACACAGGAGCTGTGGCAGGCTGTAATGGGCTATAATCCCAGCTGGGTCAACGGCAAGGGAAATTCTAATTATGATTCCTATCATAGCGATATCGATTATGGCACCGACTTGCAGCGCCCTGTAGAGATGGTGAGCTGGGACGACTGCCAGAAGTTCATAGTCAAGCTCAACCAGTTGACAGGAAAGAATTTCCGCCTTCCCACCGAGGCTGAGTGGGAGTTTGCCGCCCGTGGCGGCAACAAGAGCCGCGGATATAAATACAGCGGCAGCAACAACATTGGCGATGTGGCATGGTATTACTGCAACAGCGGCAACAAGCGCTTGACCGACTACGATATGGAAAAAATTTTTTCCAATCAAGATTATAATAATAAAATTATCAAGAGAGTTATTTCCAATCGTTGCCGCACGCACGCTGTTGCCGCCAAGGCTCCCAACGAACTTGCCATCTATGACATGACAGGCAACGTGTGGGAGTGGTGCCAGGACAACTGGTACAATTATGATGGCAGCTACACCGAATATGGCTCTAATCGCGTGGGCCGCGGCGGCAGCTGCGTCAACCCTGCCCGTGACGGTCGTGCGTCCTACCGGTGCTACAGCGGGCCCGGCGGCCGCGACTACGTCATAGGTTTTCGCTTGGCCCTATAGTTTCCCCTATTACGAGTCAGCAGGGTGAAAATGTTTTGGCAAATATTTTTTTGAACCCAACATAAAATTATATCCTTCCCGTCGCCTAAAGACCGATTTGGGTTGAGTCTTGTGGCTTTAGTAGCAAAAACGTCGAAAGAGCCACAAGACTTTTTTATGCTGAATAATTGCCAATATCGAGTAACTATTTAAAATTAAGTTAAAAACTTTGCACAATTCGACCTTAATTTCTTTATTAGAAGAAAAAGTGTTATCTTTGCAGTTAAATTTAAGATAACTATACACTATACAATGGATATAAACAAAGTATTATTCATCTCTCAAGAGATTGCACCCTATCTTCCTGACAGTGAGATGGCAACTGCAAGCCGCATGCTTGCACAGGGAGTTCAGGAAAAAGGAATAGAAGTTAGAACTTTTATGCCCAAGTATGGCTCCATCAATGAGCGACGCAATCAGTTGCATGAGGTAATCAGGCTTTCGGGTATGAACCTCATCATCGACGATACCGACCATCCACTGGTAATCAAGGTTGCCACGCTACAGCCGGCAAGGTTGCAGGTGTATTTCATCTATAACGAGGACTATTTCAACCCCAATATCACCAAGGAGCTGGAAATCGACTCTCACCCCGAGGACAACGACGAGCGTTCCATCTTCTATGTGCGCGGTGTGCTTGAGACTGTGAAGAAACTTCGTTGGATTCCTAGCGTAATCCAGTGCTCGGGATGGGTTACTGCACTTGCTCCATTGTATATCAAGAAATTCTATAGTGACGATCCATCCTATCGCGACACCAAAGTGGTGATGTCGCTCTTCGACGAGAAAATGGTGGCTCCTCTCGACGAGAAGATGGCCGAGAAACTCAAGTGTGATGGCTTCACCGACGAGGACTTGGCTCCCATCTTTGACAAGCAGGCTTCTTACATCGACCTCATGAAACTGGCAATCGACAACTGCGATGCTGTGATGCAGTGCAGCCCCAATGTCGACCCCGAGGTGCTCAAGCTCGTTGAAGACTCTAAATTGCCGTTCCTTGCCTATCAAGAAGGCGAAAATGTTGAGATGGTGAACCGATGCATGGACTTCTACCACAGCCTTTAAGCACAAGCTGTGAGGAAGTGAAATTTTTAATGAATTTGAATATGAGAAAATTTTTATTGGCGTTGATGGCTGTCATTGCTGTTGCAGTGAGCTTCAACTCTTGTACCGATGATACTATAGGCACCTCTATCTCCGACATAAAATCGGCGGTGATTGACGACTCTTCATTTGTCATTACTGGCAAGACCGTGAGAAACAGTCATCTGCGTTCGAGAAGCAGTATCCAGTTGCTGGGCGATATCAGTGCGCCAGGATTTGGACACCTCACAAGCGACGTGGTGGCACAGTTCATGCCAGCTACGAGAATCGATACCGTGGGAGTGCATGGAGGCGACCAGTGGATTGACTCTTGTTTCATCACCATGAGGGTGGCCGAGGGTGACTTTACGGGCGATTCAATTGCTCCCATGAGGCTCGATGTCTATAAACTCAACAAGCAGCTGCCTGTTCCCATCTACTCCGACTTTGACCCAACTGCCTATTACAGCAAGGGCGACTTTATGGGTTCGGTGTCTTATTCTGCCAGCCAGGCTCACAAGCAGACGTTGGAATCTCAAAACGCGACAAGCTCCTACTATGAGATAAATGTTCCTGTGCCAGTTGAGTTTGCACGCAGCATTTTCAACGAGTATAAGGCCAATCCCGCTACATTCAGCACGCCCAGGGATTTTGCAAATTTCTTCCCCGGCATCTATATCACCAACAGTTATGGACAGGGAAATGTGATGAATTTCTATGATATAGAGTTTGTCACCTACTATCGCAAGTATGAGAAGCTGGATGAGGCTACCGACACTATCTATCCTGCTAAAAAGCAGAGCTACATGGCGGTTACTCCCGAGGTCGTTTACAACAACAATATCAATCTGGATCCCGCCCCATCCATCCTGGAGATGATTAACGATGGCGCAGCAATTGTGATGGGGCCTGCAGGATATGAGGTTGAGGCTTCGTTCCCCATTCAGAGCATTATCGACAAGTTCAGGAACGATACTAGAAACTCACTTGGAGTTATCAATACTTTAATGCTGAAAATACCTGTGAGCAAGGTGACGAACAAGTATAACATAGCGCCGCCCAAATATCTGCTCATGGTTAAGGAAAGCTATCGTGACGAGTTTTTTGAGAAAGACTCGCTGACCAACAACCGCGACGCTTTCTATGCCGAGTTTGACGAGAGTAGCGACTGTTATGTCTTCACAGGATTGCGAGACTATGTGCTCGACATCATCAACAACAAGGGTGGAGTGGCTACCGAAGAGGACATAAAATTCATTATCATGCCTATTGATGTGACGAAGTACTCCAACGCTGCGACCTCAAGCTATACCTACTATTACTACTCCTCGACCAATACTACTCAAATTGTGACAAAGATAGCGCCGGGAATTTCGAAGCCCTCGTTGGCTAAGCTTGATCTCAACAAAGCGATTGTTAGGCTCACTTATAGTAAGCAAAGCATAGATTAGCTTGCTCGTGTTTTAGCAAGTTTTTAGCCACAATAGCTCAGTTGGTAGAGCAACGCATTCGTAACGCGTAGGTCACGGGTTCGAGTCCCGTTCGTGGCTCACTCACAAGCTTTCAGGCCCCATGGTCTGGAAGCTTTTTTTATGCCTTAGGCCTTGACTGTTAATGCCGGAGTCAACATTGTTAATAATTTTTCTTGCTGTTAAGTTTTTTTTAGTCCAATATTTTTTGTGTGTTGTGTTTTTTGGCGTACCTTTACAAGTTAAAATAGACAGTAAGTTTTGATATTAGTGATAATGAAAAAGTTTTTATATATCCTTTTGGTTGCAATTGGCTTAATGTCAGGGGTTAACGCTTCTTCGCAGACCACACTTTTCGACTTTCCGATTGCACCCGACACATGTTCCAACATTGAGAGCCGCTGCAACTATAGCGTGCAGCATTTCTGGGACAACTGCAATCTTACCAAGCCTTTTGAGGCCGGTAAAGACAGCTTGCTTGTGGATGCTATGGTCACCTATTTCGACATCATGCAGGCAGGAGCCAACGTCAATGTCTCTTTGTCATCGGTTCGCGACCTGATGTTCAAGGCTCAGGCCAATCATGACAACTTCATGAAGCTCATTGGTGTTGCTGAGTATTTGCTTTACTATCATGATTACGATTTCATCGACGACTTGTATGTAGCCTTTGCTAAGAGCGCTGCCGATGCTTCGTGGGCTAAGAAAGACGTGCGCAACCACTATGGCGAGCAGTGTGCACGCATCGAAGCCAGCAAACTTGGAGGTTCCATCTATAACTTCGAGTTCGCATCTATCACTGGCGCTCGCAAGCATGTGTATGACTTGAAGGGCGCAGCCAAGCTTTATGTGCTCATGTTCAGCGATAACAGCAGCGGCAGTTCCATCGAGCGCATGCGACTGAGCACCGATATCGCCTTTGGTCAGGCTGTCGAGAGTGGCCAGGTCGAGGTTATCAACATCATTTTAGGAGACACTCCTAAGAAATGGGACAGCGACTCGCAATCCTACTCCGAGAAATGGATTGTTGGCGCTAGCAAAGAAGCGTCCGAAAAGCTCGATTTGCGCATTGTTCCATGCATTTACATCCTTGACGAGAACTTCACTGTCATTGCCAAGAACAAGACGGTCGACTTCGTGAAAAACATGATGTCTAGGTAATAGCAAGAATAAATAACATCGAAAATATCAACAAAAAATAATCTTATCAATTATGGTAAACTTACCCAAATGGCTTAAGACTTTCTTAATGTTCAATGCAGGACACACCTACAGCAACCTTTCAAGACTATTCTTGAGATTGTTCACAGGTATAATGTTCTTGCAGATGGGGGTCAGGCAAATGACGCACTTGGGCGAATTTGCTCAAGCGACAGCAGGCTCCATGGGACTTCCTAGTGAGTCGGCTCTTGTGGCTATCGTTGTTCTGGAGATTGTGTGTGCCGTGTTCATCATTTTGGGTCTTTTCACACGATTGGCTCTGATTCCGTCAATAGGCATCATGATTTATGCCGAGACAGTGATGCTAACTGCAACAAGCGTCTCAAGCGCTGGCCAGATGTTCATCTTCGAGCCTGGCTATCCTATCATGTTCTTGGGAATCTTTGCTTATATGCTGCTGGCAGGTCCGGGCAAGATATCGCTCGATTACCTCTTTGCAATCCACACCATCAGTGAGAAAGACGATGAGGAAAGCGAAGTACTCGAAAAAGCTTAATTATAAATAACTAGAAAATCTAGAGCAACTAGAACTAAAAACTAAATAATGAATATAGCAGTGCTCATATCGGGCGGAGTTGACAGCGCAGTGGTTGTGCATGAGCTTGTACAGCAGGCTCAGCATGACTTGCAGTTGTTCTACATACGCATTGGCATGGACAACGACGAGGGCGACTGTAGCGCCGAGGAGGACATTGAGATGTGCAACCTCATCGCTCATCGCTACGGCTTGCCTCTAGAGGTCGTGTCGCTACATGAGGAGTACTGGGACAACGTCATGGAATATGCATTGCGCACCGTTAAGGCGGGACTCACTCCCAACCCCGACATGATGTGCAACCGCATGATAAAGTTTGGATACTTCGAGCAGCGTTGGGGCAAGGATTTCGACCTCACAGCAACAGGGCACTATGCCACAACCTGTGAGGTTGATGGAACCAAATATCTCGCCACAGCAGTCGATCCTGTAAAAGATCAGACCGACTTCCTTGCTCAGATTACCTACGACCAGCTACGCCATCTCATCTTCCCCATTGGCTCTATGCCCAAGGCAAGAGTGCGCGAGATTGCCCAAGAGGTGAAACTCCCCAATGCCAGCCGCAAGGACAGCCAGGGAATTTGCTTTCTGGGACAAATTGACTACAACGACTTTATTCGCCGTCACCTAGGTGTGAAGAAGGGCCCCATTATCGAGCTAGAAACAGGCCGAAAGCTAGGTGAGCACAACGGTTTCTGGTTCCACACCATTGGTCAGCGCAAAGGCTTGGGACTTAGCGGTGGGCCATGGTATGTGGTGAAGAAAAACGTCGTCGACAATGCCATCTATGTGAGCAACGGCTATGGCACGAGCAAGCAGTATGGACGCATCATCAACCTTGACGAGATGCACTTCATCAGCGGAAATCCGTGGGAAGGCGAGGACGGCAGGCACGAGATAACATTCAAGAACCGCCACACTCCCCACTTTGCCAAGGGGCATCTCTCGCACATCGAGGGCCACAAGTGGCTCATTGAGAGCGACGAGGACATTCAAGGCATAGCACCGGGACAGTTTGCTGTTATCTATGATAAAGATCAGCACCTGTGCTACGGCAGCGGAGTAATAACTCTTTAATTATATAGAAAAAGTTAAACGAAAACAATGAGTGACAATAAGATAGAAATGGACGTGATGGGCATTTCCTACAGCCAAATAAAGCAGGAGGCTCACGCGCTGGTACTCAAGCAGCATGAAGGCGACTTGAGCATGGTTGTGGTGATTGGGGTGCCTGAGGCAAATTCGATTTTTGCCACCCTCAATCATGTCATCACACCGCGGCCCATGACTCACGACCTCATGATAAGTACTTTCCATGCTTTTGGCATTAGCCTCGACGAAGTGTTTATCTACAGCTTTGACGAGGGCGTCTATAAGTCAAGGATTAAGCTGTCGAGCAATCAGCACAGCGTTGAACTGGAGGCTCGCACCAGCGATGCCGTGGCCTTGGCACTTCGCACCAACACGCCTGTGTTCACCAATCAGGCTGTTCTCGACAAAGCTGGTTTTGTTCTAAGTGACGACAAGAAGAGTGTTGTCACTCAGAAGCCAAAACGCTCTCTTGCCGACCTTTCTATTGAAGAACTTCAACAAAAACTTTCTAAAGCTGTTGAAGTAGAAAAATATGAACTCGCCGCTAGCATCCAAAAGACAATTAAGGAAAAGCTCAGCAACGAGACTCAAAAATCCACCGAGGGGAGTGTTCCTTCACAAGAATTACCTGAAAAAAAATAAATTAATAATAATCTCAAAAGCAAAACACTATGAATCTAAAAGTTAAGTTGATTATCATGAACTTCCTGGAGTTCGCTGTGTGGGGTTCTTATCTAACATGTATGGGTGGATACCTTGCAACACATGGTCTTGCAGGCGACATCGGATGGTTCTATGCAGTACAAGGTATCGTGTCTCTGTTCATGCCAGCGCTTCTTGGTATTGTAGCCGACCGTTGGATTCAGGCACAGAAGGTGCTTAGCCTTGCTCACGTGATTGCGGGTATTTTCATGCTAATTGCAGGCGCTTATGCTATGTCGGCTGGCGACAACCCTTCGTTCTGGCCCCTGTTCTTGCCTTACACTATTAGTGTGGCATTCTTCATGCCAACAATCGGTCTTGCCAACTCGGTAGCATTTAACGCACTGACCAAGGCAGGTATGGACACTGTCAAGGACTTCCCTCCAATTCGTGTGTTTGGCACAATTGGTTTTATCTGCGCTATGCTCACAGTTGACTTCACTGGACTGCAGCACAACTACGGACAGTTCTTCATGTCGGGAGGTTTCAGCATTCTTCTTGCCATTTATGCACTGTTCATGCCCAAGTGTCCAGTCAACAAGAATGCTGGCAGTAGCTCTCTTGTCGACGTGTTCGGACTTCGTGCTTTCACTCTCTTCAAGCAAAAGAAGATGGCGATTTTCTTCATCTTCTCGATGCTGCTGGGTGTCTCGCTTCAGATTACCAACGGCTTTGCAAACCCATTCCTTACCGCCTTTGAGGGTATCAAGGAATATGCCGACACCTTTGCCGCTCAGCATGCCAATGCGCTGATTTCCCTATCACAAATCAGTGAAACCTTGTGTATTCTGCTCATCCCATTCTGCATGAAACGTTTTGGTATCAAGAACGTGATGCTCATAGCAATGTTTGCTTGGGTGTTCCGCTTTGGATTCTTCGGAATGGGTAACCCCGGCATGCCAGGCGTGATTCTGTTTGTACTCTCTTGTGTGGTTTATGGTGTGGCATTCGACTTCTTCAACATTTCGGGTGCTCTCTATGTTGACCAGCAGACCGATGAGTCGATTCGCAGTAGCGCACAGGGCCTGTTCATGGTGATGACCAATGGTATTGGTGCCACAATCGGAACTTTGAGTGCTCAAGCTATTGTTGACCACTTCGTTAATGCCGAGTCGGTAGTGGCAGCTGGTCCAAGTGCTGTAATGGGTGGCTGGGCTACATCGTGGTACATCTTCGCAGCCTATGCACTTGTAGTTGCAGTTTCCTTCTTCTTCATCTTCAAGGATCCACGCAAGGAAGAGGCTGCTAAACTCAAAACCGCTTAACTGTTATGATTTAATTACAATGCATTAACTAAAGGCGCAGCCCAATTGTGCATTATGCGTTGTGAATTATGAATTAATAAAATGCATCGATTCTTCGCCCCCGACATAGCTACCACGCTCACCCTTCCCGAGGAGGAGTCGCGCCATTGTGTGCGAGTGCTCAGGCTGGTCGAGGGCGACGAAGTCGAGGTGATTGATGGGGCAGGTATGCTATACCATTGCCGTGTTGCAATGGCTCACTCCAAGCATTGTGCCGTGGAGATTCTCTCTCAGGAGGAATGTCCTCCTCATTGGGGGGGCAAGATAACTCTTGCTGTGGCACCCACCAAGAATCTTGACCGCATCGAATGGATGACCGAGAAGTGCACCGAGATGGGAATTGACCGCATTACTCCGTTGCTGTGTCGCCACAGTGAGCGCAAGGTGCTCAAGACCGAGCGTCTTCACAAGATTCTTGTTGCCGCTATGAAGCAGTCGCTAAAGGCTCAATTGCCGCAGCTCGACGAGCTCACTCCCATAGAGGATTTCCTTGAACAGATAGCCGACGCTCAGCGTTTCATAGCCTATTGCGACGAGTCTCTGCCACGCAGCGAGCGCCGGTCGCTTGCGCAAGTCTACAATCCAAGCAGCGATGCCGTGGTGATGATTGGCCCCGAGGGCGATTTCGACCCTATTGAGGTAGAAGCGGCTCTGAAAGCAGGCTTCGTGCCAGTTGCTTTGGGTGAAAGTCGTCTGCGCACCGAAACTGCAGGTCTTGTCGCTGTTTCCACAATGCATGCCATCAAGGAACATGATAAAAAGATATAATTCTTGACCATTTGAAATGTTAGAATACTTGAAATCATCATCAACGGGAAACTTCTTCCTCCTCGCAGGGCCTTGCGCCATCGAGGGGGAGCAGATGGCCCTTGAAATTGCCGAAAAGGTGCTGGGATCCACAGCCAGGCTCAATATCCCTTATGTGTTTAAAGGCAGTTACCGCAAGGCCAACCGGTCTCGCCTTGACTCCTTCACGGGAATTGGTGATGAGAAAGCGTTGAAAATTCTGCAAAAGGTGCGCGACACTTTCAACATACCGGTGGTGACCGATATTCACACCCCTGATGAAGCCGAGATGGCTGCGCAATATGTCGACATCTTGCAGATTCCCGCTTTCCTGTGCCGGCAGACCGATCTTCTTGTCGCTGCAGCACACACAGGCAAGATGGTGAACATCAAGAAAGGGCAGTTCATCTCGGCAAGCGCCATGAAGTTTGCTGTCAGCAAAGTCAAGGAGTCGGGAAACGACCAGGTGACAATAACCGAGCGTGGCACCACGTTTGGTTATCAGGACCTTGTGGTTGACTACCGCGGCATTCCAGTTATGCGGCAGTATGCACCAGTGATTATGGACATAACTCACTCATTGCAACAGCCCAATCAGGCAAGTGGTGTCACTGGTGGCAAACCCGAACTCATCGAGACTGTCGCTCGTGCAGCAATCGCCACAGGTGCCGATGGCATCTTCATTGAGACGCACCTCAATCCCGCAGTAGCGAAGAGCGACGGAGCCAACATGCTACAGCTCGACCTTCTTGATGGACTTCTCTCTCGACTCACACAACTTAAGATGACTATCAACGAAATAGATAATTAATAACTTAATAATGATAATTATGAGAATCAGGAAATTTTTAGTGCTTTTCACTGTCGCTATAGTGTCTTGCACTATGTTTCAGGCTGCAGCGCAAATCGAAGACAAGATGTCGGCTGCAGTGATGAAGGTTTATGACGATCACATCGCTAAGAACCCCAATGATTATAACACAATCTTCATGAGGGCCAATCAGCTTTATGTGAACCATAACTATGATGCTGCATTGAAAGATGTGGAACGTACAATACAATTGGCTCCCACCAAGGAGACCGAGTTGCTTTTTGACGCTTATATGCTCAGGGCAACACTCTATGAGTTGAAGGAGAACTATGACGCAGCTCTTGCCGATGTCGAGAAAGCTGCTGCTATCACCCCTTCAAGCCTCTCTTGCATTTACATGAAGGGTAAACTTGCCTACGATAAAGGCGAATATGAAGCTGCCGAAACTCAGTTCAAGTCAATTCTGCAACGTGAGTCACGCAACTATGATGCCATGTACTGCTTGGCTTGTGTAGCTGCAAAACAAGGTAAGCCCGAGGATGCCATGGCATGGGTTAATGAGGCTGTGACTATGTATCCCGCAGAATCTCAAGTTTACTTGAACAGAGCAAAGGTGCAAGAGATGTTAGGCCAGTATCGTGATGCTTGCGACACTTATCTCATCGCTATGAGTGCCACCAACGATAAGGGCACTTCGATTGGACGCATTGTGGACCTTGCTGCCTATCATTACGAGGATGTGATGGCCTCGCTCAAAAGCGCTTCCGATGAGAATCCACGCGTAGGAATTTTCTATCGCGTGCGCTCTGCCATCGCTCTCAGCTATAACCACTATGGTCAGGCTTTGAGAGACCTTAAGGCTATAACTGACAACGACCTTCTCGAGTATTACACTATCTACAATGATGAGGCTATGTGCTTGTTCCAGCTTGGCGACTATGATCAGGCTTACAACTATGCCAACAAAGCCATCGCAAGCGATGCAACCAACCCCGATGGTTACATCTTGCGTAGCATGATAGAGCTGCGTCAGGGCAAGGGCAACAACTACAAGACCGCTATGACCACTCTAGACCAGGCTTTGGTGCTCAGTCCCGATTACGCTCCAGCTTTGCTTGCCAAGGCAAGACTGCTCATTGCTCAAAAGAAGTATAAAGATGCACTGCCTCTTGTTTCTAAAGCTGTTGAGTGTGATCCATCAAGTGCCGATGCGCTCATGCTTCGTGGATGGCTCAATAAGTATCAGCTCAAGAATGAAACCGCTGCTCAGGCCGATTTCTCGCGTGTGCTGACTATTAAAAACGACAACATTAACTCGCTCAAAGGATTTGCACTTCATGAACTTGGAAATGATCATGAGGCTAATGCGTGGGCCGAGCAGATGATTCAATTATATCCTGCCACTGGCGGTGAAGCCTATTACTATGCAGCAGCGTTGCAGGCTGCAATGGGCAACAAAGCACAGGGCATCAAGTATCTTGAGTCTTGTCTGGCCAATGGCTATGGTGCTCTTTATGAGATTAAATTAAATGAAGATCCTTATGTTAACATCGCTCCATTGCGCTCCGAGCCAAGTTTCAAGATGCTGCTCGATCAGTCGCAACTCAACTTCCAAGAGCGTTAAAAATTTTCCCTAAATCCCCCATCTGCCCTCAGGTGGGGGATTTATACTTATATAGCACTTAATCCTTAAAACTTAATATTTAACACTTAACACTTAAATAATTGTCCACCCTCTTCTTGTTCATATTGGCAATTTTAGTGATGGTGCTGGCAATTGCCAGGTGGAAGATTCATCCTTTCCTTGCCATCATAGCCACAGCACTCGTGCTAGCGGTGTTGCTTGGCGTGCCATTGAAGGCCATTCCTGATGTAATTGGCAAGGGATTCTCTAGCATCTTCACAGGCATCGGACTAGTGATAATCTTTGGCACTATCATTGGCACCGTTTTAGAAAAGACTGGTGCCGCATTGTCGATGGCACGCAGTGTAGAGAGGGTGGTGGGGCGCAGGTTCCCACGTTTGGCAATGATGCTCATAGGCTGGATAGTATCGATACCAGTGTTTTGCGACAGTGGTTTCGTGCTGGTAAGCCCCATAGGTAAGTCGCTGGCTAAGCGCTCTTCTCAACCGCAGGCAAGCCTTATGCTTGCCCTTGGAGCAGGTCTGTTTGCCTCCCACGTCTTCATACCACCAACTCCAGGCCCAATAGCCGCTGCCGGCATGATGGGCCTAGATAACAATCTGCTCATGGTCATCGCTGTGGGCGTGGTCATTTCGCTCATATCTCTCATTCCCGCCTATTTCTTTGCTGGCAAGATTGGAAAGAAGATAAAGACTGTGGGCATTGATCTCGACGAGGATAATAACACCATAGACACCAAAAACTCACCTTCGGCTTTACTCTCGTTCCTCCCTATCATCGTGCCAGTGCTTCTCATGGCAATGGGCAGCGTGGCATCACTTGTGGAGATGCCCGATTGGCTCGCAACAATATTTACTTTCCTGGGTAAACCCGTCATCGCCCTTATGGTGGCGTTCTTGTGCTGCCTGCCGTTGCTTGCCAAGCGCCATTTGCTCAAACAATCCTACGGCATCATCAATGATTCGCTCATGACTGCTGGCCCCATCATCTTTATCACGGCTGCTGGCAGTGTGCTAGGCACCGTTATAGTTGAGAGTGGCTTTGTCGAGATTATAAAGCAGTATACTGGAACGCTATCAGTACTCGGAGTAGTCTTTCCATTCTTGATTGCCGCCATTCTTAAGTCGGCACAAGGCTCTTCCACTGTGGCAATCACCACTACCGCAAGTCTCATGGGGATGTTCAGTGACGCAGGTTCGATGATGCATGCTTTGGGCTACACAACACCTCTTGCCGCTACACTTGTCGTGATGGCGATAGGTGCAGGTGCCATGACAGTCTCGCATGCCAACGACAGCTACTTCTGGGTAGTGACAGGCTTTGGAGGCATACGCACCACCGACGGCTACCGCTCCTTCACCCTTATGACCCTCATAATGGGTGTCATAGCCATCACCGCAATTGCTCTCGCAGCTCTAATTCTCATTTAAAAAGCACTTTCTACTCTTTGCCAGACATTGTCTGACATAGTTAGACTGAGTTCGTTCCTGTCAGCTGTCAAATTAAAGCATTAAGCAATAACAAAAGCTGTCCTTAGTTGTCTTAAAAAGTTTGTGGAAAAATTCTTGGTTAAATATAGTGATAAATTGTAAGAAGTTTTGTACCTTTGCGAGACTTAACTAAAACACTTTAAAATATTATGGCAAAAATTAATGGAGCAGTAACGGTCAACACCGAGCGCTGCAAGGGCTGCAACTTGTGCGTTGTGGCCTGCCCCAGCAACGTGCTTGACCTAAAGAAAAATGAAGTAAACAACCGAGGTTACCATTATGCCTATATGGCAAATCCAGACAAGTGCATTGGATGCTCGAGCTGCGCGCTCGTTTGCCCCGACGCTTGCATTGAGGTATATCGTGTTGTAGAGAAGTAAACAAGTAATCAATCTTTAAAAAACAAAACCGTAGAAACGATGAACGATAAAGTAACATTAATGAAGGGTAATGAGGCTCTCGCTGTCGCTGCTATTCGCTATGGTGCCGACGGT
>JAFSPZ010000001.1 GCA_017451225.1 Muribaculaceae bacterium | reverse complement strand
TATTGGTGTGACTGGGGTGGAAGCCTATATCGATGGCACCGATGTAATCGCCACTTGTACCCTGACGCGATTGGGCATTGATGGCAATGGCTCAGTCTCACTGCCCATGTGGTTCACCTGCAAAAAGGGCAGCACCCAAGCTAAGTTTCGTCACCTGTGTAGCTACGAGGTCCTCAATGTCAATAATGTATCGGATGCGAGCATCACGTTCAAGCATTCAGGATTTAAGGTGCTTTCTAGGTGGTACCTATATAGTGCCTCTATATTGCTCTCCGATGGTTCTATAGCAGGTGGGAAAGATGTGAAAAACGACGCCGAGAGTGATGAAATCACAATTCCCGCTGGAGGCACGGGCACAATAGTGTCATGGTACATTCCAATTACTATTATAACCGATGTGACAATCGACAATGCCAAGCTCAAAGCTGTTGTCAATGGAAAGGATGTAACCACCGTTGACGCAATGATATCCTATAAGACTCAAGCGCGCGGCAATGCCTATTACATGGAGATCAACTGGGACGGAACCGCCCTGTATTTCTCTAATGAGTACTGCCCCGACACAAATCATCCGCACATTATTGACTTGGGCTTGCCATCAGGGACAAAATGGGCTTGCTGTAATGTTGGCGCCAATATACCTACAGAATGTGGAAATTATTTCGCCTGGGGAGAAACAGCTACAAAATCGTCTTATACTAAATATAACTACAAGTGGTACCTCGGTGGTGACGTCCATAATATCACGAAGTATTGTGGTAACAGTGATTATGGAACTGTTGATAACAGGACCGAACTTGAACCAGAAGACGATGCGGCCTATGTGAATTGGGGTCCTGAGTGGCGCACGCCTACGTTGAGACAGATTTACGAGCTGATGAACAACTGCACAACTAAGTGGACTAATGTGAATGGTATGGGTGGTTTTCTTTTCAAGAGCAATACTAACGACAGAGCCATTTTCCTCCCAGCTGCCGGTTGGGGCTATAATGGGGTTCAGGATTTAGGTACTGATGGCCGCTATTGGTCTAGCGGTTATTACTACGATGTTAGACCAGACCTTGGTTATATCTTGGGGTTCCGTACTAATAGCGGACTAACGGGATACTATTTCAATCGTTATGTCGGTGCGAGCGTTCGTCCTGTGTATGTTGAACAAGAGTAGAGGCACATGAGCTACTGAGAGTGACTTGTCAGTCTAACCAACACGATTTATTTCTACGGAGTTTGAGGAGTTAATGAGTCCTCCATTACTCCTATACTCCATAGAGTCATCCCCAAAGGGACGGTTCTTTTGAGGGCATTTTCTATTACACCGCAAGACACATTCCTCTTGCGGTGTTTTTAAATCTTGTTCCCCAATCCACCATAAATTACACAGAAAATTTGGATAATTGAAAAAGACCTTGTACCTTTGCGTAAATAATACACATCAGTTATGGAAGAAAAAAAATATTGCTATAAATATCCACATCCTGCGGTCACTACCGACTGCGTGATTTTTGGATTTGACGGAACCAATCTCAAAGTGCTCCTTGTGGAGCGAGGCATAGAACCCTACAAGGGTAAATGGGCGCTCCCAGGTGGCTTCCTGCGCATGGACGAAGACGCCGAGCAGGGAGCTCGACGTGAGCTTCAAGAAGAGACTGGACTAGAGACGGCCTATATAAAACAGTTCCAAACCTTCACCACACCCGACCGAGACCCACGAGAGCGGGTAATCACAATTGCCTTCTATGCACTGGTGCGACTGCAAGAGGTGAAGGGGGGCGACGATGCGGCACGAGCCGAGTGGTTCGACCTCACAAGAGTGCCTGCCCTGGCTTTTGATCACGACTTGATACTGCGCATGGCCTCCAATGAACTCCGAAAGCAGATTCACTTCGAGCCCATAGGATTCGAACTGCTGCCCAAGCAGTTCACCATCAAGCAGCTGCAGTTGCTCTATGAGGCAATATTGGGCGTAAAATTCGACCGCCGCAACTTCTACAAGAAGATGCAGCATCTGGAACTGCTCACTCAAGTAAAACGCCCAGGAGAAGACTCCCCCAAGCAGCCATTCCTCTTTGAGTTCAACGCCGAAAAATACAACGAACTCAAGCACAAGAGCTTCATGCTTGAGTTTTGATGATATCGGAACATCCCATTAATGTGAGTTCGACGAAAATTACTTGCTGTGTTCCAGCTGCTCCCCTAAGATAGGGGAGCTGGCACCAAGTGACTGAGGGGTATGACAATTGCGATATTATAATTCCTTGAGTCTATCATATTCCCCCTTACCCCAATCCCTCCCCTGCC
This sequence comes from Muribaculaceae bacterium, assembly GCA_017451225.1. Lineage (GTDB taxonomy): Bacteria > Bacteroidota > Bacteroidia > Bacteroidales > Muribaculaceae > Sodaliphilus. The sequence goes on along the minus strand of JAFSPZ010000001.1, from coordinate 36,050 downwards.
CGAGGGGAGGTGCCTGAAAGGCAGAGGTGTAGGAACCTTAGAGGGAGAATTGCTAACACAATGATTATCAAACAATAATTTCGTCTAACCGACATTAATTAAATAAAAGAATCGCAACCTAAGCTGCGATTCTTTACTTTATAACATACTTATCAATTCGCTTTTAGAACTTGAACTTATACCCCACTCCCAGGATGTGGGAATCGCGGTTGTTGTAGTTGTCGTCCTCGTAGATGTCTTGATAGCGGTAGAACACGTCAACGACGTTGTGCTTGTTGAGCTTGAACTCACAACCGGCGGTGTAGCGCGCCTTGAAGTCGTTGGAGATATAAGCCTCGACCGAAGCATAGGGCTCATACCAAGCCTTCTTCTTGTCGTACGACACTTGCAACCTGGAGCGTACCACATTCTTTCCCTTGCCCTTCACAGGCTCAAGGCGGTCTTTGTTCCAGTCGTAAGTTACATCGGGGACTTCTTTACGATAGGTGTACTGCCAGCGCTCACGCAGCGAGATTTTCACATTGCTCGCTTTGAAAGTTGCTGTGAACGAGGCATAGATGCGGTGCTTGGTGCCCCAGTAAGCCTCAGTCTCCTCTTGTTGTGCCTCGTTCCACTCGGGCAGCGAATAGTCGCGCATGAACTTATAGCCGGCATCAAGTTTCAACGTGGGAAGCACCTTGTACTCAGCGCCCACTGCAATATTCCAGCGGCTGGGTGCGCCCCACCCTTTACCAGCCTCGATATTGTCCCTGAGGCGGTATTCAAACTCGGCGTTCACGCTCCATTTCTTGCTCAGCTTCTTCTCCACACCCGCAGTCATCCACAGGCCGAAGTCCTTGCCTTCTTTGCCATCAAACTGTGCCCATGCAGGCATCGCCACAGCCAGGCACATCGCCACAGCAGCAGCACATTTCATAACTCGTATCATTGTAAATCCTGCCTATAGAGTTTAGTCTTCTTATCCACACTGTTGCTACCGCTCTCGGTGCTGCGGTAGTGCACGCGCAACATAGTCATGTCACGCAGCATGTCGATAGCGCCCACCTCAACCTTGGTCACATCAAGGCCTGTGCGCTTCTTCAAGTCTTCTATAAGTTCCTCGCGCTTGTCGGGTGTGATCAAATCTATCTTGTCATACTGGATGAGCTTCACGCTCTCGGTCTTGAGTCGCCACTCGCACACTATAATAGCTATTATAACCAGCACATTGGTGATTACAAGCTCTATAAGCGGCATAGTCGATGCCAAGGCATTGACAACAGCCAGCGAAATGATGACAAACAGATAGGTCATCTCGCGCACCGGCATGGTGTCGGTGCGGTAACGCATGATGCTGAAAATACCAAACAAGCCTATTCCCAATCCAATTCCAGCCTTGCCTTTCATGTCTTCTAGCACGAAAATCATGAAGAACACCAGGAAGAAAATGGCGATACTGATTAGCATGAATGTGAAATAGAAATCACGGCGCTTACTCTTGCGATAGTAGAGCCTGTCGATGATAATCCAGCTCACAACAACACTGATAAAGAACCTTATCAGCATTGCATAGTAGTCGGGAGTAATACCCTCAAAAATATTGTCTAAATCCATATATATTATAGTTTTTTCTTAGTTAGTTTTTTAATCATTGCAGTCCATCGATATCAACTTGTCCACATAGTGGAGCTTGGGCTTGAGGCGGTTTTGCTTAACACCGGGGTTGCTCAACGCAGTGCCAATGCAGTACTTGCTGAAACCATGCGGATGAATGTGAAGCTCACGGAGCATTGCCAGCAGCGGCGAAGGCTGGTTGCCGTCGCGCTTGAGTTCAACAACCACAGCCTGGTCAAGACTCTCATCCTTGCCAGTTACAAAATTGTGGAACCGCAGACCGGTGTCAATGGTCACGCGCTCGGTTTTTGCCTTGTTCACAAGCGTGATGCGGTCAAACCAGTTGCGTAGCGCTGGACGCAGCGAGTCCACGTCCCACCAGCACAGCGGCGCGAGAAAATCGTGCTTCTCTTCACCTTCAATATTGAACTCATCAATCGTAATGCGTTTCTTGCGAGTGCGGCGGTGGTTGTTCTTGTTCTTCACCTCAAGGAACATCTGCCCCGAGTCGACATATTGCCTCACACGCACCTTCTGCCTGCCCAGGCATCCGTTGTGGTGCATGATATACATGTCAAGCGAGGGAGTATCGTAATAGAGTGTGGTATAGGCGCTATTGCGCTTGCCGTCTATTTCCTGCATGAAATACTCCTCCTTGGCGAGCTCAAGCAATTGCAGCAGTCGAGGGATGGTTGTCACAAACTTGCTGTCAACACGATTCATCAACCTCACCGACTTCATCTCGTCGAGGCTGATGGGAGCAAAACTGTCTAAAACCGTGTTGTTAAGCATAGCACTTTGGACTTTTTAACCAATTGAACGGCAAATTTAATCAAAAAAACATCAACAAGCCCTCTTTTTGCAAATAAATTTCAGCAAGATAGGCAAAATCTTCAATAAACAATAAAAACAGATGCCATCTCACTACTGGAGCTGGCATCTATTATCATGTCCATAAAAAAACATCCCGTTTACTAAACAACTATGCTGTTGAGTCGTTTTAGAAAAGACAATAACCAAATCATCGTGAATATATTTGCAACCACAAACACACCAAGCAGCACAAAGTCAAAGGGTACTGCTTCCTTGAGCAGGTTCTTGTAGCTGTTCACATCACCAATCCTGCTGCTTGGAATTGACGCCAGTATCGACACTAGCAGTCCGGCAACGCACAAGAAAACAGTCAAAATCCCAACTCCCAATACTCTTGAGATTAAAAAGCTCACCATAGACAACAACAACGCAAGAACATAGTAACCAATGGTCAAGAATCCGAATTTCTCATTCCTCGCCATTCTGATAATGGAAATAACACCTATGGCAATCACCGCAGCTGCATTAAGTATACTTACCATGCCTAGCATGGGACGGCTGAACCAACCACGAAAATAGCGGAAGGCGCCAAAGAAAGCGGACACACCGCCCAATACCGTTAATCCCAACAGCACATAAAGGATTATCTTGAACACATTTTGTTGCGTGCTATTCATTTGGGCATCTTCCCGAGGAGCCGTGTTATAACGACGCTGTGGCTCAACAGCAGGGGCTACATGTGGAGCTTCGGGCTGCCGTTCAGCCACTGTTTGCTCCGACTCAAAAAGCTCTTGCAATTCAGGCACTTGGTCGGCAGCTACCCATTCAGACATATCTTCGGCCCACACCTGCATCGAGGGCTCCAATCCGTTTTGCAGCAACTGGTCAACCGGGAAAGGTCCCAATTGCTGGTCATCTTTAAGAAAATAAAACTGTTTCATAATACATCACTACTCGTTTATAGTTATTTAATGCACAAAACTACAACAAATAATTCAATCCTCAATAATTTATCCGTTATTTCACATCAAAAATCTCTCGATTGCACCAAAATATCAATCTTTCTTAAAATATCACTCATTTTTGCTGTGGCTAACAAAAAATGTAATACTTTTGCAAATTATAAACCGTCAAAGACTCAAGACATGGGCGACATAAAATTCATTTGGAACCGATTCTGGATTTGGGTGAGAAACATCCTTATCTTCTTCTTTGTCTCCTCAATTCTGTCGGTCATAGCATTCAAGTGGGTACCCGTCTACCACACTCCGCTCATGTACATACGCTGGCTCGAAGGCAAGGCACCCGACATCAAGCACGAGTGGGTAGACCTCGACCAGATTTCGCACAACATGCCTTTGGCGGTGATGGGAGGCGAAGACACTCATTTCACCGAGCACAACGGTTTTGAGGAAAAAGAGATTCTTAAAGCTAGACTTCAAGCCCTGCAAGGAGGACGTGAACGTGGTGCCAGCACCATTTCACAGCAAACGGCCAAGAATGTATTCCTGTGGCCAGGGCACAGCTGGATAAGAAAAGGACTTGAAGCCTATTTCACTATTCTCATCGAGAACATTTGGGGAAAAGAGCGCATCATGGAAGTCTATCTCAACTCTATCGAGATGGGCAGGGGCATCTATGGGGTGCAGGCATGCGCACAGGAGAAGTTCCACAAGGACGCTCGAGACCTCACACGCAGCGAGTGTGCACTCATCGCAGCCACACTGCCCAATCCCCTTGAGCGCGACTCGGCCAATCCCAGCAAGTATGTCCTCAAGCACAGCAAGCGCATCCAGCGCGAGATGAACGCCATCAAAGACCCAGGCTGGGGAACCAAGTAATTTATCGCGGTCTATCCCATCACGACATCAAGAACCATCATCAACACAAAACCAATGGCAAAGCCAATGGTGCTCACATTAGTGTGTGGGCCGCTTGACGCTTCGGGTATCAGCTCCTCGATTACAACATAAAACATTGCCCCAGCAGCAAAAGCGAGCATATAGGGCAATACAGGCATCACCACCCAAGCCAGCAACAACACGGCAAGAGCTCCTAAAGGTTCGACTGCACCGCTCAGCGACCCTATAAAAAACGATCGCCAGCGGCTGTTTCCTGCAACTCGCATCGGCATTGAGATGATAGCGCCCTCGGGAATGTTCTGAATGGCTATCCCCAGCGACACTGCGATGGCGCTTGCCAGCGAGATGTTGGTCACGCCACTGTCGGCTCCGGCAAATACCACGCCCACTGCCATACCCTCAGGAAGATTGTGAATTGTCACCGCCAAGGCAAGCATTGCTGTACGCGACAGATGTGAACGCAAGCCTTCGGGTTTGTCGGTTCCTATGTGCAGGTGAGGAGTCAACACATCAATCAGCAACAAGAATCCTATACCCAACAAGAACCCCACGGCGGCAGGAACCACTGCCCAAGCGCCCCCTGCCTCACTCATCTCCATCGAGGGAATCAGCAACGACCAAACCGAGGCTGCAACCATCACCCCCGATGCAAAGCCAAGCAATGCCTTTTGCAGCTTGACCGACATTTCACCCTTCATCATAAAGACGAACGACGAGCCAAGCATAGTGCCAAACAAAGGGATGAGAAGTCCTATAATCAGTGTTGTCATAGACTGTTCTTTTTATCTCTGAATTATTTTTCTGCCAGTACAAAGTTTCTCATTCACAAGTGCGACTCAGTTGCATAAAATGATGCCACATCATGGCTTCATCCCAATGATTGTAGCGTTTGATGGCTTCTTGCGGTGGATTTCTGTTTTTACAAAACCTGCTTCATCGAGCATCTTCTTCAGCTGCTCGGGAGAATAGGCGGTCATGCCTTCACACAGGTCGGTCCATTTCGAGTCGGAGTCAACAACTTCCACCATAATAGCAAAACTACCACCCGACTTCAACACACGTCCAACCTCTTTCATGCATGCTGGCAGCTCTGGCCAGAAATATACGGTCTCAACAGCTGTGACAAGGTCAAATTTCATGTCCCCATAAGGCAACTTATCGGCCGAACCTTGACTCACAAACACCCGTTTGTTAAGCCATTCGGCATTGAACTTGCTTGCCTTCTCAACGCTCTCTTGCGAGATGTCGATACCATAAACCTGGCTGCCTTTGCTTCGCTTGAGCAGCCGTCGCAGTGTAGCACCGCCGCCACAGCCAATGTCGAGCATTGTCCAGCCATCTTGAAAATCAATTAAACTCAGACCCCAGTTTGTCAACGGAGCGTGACAAAGGTTCATAAATCGCAACATCGCGCGCCCCATCCGTCCTTGAGGATTGGCGCAATTAGTAAAGAATGATTTTAATAGTCCCATTTTGCAATAGATTTAATGTGTTAATCGGTTGCAAAATTACACTTGGAATCACACTCGCCACAATACCCAAATAATGTGATTTTTGCATTCGTTCTTGACCTGAATGGTGTAAAAAAACTCCACAACTCTGTTTTGACACAGAATCATGGAGCTGGAAATATGATGATGAAATCATGACCTATTTGGGTGTAATCCCCGATGTGTCGATGCTGCCAGTGCCAACCATGCTCTCACTGTGTTTCGCGACTTTGCCTTGCAGCACAATTTTTCCTGTGCCTGCCATGCTGCTGATTGCGTTGTCCACATCCATGTCTTTATAAACAGCGCTTCCAGTGCCAGCGATCGAGGTGCGCAGTTTGCCTGCTTTGAGATGCTTAAACGTCACATCGCTTGTGCCGGCAATATCCACATTAAGGCCGGCGCAACTTAACTGGTCGTTGAAGGCCACATCGCCCGAGCCAGCAATCGACAAGCTGAGTTGCTCGGCATCTATTGGCTTGTTAGCAACCAGAGTTCCAGCGCCTGCATGCGAGATTTTCTTGATTTCGGGAGTGGTTACATAGACTTTAACTCCCATCACGTAGCTGCCGTCAATGAGCCCTAATAATGCTTTCTTTGTCTCGATGTTCAGCGTGTTGTCTTCTACATAGATTATAAGTTTGTCAAAGGTGTTGCTGTCGGCACCCTTAACGACAACGCTGTACTTGTCGTCCTGAATGAGCTCCACATTCATCGAGCCTGCGACGCTGATTGCGTCAAAACTGCTCATTGTGGTCTCCTGATCAATGTTTTTCACTTGTGTCTTGTGGTTGCTGGTGTTGCTCTTCATCACACAAGAACTTAATAATACTGTTGATAATACAACAATTGCTAATGTCTTAATTGTTCTCATTTTTTTGCATTTTACCGTTAGACGCACAAACCCTCAAAAAAGTTGCACAATTCAGCCACTTTTTTTGAAAAAAAATATTTTTCCGTTTTTTAATATGAATAATTGTTGGAATTGCGATTTTCTTGGTAACTTTGCAAATCAAAGAACCAATAAAACCTAAAAACAATTTAAAGTAAGACAACTATGGATTTCATTTCGCAACGACTCAAAGCATTGTCGCCATCGGCCACTCTGGCGATGTCGCAAAAGAGTACCGAACTCAAGGCTCAAGGCATTGACGTGATTAACCTGAGCGTGGGAGAGCCCGATTTCTTCACACCCGACCACATTAAAGAGGCCGCCAAGAAGGCTGTGGACGACAACTTCTCGTTCTACTCGCCTGTGCCAGGATATCTGTCACTACGCCAAGCCATCAGCGACAAGCTCAAGAATGAGAACAATCTCGACTTCGCTCCCGAGCAAATCGTTGTGGGCAATGGTGCAAAGCAGTCGCTGTGCAACACCGTGCTGTGCCTCGTCAATGAAGGCGATGAGGTGATTATCCCCACTCCGGCTTGGGTAAGCTATGTGCAGATGGTGAACCTGTGCGGCGGCAAGAGCGTCCTCGTTCCTGCAACCATCGAGACCGATTTCAAGATTACTCCCGAGCAGCTCGAAAATGCAATCACCGAGAAGTCGAAACTTATCATACTCTGCTCACCATCCAACCCCACCGGCAGCATCTACAGCCGCGACGAGCTCAAAGCTCTTGCCGATGTGCTGGCACGTCACCCACAGGTGATGATTGTTGCCGACGAGATTTATGAGCACATCAACTATGTGGGCAAGCACGAGTCGCTCGCTCAGTTCCCCGAGCTCAAGGACCGCGTGGCAGTAATCAATGGTGTGTCTAAGGCCTATGCCATGACCGGATGGCGCATCGGTTACGTTGCAGCCCCATTGTGGCTTGCTAAGGCTGTCAACAAACTCCAGGGACAATACACCAGCGGTGCCTCTTCTATCGCTCAAAAGGCTGCCGAGGCTGCCTATCGTGGCTCGCAGCAGTGCGTTGAGGACATGCGCGTGGCATTCCAGCGCCGCCGCGACCTCATCACCGGCCTGCTCCAGGAAATTCCTGGCATTGAGCTGCGTGTGCCTCACGGAGCATTCTACGTGTTCCCCAAGGTTGACGCATTCTTTGGCAAGCGTTGTGGCGACACTGTCATCAATGATGCCAATGACCTCGCCATCTACCTGCTCGAGAAGGCCCACGTGGCAAGCGTGGCAGGCGACGCATTCTGCTGCCCTGGCTACCTGCGCATGAGCTACGCAACCAGCGACGAGAACATCGTCGAGGCAGTAGCACGCATCAAAGCCGCACTCGCCGAGCTGAAGTAATTTACTCCACACAATCACTAAATGAGACAAAGAGAATCAACCCCTTTGTCTCATTTTTTCTTTCTGAAAAACATAAAGAATGTAGCTCTTTGCATTTTTTCCTTCACACTTCCTACTTTTTCCTTCTTAATTTTAAAAATATTGCTTATCTTTGCATTGCAAGCGAGATGTTTTGTTATACATCTATATTTATCTCACAGAATAATAACCACTTTCTTGAAAAAAGCTTTTACATATCTACTTCTCACTTTTGCTCTCATTGCTGCAGCAACCAGCTGCAAGCCCTCGGGCAAGTGGGTAGACAATGCCAAGCCTGCAGTCTACTACTGGCGCACCTCTCTTTACCTTGACTCCACCGAGCGCCAGTTCATGCAACAGCACAAGGTGGGCAAGATGTATGTGCGATACTTCGACGTTGTGCTCGATAAAGACCGACAGCTTAGCCCCAATGCCACAATCAGGTTTGAAGATTCCATTCCCAGCGGAATCGAGGTAATCCCCACCATCTTCATCGTGAACGAGTGCTGCAAGCACAACCTCGACACAATAGCGCAACTACTCGTAGACCGAGTGCTCAAAATGAATGAGACCAACGACATCAAGGGAGTGAAAGAGCTGCAAATCGACTGCGACTGGACAGCAAAAACCCAGGACGCTTACTTCAAGTTCCTTGAACAAGTGCGGCAACTGCTCAAAGACAAGAACATGACGCTAAGCGCAACCATCAGGCTTCACCAGCTGTCGATGCCAGCGCCTCCAGTGGACTACGGCGTGCTCATGATGTACAACACAGGCGAGCTCAAGAACAGCAAACAGCGCAACCCCATCCTCGACAAGCGCGACGTGGAGCCCTATCTCAAAAATCTTGCCGCCTACACACTCCCGTTGTGTGCCGCCTACCCCAACTTTGGGTGGCAATTGCTCTACACCGGCAACAAGTTCCGCGACATCCTCTACAGCGAGGACCTCAACGACACCACCCTCTACCGCAAGGTAGATGAGAACAAATATTTTGTCATCAGCAGCATCGACCTGCCCAACTACTTGAGCAGCAACAGCAGCTACACCTATTTAAATGCCGGCGACACTGTCATGGTGGTTAAACCCGATGCACAAACTATAGTCCAAGTGCATGATGCCCTAAGCCACGAGCGACCTGGCATCAACAATCAAGTAATAATTTACAGTTTAAATAAAAGTAGTATCAACAATTACACACCTAGCGATTATGAAAAAATATATCGTCCTTAGCTTGATTGCAATGGCAGCATTGCAGTCATGGGCATGTGGTGGATGGGTAAGGCCCAACTACTACATGTTCAGCGTGTTCAATCGCGACTTGATGGATAATCCATTCTTGAAAGACACTAAGCAGTACTGGGTAGACTACACAGGTAAAGAAAGTGCCGAGTATGCTTGTGAGAGTCTCGGATACACCAAGCCCGAAGAGTTCGACAAGTCCGACAACATTATCATCGAAACAGCTCGCAAGAGAGGCGACAAGGAGACCCTCAACTACCTGCGTCTGCTGGTTCAGTATCTCAACCACGACGGCTCGGCCTACAACCGTTGGGACTACCCCAGCAAGGAACAGATTGCCCAAGACAAAGCAGCTGTCGAGAAAGTGAGAACTCAAGCCATCGCCTACAAAGGCTCGAAATACAAGAGTCAGTATGCTTTGCTGGTCATGCGATGCAACATGACTACCGAGAAGCATCAGGACAACATCAACTATTGGAACAAAACAGCAAGTAAACTCAAGGAGAACGTCTACAAGCGCTGGATGAAAGACATCTATGCCGGAGCGCTTTACAACACTGGCAAGAAGGATGAAGCTTGCGAGATTTATGCTGAACTTGGCGACATGACAAGCATCAAGTACTGCGTGCGCAAGAAACGCAACCTCAAAGGCATCAAGGAAGAATATGCCGCCAATCCCAATTCACACACCCTCACCTTCCTCGTTCAGGACTTTGTGAACAACACTCAGGAGACTCTCGACAACGGCAGCGACCCCGAGGTGATGAAAAACGTGGAAGCCACAGGAATCTATGAGCAAGAAATGAATGACTTCATCGAGTTTGCAGGACAAGTGCTTGCCGAGGGGAAAACCAAGTCGCCAGCAATGTGGGAAGCTGCAAGAGGTTTTGTCAACTACATGGCAGGAAACCAGAACGACGCAATCACTCAGCTTAAGAACGCACAGAATCTTGACGGCACTCAGCGCATGAAGGACAATGCCCGCGCTTGCCTCATGCTAGCTAGCATCAAGAGCGCACAACCCACCAACGATTACTACAACTACCTGCTTGGTGAATACAAGTGGCTCGAAGACAAGGCTGGTCTCAACACCAGCGACGAGAATGACAATGATTGGCACTATTGCGACGTCATCGAAAGGGTAACCTACGACAACCTCGTGCCGCAACTCCAGCAATGGGGAGAGCCTTATCTGGCCATGGCATTGCTCGGCATGGGCAACTCTAAAATGCTGCCTTCGGGCTACACCTATGTGGAGATGCTCGACAACATCTCTTCGAGCGAACTTGAAGCTTTCGACGCCTACATCAGAGAAGGTGACCACAACAACTTCGAGAAATGGGCGGCAAGTGAATGCCACTTCAATGCAACCGACTTCAACGACCTCATGGGCACGAAGCTTGTGAGAGAAGGCGAGTTCAGAGGTGCCATCAACTACCTTGAGAAAGTGCCCACAAGCTACATCTCCGAACAAGGCATCAGCTACTACATGGCTCGCAAGGATTACAACACAGAAATTTGGATCAAACGCCAGTTCCTGAGCTTCCTCAAGGCCGAGAACACACCGGTTAAAACCAATGCCAAGCTTGACTTCTGCCGCGACATGATTGCCCTCGACGAGCAAATCAACCAAGCTACTGGCGAACAAAAGAACGAACTTCTCTACAAGAAAGCCAACCTGCTCTATCAGGCTAGCCACAAGGGCGACTGCTGGTATCTGGCGCATTACAGCAACGGTGTCTACTCCGAGCCAGCCAAGAGCGAGTATGACTTCATCGGCACTACTCGCCGACTGCTCCGCACAGTAGAGCGCAACACCACAAATCTGGAGTTGATGCAGAAGTGTGTATTTGCACAGACCTTCATCACTGGTGAGACCACAGGCTACTGCCTTATCCCAAATTATAACTGGGAGACCAACAAGACAACCTACACTCTCGATGAAAACGTGCCACACTACCGCTCAATGACACGCCTTGTTGACTTCAACAATCAGCATCCCGAGCTCACTCCCGACTATGTCACCAAGTGCGACATCTTGAAGCGCTTCATGGCTTTCAAATAATTTTGACAATCATTTCACACTCTGCACATCGTCATCTTGGCGATGTGCAGAATTATATTATAAATCATGAAAATCCAATATGCCAGCGACTTGCATCTGGAGTTTGATGCCAACACCAAGTTCTTGAGCGATAACCCGTTTGAAGTCAAAGGCGACATACTTGTGTTAGCAGGCGACATACTGCTCTTTGGCGAGAAACTCATCAATGAGCACCCCTTCTGGGACTGGTGCAGCGACCACTATGCCCACACCTTCATTGTGCCGGGAAACCACGAGTACTACAACCGTGTGGATGTGCTCGCCACCCTCGACAATTTCACCTATCTGTTGCGCCGCAATGTCACCTATATCAACAACCGCAGCATCACGCTGGGCGACACCGAGCTTTTTTTCTCCACGTTGTGGACGCGCGTCAGCGATGAAGACCTTGCTGGAGTGCAAATTCACATGACCGATTGCCACCGCATCGCCTTTGGCGACCACGTCATGCTGGCCACCGACTATGCACGCGCCCACGACAAGTGCTTCGATTGGCTCAAGAAAGCCCTGAGCAACTCTACCGCCGCCCACAAAGTAGTGGTCACCCACCACTGCCCCATCGTCGCCGAAGATCCGCGTTATGCCGACAATGGACTCTCATCGGCATTTGTCATCAATCTCGAGGACTTCATCAAGCAGAGCGGCATCGACTACTGGATTTTCGGCCACACCCATTGGAACGCCAAGCGAGGCACAAGGCTGGGCGACACCATCCTGCTCACCAACCAAATGGGATACCTAACCCACGGTGGCGAAGAAGGCTTCTCGCTGAGCGAGACTATCACCATCTAAAAAAACTAACAACTAATTACTAAAAACTGAAAACTATTTACTATCTTTGCAGTTAGTTTATTTTTAAATGACAATAACATGAGGCAATACTGGATAAATTACAATGGAAAACAAGAAGGTCCCATGTCGCTCGAGCAGATGGCAGCGATGGGGATTGACGAGTCGGCTTATGTATGGCACAGCGGGCTGCCCGACTGGGTGAAAATAACTGCTGTTCCCGAACTTAACGACATGCTGCAACGAGCTCGCGAAGCAGCCGTCAACCATGTGGCCTACATGCCACAGGAACAGGCACCCGAGCTGCCACAGGAGCAAACTCAAGAAATGCCTCAGGAACAACCCGACCAACAAGAGGCATCACCCGAGATGCCTCAAGAACCAGAGGTTGACGATGATGTGGAAGTTGTTGCCGAGGAAGAGAGCAATCCTCCCGAGATGCCTCAAGAGCAACCCATGGAGCAAGAAACTCCACCACAAATGCCTCAAGTAAGCTATCCTCTTGAGGCACAGCAGCCTCAAGGCTATGTCACACCACTTAACCAAGAGGAGCTTCCCAAATGCCCTCCCACCAACCTAGTGTGGGCAATCATCACCACAGTACTGTGCTGTGCTCCTGCAGGTATCGTGGGTATTGTCTTTGCCATCCTCACCAAGAAACACTACAGAGAGGGCAATTACGAGAAAGCTCAAAAGATGAGCGACTATGGAGCATGGGCTATCATCTTTTCCATCATCTTGGGATTAATCAGCACGCCTCTCTCTTGCGCAATGCAAAGCATGAGCTTCATGCAGTAATGCCGTGACAATGAGTCGCAAACGTGTGTTTAGCATCATTCTAGTCGTGATAATCGTCATGGCGGTGGTGGGTGTATACATGCTCATCAATCCTGCCACGAGCCATTTGTTCCCCAAGTGCATTTTCTTGAAACTCACAGGGTTCAAATGCCCTGGATGCGGCAGCCAGCGCTTTTTCCACTCCTTGCTCAATGGCGACTTGCGCATGGCAGCCCATTACAATGCATTCCTATTTGGAGCCATACCCATTATTGCACTCTACCTGCTCAGCGACTACACTAAGCTCATTCCCAAGTGGCTCGACAAAGTGCTTAAGCACCCTGTCACCATTGCCTTGCTGGTCATCACAATGATAATATGGTGGATAACCCGTAACATTTTCAATTGGTAAAACGTCTACATTTAAGTCATGCTTTTCTCAATCATCACCGTCACCTATAACGCACAGCAAGTACTCCCTCCCACACTCGAGAGCGTGAGAGAGCAAACTTTTCGCGACTTTGAGTATCTTGTCATCGATGGGGCGTCGACCGACAACACTATCCAGCTCGTAGACAATGCAGGCATTGCCACTACCACCGTGTGGAGCGAGCCCGACAAGGGACTCTACGACGCCATGAACAAGGCTATTGACCGGGCACAAGGCAAATACATCATCTTCCTCAATGCCGGCGACGCTTTTGCCAGCCCCGAGACGCTAGGCCTCATCGCACTCAAGGCTCAGGACAATCCCGACGTTATCTATGGACAGACTCAGCTCGTTGACAGCGACCGCAACGTGGTGGGAATGCGTCATCTCACTGCACCGCAAAGGCTCGATTGGAAGAGCTTCAAAGACGGCATGCTCGTGTGCCATCAGGCCTTCATCGCCAAGAGAGAGATTTGTCCGCACTACGACCTCAACTACCGTTTCAGTGCCGACTACGACTGGTGCATCAAGGTGCTGCGCAAGAGCGACCGTTGCGCCTATGTGGGCGACACTCCCATCATCAGCTTCCTAACCGACGGCCTTACAACCCAAAACCACAAACGCTCGCTCAAGGAGCGCTACCGCATCATGTGCCACTACTACGGCACCATCCCCACCACCCTGCGACACCTGAAATTCGCCCTCCGCCACCTCTCAAGAAAATTCTGAACTATCAATAAAACTAATTAGTCCAATTAGCCCAATGCAGCTTTTCATAACCCTTAAAACCTAAAACCAAAAACTTAAAACTTAAAACTTAACACTTAACATTTAACACTTAACACTTATCACTTAACCCTTATCACTTATTTCATCGTTTTTTTGGGTTTTTGAGTTTTTAATTGTATTTTTGCAAGTTAGAAACTAAGCTTCTTGAAGCTCAGCATTTTATTCACCTTTTAAAAAGTTACTATCTTGAGCAGCATCAACAAGTGGCGCATTGAGGACAGCGCCGAAATGTACAACATCAATGGTTGGGGTCTTAAATACTTTTCAATCAACGAGAAAGGACACATGACAGTAACGCCCAAGCAAACCTACACCGGCGTTGATCTGGTGGAAGTGATGGACGAACTCAGGCAGCGCAACATTGGTGCGCCGGTACTGTTGCGTTTCCCCGATATCCTCGACAACCGAATCGAGAAAATATCGAGCTGCTTCAAGAAGGCGGCCAAGGAATATGACTATCAGGCCAAAAACTTCATCATCTACCCCATCAAGGTGAACCAAATGCAGCCTGTGGTAGAGGAAATCGTTAGCCACGGACGCAAGTTCAACATTGGTCTGGAAGCTGGCTCCAAGCCCGAGCTGCACGCCGTGCTCGCAATGAACATGGGCAAGATTAGCGAGAACTCGCTCATCATCTGCAACGGCTACAAGGACGAGAACTACATCGAGCTAGCCCTGCTGGCGCAGAAGATGGGACGACGCATCTTCCTCGTTGTGGAGAAACTCAACGAGCTCAAGCTCATCACCAGCGTCGCCAAGCGCTTGAACGTGCGTCCAAACCTGGGCATTCGCATCAAGCTCTCAAGTAGCGGCAGCGGCAAGTGGGAAGAGAGTGGAGGCGACCGAAGCAAGTTCGGACTCAACACGAGCGAACTCCAAACAGCCATGGACTTCATGCAAGCTCACGAGATGATAGACTGCCTCAAGCTCATCCATTTCCACATTGGCAGCCAGGTAACCAAGATACGCCGCATCAAGAACGCTCTGCGCGAAGCTTGCCAGTTCTATGTCCAGCTCACCAAGTTAGGCTTTGACATCGACTTCATCGACATTGGCGGTGGTCTTGGCGTGGATTACGACGGCACCCGCAACAGCTCTAGCGAGAACAGCATGAACTACTCCATCCAGGAGTATGTCAACGACTCGGTTTATCAACTCGTTGACGCTTGCAACAAAAACGAAATAAAGCACCCCAACATCATCACCGAGAGCGGACGCAGCCTCACGGCCCACCACTCTGTGCTTGTGCTCGAAGTGCTTGAGACAGCGAGTCTGCCACAGTGGAACGATGACAAGGACAAGCTGCGTGAAGATGAGAACGAACTCGTGCGCGACCTTTACGAAATCTACGACAAGATAAACAAAGCTAGGCTCCTCGAGGACTGGCACGACGCTTTGCAGATACGCGAAGAGGCGCTCGACCTCTTCAGCCTGGGACTGCTCGACCTGCGCACACGAGCCATGGTTGAGAAACTCTTCTGGAGCGTGGCACGCGAGGTGAACATGATTGCCAGTGACATGAAGCATGCGCCCCAAGAGCTTCGAAGTGTGGCTAAGATGCTGCCCGAGAAGTACTTCTGCAACTTCTCACTCTTCCAGTCGTTGCCCGACTCATGGGCCATCGACCAGGTATTCCCCGTGGTGCCGCTGGGACGTCTCAACGAGTGCCCCGACCGTTTAGCCACAATTCAGGACATCACCTGCGACAGCGACGGCAAGATAGGCAACTTCATTTCCAACCAGGGATTCTCACACTACCTGCCAGTCCATGCCCTCAACGACGATGAGCACTACTATCTGGGAGTATTCCTCGTGGGAGCCTACCAGGAAATCTTGGGTGACCTACACAACCTCTTTGGCGACACCAACGCCGTGCACATCGACGTCTATAAAGACCATTACGAGATTGACCAAGTAATTGACGGCGAAACAGTTGCCGAGGTACTCGACTACGCCCAGTTCAGCCCCAAAGAGTTGGTACGCAACGTCGAGTCATGGGTAGCTGAATCCATCAGAGCAAAGAAAATCACCGCCGAGGAAGGAAACGAGTTCGTCCGCAACTACCGCTCCGGCCTCTACGGCTACACCTACCTCGAGAAAGAATAATCCACAAAACCATAGCAAAAAACTAATAACTGAAAACTAATAACTAATAACTAAAAACCATGGCATTAACTAAATGTATAGACTGCGGACAGGAAGTCTCGACTTCGGCCAAGACTTGCCCACGATGTGGAGCGCCCATCGATAGCATTACTCCACCGCAACAACAACTGCAACAGCTACAGCAACCACCACAACAACCGCAACAGGTTGTGCAACAGCAACAAGTTGAGCCAATGCCGGCCACTAAACGTATAGTTGAGCCCAAAAAGAAAGGCTCCTGGGGAAAATTCTTCCTTGGATTGCTACTAGGATTTGTACTGGGCGCATTGGCATCTTATTTTCTGTTAGTACCACCTTTCGACGAAGACGAGATTACATACTCAACCGCACAAACCGACTCGGTCACCCATCCTGTGCACAACGAGAAGTCGTCTAAAGAGGCTAGGTCTCACAGTAAGTCAAGCCACAAAGCCAGCAAAGAGTTAGGCAAGCATAAAGATGAGGCAAACAATAAGGATTCTAAAGATTCTAAGGAAGAAGAACCTAATCCCGAAAAGTCTCGCAAAGAGATTGGCACAATCATGAAGGATGCCAAGAAAAAATCTGATGTCAAAAATCTTAGAGATGCATTAAACAAATAACTACCAGCTTTGTCGCCACAAGTTTTGAGCATCGTTTCCAGGTGAAATAACGGAAAAAAGGCGAAAAAGTTTGGTGGTAACGAAAAAAGTAGTACCTTTGCAGCCGGGTAAGTCCTACACGGCCAGCTCCCTGCCAATCCCCCAGGTCTTGACCGAAGCAAGGGTAACAGGTTGTAGCGGCGCGATGTAGTCTTCTTACCCTTTTTTTGTATCCCTACATCAACATTCCCTTTTCTCAGTTAATACCCTCACACATTGTGAATTGCGCATTGTGCATTATGCATTTTGCATTATGAATTGTGAATTCTGTCAGGGTGTTTCTTGATGAAATCTTTCCATGATTTAGAGCCACTTGCAGCAATTGGCTTTTTGCTCTCGTAGTAGTGGCACAGTGCTGCAGCCAGGGCGTCGGTAGCGTCGAGCAGTTGCGGCATATCCTTTTTATCTATATTGAGTTGGCGTTGAAGCATCATAGCCACCTGCTCCTTGCTTGCAGCTCCGTTGCCGGTAATCGCCATCTTGATTTTGCGTGGCTCATACTCGGCGATAGGCACTTGCCGTCCCAGGGCCGCTGCCATCGCCACACCCTGGGCGCGTCCCAGCTTGAGCATCGACTGCACGTTCTTGCCGTAGAACGGTGCCTCGATAGCCATCTCATCGGGCAGGAACTCGTCGACCAGACTAGTCACGCGGTCATAGATGCGACGCAATCGCAGGTAATGGTCTTCGAGCTTGCTCAGCTGCAGCACCCCCATGGCAATGAGCAACGGCTTCGAGTCTTTCACTCCAAGCAGCCCGTAGCCCATAACAGTCGTTCCAGGGTCGATGCCTATTATTATTTTGTCAAAATCCTTATTCTCCATAACGACTTAGATATCTACATTTTCCATAAAAGTGGTGAATCCTGCTACCTTGTCGCCGAAGCGCTGTGTCAACTCCTCGTGCAGCGGTTTGCCCACCTGTGCATTCCACTGCTGCAGGTCGCGCAGCGTGGGAGCTTGCAGCTGCAGAGCGAAGCACACACCGCCCTCGTTGTGGCCCATGAGCCTCATCAGGCGCGGACATGACACTATGCCGCTAGCTACAGCCTGAGGCACATATCGCTCCCGCATCCAGTCGAGGAAGTCACCGCTCACGGTGCAATCCACATGATAGGTAGTGTTGTAGATTATCATCAATGCAAAATTAAGAATAAAAACTTAAACAATGAAGATTTGGGCAAAAAAAAGGGGGATAGTCTCCCGACTGCCCCGTTCCTTTAAATACACAATTATCTATAAAACAACTATTTTTCTTATTTTACCTAACTTATATAGTGATAGCATTTCAAGGCTTTCACCAATAAGTACGTTGCAAATTTATGTATTATTTTTGAAAAAACAAATATTTTCATAAAAAAATATCACTTTTTTTGAGATTTTTCTGCAAAATCAATGCTTTTTTGCCTGATTTGGTTGTTTTTTATCATATTTACTACACAAATGACCCATTTACATGTTCAGCACCATATTTTTCACAAAGTAGTCGGGGTTGACAGCCCTTGACCGCCCCTCGTTGAGTCGCATTTCCTCGACAATCATGAGTGCTATGGCTCGCGTCATGAGAATATCGTCGTGCTTGCCGCGCCTCGCTCCAAAGCTCTTGCCGTCGGGCTTGAGTTCGTAGCACGCCATTTCATCGACCGCCTTATTGTCTCGCTCAACGTAAGAACCGTCGCGCACATAGGCGATGAGGTTGTAGATTGCGCTGAGTTTGGTTTTCTTGTTGGTCTGGAATCCAGGCTTCATCTCCCCGTTTTCATTTCTGCGGTGGTATACATTATTATATACTGCCTTGATTTGATTGAAGATGAGATCACCCACCTCGCCTTTGCTGTCGATTGAGTTGCTCTCAAACACAAGCAACGCGTTGCTGTAGTAACGCGCTATCTGTGCCGCTTTCCACGCAAGAATGTCATGATCGAGATGGCCACGCCACTGCGCCACCACCTCGGGCCTGTTGCTGTTCAGGCCTTCTTCGCCCCGATGCCTGTCAATGACCGCGATTACCGACCAATCGGCCCTGGGCGAGTTTCCGCCAATGTCAACCACTACCATATATCGGTTGCGGAACGCAGTCTTCTCGGGACGTTTCCACAACTCAAATGGTCCGTTTTCGCTTTCCACAAAGTCGATGCTGTCGAGCGACTTGGCACCCTTGGCCATTATATCACCGCGCTTGACGGGATTTACTGTGGCATGACGCATGCGCTCTATCATCTCGGTGGCAAACACGTTGTGAGAGGTGCTGGTAAACGCCTCGATGTCGGTCGTGGGGAACTCGGCAGCCATAAGCCCCTGGTTGGCATACTCACGGCGCTTGAGATGATACCAGTTTATCATCTCGAGCGTGCAGTGGCATTCCTGCCACAGCCACTTCTCATAGTCGTCCATCTGGGCGACGAGCTCCTCCACACTCGCCACAGGCATGCGGTAAATCTCAATCTCATACCAGGGCACAAACACCGGCTCCTTGTCGCTCAGGCCTGCCTTGGCGCGCAGCCACTCCTCGTGAAAATAGTTGCCCACACCATTGGCGGTGGACTCCAGCACTAGCATAGTGAGAGGTTCAAGAGGTATGGTACCGCCTATCGAACGTATCACATCTTCGGGCGAATGCCGAGGCGTGGAGGGCCAGAAGGCCACCTCAGTGAGATGAGCCATCTTCACGTCGTAGCCACGCACGGCATCCTGGCTCTGAGCCGAGCTGCTTATCACCAGCGACTCGCTGCCACTGAGCTGACGCACATTGCGGCTGCCTTCAAAAGCCACCAGTCGAGGAACCTTGCCGTTGCGGGCCAGATGCTCAGGATAGGAACGCAAAGCACGCGTATACATCGACTTGATGGCAGCCGAGGTTTGATGCAAATGTCCGCATATGAGGCTGTTCCAGTTTGTTTTGAGCACGAGTTGAATCCATGCCATGTAGATTTGCACCAGGGTGCTGCCACCCCACTGGCGAGCCTTGAGCATGACAAGTCGCAACGGCTTGCCCGAGAGCCGCTGTTGCTCAAGCACACGAAGCACACGTCGCTGCGGACGATTCAGCACCATGTTCACCAGCCGTCCGCTCACCTTGTCGAGAATTGTCACGCAAGTGGCGCACCAGTACTCAAAGTCATGCTTGATGCGCAGCATCTCCCACTGCTCGCGGGTGGCGCAGCCCACCTCGTCAAACTCCTGCGCCATCGCCTCGGGAATAAAGAATGTGCCGTTGAGCTTGTCGCCCAACCTTACCTTGCGTTCCACGCGCGGTCCACAGCATCCAGCCCCCGAAACAGGGTCGTAATGCCCACAGCTCTCAAGCTCATGATTGCGCAACTCGTTGGCCGCCACAATCTGCCCGACAGTCATCGCGTCTATTTCAAAAGGAGAGGCGTCATCACTCTCCCGGCCAGTATTATATATATTATTGTGTGCTTCCATGATGTGCTATTTTTCTTGCAAAGTAATAACAACACGCACACCATCAGCAACATTAAAAAATCCTTCGGAGCTTCAAAATCAAGAAAAAAATCTTTTTTTTCAAAAAAGTTTTGCAGATATAAAAAAAAGCACTAACTTTGCAGTCGCTTAATGAAAATTCAGCACTTATAATGGCACTGGAGAGGTGGGTGAGTGGCTGAAACCAGCAGTTTGCTAAACTGCCGTAGGGGTAACTCTACCGCAAGTTCGAATCTTGTCCTCTCCGCCAAACTCGGGTTAAATTTCTACAAATCAGAAATTTAGCCCGATTTTTTTAAATTTACTCGGACAAAATTCGGACAGTAAATTTTCATGATTACAGGCTTGCATTTTTTAGACGAACCGGAAGTTCCGACAAAAAATGTTAAAAAAATGTCGTATCAAAAAAAATGTAGCACAGCTGCTGAAATGCTCGGATATACCTATCCGAGACTTCATGAAGGTAAGAATTGGTTCGTCGATTTCTTCGCTTTTGACCCCGCAACTGGTCAAATGAGACGAAAGAAATACATGCTCGATGGCATTCCAAAAAAGAGCGAGCGAAGAAGAAAAGCGGCGGAAATAATCGAGACTGTCACCCATCAATTACGTGGTGGCTGGAATCCCTGGGTGAACACCCAAGAGAGCCGAGGGTTTACTTTATTATCAGATGTCTTAGAAAGATATATGGAATATGTTGATAAGAAAGCGAGGTCCAAAACCAAACATACTTATCAGTCACGAGTGAACATCCTCAACCAGTATCTCTCCTCTTGTGTAGTGCCAATCAAGTACGCCTATCAGTTTGATGGCGCTTTCATTAACGACTACTTGGATTGGCTCTACCTTGACCGTGGAGTGACCGAGCGAACACGCAACAACTATCGTGGCTGGTGCTACAGCTTCGCCGAGTTCATGGTCTCTCGCAAGTACATCGAGAGCAATCCTGTTGACCACATCCCTGCCCTTGACGAGAAGAAGAAACACCGCAAGGACTTGTCGCCCACTAAGCTCAAACAAATGCGTCAGTATTTGAAGCGAGAAGACAAATGCTTCCTGCTGGCTTGCTACATGGAATACTATACTTTCATTCGCCCAACCGAACTTTCTTATCTAAAAGTTGGCGACATATCGCTCAAAGATAAGACCATCTTTGTGAGCGAGGACTTCAGCAAGAACAAAAAGAGCGCAAAGGTCGCTCTCAATGATACCGTGCTGAAGCTTATGGTTGAGTTGAATGTGTTTGCTCATCCATCATCTTATTTCCTCTTTGGCAAAGATTTCCGTCCTGCTCCTGAGCGATGCAATGCCGACCAGTACAACCGCCGATGGAAGAAGATGCGTGAGGCATTGGGCTGGAGCGATGAATACCAGTTCTATTCATTGAAAGATAGTGGTATTCGAGACCTTGCCAACGAGCAGGGTGTGGTTGTGGCACGTGACCAGGCACGCCATAGCGATGTGAGTACCACCAACCGCTACATCCAAGAGCATAGTATGCTCGTCCATGATGGGGTCAAGCAGTTCAAGGGTTCACTAGATGACGAAGACACTCCAACTGATTCATAGAGAGTTCACTCCTTGACCATGTAACAAGTCATTTTCAGTAATTGCGACATTCCTGCCTCGGTGAATGTCGCAGTTATTTTCTCGCACAAGTATTTCTTGCCCTCAATGTAGAACAGACTGCGGACATTGGGGATTTCATCAGCGAGGAAGGAGAAGGAGTACTTCTTCTTCTGGTCAACCTCGATGTAGGTTGACCGCTCGCTGCTTTGTCCGTAGGCGTTGTTGTTTATACGCAGGGAGTAGTTGCGACCGCTGTATATCACTCCCCAAATGATTGTGAGCTGGCTCGTGTCCGTGAGGACTGTGGGAGCGACATAGGAATAGGTCATGTCGAAGGTGTCCGTCCACGGATGGGGCAACTGCGGCTTGTTGCGCAGGTAGTCGCCCCACCAAAAGGCGACAAAGAGCTTGTCGAACACGGCACCCGACTTCTCTTTCTCTCCATCACTCACTGCTGAAAATGCCCCGAACTGGATAGGCACATCGGGTTCGACGTGCTCCTGCCACGTCACACCATCGGGAACGTACTGGTGTGTCTGATGTGCCGAGTTCGTGTCGTCGTCACCGCTCTCTCCGCAGTCAAGGAAAACGACGTTGCCATAGGTCTCGTCGGTCTCGTCTATCCAAGCAGGAATGATGCCTATCTCCTCTACATCGTCCTCATTCTCCTTGTCGAGAATGACTGGACCGAAGCGGTTCACTGGTACCATCCTACACACATTCCCCCACTTCATGTGCTCGGAGTGTATCGTGAAAGGAGTAGTCCTGTACTCCACACGTTTCATCACTTCGAGAACGAAGTAAGTATCTATGTCCTGCACATGGTGCAAGCCCCACTTGCCGCCTGGATATTGGGCGTAGTCGCTTCGACCGCCGCCAGTGTCGCTGACGGAATCCTGCGGCAAGTTGCTGTTGAAAAGGTCTTGCAGCGTGGGCCATTCGGTACAAGTCACCGTACCGTCTGCTCGTGTCTTCTTGTCGATGTACCACTGTGCGTTATAGATGTTATCCAATCTATGACCGCCCTCTGCGAAGCCTTGATTCAGCATTGGCTTGTAACCGTCTTTGTCCTCGTCGGTGGAGACTTCCACCGAGAAAGCGTCAATCACCTTGTCGATATAGATGGTGCCGGCATTGCCCACGTTCTCGCTCGTGACCGAGCAGGTGACGAGAGCCTTTGCGTGGTCAATGTCAAACTCGCAGAGCAAGAGCTTTTCCAGTTCCTTGAAAAACTCGTTGACCGTCCAGTGCGGCAGCGCAGCCGCCCACTTGCGGTTCGCCCAAGTATAAGGCAAGGTGTTGACCACAAGCAGGTACTTGTAATCGCTGTTCTCCCACGATGAGAAGTCATAACCATAGCCCAACGCTTCGCAGATCTGCTTTGTCAGCCATAGCAGATTGGGCTGGAACGAGAGGCCACGGGTATAGTCCGTGTCCTCGTCGTCATCGGGATTGACTTTCCATTCGTACTTGTTGAGCGAAGCGTTCCAGCGAGCGCAGTTCTGAAGATTGCCCGAATAGTTATTGACCCACGGCAAAGCGGTGTAGTCCTGCCACCTCGCCCACACCTGGGCAGGGCTGGCGTAGGTGTGCTGCTGTCCTGATGGACTGCCGCTCATTCCACCGCTGCTTAGATTGTCGGGGTAAATGTCGGGCCAGCTTCCCAAGTCGAGTTCGTCAATGTATGTCTCATCAAAGCGGGGAAAGAAGTTCTGGTAACTTCTTTTCTCCAAGAACTGCACCTTGACGGCTTCATTGGTGATGCCTGTGATAACGACTGCACCACGCTTGTAGAAGTTGGTGTCCTGCAACACAGCGTCAAAGAAGATTTCTTCTGTGTCGATGTCCTTGCGCGTTATCAGTCCGAAGATGGCGATGTTCTGCGGACAGTCGGCAAGCGGCAGTTCTATCTCCATGCTGTAATCGTCAGCGTCGGTAAACGCACGATTCTCGGAGACATACTCTATTGACGAGCCTTTCTTCAAGGCTGCTTGCTTGCCGTCGATTTGTAGTGATATAGCCATAATAAAAGCGGTTGAGATACGCAAAGGTAACTCAACCGGCTATGGCTGTAAAAGACGAGGCACTTACTTGTCAAACAAGAGTAAGATGACTCCAGCTTTCCAAATGTTTTCTCCACTGCCGTAGCCTACAATATCATAATGTCTATCCTTGACTTCTCCAGTCGCTATATTCACATAGCCTACGATATTATAATGGCTGTCTTCGACTTTATATGTCGTTTCGGTTTGTTTAATAATGGTGCCAGCTCTGTCATAATTCTTGTCTAATACTTTTCCATCTGAAAACACATTACCAATCATGTCGTAATGTTTGTCTTTCACAACGCCTCCGGTATAGGCATAACCTATGGTTGTATGCCAATTATCCTTTAGAGTCGTTTCCAAATGAAGTGGCACATAGTTTTCTTCGTCATAGTCATAGTCATCACAACTGACAAAGACCATCATTATGAAGATAATATGTAGAAATACTTTTATTCTCATATTGTCAATTCATAGGAACAAAGTCCATGTCGTCACCGTCGATTAGCTCATTGATTCTCTCCTTGCGCTCATACTTTTTGACTTCTTTCGTTTCTTTTCTTTCTGCCTCCTCATCCATGAGAGGCTTGCGCAATCTCTTTGAGAAAACCATGAATAAAACAGGGGCAAGGATTATGGTGGCAATACCTGCCAATAATCCAGCATCCCACTTTACAAGCAGACCAACAACTATGCCAACAGCGATAGCTACTGGTATAATCAGTAGCCTAACGCCTGCTGTATATGGATAGTTGCTCATAAACTTCTCTTTATATATTAGACTTTGTATAAAGTCATTCGTTTATGCAAAGGTAGGCATAATTTCCCTACTTGCGTTTATTCTTCGGGGATTTATTGTTCATCAGTCGCTGGTAATCGTCCTGCGCTTGCTTGATACCGAGATCACCAGTTACGGTGTTCACTGTAACGAAAGGCTCATTTAGCCTTTCATTCAAGCGAGCGAGTGTTTCACGCAGTGTCTTGTTCTCTTGAACAATGACCGTCGGGGCTTGCGACTGCGCCAGTACTGCGGGAGCAGTAATCGTGCGGCTCACATCGGACTGACGGAGACTGCCGATTGTGTTTGTCCGCTGCGCATAGTCCAGCGCCTCGATGAGTGGGCGAGCCACCGGCGAGGCAAGGAGTTTCTGACTTGCCACCCACTCTCCTGCGTGAACGACACCTGCCACCTCGTCGACTGCGCCCTGCTTGGTGAAACCGCCCTGGGCATAGCCCTGCGCGGTGCTGGCTTGCTGTTGCTTCTTGATGGTCGCAATCTGTATTGCGCCAGCGGCAATGGCCATCGCTGCGGCGATAGGCGCGAGTATGTAGCCCACCACAGGAATAGCGGCAGCCGATGAGTAGGCGTTCAAGGCGGCGGTCGCCGTCTGCGCCACGGCTTGGATTACCTGCATGGCGAACAGTTTCCTATTCGCCTCGTCCTTGACCTTTGCAATCTCTTTCTGCTTCTGCTTTTCAAGCTGCTTGGTCTTGTACTTGTTTCCCTCTGCCATGGACACCTCACGCTCGTAGCGTTTCTCCACGGCAGCGGTCTCAATCTCCATCTCGGCTTGCACGAGTGAGGAGAGCTGCGAGAAGATACTTGACATTCCCGATGTCAGTGTCTCTACGCTCTTGGTGACGGCTTGCCCGCCGTCGCCATTGAGCCAGTCGAGCAGATCCTGGTTCCACTTCTGCATGGCGTTGCGGTCTTCCTCGCCGCCCAGCTGATTGTACTTCTTCTTCAAGGCGAGCTTGGCTTTCTCGTATGCTTCATCAATGCGCAGTTTCTCTGCCGCATTGTCGCCAGCCGCCGCGACCTCGGCTTGGTACACTTTATCAAGGTTCGACAAGGCTTCGTCGTAGAGAGCCTTGTTTTCGGCTGCGTTGTTGCCGAAATACTCGTCCTTGATACGTTTGAGTTCAGCCTGGTGCTTCTGCTCGGTTTCCTCTGCTTCACGTTGCTTCTTCTGCTGCTCGGCTATCAGTTTGTTCTGATATGCTTCTTCGGCAGCGAGGAAGTTAGCCCATGCCTTCTCGTCTACATTCGGCTTTGTCGAATAGTAGGCTTCCTGCATGGTGTGCAGATTCTCGCCAGCCTTGCCGTCAGCACTTACGTCCACGGCGATGACCAATCCTTTGTCATCGGCTTCGAGAATGTCCTCTGCACCTTGCAGTGTCTTGTAGACGTAATCTTTCAGTTCTTTCTCTGTAAGGACTGAGCCATCAGGGAGAATTGGAGTCACCAATATCTCCCTTACCGTTCCCGAAGCATCCTTGATGCCGTATTGGGATGAGTACACCGTTGCGGTGGCCTCTCCCTCGCTTTGCGGATTGCCTTTCCAGCCCGCCTTTGTCAGCTCGTGAGCGTCAATGACGGGTCTGTTGAGCAGGTCGACGTTGCCGTTGAACTGCGTCTGCATCATTTCTGCGGCTTGCCGCTTGGTTTCTTCCCACTCGGTGATGGGTGCGAACGCCTGGTCACTGTAGATGTCCTTGATGGCTTTGAGGTGTTCAAGCTCGATGCGCTGCATCTGCTCGTTGTACGCCTCGGTCGACAACAAGCCGTCGATGTACTGCTGCTGCGTTTCCGACTTTCGGAGCGCATACAGCCGATTCTCGTCCTCGATGGTCTTCTTGTTGGCGGCTTCGGTCTGCTTTCGCAACACCTCATAAAGCTGTGCTTGGATGGTTATTCTCTCATTGGCGGTGAGGTCAGCATGGGCAAGCTGCTTCTCATAGAATTGCTGTTCTATCTCCAGCATACGCTTGGTGTATTCTTCGTAGTTCTTCTCTCCAGTGGCGTAGGCGATGCGGTTCAAGGCTTCCTGGTACTCTCGCCAGTCTTTCTCCGCTTTGAACTTGTCCTCGGACTTCTGCGAGCCGCCACGACCGCCGCCTTTGGTGGTCTTGGGCGTTGCGCCGCCCACGCCGCCAGCCGCACCGCCGGTGCCGCCAGTGGTGTCGAGGTTCAAGCCAGTGGCATCGGTCTTGCTGGCGCCACGGTAGGCAAGTTCCTCACGGTACTGCGTGAGGAGCTGCTTGGCTTCGGCAACCGAGACTTCCTTGTACTCTCCCTGCTGCGTGCCTTCGATGAACACGATGGCGTTGCCCGCCTGATTGTTCTTCACTATCTTCTCCAGCTGCCCGATGGTGCCTTTGAGGTAATAGTTGTCTATGTGCCTCAATGGTGAAACGCCGTCTTCCATAGCGTCAAGAGCCGCAAGCCCTTTGCGGTGGGTCTCGTATGCATTATACATACGATTGACGATGGGAGCCGGCTTTCGGCTGTCACCGCCCCAGAAAGGGTGCTGGCTGCCGCCCACCCAGTCGGGCAACAACCGCCATTCGATACCTTTGGAGTAGCCGTTGATTCTATTGATATAGTTCTGCGAAATGGGCTTTCCAGCCGCCATCGCAGAACTGACGGCTGCGACAATCTCGGCTGCGTCCCTTGTGGTAGCGCCGGCACTTTCGAGCGCAGCTTGCAGGTCTGTCAAGCCCGAAGCGAGAGACTTGTAATATTCCTGGTCTATCTGCTCACGCGCTGCCGCGATGCCTCGCTCTTGGGCTGACCGCCTCACCGCCAGTGTCAAGCGGTTGTAGGCGGCTTCAAGATTGAGGATTTCGCCTTTCTCGTTGATAAGACCGGAGAGGTACTTGCCGTACTGGTTGATGATGGCGCGTTTCGCGTCCTCATACTCCTTCGTGCCTTTTTCGGCACCTTTGAGCTTGCCGAAAAGCACGTCAAGCTCGTGCTGCTCTTTCACGGCTTCGGCATTGTAGCCTTTGGCTGCCTTGACGGCCTCGTCGGTCTTCTTCGTCAGCTCGTCGGTGCGTGTGCAGAGATTGTAGATGCCCACGCCCAATGCGGTGACAGCCGCGAGGATGATGCCCCACGGCGTGGTCTTGGTGAGAAGGTGGAAAGCGGTGTATGCCGCCTTTGCCTTTTCGACTTGCCCCGTGAGAGCGTAGAAGGCGATTTTAAGAGCCAGCGTTGCCGTTCCGAGCAACTTCTGCGCTCCCTCTGTGATGACGAGCCAGTAGTAATGAGCCTTGAAAGCGATATTGCTGGCGTTGACCGCCACCTTGTAGGCAATCCACGATGCCGTGAAGGTCACAATCACTCCCTTGTACTGGATAAAGAAGTTCACAAGCACATTCAGGAAACGCAGCATCGCGCTTCCGCTCGTCATGATATGCTTGTATAGAGGCAGGAGTTTCTCTCCTAACTCAATGGCGAGCTCGTGGATGTGCTTGCGTGCCTTGTCGATACCTGCCTGGGCTGTATTGTTGAAGATGTTGTACTCACGGGTCGCCGACGTGGCTTCGGTAAATGCCTTGTTCGCCTCTTTCTGCTCCCACTTCACCATGTCGAGGTGGGTGGCGAGCGTGGCGAGGACCTGGGCCATGCGGATGCCGTCCATGCCCAAGTCCTTGAACAAGGGCGAGAGTGCGGCGAGCGCGTCAGCCTCACCGATCTCTTGCAATTTGCCGAGGAACATCAGCACGCCCTCGTTGGTGCTGCGGTTCAGCGTCTCGGTGAACTTCTCCACGTCAAGCCCGACGGTCTTTGCTATCTCCTGCGGCTTTTGGAACAACATCATGATGAGGCGCGACATTGCCGATGCCGACATCTCCACCTTTTGACCGTTAGCGTCAAGGGTGGCGGCGAAGGCAAGGATTTCGGGGATTGTCATTCTCGCCTGTGCGCCCACACCAGCCATGCGTTGGGCGAACTGCACAAGGTAGGGTTTCGCCGCGGTACAGTTCTGCGAGAGGACATTCACCGTGGAGCCGACAGCGAGCATTGCGTCTTTGGTGCCGAGTATCTGCTCGACACCGAAGATGTTGGTGAGCTTGGCGATGACTTGGGTCGCTCCCTCGCCCAAGTCCACCAATGCCACATTGATGATGTCGGCTGCCTCGACATAGCCTTGAACACTTTCCCTGGTGTTCTTGCCCAAGCGTCCTGCTTCCTGCGCCAGCTCGTTGAGCTTGTCTCGCCCGGTACGGGTGTCCATCGCCTTGAATGAATCATTCATCGCCACCACCTCGTCACGAGCCATGCCTGTGTACTTGATGGTGTTGGCGATTTCTTCTTCCATCTCGGCATAGGAGTTCACCGCTTTGCGTCCTGCCATGACAAGGCCGGTGACCAAAGCGGCGATGCCCATGAGCGATGTCTGCCAATCGTTGAGTTTACGATTGAAGCGGGTCCAGAACGACTCCTGCGTTCGGAGTTCCGCATTGACCTTTGCGAGTTCGGCTTTTACACGCTGGATTTTAGCCACGTGTGCGTTCCAAGCCGCAGAGCCACGTTCCATGTATTCGAGTTGTCGGTTCAAGGTCTGCAAGGTCTTGTTCAACTCTTTGGGCGTGGCTCGGTCGAGGCGTAGCATTACTCGCTCGACCTGCTGGGTGCTTGTCTCTATCTCACGCATTTGCCGCTTGGTGTCGCTCAACTCCCTGCGTAGTTTGCGTAGCTCCACTTTGTTCCCTGCCATAGCCGCTTTAGCGATGGCGTTCTCCAACTCCATTGCACGCTGCTTCAGCATTTGCAGGACTTGGAGGGGTTGCTGACCGTTCACGGTCAGGTTGACGGTTGCTTGACTGTTTATGTTGCTCATTGTCGATGTTTTTATTGGTGATGTTGTGCAAATTTCGGCACTACGATTGAGGCGGTAAAAGACAGCGACGGCAAGTAATTTTCTATTGTGAGGGTGGCGAGGGTTCCTCGATGATATGTAAAATCACTATTTCACTGAACAACAATATTTTAGGTGTTTTTCGTTCTCTTGCCCTCAAAGAGGCTCAAAAATACCTATATCAGCAAGTTACTTGGTTAAATTTAGGAGAAGTTTTGAAAAAACGTGCGAAATTTCCAAAGTTGAAAAAGTCAAAAGGCTGTTTTACAGCATTTTGTGGGGTACGGGGCTGCGCCCCGTTGCTGTCTGCAAAGACCCCCCGACCACCCTCTTCCTCGCTTTCGCAAATTGCCTTTTCGACCGAGCGGAATGTGCGGTGATGAGGCTGACGTGCGTGAGTGAAACCGACACGGAGTATCGGTTTTCACCCACGCTTGTCGATTCCGCTTTTCTGACGAAATCGTGCCTCGAACTCGCTTCAAGGCTCAATTTCGTGATTAGGCGATGTGGGCGAGTGTTCAATGGGCGGTGAGATGCATTGCGTGCGACGAACATAGTGGAGGACTTCGGATAGGCTCACCCCACCGACAATCCCCGAGCGCAGCGAGAGCACTGGGCTTGCAGGGAGCGGTAATGGAGCACAAGACGATTGGAGCATTGAGTGTGCCCTTGCCGAACCATAGGCGTTACGGAACGACCTGTCGAGCATTGTGTCTGACATAGAGGAAAACCATCGGGTGTCAGTGAGACTTGTCGAACCGATACCCGATGTAACGAGGCAGACTTAATGCGCTTCCTAACGCCGTCAATAGAGAGGCATACAAGCCGAAGGCGTGGCACTTTCGATGTCGTAATGAGACGCGGTGCGCAATAGTAGCGACCGATAAGAGCCGAGTGCGCGGGTTTGGCGGTGGCGAAATCGGGTGTCGAAACGGCTTGCCGCCTCGATACCCGACTGATGTAGTGAGCCGTAAGCCGGTGTCCGTAGCGTAAAGCTCATCGCCGCCATGCCGAGCCAGTCCGGAACGCCGCCCACATCGGGGTGTGGGGTTGGGCAAATTGGCAATGCTTGCATTGTGTCAAGGGCGGGTTTGTGGGGTCGGTTGCCATGTGTTTACACCTTGAAGCAGTAAAGGCCGTGCCTCACGGCAAAGCCTTTACCCAATTAACCTTAAAAACTTCAATAATGAAAAAACTATTTACCTCTTTCTTTCAGCCAAATGATGATAATGGAACCCACAAGCAGACCTGTGAGCAGGAGCCACGGCCACCACGTCACATCGGGGGGCTTCATGATGCCCACGTTGTCACGAGCGTAATGGTCAGCCTTGTCGATTGAGCGGTGAGCCGACAGTGTGTCAACCTGTGAAGTGCAACGCGCAGCGTTGCGCTGAACGATGTCGGCCTTGCCCAATCGTGCGTGTTTGCCTCGCAGGACAACCGAGCCAGGGCGAGGTTGGCTTGCGGACAGGGCAAACTGTTCAGGCAGATCCATCGCCGTGTCACCAGCCATCTTGCCGATTTCAGCAAAATGGCGTGTGGGTATCACCACCTCGAAGCTGTCGATGTCGAGCGATAAGCGGCTCAACCACTGCAACCGCTCGTCGGTTGCAGTACAGATTGAGCCAGCCGTCTCGATGTCGTACTGCTCTTTCGTGGTAGCCGTGACTTCCTTTTTGGAGTGGCACGACGCGAGCAATACCACAGCAAGCATTGCCGTGGTTGCAGCGAGTGAGAGTGCATTCATAGTCCAAAATGTTTAGCGATGCAGGTGCGATGGAGTTCTACGATCTTCGCCTTGCCCTCTGGTGATGCGAGAAAATCCACGTCGTCGTGGTTGTCTTGGAACAAGTTCTCGGTCAGCACCGCAGGGCAGGCGGTGTTCTTTACAACGTAGAAATTGGCTTGCCAGTAATGCTCTTTGGGGATGGAGCGGTTGCCGCGCAATCCCATGGCGATAGCGGTTTCGCAAAAGGATTTTGCGAGCCGCTTGCTCGCCGCCGAGCATTGGCGTGCCACATAGACCGCGAAGCCTCGTGCTGTGTGCCACTGCCCGTCAGAACCTGCGGCATTGACGTGAATACTCACATAGACGCAGTTCTGCGTGCCGAACTTTGAGCATATTCCATTGACGTACCGGCAACGGAGAGAAAGTTCGGTGTTGCCTGGGCGTGGCACCTCGTCGCCTGGCATATCGACAAAGACGAGCAAGCCGAGCGCTTCGAGTTGCGGCTTCAGCTGCTTGATGACTTCACGGCTGAACTTATACTCGCGGAACTTCTTGTCGGGCGAGCATTTCCCCGGCACGTTGCTGCCGTGCGCCGTGCCGAGTATGACTACTTTGTTTTTATAACTTTCCATTGCCTCCAAGTTCTGTGCCGCTAGCGATTTGACCATTGCCTGAATCATCGTTACCTATTGCAAATGCCTGTGGGATAAACTCAATGGTGGAGCCTTGCTCATTCTTTTCGAGGACAACATTGAAAATATCCACTACATTACCCTCGTAAGCCCACCATTGGAGACAAATAACCGAAGCCGAATAAGATTCGTCTTCCTCGTTTTGGCTCAATGCAAGGCTGATTACTCTTGCCACCACATTGAAGCCTTCTTCCATTGACTCTAATTGTATAAGGATTGGCTGCGATGGGTTCTGCTCCAGTGCTTGCATGAGCGTGTCGACATCGACTTCCGTTCTTACCCAATCGTTCATCTTGTAGATGACGACTTGGTCGCTTTGGCCTAGCAGTGCCAAGTTATTTCGGTAGATGACGAAGGCATCCTTAAGATGCACGTCTTGCGATTGGACGGTGCTGCCGCCGTTGCCAGCGGGTGCGATGCCGTGCATCTTACCGTCGCTGCCCTTGTACTGGACTGACCGCTCACCGCCTTGGGTGACTTCTTGCGGTCTGATGTTCATGACTTTCTTTTTCATAGCTTACTTGTTGAAATAGTGAGACAACTCAAAGCTGCCGTCCTGCTGTTTGAGGAACATAACTTCGTCGAGGTCGCCGAAAGACGAAGGGCTTGAAAGTTCGAAAGTAAGCGAGTTGCCGATGACGATGCTTCCGTCAACGACCTCGAAGCCTTTGGCACGTGTGACGAGAGCGACGCGACGCTCGTTCTGCGTGCCCCAGTTGTTGTCGGAAATGCAGATAATGCACTTGCCGCTCATGAACTGTGTTAGATAGTCAATCAGTTCACTTTCGGTGAACGCTTTGCCGTCGTCGGCAAAATTGACTTCAAGCACGATGTTCGATTGGGCGGTGTCACTGCCATTGCCAGCTGGTGCGATGCCGTGCATCTTACCGTCGCTGCCCTTGTACTGGACTGACCGCTCTCCGTTCTCGGTGACTTCCTGCGGTCTGATGTTCATGAATTTCTTCTTCATAATTCAAACTTGTTTGATGGTTAATAACTGCGGTTGAGAGAACCGAGGTCAGTTCTAGTGCCGTCGGATTTGGCCACGATGACGTGCTGCTCTACTGCGGTGAATCGGCATGACTTGATAACCATGCCAGCGTTCTTCATGAAGTAGAAGAAGTAGTACGGCGTGAGTTGGTCGATGATGCTGGCGATGGTGCGCTCGAAGAACGCCTTGACAGCCGCCATGTCCGACGAGAAATCACTGCGTGACATTTGGTCAAGCACGGTGTTTCCGTTACGGAACTCCACGACCGAGTTGCCGAGGTCATAGTAGTAGTTGAACGTGCCCTTGATGCTGTTGGCGAAATAGATCTTGTTTGCCGACGATGACGTGTAACTAGCGTTGATGATTTGGAAGTCGGCAAACTTCGTTCCTTGAAATTTCATCAGGAACTCATTGATGGTTAGTACCGAGGTCTGTAAATCATTGACAGTGATTTTGACCGACGTTCTTTTCTCCTCGATGGAGAGTGCTGGCAGCTTCTGCTTGGCGGTGATGTCATGCAGCTTGCCGTCGCTGCCTTTGTAGCGCACCGACCGCTCGCCACCCTCGGTGACTTCCTGGGGCTGGATGTTGATGAATGTCTTATTCTTCATGTTTCTTCGGTTGTTTGGGGGTTGATATTCTTGTTATTACTCTCGATGGCTTGCTTTTTCTCCATCATCTCCATCGCTTGCATGATGATGCCAGCGATGTCGTCCTTGTTCTTGACAATGACGTTGAAGGTGTTGGCTGCCTCGCGCAACTCCTGCTTGTCGTGGGTGCTTTCGAGCACCGACTTCCATTCGCAGAAGATGTTGAACGCGCCCATGAGCAGCGTAAAAAACGGTGCTGGCAGGACAACGGAAGTCAGAACGTCAATGCAGGAGAGGCACAACATAGGGAGAAAGTACTTGGTTGCTTTCTCGGTGGTCATTTTCAATGCCCTGCTTGTTGTGACCTTGCCAGCGATTTTCGCCTTTCGCAGTCCGGCGATGAAATCGACGGCCATTGCCAGTATCACGGCAACGTATGCGATGGCAAGCCACACGGCATGGATGTGGAGTGATGCGTTTTTGAGCGTTTCTACGAAAAAATCCATATTTTTTTGCTGATTTTTTGGTGGTTATTGAAAAAGTGAGTACCTTTGCAGTATCAGTAAGAGGGTGCCGTAGCTCTCTCCGACTCATAAGGGTGTACCGTAGTTCACCGTCCTTTATAATGATGTGCCCTAGCTCATCATTTTTTTTGTGCCGTTATCGCTCGAACACCCAGCGGTAGCCGCCGTTGCGGAACGGCACGTTGGCGATGTGGAACGGCACAATAGGCGTGACAAGGCGTGTCTTGTCGAGCAGTTCCCGCTTGCCCGCACGGTACGAGGCGAAGGCGATGCCGTACTGCAAGCGCACCTTGCGCAGCTGGTACTCGTTGTTTATCTTCACGTGCAGGTTGATTCGGTTCTTGCCGAATGGCACATACCTTATACCCATGGCTTCGTCGTATTTGTCGGCGACAAAGAACTTCGCCTCGCTCTGGAACTGCGCCATGCTCTGCATCTGCTCGTCGTTGTACTCCTCGTGTTCAAACACGATTTTGTTGATGCTCACCTGGCCGTTGTTGCCGATTTGTATGGTCTCGCCTTTGCCGACGACATTCCAGCCTTTGCGCAAATCGCCGTGGCCTTTGATGCCTTCATTGTCGATTTTGCGGTTACGCTTGCGCGAATAGCGGAAAAGGTACGGCACATAGCCGAGTTCGACCAACTTGACGGCGTGCTTCAGAAAGAGTTCTCTCTTTCCCTCGCCGATTTCAATGCCGAAGTTGAAGAACGAGGTGGCGTTGTTGCTTGAACCGAACACCGCCTGATAAAGCTCGTTGAGCCTTTTGACCTGTCGGGCGGTCATCACTCCTGCGCCATACTCGGAGGCTGCCGAGAGGTAGAGTTGCTGCAATTCCACCTCTCGCTCGCCAGTGGCGAGGTTGTAGCCGAACAGCATGATGCCAATTCTGTCGGTGGCGATGTGGAACACGGTCGCGCCATCCACGACGCACCCTGCGCCCTGCACCTTGCGCATGGCGGATTGAAGTGCGGTGATGTCGGTCTTGGCGACATTCAGCGCGTTGCATTGTTGGGCTGTCATCACACCGGCTTTCTCATTGGTTGCGCCAGTGAGATAGGTGCTGCCGTCAAACACGAAGTCCTCACCCGTGCGCACGTCGTGCTGGGTGATCCGCAGGTTCACCCTCGACGAGTGAGGATTTCCCTGGGCTATGCCGGTCACGACATAGCCTGCGGCTTGGATGATGAACAGCTGGTTGCCATGCTGACTGCTTGCGGTCTGCAACGATGTGACCGAGGAACGCAGTTGGCTCACGGCAGCTTGCAGGGCCATGATGGTCTGAACGTGAGTGGCCGTCATCGCTCCTGCTTTCATGTCGGTTGCTCCAGCGATGGGCACCGACGATGAATAGGAGTTGCCGTTGCCTAGGTTGCGAGCCTTCAACCGCAGGAACATGTTCTGCGGGTCGGGCATATTGGCATCCGCCACGTCATAGACGACATAGAACTGCGACAACATGGCTTTCCAGTCATCGAGGATTTGACGCTCCGCGTCCGTCGATGCGGTGGCGAGCAGGTCGGTGATGTCTTGGAGTATCTTGCCGACTGTCTCGGGCGAGATAGATTCCTTTTCTGTCTCGACACGGAAAGCCGAGATAAGTTCTGTGAGTTGGTTAACGTCAATCATAAGAATGTAGTTTTGCGATTTCTTGTGCAAAACTACATTGATTGAATGGTGGCGCAAAAGACACGATAATTTGGCAAAAAATAGTACCTTTGCGGCGTAATTAGAACGATAAATCGGAATTTATGGAAATCAATAATAGACCCAACCCCAATGAGGCTTTTCCGAATCCGAAGATTCCAAGCCTCTGCTTCATCAAGAACGTGGTGAAGAACCCGCGTATCATCATCGGCGACTATACCTACTACGAT
>JAFSPZ010000042.1 GCA_017451225.1 Muribaculaceae bacterium | reverse complement strand
GCGCACCTTGCCAGCTATAACGGCTTCGTTCATGCCCTCAAGGATTTCTTCGGCAGGAGTTTTGTAGTCCCATATATGGTAAATATAGAGGTCAACATAGTCCATGCCCAGATGCTGCAAACTGCTGTCGATGCAGTTGAGAACATGCTGGCGGCCGTCGATGCCATGCGCGATCTCCTCGTCGGTGCGAGGCAGGAACTTAGTGGCCACAACCACATCCTCACGCTTTGCCATATCACGCAAGGCACGTCCCACATACTGCTCAGAAGTGCCCAACTGATAAGCGATGGCTGTATCGAAGAAATTCACACCTAGGTCGAGCGAACGACGGATAATCTCACGCGTAGGTTCCTCGCCTATTGTCCAAGAATGCTGTCCAATGGTTGGATCGCCAAAGCCCATGCAACCAAGGCATATGCGCGATACACGCAGATCGGAGTTACCAAGTTTTATGTATTCCATATTATCTTTGCTTTTTGAATATCAGTTTCATTGTCTCAGGATCGAGTGGCTCCATGGCTGGAAGTTTTAAGTCTTTGACCATGTGCAGCGTGCCCTGCTTGTATTTCTGGAAGTGGTCGGTCTTAAGATGGCTCTGGTAAGCATCTTCCGATGCATAGATTTCGAGGATGCGAATGAGATTGGGATTCTCAGCGCTCTGCATTGGGAAAAGGCAGATGACGCCATGCTCGCGCTCAACACTGAGGCGGTCAACCTCGTTGGCAAAAGCCAAGTACTCCGTGAGATACTGAGGATAGACCTCAATCTCGGCGATGCGAACGAGCATCTTTGTCATATCAGTCTTCTCAGCCGTCGGTTTTTCGTTTGATTGACCAAGCAACCACTTCGCATTCTTCCACAATATCATTTCCTTGTAGGGGACAAGGTCTTGCTCGGTGGTCAAGTATTGCTTCATCCTCGCGAGGCTCTGCGTGAGCACCTGTGGCGCGACGTAGGGATAGTCAGAGCCGTAGAGCAGATGATCGGGAGTGGTAATGGTGAGCATCATGCGGATGACCTCAGGCGAATGTGCTCCAGCGAGGTCATAATATAGAGCCGCGAGATTGGCATCCCAATCAATATCACCCACAAGCTTGTTGGCCTGCATCACTGGCACAAGCGACTTCATGCGAGGTACAGCCAGGGGCAGATAAGCGCCACAATGAGGTACCACAACTTTAACGTTGGGGTAACGCGCCAGCACATTACGGCTTATCATGTTGGTCACCGCACGGGTGGTCTCCGACAGGTATTCCTGCATGGCGAGGGGAGTTTGATGCATCACCTCACGATTCACAGGCTCTGGACGATGCGGATGAAGGATGACAACCGCTTGGTGCTCGTTGAGCACGGCAAAGAGAGTGTCAAGCTCGGGGACACCCAAGTATTGTCCTTGCACGTTTGTCGCCAGTTTGATGCCATCGGCGCCCAGAGTGTCGAGCGCATACTTCACCTCACGAATGGCTGCGTCAACATCGGGCAACGGCAATGCTGCACAGAACAAGAATCGGCCAGGATGCTCTCGCTTGATGCTAGCAGCTGCCTCATTGGTCTCTCTCACTACGGCTGCCGAAGAGGGCTGTGGAGCAGCCAACGTCAACACCGAAGTCTCAACGCCGGCCTCATTCATCCACTTGAGATGTTCCTCTACATCATATTTTGGCAGAGGGAAACCCTCGTCCAATAATCGGCCTTCACTTTCAAGTGCCGACACAAACTCAGGAGAGATGAGGTGACTATGCACATCAATCACGCCTTGAGCTAATGCAGCCATAGCAACAATTGCTGCCAATAATGTCGTGCGAAATCTCATATATATAAACTATTTGATTTATCCGTAGTTTTCAATAAGGTATTTCACAAACTGTGGGTCGCCAAAGTTGATGGTGCCAGTGTCATGCTGGTTGAGATTGGAAATAAGCGCCATGTCGTCGTTGCAGAGAGTGAAGTCAAAAACGTTGAGATTCTGCTCCATGCGCTCGCGGTGAGTGCTCTTGGGGATAGCCACAATGCCACGCTGGGTGAGCCAGCGAAGTGCTACTTGAGCTGCGCTTTTGCCGTACTTTGCACCTATATCGGTGAGCACTTTGCTCTTGACAACACCGTCAACACCTTGGCCACCCAAAGGTCCCCATGCCATCATCTTGGTATCGAATTCGGCATGAATGGACTCAATGCCCGTTTGCTGGATAAGAGTGTTGCACTGCAACTGGTTAACCATAGGTTTCACGTCAACATAGTGGGCGAAATCAAAGAAACGACCTGCCTGGAAATTGCTAATGCCGATGGCGCGCACCTTTCCGTCGCGATAAGCCTTCTCCATAGCACGCCATGAGCCGAACACGTCGCCGTAGGCTTGGTGGATGAGCAGCAGGTCGATGTAATCGGTCTGCAGTTTGCGCAGACTCTCGTCAATGCTCTGTGCTGCCTTTTCCTCACCTGCATTGGCAATCCAAACTTTAGTCACCAGGAAAAGGTCCTCACGATTGAGTCCACCCTTACGCCAGGCATTGCCCACGCCTTCTTCGTTTTGGTAGGCTTGTGCAGTGTCTATAAGACGATATCCCACACTCAAGGCATCGCTCACGCAACGTTCACACTCTTCGGGGCTAACCAAGAACACGCCATAGCCCAGCAAAGGCATCTCAACACCATTAGATAATTTTAGGTATTCCATGATTATTTCGTATTAATATCCCAAACCTTTGAGCCATTTCTCAACCTTGTTCTTTCCAGAACGGACATCGTGACCATAGATGCTGAAGCCCTTGGTAACGTTTGCTCCTGGGAAGGCTTCTTTCACGTCCTCCACGCAATTGGCAAGTCCACTACCCTCGTGGGTGGTGAAGGGGATCACGGTCTTGCCTTTCAGGTCATTTTCATGCTTTTTGAAGAAGGTGAACATCACCTGTGGATAGGTGCCCCACCACACGGGACCACCAATGAAGACGGTGTCATACTGCGACAAGTCGGCGATTTCGCCTTCATAGGGTGGCAACTCGCCCTTGCGGGCCTCCTCCTGGGCAAGGTTGATGAGTGGCGTGTAGGCCATACCGTCATACTTGTGAGTTACAATCTCAAACTGGTCGGCACCAGTGATTTCGCTGATGTAGTCGGCAACGATTTTAGTGTTGCCAACCTCGATGTTACCTACTGCGTAGTTATCGCCCGCATGCGAGAAGAACACTACAAGTGCTTTACCTTTATTTTCCATAGCTGTTTCTTGCTTTACGCCGCCGTTGCATGCCGTTGTTACCAGCAGTGCCAATACGGCTGTGATGATACTTTTGATACTCATTATTTTTAATTTATTTGTTTAATCTTCTCTCCAAAGTTTGAATTCCCCTGTGCGAATTGAGGCTATCACGCCACCATCGACTAACAAGTCGGTTCCTGTGATAAACTTGGCATGCTCGCCAAGCAGGAATGCTGCAACCTCGGCAATCTCATCGCTGGTGCCCGTGCGCTGTGCAGCCGAGGCATCAATCATAGCCTGATAGCCCGCGCCACTAGCGCGGAACTCATCGTAGGCCAGCGGAGTGACAATGACACCTGGCGAGATTGTGTTGATGCGTGCTCGACGCTTACGCCAAGTCGTGGCCGCAGCACGTTGAGCTTGCAAGTGATTCATGCGCTTAGCAATCATGTAGGCTAACCCCGAATCTTTCATCGCCACCTCTTGAATGAATTTAACGTCTTTCAAATCCTCGGTAGCAGTGTTTACCAACTGCAGTTCGATGTCATTAGGAATTGGATACATATAAGCCGCTTGACTCGAAATAATAAGTCCTGCGCCACCCTGAGCCATCACTTCGCCAAATGCATCCACAGCATAGCCAGTACCCACCATGTCGAGATTTACGATGTGTTCAGGACTGGCCTGATTGGGTGAAGCACCAGCAGTGTCGATGAAATACATCACGGGGCCAAGACTGGCAGCCCTTTGTGCGAAGGCCTCGATGCTATCTTTTTGCAAAGCGTCGACCACCATTGTCTCCACGTCGTAGCCACTGCGACGAAAGTCATCGCCCACGCGCTCCAACGCTTTTTCGCTGATGTCACCCAGCAAGATCTTTTTGCCTGCTGCAATGCGGCGCACGATGGCAGTTCCCATACTTCCGGCACCCAAAAGTGCCACTACTGCCTTTTGTTCGTTTCTATCGAAAATCATAGTCTATCCTCCTATATTATTATTGATTGTTTTTCATTTCTGATGCAAAATTACAAGCATTATTTCTCATTTTAGTTTCACAAAAAGCACCACAATTTTCACTTTTTACACAAAACGTTCTTTTTCTTTAAATATTATGTATAATTTTGCAACAAACGACCAACGATAAACGACCAACCGATATGAAGGTAGATTTTCTTTTTTCCAACGATTTTCATGGAATGAATGCTCCCGAGCTCAAGCACACCTGCATGCACATGCTGTGTTTGGAAGGCGAGGGCAGTTTTGTGTTTAACGAGCACTGCTATCACATTGTCAAGAACGACCTGGTGGTGATGCCCTACCCTCACCGTGCCCGTAATCTGGCAGCACACCCTGACATGAAAGTGGAATGGTTTGCCGCCGTCAACAAGTTCCTGCAGAGCCTGCTACCGTCGAATAACTACAGCATTGGCGGTAGTATCAGCCTCAACTATAACCCTGTAATTCCGCTAAGCGAAGAGCATGCTGAGCGCATCCTTGACGACATTCACAGGCTGCGTGACCGCATGGACAACCGCCAACACTTGTTTTACCGAGAAATGATGGGAAGCCTGTGCCAGACCATGATGTATGACATCTTTGAGTCGCACTCACAACGCGACACCACAAGCGAGCACAGCGACCGCACAGGCTATATTGTGAAGTCACTCATGGAACTACTGTCAACTGGAATGAGCTGCACCGAACGCAGCGTTAACTATTATGCCGAGAGCTTGAACGTGTCGCCCAAATACCTCTCGGCAACCATTAAAAGACTGACAGGGCATAGCGTCACGTCGTTCATAGACCGTGCCACTGTGCCCATATTGAAAAGTTTTCTTGAAGATGAGCGCCTATCGCTTACCCAAATAGCCGAACGCATGAATTTTGCCTCGCTGAGCTACTTCAGCCGCTATTGCACAAAACACTTGGGGATGTCGCCCAGCGATTACCGCCGCAGCCACCAGCCCAAAATAGAATGACAAGAATATAAAAGTCCCGGAACATTGTACTTGATGTCCCGGAACTTATAAGTTTAAGATAATAACACCGATTTATTCCTCTACTGCGTCGTTATTCAGCAGTTTGGTCTTTGTTACCTGCAGAACTCCTGAGTCGTTGTAGACAAAGGCTATCACATAGAGATTTTCGGGGTTCCACTCGTCAGAGAGAGTAATTAAGTGATTATTTGAGACAGTATATCCCTCTAGCACTTCAACATCTTCTCCCCACTCACCATTGATGGCATCACGGAACACATGCTGATGGACGTAGTTGTCGTTGCGGGTTCCGTCGGGCATCATCTGGAAGGCAGTGATATCATCTTCCACAATCCACAACTGCAGTTTGCCTTCAGTGTTTCCGTCCACACCTTTTATCTCGGTATAGATATCGATTTGATTGTCATCACCAAGATTCACCATAAGGTCAATATCGACTGGTGCAGACTTTTGCAACTCTTGTCTGATGAGAGTGCCCCAAGCGGTGTACTCGGCAGGAGCCCCACGGTCAATCAATCCCACTGGTTGATATTCAAGGTTCCAATGATTGTAGTATTCATCACCCACATCGGTAGCAAGTCCCAAGAAACGTGGATTAGTGTGAAATCCTAACGGGCCCGAATGTATGCTCACAGCAATAATGGCATCCTCGCCATACTGCTCCTGGAGTTTATGAATCTCATCGGCAGCCAATGGACAGTTCACACAACGCTGGCCAGTGAAGTCCTCAAGTAATACGCTTCGCTCTACTGGAGCGGGTTTTACATAGATGAGTCGTTCGTCTTCGTCAATGTGGCTGCATGCAGCCATCAACACTGCCAACAATATAAATGCTATGTATGCCTTGATTTTCATAAGATGCTAAAGTTGTAGTTATAAGACAAAGTGAATCCTCGGCTGGCAGGTACATATCGGCAGACACCGCCCGAACAGTTATATCCAGCACGTGTTCGTCCAAATCCCAGCTGCACTCGATGTCCCGAGCGACTGAATGTCACATCGCCATGATAATAGTGAATGTTGGTTTCACCCACATTGTACATATCACTCACCGAGAACATCCAGTTGGGAGCTAACGAGAACTCTAAAAGCCCATACAGCCAGTCTCCTTTATCATCGGGAGTTGAGAGGTATTGGAGCTCGGTGCGCAAAGTGGTTTTCTTCGAGAGTTGGAACTTAGCGTCGGCAATGAATATATTAGAACGCACCATGCCTCCATGGCCTTCAACCACCGTCATGTTGTAGCGCTGGTTCATGTACATGAGAATGAGCTTGACATTTGACGACAGCTTGCGTGACAATGTCACGTCAATATCCTGATAGAAGGTCTCACCTGCCCATCGCACATGCGAAAAATTGAGCTTGACGTTCATACCATACTTGCCACCCAGCTTAGTCTTGCGCTTGAAATTGTAGCCCACCTCGGCCTGATAGGCCCACTCGCCACCTGCCAACTGAGTTGCATAGGGGTAGAGAGCAGCAAGAGCATAGGTCTGTTCCTGAGTGAACGCCGGCAGATGATTAATAAACGACGAGGTACCAATCATGCTGCGGCGGCTGCGGAACGACATGTTCTCACTGCGCTTTGCCTGCAACAAAACGCTGAGTCCTTGTTGCGAATAGGAACCTGAAAGCACCGCGGCAGTTCCTTTGTCATACTTGTAGCCGTTGTCGAACGATGGGTCCTGCGTCTTCTGGGCATACTCGGCGAGGAAACTCCATGGTCCCGTATTAAGCGAAGCCCTCACATCCCAAGCATTGACATACTCAGGGAGATTGAGCTTGTGAGTGGGATCAACAAAAATTTCTTCCTGCTTTTCGTATTTGTTCACCCAAGAACCGCCAATCATCAGCTCGGTACCGCGATTGCGCATCGCAGGTATCCACTCGTTGATATTGACCTCGGCATCAACACCGCTCACAAGCCCTTTGTTCCAGCTCCAATAGCGGCGCTGACGGCCTGAAAGCGCTTTAATGGTTACACCCTTAGTTGGTCGCACTACTAGTCGCGCTCCCAACAGCGAATTGTCGATACCCAGCGAGCGTTCCTCGTAGGTGCGCAGAATGAGTCCCAAGCCAAACTGCTCGTAGAAGGTACCCACCGTGAGCTCAGCACCCTTATAGCGTCCTTTCACCCAAAAGTTGGGAACACCCCATCCCTTGAAATCCTTCTCAAACCCAGGCAAAGGATGGTCGAGATACTCAAACCTGAGCCCCGCATCGACATATTTGCTTTGCAGCATAATATCGCCATAGGTATTGGTCTGGAAATCCTCGGTCTTCTCGGCACCTATGGCATCGTCACGCATGGGCACAAGCATATCGCTCTGTATGCTACCTGTGATTTTCACGTTCTGCCCTTTTTGTTCTTGTTGTTCTTGGGCAAAAGCTGAAAAGCAGCAACAGAGCGTTAAGAAGAAATACAGGGTGCTTTTTTTCATTTGGCGATGAGTTCTCTCACTTTTTCAATAAGTTCCGCTTCGGCACCATCAGTATATCCAGTGTGCTTATAGACAATATTTCCTTGTCCGTCAACAATCATTGTGAAGGGGATTTGTTGAACGCCCAAAGCCCTCATGAAATCACTATTAGGGTCTAGAAGAACCTCATACTCCCAGCCATGATTGCTCACTAGAGGTTTCACTTTTTGGATGTTTTGTGCCTGATCGGTGCTCACAGCAAAAATCTTCACGCCAGTTTCTTCCTGCCACTCACCATAGACTTCGGCTATGGCATCGAGCTCACGCAGACAAGGCTTGCACCAAGTGGCAAACAAATCAACTATGAAAGGTTTTCCTCCATTGTTGAGTGTATCCATTTTCACTGATTGTCCGTCAATCGTTTTCAGGGTCACAGCTGGCAACTGAGCAAAAGCATCACTCCAAGCTACCAGGGCAAAAAGACATAGTAATAAAGCTAATTTCTTCATATTCTTTATTAGTTTAATATTGGTGGGTCCAACAAATCCCTTCTGGAATTTACAGAACCCACCAATTAGACTATATTATCGGTTTAAGGATTAACCTTGGTGATGACCATAGTCATTTTATCAAGGTCAACAGTGAGATTATAGACCTCACCCGTTGGAGCCTGAAGGGCTCTCCAGTTGGTAGTCACAAGAGGAATCTCTTGGCCGAGAACATCGTCGGAAATGACAAAATTCTGAAATTCGTCAGAAGTAGTTGGTCCAAAACGCTTGTCGGCGATTTCGTCCCAATTGTCATTGGCACTAGCAAGAGCTTTACTGAGCCCAAAGTAACTTGTAGTGAAATCACCATAGGTAGTTGTAGTTATCTGAGCAGTGAACACT
The DNA here is from genome assembly GCA_017451225.1 of Muribaculaceae bacterium. Taxonomy (GTDB): domain Bacteria; phylum Bacteroidota; class Bacteroidia; order Bacteroidales; family Muribaculaceae; genus Sodaliphilus. The sequence goes on along the minus strand of JAFSPZ010000042.1, from coordinate 16,969 downwards.
TTGCCGTCGGCGGTGTTCATTTTAACGCCAGTGGCGGCACCCCAGGTGTTGCCATTGACTTCACCGAGAATATAGACATCCTCAGAGGTAGAAATACCAAGCAGCATGTTATATAAAACGGTAATATCGCCAGCAGTGATTACTCCGTCACCATCTTGGTCTCCGTTGACCATGCCTGTGTCGTCACCAAGAAGCAGATGATTGTAAAGAATGGTAATATCGCCTGCAGTTACCACGCCGTCACCATCAACATCGCCTGGAACAATAGGACCACCAATAGGAAGAAGGGTGAGAGTCATGTCGTTAGCATTGATGCGGAAGGTGTACTCGCCACCATTCTCGATGCGGAAGTTAGAGCCGTCAACCATTTGCAGAGGAGTGTTGAGCAAGCCGTCGTTAATCAAGAAGTAGCCAACGCCGTTCTCGTCAACACCACCGTACCATGCCCAGTCGTCACCGTTTGGAGTGATAACCTTGAACTCAGCACCAGCCTCGAGTGTGCCAGTAGCCTCATAAACACCCTCATCTTCGGTAGCAGTGAATGCTAAGCGTCCACCTGCCTCGGTAGTATTCCACTCGTTGAAAGTACCAACCATGTAGAACTCGCTTGGAACAGGATTGTATCCATAAGGATTGATTGTGGTTTGCCAAGCGTTAATGATCTTGTTAGCACCGCGGTCGATGAGCAGAGCAGCAACTTTCAGTTTCGACTTGTCCTGAATAAGAGTCTTGGTAGAGATATCGGCTGTATAGCTGAATGGCATCACCTCACCAGCCTCAAACGAGGTCTTAACCGAGCCATTGAAGCCACTTGCGATTTGCCAAGCACCCACAGCCACGAAGTTATACTCTAATCCCATAACTCTTGAACCTTGGCTGCACCACCAATCCATGTAACTGGGATATCCGCTTTGACCACTGTAGTAGTTTTGCTGTCCCCAGCTAGAGCTAGTGCCCTTCATGCCATCCTCGGTAAGCACAAATGCAATACCGTAGTTAGTATTCTCCTCGGCAAAGGCAAACTTGGATGTTGCATCCATTTTAATGGTTTTCATCTCCTCATCATTCCATTGAGCTGTAACCTGAACCATGCCAACTGGAACTTCGAGCATACTCTGATCGATAGAGCTCTGGATAGCATCTGGGTTTGGATCAATGTCGGTGGCGCGGTTGACACGAGCATCGGGGAATCCACTTACTGTCGACATTACAGGATTATAGTCCGAAATCTCCATTGGGTCACCGTTGTGGGCTGCGATGAGCACAACCTGGTCGCCATATTTCTCATGTGCAGTTTCCATTCCAACGAATCCACGAGGACACCATCCACACCAAGTGCCAGTGAACTCCTCGATAACAGGAACTCTTGTAAACAAGAATGAAACAACAGTAAAATTACCGCTTGCCACACAGTCAGCAGCTGGAGCATCGTTGGGTTGTCCATTCACCTTGGTGATAGTGACAGTTCTTGTGTCTCTCAATGGCTCACTGGTGTCGAACGCTACATCAAATGTTGCAGTGGCACCATTTTCAATGTTATTGATAGGCACTGTAACCTCGGGGGTAGCAGTAGAAGGATCGTTATTAGAGGTAATAGTATAAGAAACTGAAGTGATATTGTTCTCGCCTTTATTCTTGATAGTTACTGGCACAACAGCCTCATCGCCCACTTGATAGTTGTGAGTTCCAAGATTCTTGTTAGTAAAAATAGCAGCGTTTTGAGGAATGTTAATGCCCTCACCCATAAGTTGCAATGCCAGCTTACCATGATTGGTAATCGATGTCCAATTAGTAGTCTGTGCTGTAGCACGGAAGAAGAATGTGTTGGGTTCATACTCACCACCATTCATGATAGCATAATCTTGACTGCTAAGCTCCATTGTGAAACCAAAGTAGGCAACAGCATTATTAATCTCAAAAGGAGTAGTAAACGCAATATCGTTGGCGCCGGCTGTCAAAGTTGACAAGTCAACATCTTGAACATACGTAACACCCTGTGCGTTAACCCTTAGAGTCTTAGTCACCCAAATCTTCAGGCTGGTAATCTTAGGAATAGTAGTTGAGTTTAACCACAAACGCATTGCTTTAACAGTAGCATTACCCATAATTGGGTCATTCTTTGCAATCTTAATGGCTGCCTCATAATTGGCCAGTGCGTTAACGCCGTAAGCACTAAAGTTAGCGGCATTAGCGTCATTGTCGGTGAAATAGCCCCACCATGTCTCACCTTCACCAGGAGTGATAGTTGCGCGTTGTTGTGCAAAAGTCGTTGTTGCCAAGAGTATGGCAATCAGCAATAGTAGTGTTTTTTTCATTGTTTTTTGTGCTTTTATTTTGGTTAATAATATTATTAATCTCAATTTAGAAGGATATTGTAAATTACAGTGATATCGCCTGCTGTGATAATGCCGTCGCCATCCTGGTCACCATTGACCATATTGCCACCATCTCCATTGAGCAGGTAGTTGTAAAGTATGGTAACATCAACACTGCCCACTGTGCCGTCGCCATTCACATCGCCAGGAATTACGTCTACAACATCACCATTGACAAATTTTATTTTAACGGTATGGGTCTCACTGCCAATAGTGGCCGTGAGAGTGGCAAGCAAATAACCCTCGCTCTGGATATCTTCAGCATCAAACTGCACAAGACATAGACCGTTGTTAACTGTAAAAGGCTTGGTTATTGTTGTATTGCTTCCAAAATTCATGCAGTTGCCACCCATACACCATAAGATTCTGGATGGATTAAAGTTATTCTCATCGATGGTCATCGTGGCACTTCCTTGAGCGGTATTGCCTGAGAGAAGTTTCAAAATCAGACCATTACTAGGGTCAGAACTTGGATTGGTATAGCAACCCATTTCTCCAAATCCCCATTCGTCCTCTTCTGCTTGAATTGTCACTATTGCGCCATCGGCAAGCGATTCTCCATGGTAACGGAACTCAAAAGTCTGTGCCAGGATTGTAGGCACCGAAACGAGCAATATTGCCGTTAATGACAGTAATTTTTTAATCATAAAGTAATATCACAAAAGTAAGGTTCAGGTTAATCAGTTTTTTGAGTCGAAAAAGGGTCGAACCCGCTACCTTTTTTCTTCTCTCTTTTAATTTCACAAAGTTATAATTTTTAATTAAAATAAATAATATATTAATATATATTTAACTTTTATTTGCTTTTATGCGAAATACACTCCTTATCACGATGCTAAGTTCCCGTCAAATATATTCAAGTTTGGAAAGACTCAAAAAATTAGGCGGGCCCCGTTGGAGCCCGCCTAACAATGCTATATAACTGTTTATTTAGATCCTAAAATGATGCTATAAACTGCAGTAATGTCGCTTGAAGTGACTTGGCCGTCGCCATCTTGGTCTCCGTTAAAGATTTCGGTAGTTTCACCCGAGAGTATGAATGAGTAGAGAGCGGTAATGTCGGCACTTGTTATTTGGCCATCGCCATTAACGTCGCCAGGAACCATTGGGCTACCCACAGGAATAACTGTGAGAGTCATGTCGTTAGCATTAATGCTGAATGTGAACTCGCCACCATTTTCCATGCGGAAGTTAGAACCGTCAACCATTTGCAATGGAACGTTAAGCAACTCATCATTTATCAAGAAGTAGCCACCGCCATACTCGTCAATGCCACCATACCATGTCCAGCCATCACCGTTGGGAGTGATAACCTTAAACTCATCATTGGCAGCGAGAGTGCCAGTTGTCTCATAAACGCCCTCTGTCTCGGTAGCTGCAAATACCAAGCGGCCACCAGTCTCAGTTGTATTCCACTCATTGAAAGAACCTACCAAATAGAACTCGCTAGGAAGCTCTTGGGCCGGAATCTGGAAATTGTACTTCTGGGCAGCAGGAGTAGCAACTTGTCCACCATAAGGCAGCTGAATCATTCCAAACACCTCGGCACTGTTGTCGCAAGCGATGATGTTATTGGCATAGTCAAAAGCAAACTGGTTCCAACCGGTAAAACTTGGGCAACTGTACTCATAGAGTTTAGTGAGTTCACCATTATTAACGGAATAAACTGCAAGAACTTTGCTAGAAGCCACACCACGAACCAAGAGAGTGTGGTCCTTGTTGAATGCCATGCCACCATTACGACTGTAGATGTCAGTAACAAGGAATTCAAGTTCGTCATTTTCAAGGTTTGCATAAGCATAGCTTGGCTCAGCCTCGGTGGGAGTACCACGCCATTGGCTCATCCAGATGCCACCAGCTCCATCATATGCAAGGTTGATACTTGCATAGTTGATTGCCTTACCATTGAATGCGGTGAAAGCACGGCTTGGAGCCTCGCCCCAGCTGGTTGCGGTACCAATGTTGTATTCATTTGTCTTGTAATTAGCGGGAACTGTGGTAGTGCCTGGAGTACAGGTCATCATCATGAGTTTGAGGTTCTCACCACTGCCATCAACGTCAAAGGCAACACCCACACCTGCGGCGACTTGAACATCACCATTGGTAACAATGCCTGTTGAGGTGTCGAGGGTTCCATTAAAGAAAGGTGCAACCTGCAATGTCGCACGATTCATCTCATAGAGAGGATAACCAGTGTTTACACGCTGTGAGAGGATGAACATACGGTCATCATCACTAATCTGGATACGCCCTGGACGCCAGTCAACCAGTGTGGTACCAGCCGACTGCATACCACAGCTGAAACCATACTTGCCATCCTCGTTCTTGACGCCATTAAATTGTGGATCAAACTGATAAAGGCCAATGCCTACCGAACCATTTACAGGAGCAGTGTAATAAGTAGTGCTAGCGCTTGCAAAAGACTCGGTCACATACATTGTACCAAAGTAGTCGCTCTCGGGATTCACGTCAACTGCCACACCAGCGGGAGAGTAGAACTTGAGAACCTTGTCGGTTATTTCCACAGGGGTCTCAACAGTCTGGCCAGTAACGGCGACTTTCCAAGAGAGTTCTTTGCCTGCGGGGATGCCAGGATAGTCGGCAAAGTTGACAATGTACTCATGATTGCCAGCCACAATCATAGTCTCGGGCACATCGATAGTAGCAACGGCATTCTCGCCGTCAAAGATTTGCAGCTGCACAGCCTGAGCGGGAGCGTTGAGCGAATAATGAAGTGTCACGCTTGTCTCGCTGAGGTCGGTAGCACTTAACTTGTAAGCGTAGGGATTCTGAGCGCTTACACCAATGAATGTTGCCACCATGGCAACCAATAGTAATAATTTCTTCATTGCATTAAGTTTTAGTTAATAAAATTTGAATTTATGATTTAAAAACTATTATTTTTAATGAATATAGCGTTTCAACTAACAAAATTACACAACAATTACAAAATAAACAAACAAATTCTCAAAATTTCAACGAAAAATATAAAAAACCTTTTTTTGCCTCACATTATGGTTGTAAGTAACATACAAATTGGGCCGAGCAAGAATTCTGCTCAGCCCATACTGTATTTAATCAACTAGAATGGAAATAATTATCATATATCCACTCACAATGAACACATCTATTTTATGTGAGTGCCGCCTTTAAGATCGTTAAAACGCGTGGCATTGATAAGCACCACCTCGTTCACACCATGGTCGATAGCCGAGAATGCATTATTAATGGTAGGATAGGCGGCAGGGTTAATAACACCCTTTTCGCACATGGACTTATACTGCGCCCTACTCAGCTTGGGAATGACACTGTCAGGGTTGTTCTCGTTGGTAAGGACACCGTTTTCCTCGCCCAGCACGTTGATAACAGTGACATTATAGGCAATAGCAAGAGTGCGAGCGATCTCGTAGGCAAACATCTTCACATCACCATTCAAGATGTTGCCTTTGCCATCATGTGTAATAGGGGCTATCACCGGCACAACACCCTCTTCAAGGAGCTTGGTCAGCATTGACGAGTTTACTCGACGCACAATTCCCACCCTGCCCACATTAACAGGCCTTATGGGAGCTTTGTTGCTAGTGACCAAATTAAGGTCCACTCCAGTGAGTCCCACTGCATTAAGTCCCCTCCACTGCATGATAGCAACGAGCCGCTTGTTTACCAGTCCGCCATAGACCATTGTCACAAGGTCCATAACTCGGTCATCAATGATGTCACGACCGTCATTGGTCTGACGAATGTTGATGCCCATCTTCTCGGCAACCATCGATGCCATGGTCCCTTCGCCATGGACAAAGAGCTTGAGACCATCGATAGCCGCAAAGTCACGAATGAGCTTGCGCAGGTTCTCTGGGTCCTCCACCACTATGCCCTCAACATTTACTATAGTAAGCTTCTTCCTCATTTGCTATAAAAAACAATTAAAGACAATATTCCAAGTTTCTTTTCTATTAATGACAATAAAATCACGCGTTTGCACACCTCTGTCACTGATTTTTATTTTCTTCTTTTATAATCAAAAATCACATGGCCATCAGTAGCAATTATTTGGTTGGTATCCTTATCATAGAAATACCTTTCAACATCGGCAGAAAATGGATAAAAATTAACCAATACTCCACACTGCTTTTTCAAAAGTCTCATATAGTTAAATAATTGAGCACGATGGTTACCTGTCACATCAGAAACCGCTTTGCACTCAACCACAATATCATCTTCACAAATGAAATCCACACGGAAAGTTGACTCCATAGGAGTTTCACGATATTGAGGATGAAATGTCATCTCACGAACAAAAGGAATCTTCTTTTCTTTTAGTTCAAGCTCTAAACCTTCTTGATAGCACGATTCATTGAGACCAGGCCCTAACACACCATGAACATCATAGATAGCTCTAACCACATTATAGACTTTTTGTTTTAAAGAATTTATTTCTATCATATAAAAAGTAACTATTCTGAGTTGAACTATATCAATTGTCTACAAGCATAAGAACGTAACTATATTGTCCTTAATAAAAAGAGAACAAACATTTTGTCCTTAATTGTCGTAAAATAAAAGCTATTCGTCGGTGGAGAATTCCATCAGGTAGGCTTTGATGAAGTCGTCGATGTCGCCGTCCATGACAGCGCCCACGTTGCTCGTCTGGTGGTTAGTGCGGTGGTCCTTGACTCGACGGTCGTCAAAAACGTAGCTTCGAATCTGGCTACCCCACTCTATCTTCTTCTTGCTGTCCTCAATCTTTCGCTGCTCTTCTCGGCGGTGCTCAAGTTCCTTGTTGTAAAGGATAGACTTGAGGTTTCGCAGAGCATTCTCGCGGTTTTTAGGCTGGTCGCGTGTCTCGGTGTTCTCAACAAGGATTTCCTCTTCCTCGCCTGTGTAGGGGTCCTTGTACTGGTAACGTACACGCACACCACTCTCCACCTTGTTCACATTCTGGCCACCAGCACCTCCACTACGGAAGGTGTCCCAAGAGATGCGCGCAGGATCAAGTACAATCTCGATAGTATCGTCAACCATTGGACTAACGAATACCGAAGCAAACGAAGTCATGCGCTTTCCTTGGGCGTTATAAGGGGACACTCGCACAAGACGGTGAACGCCGTTCTCGCTCTTGAGATAACCATAGGCAAAATCACCTTCCACACCAATTGTCACACTCTTGATACCAGCTTCGTCGCCATCTACCATGTGCTGGATAGCAGTCTTGTAGCCGTGCTTCTCGCACCATCGCAGATACATGCGCATTAGCATCGAGGCCCAATCCTGACTCTCGGTGCCTCCGGCACCTGAGTTAATCTTCATGATAGCGCTGAGCTTGTCCTCCTCGCGACGCAGCATGTTGCGAAGCTCAAGCTTCTCGATTTTGTCAACAGCATCGGCATAGAGTTCGTCAAGTTCTTCCTCGGTGAGCACTCCTTCCTTCACGAAGTCAAAGCCTACTTCCACTTCACCTACTGCCGCCTCCACTTCCGAGCATTTCTCAATCCACATTTTCAGTGTCTTGATTTTACGCATCTGTGCTTCGGCTTTCTTTTGGTCACTCCAGAAATCGGGCACATGAGTGCGCAATTCCTCTTCTTCTAGTTGGATTCTCTTGTTATCGACGTCAAAGATACCTCCTCAACGCATCCTTGCGTTCTTGTATCTCTTTTAGTTGGTCGGTTGTAATCATCTGAGCTCAATGATTTAGGGGTTAATAAATATAATTGTTTTTTCTAAAAATCTAGATTATAATTATGCATTCGCCGCATTAAAGTAGGCGTCAACCCATATTATGCATTATGCATTAACTAAAGGCTTAGGTCAACATCCAGTTTTTCTTCTTTCTTACCTTTAGGACGGTAATCGACAGCATACATGGCATCGATGAGCTTGGCATAGCGCTTGTTGATTACTGCACGCTTTATTTTGAGCGTGTTGGTGAGTTCGCCATTCTCCATTGTAAAAGGACGCGGCAACAAGACAAAACGCTTGATTTGCTCATAACTAGCGAGGTTCTTCTGATACTCATTGATAAGTTTCTCGAGCATTTCGTGAACCTTTGGATCGTTGACGAGCTCCTCATTGTTTCTAAACTTGATTTTGTGCTTAGCGGCCCAAATGCCCAGCTCCTCAAAGTCGGGAACGATGAGAGCCGACACATATTTCTTGCCGTCACCTATCACAGCCACTTGAGCCATGTATTTATCTTGTGCCAACAGGGTCTCCAGCATTTGAGGGGCTACATACTTGCCATTACTGGTCTTGTACAAGTCTTTTAAACGCTCGGTCATAACGAGGTGTCCCTTCTCGGTAAGTTCACCGCAATCGCCAGTGTGGAACCATCCATCGGCATCAATCGCTTTAGCGGTCTCCTCTGGCTTGTTGTAATAGCCACGCATCACTGTTGGACCCTTTACAAGTATCTCGTTCTGGTCGCCAATCTTCACCTTCACGCCTGGGATTGGCTCGCCAATGGTGCCTAGTTCCCATCCGGTGTTTGGATAGAAGCACACCGAAGCGTTGGTCTCGCTCAAACCATAGCCAATCACAATGTTGATGCCCACAGCATGGAGCAACTCGGTGATATTATCGCTAAGCATAGCTCCAGCGGTAGGGAACAACTTGCCATTCTCAACACCGATAGCTTTGCGCAGACGGGAGTAAACCTTCTTTTCAAAGTATTGATACTGTTTTTCTATGAGATAAGGAGCCTTCTGGCCGTTTCGAGCATATTTGATGTTGCGTGCCTTGCCAATCCTAATAGCAGTTTTGAACAACGTCTTGACAACAGGCTTTGCGCCACTCACATTGTCCATGATTGCAGTATACACCTTCTCCCAGAACCTGGGCACACTGCACATGCAGTTGGGGCTAATCTCTTTCACAGCCCGCTGAATGTCGCGAGGATCGTAATTTATAGCCACTACCAAACCATGAATGAGGCAGAACATTGTCCACCCCAGCTCAAAAATGTGGCTCAATGGCAAGAAGCTAAGCGAGACGTCGTTGTCGTCAACATAGGTCAATCGCATACCATGTGCCATCATCGCTGCGCTGAAATTGCTGTGTGTAAGCATCACCCCCTTGGGTTGTCCTGTAGTACCCGAGGTGTAAATCAAGTACATCAGGTCATCGGGACGCCCTTCGTCCATGCGCTTTACAAGAGCACTGCGAGCCAGCTCGCCTGCTTGTCCGCCATCGCTCAAGAATTTGCGCCAAGTGGTAATGCGTTTCGAAGGTTCTATTTCCACCTTTGTGTTCATCACCACCACAAGTTTAAGCTTAGGGCAGTCATCAAACAACTGCTTTGCTATTTCATATTGCGCCTGGTCACCGGCAACAAGAACCGTGGCACCAGAGTCGTTGATAATGTAGGCTGCCTCGTCTTTACTGCTTGTGGCATAAATAGGCACTGGGATGGCACGGTTGTAGAACGAAGCGAAATGTGTTATAAGTATCTCGGGGCAATTCTGCGAGAAAATTGCCACCTTGCCCTGAGGCTCCACTCCTGCGTGCAACAGGGCATGGGCACAACGCTCTATGTCTTGCTTAAAACTATTCCATGACATCGAAGTCCATTGGTCGGTAAGGTAGTCACGGTATCGCAACGCCTCGCGGTTGCCATATTTCTTTGCCTGGTTGCTTATCAGGCTCACAAATTCGTTCTGCATATGCAATAGTCTTGATTAATCGTGCAAATATAGTGAAAATATAATGATTATGCAACCACAAGTTACAATTTTTGAAGCTCAGCATAATTTAACAACACTTTAATACGTTATAAAATAAAAACATAGAGAATCATGACACGTGAAATATATTTTGCAGGTGGATGCTTTTGGGGTACAGAGCATTTTTTTAAGTTGATTGACGGTGTAGTAGACACTCAAGTAGGTTATGCCAATGGCACAGTAGAGAATCCTTCCTATGAACAGGTTTGCACTCACAAGACAGGGCATGCCGAGACTGTGAAAGTGGTATATGACCCCGAAAAGATTGGGCTAGAGTTCCTGCTCGACATGTTCTTCACCGCTATCGACCCAACCCTCGAAGACCAGCAAGGCCACGACGTAGGACCGCAGTACCGCACAGGCATCTACTATACCGACCCATCCGACCTACCAGCAATCGAGCAGCGCGTTGCTGTCGAAGCCGAGCGCTATTACAAACCCATTGTCACCGAGGTGCTGCCACTAGACTGCTTCTATCCCGCCGAGGAATACCACCAAGACTACCTCGACAAGAACCCCGACGGCTACTGCCACCTGCCTCTAGGTCTCTTCGAGCTCGCCCGTCGTGCTAAGCCCTCGCGATAAAAAATGTAACATCGAGAACAGTTCTCAATGTTGCATTTGATAAATATAGTAAAATTTTGAGCAGAAAATTACCAAAAAGGTTATTTACTATTCAAAATTTTACTATATTTGCTAAGGTTACGATAGATGTATATGGCATCTATTTTCGCAACGTGAAGTCAATAAAAAATAAGCTATAACAAAGAAAATATTTTACAATATGAGAAGGACTATTATATTTACATTTATATTTGTTTCCGTTTTTTCGTTTAATGTAGCTGCCCAAATTGATGACATCATTCACATTGATGGCGTTGAATGGAAATTGCTGGACAAGCCCCTTAACACAAATGTCAAACTTGACATACAAACCTTTTTATGCAAAGAAAAAGATTTGGATTGGTATGAATTACGGCAAAATGGGTTTATTTCATCGTGGAGCATCAAAGGCGAAAAATTAATGCTTGAAAGTGTCGAAGACATACCACAAGACACTTTGATAAGCATTGCCGAAAAAGAAGGCTTTGAATCATTAGTGGCTTCGTGGTTTTCGGGCACTATTGAAGCGGTGCAAGGCTCATGTATCTATCAAGGTAGATATATAAACCAAAGCCGCTATGAGACTGAACTTCACATAATTATTGCTAAAGGCGAAGTTATTGACAAGTATCTGTATCACAACAAAGTTTTGGCCGATGGTTTTGCACTAACCGGTAATAAAGAAAATGATGAAAAAAGCCTTAATGAGAACTTTGCTATAGACTTCAATAATTACTCTGACTTAAAAGGCAAGAGAGTTGGCATTGAGATTTCAGATATAAGTGTTAATCCATGTGGTGAACTTACTGACTTCAAATATAGGCTAATTGGAGCAAATATGTCAAACGTTCAATATTCTCAGCTTGAGGAGGAGATAAACAAACACCTCTACAACATAACATGGAAGACTATGCTTATCAATGGTGAAGTGAGACCATATACAAGCCATTTTGTCTACCCTCTCAATTTCAAGGAATATTAATGTTTTCATCATATCCAATGTCACATTAATGAACATAAAAAAATGGGAAACATAAAGAGAATATCCTTTCTTTTCATTGTCCTTTCGCTAGGCTTTCAAGCGCAGGCTCAACGTTGTGGGGCATGCATCATCAAAGGAGACATTGTCACCAGCTATGAATATTCTTTTGATAAACGCTATGAGATGAACAGTGTGATGAAGTTTCCGCAGGCCATCTATGTCGCCCATTATCTTGACTCATGTGGCATCAGTCTCGACCAGCGAGTGACGGTGAAAAAGCAGGAATTAGAGCAGAACACTTGGTCGCCAATGCTCAAGATGATTGACGTGGAGCGAGAATTCAGCTATGGCGAACTGCTTGCCCTGTCGCTGCAGCAAAGCGACAACAACGCTTGCGACCTGCTGTTCAAATTGTGTGGTGGTCCACGAGATGTCCAGAACTATTTGCGTAGCCTGGGATTCAAAAAAATACGCTTGAAATGGACCGAAAAACAGATGCACAGCAAACCACAACGTTCACGCGGTAACTGGTGCACACCCAGCGATATGGCAGAACTGCTCAATTGGTTCTACTGCGAGCGACAATCAAGCCCTGTGTTGATGTATATATGGGACTTGATGCTCAACTGCGAAACTGGCAACAACCGCATCAAAGCCGCACTTCCATCAGGCGCTCAACTCGCCCACAAGACCGGTACTGGATTCTCCAAAGACAAAACACTTAGAGGCATCAACGACGTGGGCATTGTTGTCATGCCCAATGGCGACTACTACCCCATCGCCATCTTCATCAAGCACACACAACGCGAAGAAGAAGTCGCCGAGATCGCTAGACTCCTACTCTCGCCATAGAAAATAAATTACTTGTATCCAGACTTTTTCACAAAAACAACAAAAAGTAAGAACTTTCTTACTAAGAAGTTTGTTACTAACAAAGTTATTTCATATATTTGCAGGCATAAACTTAACAACCTACAATTATGAACGAGATTAATCCTTTTGTTTTTGGAAAAGCCGCGGAGGGAGAGTATTTCACCGACAGGCAAGAAGATGCGAGACGTCTGAATGCCAACCTAACTCACGGTATCAATACCATTTTGATTTCCCCTCGTCGATGGGGAAAGACTTCACTCGTCAAGAAAGTGATTTCTGGAATTAGCAATCCCAGAATAAAACCTATCTACATCGATATTTTTCAATGCAAGTCGGAGAATGAATTCTATCATGCCTTTGCTTCAACAATCATAAAACAGACATCATCAAAGCTTGAGGAATGGGCCGAGATGGCGAAGACTTTTCTTTCACGGGTATCACCCAAATTTTCTTTTGGCCCCGACCCCATGAGCGATTTCTCAATGTCTTTTGACTGGAATCCAAAAGATGATTCCGATTTAGACATACTGCAATTACCTGAAAAAATCGCACAAAAGAAGAACATCAGGCTCGTTATATGTTTAGACGAGTTCCAGCAGATTGGTGACTTCCCTGACTCAATAAAGTTTCAAAAAAAATTGCGCTCTGCGTGGCAACATCAGCAGCATGTAACTTATTGTATGTTTGGCAGTAAGAAACACCTGATGGAGCAGTTCTTCAATGACAAGAGTATGCCATTCTTCAAATTTGGCGACATGATGTTCTTGAAGAAAATCCCCACAAGCGAATGGGTACCTTTCATTTGCGACAAGTTCAAGGAAACAGGAAAGGTAATCACCATGGAACAAGCGACTAAGATTTGTGATATAACCGACAATCTTTCCTCATACGTCCAACATTTAGCATGGATTATTTGGTACAAATCAGGGAAAGTTGTCACCAATGAAGACATTGATTCGGCAGTAAATGACTTGCTCGAACAGAATAGGATTTTCTTTCAGCGAGAAGTCGAACAACTATCTGAATTGCAAATGAATTTTCTCAGGGCTGTTGCCAGCGGTATTACTACTGGTCACAGCAGCAAGGAAGTCATCAAGAAATACAGGCTTGAATCATCGGCAAACGTGAATGCTATAAAGAAAGCCCTGCTTAAGAAAGACATAATCGACATTGAAGGGCAAACCGTGACAATCAACGACTCCTTCTTCAAGCTCTGGATAAACCGCCAGCAGTTCTTTGACTAAAGAAAAAAACTGACAATTAGCATGAATTTAACGTATTTATAACAAACAACAAGGGTTGACCAAATGAAATCACATCAACCCTTGTTCTCTTTTTATTAATCCTTTAGAAATTATCTTCAATGTAGATAATCTCTTCGCACATGTCAATCAGCAATGAATCAAATCCTTTATCTAAAGAGTTCGTAAATACTTGCCCTGTCGCAAATGCCTTTTTTAGCTCTCTTGCAAAATACTTGACATTTGGCAAAAACATCATTAGATAAGCTGATGTTTCTTCATTATCCATTTTCAAGTCTTCGAACTTCCCATAATGATAATGGATAAAAAGATAAACAACAGGACATTTGTAAATGTTATATGCAGAAATTGCCTCTGCTGCAGATTTTGCCCCCTCCGATATTAGCAATTTGGCAGACAATCTTTTTGCATAATCACTAATCTCATTATATGCTGAGATATACTCTTCTTTTGTCCATGGCGATTTTCGCCCCATATTGATTCCTTCAACCATATCTACCTCTTTTAAAAAATCCAATTAAAATTAAAGAAGTGCTATATCTTTGTGAAGCCTCTCACAAATCTTATTAAAAACTATGTTACCAAGTTCAATCTTTCGTGATGACGATGTTTTTGCCAGCTGATTGCAATTATCTATAACGTGGCTTCTAACATTCTCAAATGCTCTCTTTTCGTTAGCATTTACAAATTCTTTGCTAACACTTAATTTGTCTATTATGCCATTATAAAGATAATATGCAGTGAAAAGCATCTTTGTATTTGTTGCCATAGGCATATCATTCGGAAGTCCACTATCATACATATCTAAGATACTATAAGGAGAAGATAGCTCATTTTGGCATGATTGCTCTACCTTATTCTTAAGATGTCTTTGATCTCGGATTAGAAGCATCATTAGTCTTGCAGAAGCTTCATCGTGCACATTAACTTTGTCAGAATTTAGAGATTGTGAAAAACAGAGAAATGCATTTTCTGCTCTAACTTCCTGAACATCTTCGTCTGGTTCTTGAAAACCAAGGCATACTTGGAAAACTTTTCCGATTAAGAGAGGATTATCTAACTCTAAAATTTCACCTGGATTATGAACAAAAAAATTATAAATTTCTCGACCATGTTTTTCCAAGCCTGCATAGTCTTGAGCTCCGAAAGCAGTCCAAGCCATTAAGGCGTTAAAATTTAACTGACTATTCATTTTTTTATCTACTATTAATATTAATCATAAATGTCAAGTGACTGATAAAAATCTTGAAATGCTTCATATCTGTCTATACCAAGGGATAATGGGGATTTGCCAATTAAAGTGTTGTCATCAAACAGCCATGCTAACAACTTTGGATTAGCATCCAGTTGCTCACTCAGATACCCTTGATATCAGTATAATCACAATGTCTCAAGTAATTTTGGCAGATAGCATTCCGCTTGTAATTCACATTAGGAATATACGTCATTTCTGCTTCAGTAGCTGACCACCTCATCACTATCACAGACTATTCATAAAGTCCACAGCTTGGTTAAGATCCATCTCTGGGAATCCACAAAGAAGGCTAACAAGTTGCCAAAGAGCAACTTCTTTATCATCTATTTTACCATCAGCAATCATAATGACAGCAAGATATGATGACACATATTTCTTTCTCTCAATGTCAAATTTGGAAATTATTCCTACAGCCCTTTCAAACTCCATCATTTGCGCGTCTTTGGTTAAATCCAGCATCTGTTGAGGAGAGGTACCAAATCTTGTTAATTCCTCTCTAACTACCTCCATTTCTTTCTCATCGCTGCGGCCATCAGCCCCAATCATAGCGACTGCCATCTTTAACACAGCAGCTAACTCTTCTCCAGTAAATTTCATCTTCAAATAATAATGCCCTTCAGCTGCCACAAGAGCCTTTACAATGTTATGAAGCGTGGAGCTGATTAGCCACATCTTCAATCGGAGGTCGTGAGATTACCTTTGTCAGGAGATGTAGTATCAGTCCACGCTATAAGCGCAAACCGCTACACTTTCTTGCTGACTTTTGGAAGTTTCTCACGTTTCCGATTACAAGAAAAGCATAACGCTTCGTTATTTCAAAAAAGTATTGTTCATTAGAACAGTTGCAAATTTACATAATATATTTCAATAATCATGCCATTTTTTAAAAAACTTTTACCAATTCACGGATTAGCCTTATAAAAAATGCCATCGAGGTAAGGTAACCTCAATGGCATTTTTAATATAGAACGACTAAACAGGATTTTTTACGCCTTATTGAACTTTTCTTTGCCTTGCTTGCAGCGTGGACAACGCCAGTCGTCGGGGAGGTCTTCGAAGGCTATGCCATCGTGCTCGGCGGGGTCGTAGACGTAGCCGCAGATTGAGCAGACATACTTGCCCGAGGCTTCCTGCTTAGAGAAGTCAATCTCATCGAAGATAGTCTCAACAGGATTGTCAAGGTCCATAACACGCTTTGCCTCAAGGTTTTCATAGCCTTGTGGGGTGTGGGTTGAGACATAGACTGTGGGGTGATTGCGAACGAACTCTCGCACTCGGTCGAGGGTCACGCGAGCCGCTTCACGGTCGTCAAATACTACCGAGAGCTTGTTCTCATAGAGAGCCTCGTCAACGTAGGTGATATCGCCGTGAATCATGTAGAAAAGACCGTCCATTTCAACGATAACAATACTGTTGCCGCGGGTATGACCCTTTGCCTTGATCATGTATATGCCATCGCCAATCTTTTGTGCTTCTGGGAAGTTGTAGTAAGCCCCATCGGTGAAGTTCACGGGAACGATGTTTTTGAGTCCTTGCAACTCGTCGGCTCCCAGTTCTTCCTGATTGACATAAATCTTGGCATTAGGGAACGAGCGCAACTCGCCCGAGTGGTCGCTGTGGCGATGAGTGAGCAATATCTTTGTCACCTGTTCAGGCTTGTAGCCCAAAGCCTCGAATGCTTCCATATAGGTGCAGATGTCTTTACCTGTGTAGGCAGGAGAGTTTTCATCGGGCACCTCCTCGGGTGTTCCTGCAGGAATACCAGTATCTACCAAAATCACCTCGTCGCCAGTATCAATTAAGTAGTTCTGCAAGCTGCCACGATAGCGAATGTTTTTATCGAATTTATCCAGCCCTTCCTCGCCACCAAAGGCAAATGGCTGTCCATAGAATCCGTTTTT
>JAFSPZ010000041.1 GCA_017451225.1 Muribaculaceae bacterium | reverse complement strand
GAAAAGGTGCTATGTTCAGCGTAGTCATCATAGGCCTCATCGTTCTCGTCACTGGGAATGTTCTCGGTCTCGTTAAGTTCTGAAGTATCAAAACTGATATCGAATGCCTCGAGGTCGTCACCTGTAGCGTTGTTTCCACCTTGTCCACCATTAGGAGTGCTGCCACCGCCCCATGGGTCCAGGTCACTGTAGTTATCATCGGCACAGCCAACGAGAAGCATTATCGCTGCTGTCATTAAAGATAGAATCTTGAGATTTTTCATAGTAGTCTCCTTTCATTTTTAAAAAGGGGACACAATGCAAATAAGTATTCGACATTGTGCCCTCTTTGCAATTATTACCTGTAATTCAATGCTTATAATATTTTTACGCAAAACATGCTCATTATATTATAATATTGATATTAATATTCAACCAATCAGTATATTTATTAAGTAAAATGGGCTGGTTTATTATATTGAGCATATGGATAAGCATTTCATATTATGCATCTCGCCGTACCGACACTGTGGGTTGAGAATCAGCCAGAATGCACTACCAACTGCAAAGACGCTCTCGAGCATATCGTTCAGCTGCTGGCAGTCAAGTTTGACGCTAATCTGACCAACAAGTCAAAGATGATTTACGACACAGTTATGAGTTGGTGATTCCTCATCAATCCTCCCTAACCAGGAGGATTGATTGGAACCGCAGGAAGTGAGACATATAGGCAGATAGAAACCGAAAAATGAGCAAATATTTGGTTTTTTATGGAAAAAACTATTACTTTGCGAAGTTGAACGTAATAGTATTAATTTGATTTTTCTTCTGTTATGAATAAGATTGTCAAATATTCAATTGTCATATTTTCGTTTCTCAGCATTTCACTTTCGATTAACGCATTTCCTGCAAATACTGATTGTTGGTTTGGATGTGAAGTTTTAGACGTCGACACTGTTGATCAAACTGAGCGAGTAAAAATGATTTGTTCCACAACTATAACGGAGCCTATTAAACATCCACTATGGGTTGTGGATGGAAAAAGCTATGGAAATTTAGAGCTTGATTCAGTCATGCTTTCTGCTCAAAGCGCAGAAGAATTAATTCCAATGATTTTGAATTCTATTGGTATTTCGATAAGTGCAGAAGAGATTAAAGACTATACAATATTACCACCAAATTACGGATCTGCTGTATATGGTGTACGTGGCTCTGCTGGAGCAATAGTCATCACAACCAAAAAGAAAATAAAAGTAAATAATAAGTAGTGATCATCGGCACGCCGAAACGCCCTCATTCCCGCCCCTCATAGCGACAAGTCGCTTCCCTCAAAACACCGTGCAATGGGCACACAGGATTGATTGGAACCGCAGGAAGTGAGAATATGGGCAGGTGGAAACCAAATAATGAGCAAATATTTGGTTTTTAATGAAAAAACCTTTTACTTTGCGAAGTTGAACTCCACAAAACTATTTATTATGAAAGGAAAACAGATCTGTAAGGCGCTAAAAGAAATCAGGCTCAATATTGCACAGGCCAATGACATCGAATATACTCCCGCTGAGTGCAGTCACAAAGGCGATTGCTCGGGTACTTGCCCTCAGTGTGAAAAAGAATTGCGCTATATTGAGCGCCAACTGTTGCGTCGCCAAACTCTTGGCAAGGCTGCAGTGGTTGCAGGTCTTGCCCTTGGAGCAACAAGCATTGCTCCTGCAATGGCACAGACACATAATTATGTTCCAAAAGTTGAGCAGAGCAAAGAGGAACTGAAGCCTGTTGATTGCGCACCAAATGACGCTGCCGCAATAATTGTGCGTGGATGCGTCGTCGATGAGGATAATGAGCCATTGGTCAGAGTACAGATTCACGTCCTTGATGAAAAAGGAAAAACAACTAAATATGGTACAGCCACTGATTATTACGGACAATTCGCCATCAGAGTTTCAAAAGGATGTAAAGTACAGATAGAATTCATCGGATATGAGGACGTGATAAAGGAACTTAACATACCCGAAGATAATCTCGTCGTAAAGATGAAAGAAGATGCCAGAGACATAACAGGTCTAATTATAGTCCAACCCAAAATGCCTGATGTTGATGCCGACATCTATGAGATGAGATAGGTCAATATCACTCTCTTTTACTACCACAAAATTATTTATTATGAGATTATTCACGACAATTATATTGTTTTTATTATTATTGCCTGCTAGAGCGCAAGACAGCACAAATTGTGTCATTGATGACATACTTCAAGAACATAAAATACCAGCGTCATTCGATGAAATTAGTGCACAAGCTTCAGGAGACAGTATATTTTTATTATTCAATCACGCTTATCCAATTATTCAGGAAGAAGATATTGAAAGTTTTCTAATTGCTTCATCAACAACACAGAATTGTGTAAATAGCAATATTGTTATTATTAAAACTAAAGAAAAGAGAGGTGTTGATGAATTTATCTTGGATGGTAAATATGTTCACAAAAAGAAAAAGATTGCTTTAGGTTATTTAGCTGATGGTGATACTCAAAACTTGCGTGATTACATAAAAAAGACATGGAAAATAAAACAGGAAATCAAGGCTATCATCTTGTATCCAAAAGGGAAATTAGTCAAGGACAAAAAGGGTAGAGATCACTTAGTGCGTATAGAAATAATCACACAATAATTTATCAATTTATAGTTAATCTAGTGTCTTAATCATAGCCGAAACGCCCTCATTCCCACCCCTCACAGCGACAAGTCGCTTCCCTCAAAACACCGTGCAATGGGCACACAGGATGCTTACTCAATAGTGCTGGCGCCGCCCTGCCTCCGCCGTCGGTTACGCTGTCGTGAGAGTGCTGCCCATGACCTGCCGCAACTCCGCTGCGCTACGTGTGCGCCAGTCATCGGGACGTGTCGCTCTTTACCTCGTGGTGTGGACGCTCCGAAGTCGCACGGCTGAATCCTACGCTAACGCAGGCGTCCGACCTGTTGCCACAACGACACCCGAGGAACCCAATATAAAAAGCATTTATTGAAAAAATAGTGGGAGCATAAATGAAAAACCATTAATTATTATTATCTTTGCACCAAGAAATCACCTAAACTACTGTTTTATGTCTATTTTGATAGTTTTTAAGCTCATCGGTTCATTGGCTCTGCTGATGTTCGGTATGAAATCAATGAGCGAGAGTTTGCAGAAGATGGCTGGTCCTCAGTTGCGTCGCGTTCTTGGTGCGATGACCACCAACCGTTTCACAGGAATGCTCACCGGTGTTGCCGTGACTGCAGCAGTTCAGAGTTCTACCGCCACCACCCTGATGACGGTATCGTTTGTAAACGCAGGATTGCTTACCTTGATTCAAGCCATTTCGGTTATCATGGGTGCCAACATCGGTACCACCGTTACGGCGTGGATTATGAGTTTGGGATTCTCGTTCAATATCACCGACTTTGTATATCCCGCATTCTTCATTGGTATCATCTTGATTTACATGAAGAAGCGCCGTGTGATTGGCGACTTCCTCTTTGGTGTGGCCTTCCTCTTCTTGGGACTGGGCACGTTGAAGGAAACCGGTACAAACTTTGCCAATGATCCCGCGATGCGCGACAGCATCATGGCATTCTTCTCACAGTTTGGTGACTCAATGTGGAGCTACCTGTTGTTCCTAGTGATTGGTAGCGTTCTCACGCTGTGCGTTCAGTCGAGTGCCGCCATGATGGCAATCACCATGATATTGTGCTCTACCGGAGTTATGACAATATATCAAGGTATCATGCTTGTGCTTGGCGAGAACATAGGTACAACCATCACTGCCAACATAGCCGCAATGGGAGCCAACGTTCAGGCACGGCGAGCGGCCCTGGCCCACTTCACCTACAACATGATAGGTGTGATATGGTCATTGATATTGTTCAAGCCGTTTGTGGGACTTGTGTGCGACGTTGCAGGATTTGACCAGAACATGCCTGCTACAGCTCCAGGCTATGAGGAAAACTTGGCTCGCATATCGGTGGTTCTTGCAGGTTTCCACTCGGCATTCAATATTACCAACACCGCAATTCTCATTTGGTTCATTCCTCAAATTGAGAAGCTGGTGTGCGCAATCATCAAGCCCCGCCGCGAGGACGAAGAAGACGACTTCAAGCTGCACTTCATCACCTCGGGTATCATGAAGACTCCTGAGCTCTCGGTGCTTGAGGCACAGAAGGAGATAAAGGCGTTTGGCGAGCGCATCCAGAGCATGTTTGGCATGGTGCGCGACCTGCTCGATGAGCAAGACAAGGACAAGTTTGTGAAGCTGTATTCCCGCATCGAGAAATATGAAGAGATAAGCGACCAGATGGAAATCGATATTGCCAACTACTTGCACGACGTGAGCGACGCTCACTTGAGTGATGAGACCAAGGCCAAGATGCGCGCCATGCTTCGTGAGATTTCGGAGATTGAGAGCATAGGCGACAGCTGCTACAAGATTGCCCGCATCATAAACCGCTACAACAGCAGCAAGGAGGAAATGTCGGGTTATCAAATCAAGAACATCAAGACTATGATGGGACTTGTCGACAAGGCTCTTACCGAGATGAACAAGATGCTTGTTAGCTACAAGGAGCAGAACGATATCAACCGTTCGTTCAACATCGAGAACGAGATTGACAACTATCGCGACAAGATTAAGGCCGAGAACCTCAACGATGTGAACGAACAGAAGTACAGCTACAGCATTGGAACAATGTACAGCGACTTCTTCGACGAGTGCGAGACCGTGGGCGACTATGTGCTCAACGTGGTTGAGGCCCGCATGGGAGTGAAGAAGAAAGATTAATATATTTATTTCCTCGTAAAAGCGCAAGCGGTTGGTTTACATCACATTGTAAATCAACCGCTTTTTTGTGTGGATAAAAAAGAGTTTCTCTTTTTTTGGCGTTTATTTGGAAAGGTCAAGATTTATGCCTTAATTTGCATTCTAAAGATGTAATCCAAATGAACTATTCACTTTAAAATTTTAGCACAAGATGAAAGATTTAAAAGGCACAAAAACTGAGAAAAACCTGATGGAGGCTTTTGCCGGTGAGTCGATGGCTCGCAACAAATATGACTATTTTGCAAGCAAGGCCAAGAAAGACGGTTATGTGCAGATTGCCGCAATCTTTGAAGAAACAGCCAAGAATGAGAAAGAGCACGCCAAGCTGTGGTTCAAGTTTCTTGAAGGAGGAGCCATAAAAGCTACTACCAAGAACCTGGCGGCAGCTGCCGCTGGCGAGAACTTCGAGTGGACCGACATGTATGACCGCATGGCACGCGAGGCCGACGAGGAAGGCTTCACCGAGATTGCCGAGATCATGCGTGGTGTTGCCGCCATCGAGAAGGAGCACGAGGAGCGCTATCGCAAGTTGTTGAAGAACATCGAGGACGAAGTAGTGTTCTCACGCGACGGTGACGTGATTTGGCACTGCAGCAACTGCGGCCACATCGTCGTTGGCAAGAAAGCTCCCGAGAGATGCCCAGTGTGCAACCACAGTCAAGCCTACTTCCAAATCAAGGCCGAGAATTATTAATCAGGCATTTTACAGTTCACCTAACAGAAGTAGCCTCTGCCCAATTGCGGTGAGGCTGCTTTTTCGCGCTAATGAGCAAAAAAGTGAGCGCCATAACTCACATTTTAAGTTTTTTTCTTTATCTTTGCGCTCAATAACTATCCATTAAAATTCATTAGTCATGAAAAGAATAACGATTTTTATTATGCTTGTCGCCCTTATCGCTTCATCGGCAAGCGCACTGAGCGTAAGGAAAAAGACCATCAGAGGTGTCAACGCTCAGCAGGCCACGACGGGCCCTGCCACCGACTTTGACAAGGCAATCTACGCTTTCTGCAACGATGACATGACCACTGCAACCGAGGCCATTAACCGCCACCTCAAGAGCAATCCCAAAGATGCATTTGGCTGGACATGCCTGGCAGCAATCTATGGCGAGCTTGACAACGACCATGAGGCACTGCAAGCCCTGTCAAAAGCTAAATCATGCCACATCGACGAGAGCGACCCGACCATGCTCAACTGGATGTATTTCACACATTCATCAATACATCTCCAAACTCAAGACACCATAAGCGCCATCGAAGACCTCAACATGGCATTAAAATATGACAACCAAGACGTGGACAGCTACATGCGTCGCGGTAACATCTTCAAGAAAATGAGGCGCTATGACGAGGCAATGGTTGACTATGGAATGGCTGTCCAACTCAATCCTAAAGAGGTTGAAGGCTATCTGGGACTGGGAACCGTAGCAGGCTCACAAGGCAAGCGCAAAGACGCTATCAAGGCCTACAGCATGGCAATAAAACTTGAGCCCGATGTGGCCGAGTGCTATGCCCTGCGTGCCGTTGAATACTATAACGACTGGGACTACAACAAAGCCGTTAAAGACGTGATAAGCGCCCTTGAAAGAGACAAAGACTGCACACGTGCCCTGTGGGTTCTTGAATACCTCAAGAGAGACGCCCTAGACGAGGTTCAGAAAGAATTCAAGAACAAAGCCAAGAAGACAAAAGATGCCTCATGGCTGGAAATAATTGAATGATAAAAATAGCACTAAAACCCAAGAGCCCTTTTTAATTAACTAACGTGCAACCACAAAACAGGCTCAACGAGCTAGATAAAGCACCCATAGGCAAGCTGTTGTTCAAATACAGCTTGCCTTCGGTTGTTGGCATGGTTGTGATGTCGCTCTACAACATCATCGACCGCATGTTCATTGGTCAAGGCGTTGGCCCCGATGCGATAGCTGGCCTTGCCATCACCTTCCCTGTAATGAATATCTCGGCGGCATTTGGAGTGCTCATTGGCGGTGGAGCCGGCGCCCGCACGTCGATAGTGCTAGGCCAGGGGAAAAAACGCACAGCCGAGCTCATCCTTGGCAACAGCCTGGTGATGACACTAGTGTTTGGTACATTCTACATTGGCCTGTTTGCCATCTTCATGGACGAAGTGCTCATCCTCTTTGGTGCAAGCAAGACCTCCCTCCCCTATGCCCGCGATTTCATGATGTATATCCTTCCAGGACTGATGTTCAACAACTTGACATTCTCGTTCTGCAACATCATGCGCGCCACCGGCTATCCCAAGAAAGCCATGTGGGCCAACTTCATCGGGGCTGGCCTGAACGTGATTCTCGCACCCATTTTCATCTTCGGGCTCAAATGGGGCATTAAAGGAGCAGCCATAGCCACCGACCTGTCGATGCTCGTCTCCATGATTTATGTCCAAATTCATTTCTTCAGCCCCAAAAGCGAGATTCACTACAGCCGTGGCATTTACCGTCTGAGCGCCGCCATTCTGTTACCCATCATTGCGGTGGGAGCGGCGCCTTGCATTGTAAATACTGCCGGATGTGTGATAAACGCCATTCTCAACAACACAGTGTTTAAGTATGGTGGCGATTCGAGCGTGGCAGCAATGGGTATTTTCATGACTTTCTCGCAACTTGCCATCATGTTTGTGATTGGTGTGTGCATGGGCATGCAGCCCATTGTGGGCTTCAACTATGGCGCCAAGCGTTTTGACCGCCTCAAGCGAGCTTATTGGCTCACAGTGGGTGTGAGCACTATAGTGTGCTTCCTAGCCACAATAGCCAGCGTGTTCTTCCCGAAATATGTAGCTATGATTTTCACCACCGACAGTAATCTTATCGCTGCCTGTGAGCATGCAATGCCCATCGCCAACATCGTGTTCTGGATAGCCGGTTTCCAGATTGTGACCACCAATTTCTTCCAGTCGCTGGGCGAAGCAACGAAGTCTATCTTCATGAGCCTGTCGCGACAGGTCATTTTCCTGCTGCCGTTCCTGCTCATATTGCCACCCATTTTCAAACTTGATGGAGTGTGGTACTCATTCCCTGTGAGCGACTTGCTTGCAGCACTCATTGGAATGGTACTTCTCATTATTGAAATGCGCAAGATTAATCGTCTCGTGGCTTCGAGTCAAGCCACTTGACACCAGTTGCAAAAGAGTGGTTTTGAGTTATTTTTTGACTAAAAAATCAAAAAATCGTGCAAAATCGTTGATTATTAGCGAGAATGTTCTTAACTTTGCGCCGATTTTAACGAGAAATAGTTGGAAAAAGTGGCTGAAATGAAGTTATCCATTTCATCATTACCGTTTGGAAAACAAGATTTTAACTATCATCTGGACGGTGATTTTTTCAACGAAATCGAGGCCTCCGAAGTACGCTCCGGAAGTGTTGATGTCGCCCTAAGCGTCAATCACCGCCAGGAGGGTATCTACGAGCTCGACTTCGTGTGCAATGGTGTAATAACCATTCCGTGTGACCGTTGCCTTGACGATATGGAGCACGACGTTGACACCACCTACCACTTGACCGTTAAGATGGGCGACGCACTAGATGACAGTCTTGACAACGTTCTGGTGATACCGTCGTCGTGGAGGACGCTAGACCTTGCGCCTATAGTGCGCGACACAGTGCTGCTCACTATCCCGATGATGCATACTCACGCCCCAGGTGAGTGCAACACCGAGATGCTTGGCCACCTCGAGGAGCACGCCGCTCGCGGCTACAGTAACGACGAGGACTTTGACACTCCACCATCACAAGACGAACCCGCTCAAGGCGGAGCTATCGACCCCCGATGGTCGGCCTTGCAGCAATTGATAGAAAACAAGAACAATAAAAAATAAATTTAAAAATGGCACATCCTAAACGTAGACAATCAAAGACTCGCACAGCCAAGAGAAGAACTCATGACAAGGCTGTTGCCCCAACCATCGCACGCTGCAGCAACTGTGGCGCATGGCATGTTTATCACACTGTATGCCCCGAATGTGGATACTATCGTGGCAAGAAGGTGTTTGACGATGAGGCTGCTGTATAACACCATTTTTAGTCTCATTATCGATTAAATGACAATTCAATCCTAAATATTAGTCTCCTGCCTTTTCCACAACCATGAAACGGCAGCCCTAAAGAGGCACACATATTTAGGATTGATTATTCATGCCTAAATTTATTTAAAACAAGTTCAAGAAAATATTCACGCTTTATGCTTAACGCAAAGATAACAGGCATAGCATCGTATGTTCCCGATGACGTGCTCGACAACGAGGAGCTATCTCGCATGGTCGACACCAGCGACGAGTGGATTACCACCCGCGTGGGAATCAAGGAAAGGCGTGTCCTCAAGAATGGAAAGGGTTCCTCTTTCCTGGGTACACAAGCAGTAACAAAGCTGCTTAAAGAGACGGGCACCAACCCCGACGATGTAGACCTTCTCATTTGTGTGACTTCTAACCCCGATTATCGTTTCCCTTCTACAGCATCGGTAATCATGCACAACTGTGGCTTGGATGGACCATCCAAGAAATGCTATGGCTTTGACATTCAGGCCGCATGCGCTGGATTTGTTGTAGGCATCTATACAGCTAACGCCTATATCAAATCGGGGCTTTACAAGAAGGTTATTTTAGTGATCGCCGAGAAGATGACTAGCATGACCGACTATCAGGACCGCGCCACTTGTCCGTTATTTGGCGATGCTGGAGCAGCCGTGCTCATCGAGCCTACCGAGAACACCGAGGAAGGCATTATCGATGGCGTTTATCACATTGACGGTAGTGGTCTGGAGCACCTGGTTTACAAGGCCGGTGGTTCAGCCAGACCCGCATCGATCGAGACCGTTCAAGCTCGCGAGCACTTCGTGTATCAAGAGGGCCGCGCGGTGTATCGTCATGCTGTTGTCGACATGCTCACTTCTACCCGCGACATTATGAAGCGCAACAATCTCACCAACGAGAACATTGACTGGTTTGTGCCTCATCAGGCCAACCTGCGCATCATCGAGGCCGTGGGTAACCGTCTAGGTATCGACGAGGAGAAAATCCTTGTCAACATCCAGCACCGCGGCAACACAAGTGCGGCATCTATCCCCTTGTGCATTGATGAAAACAAGCACCTCTTAAAGAAGGGCGACAAGATTGTCCTCACTGCTTTTGGTGCTGGTTTCACTTGGGGTGCGGCGTATATCGTCTGGGCTATCTAAAGCTTTGCCTATCCATAAATGCGTGACCACTAAAGGCATTAATATGCCTAGTGGTGACGCATTTTTGTAAATGTGTGGAACGTGATAGGGCGGCCGAAATAGGAATCATGGAGATTACCCATGCTGCAACTATTCGCTGCCACTTAACATTTAAAACTTATAACTTAACACTTATCTATCGTGCATCGAGCAGGATTTGTAAACATAGTAGGAAACCCCAACGTGGGAAAGTCCACCCTCAGCAACCTGCGGGTGGGTGAGCGACTCTCTATCATCACCAGTAAGTCACAAACCACACGTCACCGCATCATGGGCATCGTGAACGGCGACGATTACCAGATTGTGTTCAGCGACACTCCCGGAGTGCTGAAACCCAAGTTCAAACTGCAGGAGTCTATGCTCGACTTCTCGAAGGGTGCGCTCATCGACGCCGACGTGCTGCTCTATGTCACCGACGTGGTGGAGACTCCCACCAAGAACCAGGACTTCCTTGATAAGGTGGCAAAAGAGAAGATTCCCGTGCTACTGGTAATCAACAAAATAGACCTCCTTACAGGTGGACAGCAAGAACTTGAAACACTTGTTGCGCAATGGAAAGAACTGCTGCCTCAAGCCGAAATCTATCCTACCAGTGCACTTCACAACTTCAATGTTGACAACATCATGAAACGCATTGTGGAGCTGCTGCCCGAGAGTCCACCCTACTTTGGAAAAGATGCCTTGACCGATCGCAACTCGCGTTTTTTCGTAACCGAGATTGTACGCGAGAAGATTCTTCTCACTTATGATAAAGAAGTGCCCTACGCCACCCAGGTGATTGTGGAGAAGTTTACCGAGGATGACAAGTCCATTCACATCATGGCGGTAATCTATGTGGAGCGCGACAGCCAGAAGGGTATCATCATTGGTCACCAGGGCAAGAAGCTCAAGCATGTGGGTATCGAGGCTCGCAAGGACATTGAGAAATTCTTTGAGAAGCGCGTCTTCCTTGAGTTGTTTGTCAAGGTGGAGAAAGACTGGCGCAACCAGGAGAACAAACTGCGACAATTTGGATACATCGAATAGGAATGGCTAAGAGTAGCTATAAAACTATAAACTTTGAAATATAAACTCTGAACTAAGAATATATGGGACGATTAGTAGCAATAGTGGGACGCCCTAATGTGGGCAAATCCACCCTTTTCAACCGCTTGACCAAGACTCGTGCGGCCATCGTTAATGACACAAGCGGCACAACCCGCGACCGCCAGTACGGTCTCATGGAGTGGAACGGCATGGAGATGAGCGTGGTTGACACTGGCGGCTGGGTCGAAGGTAGCGACGATATCTTCGAGAGTGAAATCAACAAGCAGGTCTACCTCGCCATAGAGGAGGCCGACGTAATCCTCTTCATGGTCGACATCAAGACTGGTGTCACCGACCTTGACGACCATGTGGCCGAGATTCTTCGCCGTGGCAAGAAACCAGTTGTTGTGGTAGTTAACAAAGACGATAACAACCAAGGTTATTATGGCGAAAGCGAATTCTACACCCTGGGTCTAGGACAACCATTCGCCATTTCGGCAATCAACGGAACCGGAACCGGTGATCTTCTTGACGAGGTTTACCGTCTCATGCCTAAGAAGAGCAATGACAAACCCGAGGAAGACCTTCCTCGATTTGCCATCGTGGGACGCCCCAACGCCGGCAAGTCATCGCTCGTGAACTCCCTCATGGACGAGGACCGCAACATCGTTACCGACATAGCAGGAACTACACGCGATAGCATCTACTCGCGCTATAATAAGTTTGGTTTCGACTTCTATCTTGTTGATACTGCGGGCATTCGCAAGAAGAACAAAGTGAATGAGGATATTGAGTACTACTCGGTGTTACGCAGCATACGCGCCATTGAGAACAGCGACGTGTGCATCCTCATCATCGACGCCACTCGCGGCATTGAGTCGCAGGATGTGAACATCTTCTCCATTATCGAGAAGAACCGCAAGGGTCTAATTGTTCTAGTCAACAAGTGGGACGTAGTTGAGCAGAAGTCGCAGCAGGCAATCACCTATATGGAGAACACCATACGCGAGCGCTTTGCTCCATTCACCGACTTCCCCATCATCTTTGGTTCGGCGCTCACCAAGCAACGCATCTTGCGCGTGCTTGAGGAGGCTATTGCGGTTTACAACAAACGCAAGACCGTGATTTCCACATCACAGGTAAATAACGTGCTTCAAGAGGCAATTGCAGCTGTTCCACCCCCAGCCACCAAAGGCAAGTACATCAAGATTAAGTACATCACCATGCTTAAGGAGGCAAGAGTTCCCTCGTTTGTATTCTTCTGCAACCTTCCACAGTGGATTAAAGACCCTTACAAACGTTACCTCGAGAACAAAATTCGCGAGAAATGGGACTTCAGTGGAACACCCATCAACCTTTACTTCCGCCAGAAGTAAATTGCTGGCACTAAGCGCTTGAAGTAACGAGAAAAAAAATGTCCGGTATTTAAGTACCGGACATTTTTATATTAAAAATTCAATCCTATAGCACGAGCTTTCGAACCATCTTCATCAAAATAGGACAAATAGAGTATTAGAAAGAAAATAGCTATTAAAATAAAGATTATAATATAGCATACAGTTCTTAATACAGGTCCTCCCATTACCTCTTTCTTGCTACGCAGGCGTGGCAATGGCCTTATGAGTGGAAGATGCGACATAATGTCGTAAGCATCGTCTTCCACAACGGTCTTATCCTCGTTGGTCGTGAGGTCATTGTCGCCCAAAGCTTGCGTGCTTGCAGTCTTTGATGTCTTGTCATCGCTCTTCTTCTCGGTCTCAACTGCTACTGCAGCCAAGTTTTGTGACGCACCACAATAGGGGCAGAACTTGAGACCAGCCACAGGAAGCGATTCGCCGCAACTGTGGCAATAGAGCTGTCGTGAAGCGCTTTGAGATGTCGCTGTAGTGCGAAGCATAGACGCTGGCACGTCCACACCTTGAGCCAAGAACTCATTGAGGCATTGCGGGCACACCACAACCTTTCGGCTCAAGGCGAGCTCCTCGAGCGTCATGTCGATTGTCTTGCCACACTGCGGGCATTCAAAGAGCATTTTTTCCTATTGTTTTATTTATCAAATGGATCCTAACAAATGCCGCATTAGCGCTTATCCATGTGGCTTCTGACAAATTTTGAGTTCGCTTGCTCAACACTATTCAACCTTGGATTGCTGGTCGTGGGAGTGTACCAATCATAACCCTCAAAGAAGTTGCGGTATCGTGGTTGTGTGAACTTATAACCATGAATAGCATAAGCCAAGTTGTTGAGAAGGCTAAGCTCATCATCGTTCAATCCAGCAATATCTTCCTCGGTCAACTTGCGAGTAGAAATAATTTCCTTGAATGACTCAATCTTAGCATGACTATTGCTGCTGTAATCTATTCTACGATTAGCTTTTACTAAGTTTTTACCCTCAGTTTCCGTTGTCATAGGTACTTCATTGGAATTGCTTACAGATGTTGCTACCTGACCGGCTCTTGCAAGAGAATCTTTGAGCTGCGCCTCGAGACGTGCACGCATTGCCGACTCACTCTCACCACCACAGCTGGCTAGTAATACTCCTAAAGTTAATAATAGTAATATTTTCTTCATTGTAAATAACGATTTAGTTTATATAATAATATTTTTTTAGTTGGTTGACAAAATTACTGCATTACTATCAATTTTGCAATTTTTTTCATTTAAAAAAAACGCATTGAATAAAAAGGAGATTATTATTTTGGTTATTTAATCAAATATAAGTACTTTTGCGGTCGAATATAAAACACAAAAATATTGAATATAAACATATAAGAGTTATGGAAATCAAAGCAAATGAAGGGAAACAAATCAACATTGAAGTTGATGGTGTAGAATACATGCGAATCCCCATTAAAACCAAATTGGTTACCAAAGATGATGATCTGGGTGATGTTCTAGACGAGTATACCAAGGAAGTTAGACAACCTGGCGACATGATATATGTGAGCGAAAAAATAGTTGCCATCTCTCAAGGCAGGGCCTTCCCCATCGATGAGATGAACCCCAGCTGGCTAGCAAAGTTCCTCGTGAAGTTTGTTTATAAATCGCCTCACGGCATTGGCATTAGCAGCCCCTACACCATGCAGCTTGCTCTTCAAGATGTGGGCCTGCCCAGAATTCTACTTGGCTGCGCTGCAGCTGCAGTCACCAAGCCCTTTGGCATCAGAGGTGCGTTCTACAAAGTGTGCGGCTATCGTGCCCGCGCCATCGACGGTCCCGCCGACGGTGTAATCGCTCCCTACAACCGCTATGCCAAGATGGCTCCCGACAAACCTCATCAGGTAGCTCGCGAGATGAAAGAGCGCCTTGGCAACGATGTTATCATCATCGACGCCAACGACCTGGGTGCCAACATCCTGGGTAAGTCGGACAAGAACCTTAACGACAAGTTCCTGTGCGCTCTGTTCAAGGACAACCCATTGTGCCAGAACAGCCAGCAGACTCCAGTCGCTGTAGTAAGAAAAGTTGAGAAGTAATATTACTTCCCTTTATATATCACAAGTTACCGCCCCTGAATGTTCAGTGAGGCGGTAACGCTTTTTTAGTCAAGCATTAGATAATAAAAATATTTTTTATACCTTTGCAGTGTAATGTGTGCAACCACACATATAAACAATCCTATTAATGAAAGGTTTTTTCAAAATATTGAGGAGGTTTGTGCCTCCCTATAAAAAGCAGCTTACGTTGAACATTGTGTTCAACATCCTTGCTGCACTGCTCACGTTGTTCTCGTTTGCACTCATCATCCCCATTCTTGAGATGCTGTTCGGGATCAACACTGAGACCTACAGCTACACCCCATGGGGCTCGGCAAGCATCGACAAGGTTGTGGTAAACAACTTCTACTACTATGTACAAAGTATTATAGCCAGCAGCGGAAAGAGCGTAGCTTTAGCATGCATCGCTGCCGCACTGGTGGTGATGACCGGATTGAAGACCGGAGCCGCCTATATGGCCGCCTTCTTCATGATATCGCTGCGCACTGGCGTGGTTCGCGACTTGCGTGCTATGATTTATAACAAGATGGTGTCGTTGCCCATAGGTTTCTTCTCGAGCGAGCGCAAGGGCGACGTGATGGCACGCATGAGCGGTGACGTGACCGAAGTAGAGAACTCGGTGATGATGTCGCTCGACATGATGTTCAAGAACCCCATCATGATAGTGGTGTGCCTTGCGATGATGCTCTTTGTGAGCTGGCAGCTGACGCTTTTTGTATTCATCCTGCTCCCTATTGCCGGCTTTATCATGGGCCGCGTGGGCAAGTATCTCAAGCGCGCTTCGCTTGAACAGCAAAACCAGCTTGGCACCATTATGTCGAATATAGAGGAGACAATCAGCGGACTGCGCATCATCAAGGCCTTCAATGCCGAGGAGAAGGTGATGAACCGTTTCGGGGCTGAGAACGAAAAATACCGCAACCTGTCGCGACGCATGAACCGCCGCTACGAGCTGGCCCACCCCATGAGCGAATTTCTTGGCACTGCCACCATCGCCATCGTGCTGTGGTTTGGAGGCACACTCATTCTGGGTGGCACCAATGCCATCACAGCACCCAAGTTCATCTACTACATGGTGATTTTCTACAGCATCATCAATCCCGCCAAAGACTTCTCCAAGGCGAGCTACAACATCCAGCGCGGACTTGCCTCGATGCAACGCATCGACAAGATTCTGGGCGCCACCAATCCCATCACCGATCCCGCTGAACCCGTGAAGCTCAACTCGTTTAAGCAAGGTATCAAGTATCAGAACGTGCGTTTCCGCTATGAAGACGCATGGGTAATTGACGATGTGAGCCTCGACATACCCTGCGGAAAGACAGTAGCCCTAGTTGGCCAAAGTGGCTCGGGCAAGACCACCATCGCCGACCTGCTGCCACGCTTCTACGACGTGAATGAGGGCTCTATTACCATCGATGGCATAGATATCCGCAACTATCGTGTCGCCGACCTGCGTGGGCTCATGGGCAACGTGAACCAGGAGGCGATTCTCTTTAACGACTCGTTCTTCAACAACATCGCCTTCGGTGTGGAGAACGCCACGCGCGAGGAGGTGGAGAAAGCCGCCAAGATTGCCAATGCCTACGACTTTATCATGGCAAGTGAGCAAGGCTTCGACACCAACATTGGTGACCGTGGCTGCAAACTCTCAGGAGGCCAGCGTCAGCGCATCAGCATCGCGCGCGCCATCCTCAAGAACCCGCCCATCCTCATCCTCGACGAGGCCACCTCGGCCCTCGACACCGAGAGCGAGCACCTGGTGCAGGAGGCTCTTGACAAACTCAGGCACGGCCGCACCACGCTGGTCAGCGCCCACCGCCTCTCGACCATCAAGAATGCCGACCTAATCGTGGTCATGCACGAGGGCAAGATTGTGGAGCAAGGCCGGCACGACGAGCTTATAGCCCTGGGCGGCACCTACAAGCACCTAGTCGACATGCAGACGTTTTAGCATATTCACCCACCAAAAAAATATATCTGCTATGAAAAGGACATTATTTGTTGCCCTGATAATGGGGCTCGTGAGTGGTCTTGTACAGGCAGCGCCTGTTAGCGAGAGCGCAGCAAGAGTTATTGCAGCACAGTTCATGGCAAAGAAACAGCTGGGAAACATCTCCACTGCAACGCCGAGAATGCTGCGAGGCAAGGCCACAAACCAGCCAGCCCTCTATGTGTTCAACACCGAAAAGGCTGGATGTGGATGGGTTATCGTCAGCGGTGACGACCGCACACAGCAAGTGTTGGGCTACAGCGACAGCGGCACCTACGACGAGAACAACATCCCCGAGAACATGCAATGGTGGCTGAGCCAGTATGTCGAGGAGATTGCCTCGCTCGACGACAGCGACAACAGTGGCTTGCCTGTTCTTGGCTCACTCGAGAGCGACCAGCACAGCGCCATGCCTAAAGCTGCACCCATAGCGCCATTAATCCAAACGAAATGGAATCAAAACTCGCCTTATAATCTGCAATGTCCTGAAATTAATTCCAATCATTGTGTCACCGGTTGTGTCGCCACATCAATGGCTCAAGTGATGTACTACCACCAGTGG
>JAFSPZ010000040.1 GCA_017451225.1 Muribaculaceae bacterium | reverse complement strand
GGGAGTGAGCTGGTCGCCGAGCTTGGCTGGAACGCGGTACTCCATGCGCATGCCTTTAACCTCAAAGTCCTCGGGCAGCAGTTCCATTGCAATGCGCACATAGTGAGCATTGTTCATGTGCCTGTTGTAGTCGATGTCGGCTCGCATTACCCGCACAGGATCAAGAGTGACGTCGCCTTCGTGAGGCAGGATGATGCGACGGTCGCGATAGTTCATGTCCTGCTTGTCATTAATAGCGATTGATGCGATAGTTGCCTCATCGATTCGTTTGAGACGGCCTGTCGACAAGTCCACAAAGGCTCCCATGCTCCAAGTTTTGAGGCATGGCACGCCTTGAGCATCGCGGATGAATGTGTTGCGAAAACCGAACATGGGCTTAACCTCATAGACCGATGTTGTGACGGTCAAGTCCTCCTTAAAGAGAGGCAACCTCACAATTTCGACTTGACGAGTGGCAAGCAATTGAGCCATGTTCTGGTCGTTGAAAAATTTCTTCACCGTGGGTTCACTCTCAATCCACATCTCTGAGCAATCTTGCATCATCTGCAATGCCGAGAAAATTTTGAGTTTGCCGTTGCAGTCGCAACTGCTTGTTGTTACTTTATAATTTAGGCTGTACATTTTTTATTGTTTAGTTTTCATCTTGTTTTACATTCTATGTTTAATAGTTTATTTTGTTGCATCAGGCTCAGTTTTCTTTTTGAATTTGCTTTTTAATCGCTTGTAACCTTCAACGCCAAGAATAGTAAGGCCTCCGTATTGGCAGGTCTTAGCAAGTCCAAAGAGAACGGTCCACAGTATACCTTTTGCCGTTACACTGATCGGTAGTAGCATCTGAGCAAACGACAAGATGTAAAACGGTATGCAACAAAGCAATACAATCACACCAGTCCTGAACGAAAGCGACTGCAACCAATGCTTTATTTTGCGGAAAATGCTGACAAAATAGCCTTTTATGTTCATGGTTTCCATAAGTATAGGCCTTCAGACGAGGCAATTGCACTTATTAATGCTAGTGTATCATCATTGGGTCCATACACTGTCATGTTGTGGTCTTCGCCAGTGATGGAGAGCATGGCTTGAGATTGTTTTAAGACCACAAATAATGGTCTGCGTTCAAGCACCAGCCGCTCCAAGTCGTCAGGCGCAGGATTCTCCACCCGTGACTCATCTTCAACCTTAAATACGGCTAAATCAACGTAACAATTGAGCTTCAATAGCACATTGGCGAATTTGTGATAAATGGCATCCACATGAGGTGGCGACAGGAAGAACTTTTCTATCGTGAAATATTGCCCGCCAGCATCGTCCGGCACCTGTTTGGGCAAGATGTCGACAATCCAGTAGGGCTTGGTCAATAGGTCTTCTATGTCAACCATCATAGTGCGTTGACTGCTTTGGGAGTCCAAGCGTTGAAGAATCGCAACACTTTCTCTTTGTTGTAGCTTTTGCCTTCCTCAAGGAAGCTGGAGTCCTGAATGTGAATCACATCGCCATCTTGATTGAGAACAACAAACACCGGATAGCCAAATCGGCCTGGATTGCCCAGGCGTTTGAGCATAGCCTTGTCGCGGATTTCATTGGTTGAACTGTGAGGATTGTAGCTCACGTGGATGTATACGAAATTCTCGTCAACCACCTTGGCAATATCCTCATCGGTAGTGATGAAGTCGGCAAAGCGCAGGCACCAAGGACACCAGTTGCCACCCACTTGACAAATCACGAACTTGCCCTGCTCGTTAGCCAGAGCAATAGCCTTGTCGATTTGCTCCATCGGGTTGATATCATCATTATATACTTTCTTGAGCTGGGCATTTGCACCCAGAGCCAAGACAGCTAAAATTGCAAAAGTTAAAATTTTCTTCATAATTATTTTATGTTTTTGTTCTTAATCAATATTTGGGATTTTGGTCAATTCTTGTGATGAGTGACTCTTGTTGATTAAATAGCATCCTAAACGGATTGGTATTACCGAAAGGATAACATTAACAATGCCCATAGTTAGAAACATTAATCCTGTCATCCCATCATTGATATAAAAGCTGCAGTATAACAACACTGCAATAATCATTACAACATTTATACTAAGGAAAATAGATAAAGCCTGCTTCTGCCACGACATGTTTC
>JAFSPZ010000039.1 GCA_017451225.1 Muribaculaceae bacterium | reverse complement strand
TTTTCGTTTTTCGTTTTTCGTTTATCGTGGACCGGGGATGGGAGATGCTCTAATCTTTATCCCTAATCATTAATCACTAATCCCTAATCCTTAACGTTAGCCTTCTTGGCTTGAGCCTTGTGGAGCTTCTTGCGGGTGCGCTTCATGCCGTTGTAGGCAAAGATGGTATACATGGTGGGCACAAAGAGCAAGGTTAGGATGGTGGAGAATGTCAAACCACCAATCACGGCAATACCCATTGGACGCCACATCTCGGCACCCTCGCCATGACCCACTGCCATGGGCACCATACCCAGGATAGTGGTCAACGAGGTCATTAGCACAGGACGGAGACGTGACTTACCACCGTCAATTACTGCTCGCCGCACACTCATGCCACGCTCGCGGTTAAGTGTGATGTAGTCGATGAGCACGATACCGTTCTTCACCACAATACCAATAAGCATGATTGAACCAATCATCGACATGATGTTCAGGTTGGTGCCAGTGAGCAAAAGGATGAGTACAATTCCCGAGAAGGCAAACATGATAGAGCTCATGATAATGCCAGGATAGGTGAACGATTCAAACTGTGCCGCCATCACGATGTAAACCAAGATGATGATAAGAATGGCAAGAACTCCCATGTCGCCAAATGAGTCTTGCTGTTGCTCATAGGAACCGCTAAGCTCTATTGTCACACCGCCAGGAAGGTCGAGTTTGTCAATCTCGGGTTGAGCGTCGGCTATCACCTCGCTCATTGGGCGGTCTTGCACAACAGTCGACACTGTGATGATGCGCTCACGGTCCTTGCGCTCAATGGTTGGAGGAGTGAAACGCTCAACAACTTTACCCACTTCCTTGAGCTTGATGCCGTTGCCCATAGCATTATATAATGTGATGTTCTCGATGTCTTCGAGCGACTGACGATGCTCGGGGTCGTACATCACCTTTATATCATATTCGTCACCGTCCTCGCGGAAGTAACTTGCCGTGCTACCATTGATGCGGTTGCGGATGTAGGTAGCAGCAGTGGTGAGATTGAGGCCATAGAGCGCTAGCTTCTCACGGTCGAAGTCTACCTGATATTCAGGTTGATAGTCACTTCGGCTGATGTTTATGTCGGCAGCACCAGGCACTTTTTCAAGAATTCGCTTGAGCTGTTGAGCCAAGCTGTCGGTAATCTCAAAATCGTAACCATAGATTTCGTAATTAAGAGCCGACTGACCACTCATTCCACCA
The DNA here is from genome assembly GCA_017451225.1 of Muribaculaceae bacterium. Classification (GTDB taxonomy): domain Bacteria; phylum Bacteroidota; class Bacteroidia; order Bacteroidales; family Muribaculaceae; genus Sodaliphilus. The sequence continues at coordinate 13,904 of JAFSPZ010000039.1, read as the reverse complement.
CCTCGTTGGCCACCGACGTTAACAAGTGCTTTCTTTAGCTCGGGATATTGCTTGAGGTCTTCACGCATCAAGCCGGCAATCTCGGTGATGCTTCGTTTTCGCTCGGCGGGGCTCACGAGCCTGATGTTCATCGACATGATGTGTGAACCATTGCTTTGCATCGAACCAAAGGTATTGTCGCTGCTTGCTTGACCCACAGTGTAGTTGAACACCTTGATTTCGGGATACTTTTTGGTCCACTCTTTGTAAAGACGCGAGCACACATCTTTTGCAACATCCACACGTGTGCCAATGGGTAGCTCGAGGTTCACTCCCAGGCGGCTGTTATCCATCGTTGGGAAGAACTCACTACCCACAAACTTCATTAAGAACATCGAAGCAATGAACACTCCAAGAACCACCAGTGAAGTTATCCAACGGTGGCGAACGCAGTGGGTGAGAAGCCATGCAAAGCCATCGTCGAGCTTGTCGAGTACTCTCTCGATAGGGCCATAGAACTTGGTGAAGAACTTGCTTTGGGTGCGTTGCAAACGAAGCATTCGGCTACAAAGCATTGGAGTCAGTGACAAGGCTGCTGTTGTAGAGATAATCATCATGATGGTTACCATCCATCCCAGCTGATTGAAGAACACACCGGTCATACCAGTGATGAGTGTCAACGGGAAGAACACCGCAATCAGCGTCAATGTTGAAGCAATTACCGAAATCGCCACCTCGTTGGTGCCGTGAACCGCTGCTTGCTTGGGCTCGGCACCTCGTTCAATGTGAGTCGTGACGTTCTCTAGTACCACAATGGCATCGTCAACCACCATACCAATAGAAATGGACAATGCCGACAGTGACACAATGTTCAAGGAGTTTCCTGTCGCGTATAGGTAAATGAATGATGCAATAAGCGAGATTGGGATGGTGAGCACAATGATAATGGTTGCGCGCCATCTTCCCAAGAAGAAGAACACGACAATAACTACGAAGAGCAGCGCATAGAGCACGGTTTCCACCAGCGAAGCGATGGTGTTGCGAATGTTGTCGCTGGTGTCGACAATGTAGTCAAGGTGAATGTCGGCTGGAAGATTCTTCTGCAAGTGTGGTAGCTGTTGCTGGATGCGGTTAGAGATTTCTACCGAGTTGGCACCGCTCTGCTTTTGAACGATAATCATGGCACCGCGCACACCATTGGTGAAAGTCTCCTGAGCGCGCTCCTCGAGCGAGTCGTCGATGCGAGCTACATCGCTCAGGTGCACAGCTGCGCCGTTAGAAGCGCCCACTACGAGGTCGGCAATCTCACGTGGATCGTTGAACTCGCCCTCCACGCGCAGTGCATAGGTCTCGCTACCAATGTCGAACGTACCGCCAGGTATGTTGCGGTTCTCGGCACCCACAAGCTGAGCTATGGTCTCGATGGTTAAGTGATAGGCCTCAAGCTTGAGAGGGTCAACATAGATGTGTACCTCGCGCTTGGGAGCACCGGCAATAGATACCGAACCCACACCATCGACACGTGCTAGAGAGTTGGCAACATTCTCGTCGAGGATTTTGTAAAGACCTGGAACGCTCTCCTTGGCTTGTGCCGATAGAAGCACAATAGGAATCATGTCGCTCGAGAACTTGAACAGGATGGGGGTGTTGGCATCGTCGGGGAGCATACTCGACACCATGTTGAGCTTGTCGCGCACATCGTTGGTGAGCACGTCGATGTCATAGCCATACTCAAACTCAAGCGTCACGATTGAGATGTTCTCTTTAGAGTTAGACGTGATGTGCTTGAGGTGCTCAACCGAGTTGAGTGTGTTCTCAAGCGGTCGAGTGACGTTTTGCTCAATATCTTCGGCACTTGCTCCCTGATAGCTTGTCATCACCATGATGGTGTTGGTCTCAATATCGGGATACAAGTCGATAGGCAATTTTTGAAGTGAAAACAGACCAATGATGACCACAGCCACAAAGATGAGGATTGTGGTCACTGGGCGTTTCACCGAACTGGAATAAAGACTCATTGGGTTGTATTGTTGAGTTTAAATGAGTGACTATTGTTGATTTACTCTTCTTTGGCTTGTGGTTTTTCTTGGAGCTTGACTTTTGCGCCATCGGTCAGGCGTGATTGTCCAGCTGTTACTACGCGGTCGCCATTGCTCAATCCACTCAAGATTTCGTAGCGGTCGCCCAGACGCTTGCCAAGCTTAACTTCTACATATCTCACAGTGCCGTTTTCGTCATAGACATATACATAGCGAATGCCGGCTCCCTGCATCTTCACAACAGCGCGGTCGGGAACCACGATGTGATTCTCGGTGCCATAGTTGAACTTGACGCGTGCAAACATGCCAGTGCTGATTTTGCCACCGCCATTGCCCAGGGTGACCTCAACTTTAAAGGTGCGGGTTGCCTGGTCTACCTGTGGATGGATGAGGTTTACTGTTCCAGTGAATGTCTCACCTGGTACAACGTCAAATGTAACTGTTACTGGCATGCCAACTTTAATTTTTGGAAATTCTTCCTCATTGACATTGACAACGACCTTGAGAGGATTTAGCTGCTGGATGGTGAGGATTGGGCCTCCGGGGAGATCGCCTGCATCATAATTGCGTGCGCTCACAACTCCACTGATGGGGCTGCGCAGAACGGTGTTCTCTTGAACGGTTTGCATTGAGCGCTGGCTTGCTCCCAACGATGTTTGGCTTGCCTGCAGTGATGAACGGCTTGCCTCGAGCGCGCGTTTGCGAGCTTTGAGAGACTCTTGTGCAGCATCGTAGGCAGCTTGCAGCTGGTCCACGGCCTGTTGAGTTCCGCCACCAATTCTCACCAGTTCCTTGGCTCGGTCAAGGTCTTTCTTTTGACGAGCAAGGTTGATTTCCTCGGTTTTTAGGGCAGCTTCCTGGCTTGCCAGGCTGGCGCCTTGATTGGCTACCGATGCCCTTTGTCCAGCGATTGCGCTTTCTTGATTGACCGAAGTCACGTTGTCAAGAATCACCAGTGTCTGTCCTGCGCCAACACGGCTTCCCACGTCAACGAGGATGCGCTTGATGCGGTTACCTGAGTTGGAGGTGATGTAATTGGTCTTGAACGCCTCTACTGTTGCCGTATACTCGCTTGTTTCGTCAACATTTTCGGCATAGACGCTTTGTACCTGCACCAGAGGTATCTCATCTTTCATTTTGTTTCCTTTCTTGTCGCCCTTGCCTGAGCATGAGGCCAGAAGAGCAACTACCAATAATAGGGTAGGGATGGATTTGTAATTTTTCATCTTTATTTTTGTGTTTTAATTGTTTCGGGGTTTACTCCATATTTGCTCAATGGCGCATTGCCAAGCACGAGCTCGAGGTCGCTTTGCGAAACTAGCAGGTTGTAGATTGCCTGATAGTATGACAGGCGGGCGCCTAGCAATGCATTTTGCGAGTCTTGCAGCTGCAGGAATGTGCCAACTCCAAGTTTGAAGCTTTCTTGAATGATGTGGTCGCTTTTCTCGGCAAGGGCGACGCTTGCTGCATTGCTCTCTATCTGCTTGAGGTTGCTCTTCATGGTGTTGATTTGTGTCTCAACTTGAGAGCTGAGGCTGCGAGTGAGGTTCTCGCGCTGCCATTGCATTTCGCGAACAGCAATCTCGGCTTCTTTCTGCTTATAATAGCGTTGTCCCCCCGAGAACAGGTTCCACGACAGCGCGAGTGATGCCTGAGAATAGGGGTTCCAGTTGAAGTTCTTGAACGGACTTCCGTTGCTCATTGAGTTCCACATATAGTTGATGTTTCCCGTGAGAGTGGGGAACCAAGACATTTTTTGAACTTTGAGAGCTTGCTTCAAGTAGTCGGTTTGAAGGTCGAGCTGCTTGATGTTGGTATTGTTCACTAGCGAGGTGTCGACATTCAGAGCATTCTCATACATCATCGTCTTGTAGCTGTCGAGTGTCTCAACCGGCTCAATGTCGATGCTGGTATCCATGCCCATGAGAACCTTGAGCTGGAGTTTCAAAGCGGTGATTGAGTTCTCGGCATCGAGAATTGATGGCTCCAGGGTGGTTGCCGCCACACGTGCTCTTGTTGCATCATACTCGGTGGCAACTCCTATCTCGAACTGCTTTTTGAACATCTCGGCGGTGAACAGGGCTGTTTGGTGGTTGGCTTCAATCACGCGCTTTGAGTCGCGAGCCAGCAGCAATGCATAGTAAGCGTTTTTCACCTGGTTCACAAGCGATAGTCGCGACGAGCGGGCCATCTCTATGTGCTGCAATATTTGGTTGTCGCTCAACTTGATTGACTTCCACAGGGCTGGCACAATAATAGGCAATGAGCCTTGGAATCCCACGCTGTGTTGGTTGTCGGTTCCCACTTTGAACTCCTGGTCCATCATAACCATGGTCTGCTTGGCCAGGGTGCGGTTGTAGTTGGCAGTGAAGTTCACTTGCGGGAACAGCTGTCCCAGCACTTCTTTTTTGGAGTAGTCAACTCGTTGGATTTCCATGTCGGCGACAATTATCGACGGGTTGTCGCTTAGGGCAATTCTAATGCAGTCGTCGAGTGTTACATCCAACGTCTCAGCATTACTTGGGGTTATTGTTGCCAAGAAGGCAACAACCAAGAGTGCAATTTTGTTTAAATATCTGTGATACATAAATATAATGTGTTTTGTTAATTTTCTTTGTTGATGAGGTTTTTAGCTGCATAGTCCTCAATGATTTTTTGCCCCTTAGTGGTTGCCATACCGCGCATAAAGTTGAGGAAGGCGCCGTCAAACACTTCGGCGGCCGTGTACTCGGGGAACGGAAAATCTTGCATGTGATGCAGGTTATTCATGCTGTTGGTGAAGAGGTAAGCGGCGATTTTGCATTTGATTCCGGGTAGCACCAGTCCTTCCTCCTTAGCTTTGCTTATAATCTTGGCAAGCGACAGGATTTGGTTCAACTCTTGGGCTTTGTATTCATCGAAAGCTTCAGGATAGAGACGTTTGATATCGGTGAGGAACACTGGCGAGGTTTTTTGTATGAATTCTCTCGCCACAGTGTACACTCCCATCAGAGCCTCAAAACTGTTGGCCGATTGTTCAAAGATTTGAGTGAACTTGGCATTTGCTTGTTGCTGATTATACTCGATGACATCGCATATGAGGTTGTGCTTGTTGGGGAATGTCTCATATAGCGTACGCTTCGATATTCCACAGTCGCGAGCCACCATGTCCATGGTCACCGATTGTGGCCCTATGCGCATCATCAAGCCCATTGAAGTTCTTAAAATTTTCTCTCTTAAATCCATTTAGCAATAGTTGTGTTTTTTATTTATAGATGCTATTTCTGAATTTGGGTGCAAAGTACGTAAAAAACTTTTAAAACTCCAAAAGTTTTCTTGGTTCATTTGCTCAAAAAATTTCTTTTTTTTGAAAATTGCTATAATAGGATTTTTTTATTACTTTTGTGAGTCGTAATTAAGATTATTGAAATGAATTCACAAAGTAATATAAGAGAGATACTTGACTTCCTGCGTTTGCTGGGAGCCAATAACGAGCGCACATGGTTCAAGTCGCACAAGGAACAGCTTTACGATCCTTTACGCAATGCATGGGAAAACGATGTTGAGCGATTGATTTCGCTCATGGCCGAGTGGGATGAGAAGGCGAGGGGGCTTGACGTAAAACAAGCCGTGTACCGTATCTATCGCGACATACGCTTCTCGCACGACAAGCGTCCCTATAAGCAGTATTTTAGTGCTGTCGTTGGCCGTGGAGGCAGGCATTGTGTGTCGAGTGGCTATTACATTCATTTTGAGCCCGACCACTTGATGCTGTGCGGAGGTGTGTGGTGGCCTGCAAAGGACAAACTCGATGCTCTGCGTCGCCTTATCGATGCCGAGCCCGAGGAGTTCACGAAGCTCATAACTGACAAGCGCCTCAAGGCATCAGGGTTTCACTTCGAGGGCGACACGCTCAAGAACGTGCCCAAGGAATATCCCAAAAATCATCCTCTGGGTGAGTATCTCAAGCGCAAAGAGTACATTCTTGTAAAGCATGTTGACGAGAAATACTTCGACTGCGATGACTGGGTGCAACGTGTCAATGACGACTTTAGAGTGCTAAAACCAATACACGATTTCCTTGACTACGTATATGATGAGTAATTTTCTTGCAAATCGAAAATGTAATTTTATTTTTGTCGAGAAAATTTTGTCAATCGAAAATGTGATTTTATTTTTGCAAGAAATAAAGATTTCAGCATGGAACAACCGATAATCAAAATAATACCTCAAGGCGAAGCTGCTCAGGAGCCTGAGCAGAAGGTGTGGTATGCCATACGCGTAACGTTTAACCGCGAGATGAAGGTAAAGGAAGACCTTGATCTGCGTGGCATAGAGAGTTTCGTCCCCATGAAATATGTGATGGGCACTCGGCGCGGTCGTCGTGTTAAGAAATTGGTTCCTTCTATCCATAACCTTATTTTTTTCCACATTGAGCCATCGTTGATGAAGGAGTATAAGGCGACTACTAAGTTGCCCATTAGATACATTATGAACCCTGCGACCAAGAAACCTGTAGTGGTGCCTGAGAACGAGATGAATAATTTTATTGCTGTGGCTGGCACCTATGAGGAGCAATTGGTTTATATCACTCCCAAGCCAGGGCAGTTCACTCGTGGCGACAGGGTGAGGATTCTGGGTGGTCCCTTTGAGGGGGCTGAGGGAGTGCTGCAGCGTGTTAAAGGCGATAGCCGTGTGATAGTGAGTGTGAAGGGCCTGGTGGCTGTCGCAACCACCTCAATCCATCCATCATTGTTGGAGAAAATCCCCAAGGATAAATAATACTGTCAATAGTTGTTGACTTTCCAAAAAATGTGTGTATCTTTGTAGTTTGAAACAAAAACAAGGGTAAAATGAACGAAAATAATCAAAAGGTAGCGTTAATAACTGGTATTACTGGTCAAGACGGCAGTTATCTGGCTGAATTACTACTTGAAAAGGGCTATGAGGTGCATGGCATAATTCGTCGCAGCAGCTCGTTCAATACAGCTCGCATAGAGCATCTGTATCTCGACGAGTGGGTGCGCGACATGCGCCAGCAGCGTCTCATCAATCTGCATTATGGCGATATGACCGACTCAAGTTCACTGATACGTCTTATCGAGACCATCAAGCCCGATGAAATCTACAACCTTGCCGCCCAGAGCCATGTAAAGGTGTCGTTTGACGTTCCTGAATACACAGCCGAGGCCGACGCTGTGGGTACCCTGCGACTGCTTGAGGCAGTGCGCATTACCCATCGCGAGAAGGTTACCAAGATTTATCAGGCAAGCACTAGCGAGCTTTATGGCAAAGTTCAGGAAGTTCCACAGAGCGAGACCACCCCATTTTACCCACGCAGTCCCTATGCCGTTGCCAAGCTCTACAGCTACTGGATTATGAAAAACTACCGTGAGAGCTACGGCATGTACACCGCCAACGGCATCCTCTTCAACCACGAGAGCGAGCGCCGCGGCGAGAACTTCGTTACCCGAAAGATCACTTTTGCAGCTGCACGCATCGTCAACGGTCTGCAGGAGAAACTCTACCTGGGTAACCTCAACGCCAAGCGCGACTGGGGCTATGCACGCGACTATGTTGAGTGCATGTGGCTCATATTGCAGCAGCCTGAACCCGATGACTTTGTGATTGCAACAGGTGAGTTCCACTCGGTGCGTGATTTCTGCACGCTCGCGTTCCACTATGCCGGCATAGAGTTGGAATGGCAAGGTGAGGGGCTTGACGAGAAGGGCATCGACAAAGCCACAGGCAATGTGCTTGTCGAGGTCGACAAGAAATACTTCCGTCCTGCCGAGGTGGACCAGCTGCTTGGCAATCCCACCAAGGCAAAGACCCAGCTTGGCTGGAATCCCCGCAAGACTACCTTTGAGCAACTCGTGAAACTCATGGTAGAACATGACTTGCAGCACATACGCAAAGTTTACCACCTTTAATAAAATGCATAAATCACAATGCATAATTAAGTCTAGGGAATAAGAGGGCTGTTTTTTAACTCCTTTTATTCCTTAAACTCATTTAATTACTTAACTCCTTTCAGAAAAATGGAAAAGAATTCTAAGATATATGTTGCCGGGCATCGAGGACTCGTGGGCTCGGCAATTTGGAAAAACCTTGAAAACAAGGGTTACACTAATCTTATTGGTCGCACTCACAAGGAACTCGACCTGATGGATGCTGTGGCAGTAAAGAATTTTTTTGACGCGGAGCAACCTGAGTATGTGGTGCTAGCTGCAGCTCATGTAGGTGGCATTATGGCAAATCTCAAGTATCGCGCCGACTTCATCTACCAGAATCTTGCAATACAAAACAACGTGATAGGTGAGAGCTGGCGACATGGAGTCAAGAAATTGCTCTTTTTGGGCAGTACTTGCATCTATCCGCGCGAGGCTCCACAACCCATCCCCGAGACAGCATTGCTCACCGCTCCACTGGAATACACCAATGAGCCATATGCTATTGCAAAGATTGCCGGAATGAAAATGTGCGAGAGTTTCAATCTGCAATATGGCACCAATTATATTGCTGTGATGCCTACCAACCTCTATGGCCCCAACGATAACTTCAATCTCGAGACGAGCCATGTGATGCCAGCTATGATTCGTAAAATGCATCTTGCCAAGATGCTCAACGAGGGTAACTGGAACGCTTTGCGTGCCGACCTTGACCGTCGTCCTGTGGAGGGCGTTAGCGGCAAGGCGCAACAAGACGAAATTGTTGCGCTCCTTGGACGATATGGTATTACAAGCGAGAGCTTGAAGCTGTGGGGGACTGGAGCACCCATCCGTGAATTTCTGTGGAGTGAAGATATGGCCGATGCAAGTGTATATTGTCTAGAGCACATTGACTTTGATGACGTGCGCGGCAGCGGCTCTGAAGTTCGCAACTGCCACATAAACATTGGTAGCGGCAAGGAAATTACCATCAAGCAGCTTGCTGAGCTTGTGAAGGCCACTGTGGATTATAATGGCACCATTGAATGGGATAGTACCAAACCCGATGGCACTCTGCGCAAACTTACTGATGTCTCAAAACTACACTCTCTGGGATGGCGCCACACAATGGAAATAGAAGATGGTGTTCCTGCTCTTTACAAGTGGTATTTGAACAGTCTATAAGTCAAGATTTTTATCTCACATGAATAGCGCCATTTTGATGTCAATCAAAATGGCGCAAAATATATATTCTTGTGGGAGATTTTTTTATCGTCCTCTGAGCACGTCGTTGATGCGGCTTAACTGGTTGGGGATGCGAATTGCCTGCGGGCATTTTTTGAGGCACTCCTCGCAGTCCATGCACTGGTTGGCGCGCGCTTCGGCTGGCATGGCTTGGAAATAGTCTTTTACAAATTTTGCCTGCTTGGTTGCATAGTCCGAATCTCCTTTGTGTGGCAACTGGTTGTTACTTAACGCATTGTTGTAGAAACTGAAGTTGCCGGGAATGTCCACTCCATAAGGGCATGGCATGCAATAGGCGCAAGCTGTGCACGGAACCGTTGGAATTCCCTGCATGGTATCGGCAATCTTTTCAAGTAGGTCATTCTCGGCAGCTGTGCAAGGCTCCAAAGGAGAATGGGTGGCGACGTTCTCTATTAGGTGCTCCATCACGTTCATGCCGCTCAGTGTGGTGAGGATGTTGGGGTGAGAGCTGACCCAGCGGAAAGCCCATCGTGCAACCGAATCATCAGGACGCATGGCTTTGAGTTGAGCTACGCAATCCTCGGGCATCTTTGACAGGGCACCGCCACGGAATGGCTCCATCACAACAACTTGGATTCCCGCCTTGGCGAGCTTGTTGTAAAGATATTCGGCATCGGCGTCGGTTTTCCATCCTCCTTTTTCGAGCGAAGCGTGTCGCCAGTCGAGAAAGTTCATCTGAATCTGCACAAAATCCCAGTGATAGGTGTCGTTATGGTCGATTAGCCAGTCAAACACCCTCACATCGCCATGATAGGAGAATCCCAAATGACCAATCTTTCCAGTCTCACGCTCTTTAACAAGGAAGTCGAGTAGGCCATTGTTTATGAATCGCTTTTCAAAAGCGTCCATGCCACCTTGTCCCACACCATGCATGAGATAATAGTCGATGTGGTCTACACGCAGCTTCTCAAAGGAGTTTTGATACATTTTCTTTGCCTCTTCCAGTTCCCAGTATTTCTCGTCATAGTTCGACATCTTGGTGGCTATATAGTATTTGTCGCGTGGATGTCGGCTAAGTGCGTTACCCACGATTTCCTCGTTAAGTCCGCGGCCGTACATGGGTGCTGTGTCAAAATAGTTTACACCGTGTTCAATAGCATAGTCAACAAGCTGGTTCACCAACTCTTGGTTGTCTCGAGGTAAACGCATCATGCCAAATCCCAGCAGCGACACTCTTTCACCAGTGCCGTTCTGTGTGCGATAAGTCATGTTGTTGCTTGATGCCTTATTGTCGCTGTTCTTTGCAAAACTGCTTATAGGGTCGAGGGCAAACATAGCCATTGCGCCTCCTGTGATAATGCCAGCCCTTTTGAGAAATTCTCGACGATTTAAACTTTTGCGTGCCATAGTATTGGAATTACGAATGTTATTAACTTTACAAAGGTAGTGATTTATACGATAATATGAAAGAAAACAAAGCTTTAATTCTCTTTTTTTATAAATCTTTTTTGTCATATGGCTGGTTATTATTAATTTTGTAGAATTATAATACTATGTTTATGAGACATTATATTTTTGCTATATTATCGATATGTGTTGCTACGGTAATTAATGCGCAAGAATCTTATGTAATTTATCCAGTTCCTCATGAGCAGGTTGCAGGAAATGGCAGCGCTTCTTTTACTAAACAAGTGAATATTGTTGCCGAGGCAGGAATAGATGATGTTACTATAAATCGTGCAAAACAAGTACTCAGCGAACATGGAATCACCCCAGTTGTAGCATCAAAGCAGGTGAAATCACAATCTAACCTATTTCTCGGTGTCGATGGTTCAAAAGGTTTGGCATCAAAACGGTTGGAATCGTTGAAACTCAAGCGTGATGTGTTCACTCTCAACAAGTATGACCGTCACATTCTCAACCTTGCTTCTCAAGGCGGTGTGGCACAAGTCACTATTGTTGGAGAGAATACCGATGCAACATTTTGCGGACTGGCATCGCTAGAGCAGATGCTTGACAGGGGGGCAGATGAATTGCCCTGCGTCACCATCTATGACTATGCCGACGTGAAAAATCGAGGCATCATCGAGGGCTATTATGGTGTGCCCTACACAGCCGAGGTTACCAAAGACTTGTTCCGCTTCATGGCACGATACAAGATGAATTCCTACATGTATGGTGCCAAGAGCGATCCCTATCATTCACGCTACTGGGGCGACCCTTATCCCGCATCCATTACTGCCGACCAAGAGCGAATTGGCTACTTGACTCAAGACATGATGCGCGACATCACTGCAGTGGCTCATGAAACAAAAGTAAACTTCATCTGGGCGATTCATCCAGGCAATGCATTTGCCAATGCCGAAGATCCGCAGGTGCTTGACAAGATAATGACGAAGTTTGAGAGTATGCACCAACTTGGCGTGCGTCAGTTTGGCGTCTTTGTCGACGACGTGGGCGTGCCCAGCGATCCAGCCATTATGAAGCTGTGTGCCGATAACCTGACCTCGCTCCAGCAGCGCATCGATGACAAGTGGAACAAAAATGATGCAGCGGCTGCCGATACAGTAAAACCCTTGCACTACGTGCCGCAGCTTTATGCTCACGGATGGGTGAGTCAGGAGCGTGCTCGGGTATTTTATGAGTCACTGAGCAGCACTCCAAGCAAAATCAATATTTATATAACAGGCCGCGAAGTGTGGTCGGTGCCTAATAACGACGATTTGTCACTAGTGAGCAGCTGGCTAGGTCGAGATTTGAGTTGGTGGTGGAACTATCCCTGCAATGACCAGGACCCCACCAAACTTTTTGTGATGGACACTTACAGCAACTTCCGCGATGAAACTCACATCAACAGCCTCACTCACATGGAGCGACAACTTAATGGTGCTCAAACTGTAATCATCAACCCCATGCAGCAAGGCGAACTTTCTAAAATCGCACTTTTTGGAGTGGCCGACTATACTTGGAACAACCGAGGATTTGAAAATTATTCAAGTTGGACTGCCGCAATACCTGCAGTAGTGGGTGAGAGTAGGGCGCAGGCATTTAAGAAATTGGCTCCTTATCTTCGCTATTACGATAACGATGCACTTGGCTATAAAATCGACCGTTATCACGTGTCGATAGAGCGCGGAAATCCCAGTCACAAATCTCTGCTTAACGAGATGCGTGAAGTGAATAATGCCTGCAAGGTTATCAAAGAGATGGAGCACTCATGCAATGAAAGCGACCGCCTTTTTTATAATGACATCAGGCCATGGCTTTTAAAACTAGAGGCAATGACCGCCGAGGCAATAGCTCTCTTTGAAGGCCAGAATCCTCCAGCTGGCAATTATGACGACAATCCAGCCTACCAGTTCGAGATATTGGGAGGCATGGGTGAACACATATCTTTGTCTGTTCGTAATGCCGAGCCATCTAATATATGTCTGCCGGCATTGCTCAAGTGGTTGCACGAACAAGATACTATCAAATAATATTTATAAACAACTATTTTAATCACTTTCTATGAATTTATTTAAAAGACTGTTTTTGCTTGCCATGATTGCTACTTGTGGAGTCATGGCACAAGCACAACTGCCCGAGGCAGTAACCTATGAAGGTGATCCCATGCACACGCAGTGCTACACGCTGCGCAATGGCATGAAGGTCTTCCTTAGTGTCAACAACGAGTCACCGCGCATTGCTGCTCACATTGCAGTGCGCACAGGCTCACGTAACGACCCCGCCGAGACCACTGGTCTAGCTCATTACCTGGAGCATCTCATGTTCAAGGGTACTAAGCAGTTTGGTACCAGCGATGCTGAGAAAGAAGCTCCTTATCTCGATGAGATAGAGGCTCGTTATGAACAATACCGCAAGGTGACCGATCCTGCGCAGCGCAAGCAGCTCTATCATGAGATTGATAGTGTCTCTCAGATTGCTGCGCAGTACAACATCCCCAATGAGTATGACAAACTCATGGCAGGAATTGGCGGTATTGGCACTAACGCCTACACTAGCACCGATGTGACTTGCTACACTGAGGACATCCCAGCCAATGAAGTTGACCGCTGGGCACGCATCCAGAGCGACCGCTTCCAGAACATGGTGATTCGCGGTTTCCACACCGAGCTTGAGGCTGTATATGAGGAGAAAAACATTGGCATGGCCAAGGACATGTGGAAACTTGAAGAGGCTCTCTATGCCAAGGCGTTCCCAACTCATCCTTATGGTACTCAAACAACCATCGGAACCCAGGAGCACCTCAAGAACCCTTCAATTACCAACATCAAGAACTACTACAACAATTACTATTGTCCGAATAACATCGCCATCTGTATGGCAGGCGATTTTGAGCCCGACAAGGTGATTGCAACTCTCGACAAGTACTTTGGCGACTGGAAACCCAATCCCAATCTTTCGCGACCAGAGTTTGCGCCTCTCAAGCCCATCACTGCACCTGTTGATACTACTGTGTTAGGTCAGGAGGCAGAGTTTGTGACTTTGGCTTGGCGCTTTGAAGGAGGCCCTTCACTACAGAACGACACTATCGAGGTTATTTCGGAGATGCTCAGTAATGGCGTTGCCGGTCTTATGGACCTCAATCTTAACCAGCCACAAAAACTTATGGAAGCAGGTGCTTATACCGATGAGATGGCCGACTACTCGCTGCTCATGCTTATGGGTTATCCCAATGAGGGACAGAGCCTTGAGGATGTGCGCGACCTGATGCTTGGAGAGATTGAGAAGTTGCGCAAGGGCGACTTCGACGACGACCTGCTCACCA
>JAFSPZ010000038.1 GCA_017451225.1 Muribaculaceae bacterium | reverse complement strand
GGGGCTGCGCAAGCATTTGAACGCTAAAGGTGAGGGAATTACTGGCAGCGAAATTGACAATATGGAAAAAGCCGTTAATGACCTGAGAGCCGCCAACGAAGAAGTGGATAGATTGCGCAATGAGTTAGCGCCTAAGGTAAAACACATGAACGATGTGCTTGCAATAGTAAAAACGGCATATACCACTCAGAAGAAAAAGCTCAAGGAATGCTACCCACAAGAGAAATGGGCCGACTACGGCATACCCGATAAGCGCTAACGCTCCAAGCACTCAACTTAAAACGATAGAAGAGGATGCATCAACCTGAAAATGATGCACCCTCTTCTTGTGTGTAGGGTTAAGTCTAAAACCCCATCAGTTTTGATTTCACTTAACCAAGATTTTGAGCTTTGCTCCAAATCTTTCACGTTCGGCCGAACTTGAGCAAGCTCAGTTCTGCTCTCACTTAACCAAGATTTTCTTGCCCTTCTCGATTACGATACCACGATAGTTGCTGTCGACGGGTTGACCCAGGATGTTGTAGCGCTGAGTGCTGCCGTTGTTGTCAACATTAATGGTGTTGATTGCAGTTTGTGAACCTGCAGGCATGTAGATAACCTCTCCGAGCAATTCGTTGTCGGCTTTGTCAACCACAACCTCAGCAATGTTCTCAAAGTCTTGAACCTCAACGTTCCAAGTGTTGCCTTGAGCATAGCTGGTGGCGGCAGTGTTGTTGTAGAAGTCATACTTCACAAATGGGTCGCCGTTGCCATTGTCTTTGAACACGTTCTCTCCAGGATTGTATTCCATTTCTTTTGCTTCCTCGAGATAGCCAGCGTTGATTTCAACATTGCCAATCACTGTAATGCCCCACACGTTGCCCTCGATGTGGTTGCCCTGCATGTAGGCCTTGGCAATAATGCCCTCACCACTTGAGTTGCAGGTGATGTTGAGGCCACTACCACCCAGGTTGGGGTCAGAGATGTACTTGTTGTTGAGCACGGTGTTGCCAATCATGCGCACATTGCCAGGACCGGTGAGAGTGATGCCATAAGAGCAGTTCTCAACAAAGTTGTTGGTAACATAAAGGGTGCCTGTAGGAGGATTTCCGAGCAGGCAAGCCAGAGCTATACCACCCGAACGAGTGGTCTCGGCTGCACCATGCACTTCATTGCCATCGATAATGATGTCATAAGGACCAGTAGCACTCATGTTGATGCCAGGATACAAGCGGGTACTGGCATTGGGCTTGTTGATGATGTTGTCCTTGATAGTAATACCACAAGCCACGTTGGCGCCACTTGCTACCGACGAGAGAGTTGGATTCTCAAACACGCAATCCTGAACCAAGTTGCCCTTGCTCAGTGAGGTGAAGTTGATAGCGGCGTTGCCGCCCTTGCTGTTGTGGTCGTTGAAGGTGCAACCAGTCACAGTGAGGCAGCCTTCCTCGGTGCCGTTGCCATAGTTGATACCTACATAGTTGAAAGTGCTGCCAGTGATTGTTGCACTTGCGCCTTCCATGTACATGCGGAATCCCTTGGCCTTGGCTTCCGAACCCTCGGCAGCACCAATGGTAGCATTAGTGATGGTGAGGTTACCGTTAACTTCCATTGTTGATGAGCCGCCAAAAAGCAGAGTCTCGCCTTCGCTGATAATCAGGTCACCATTGATGGTGAAGTAGTTCTTGGTGAGCACGATGTTGTCGTTGTCATAGCCAAGACCACTAACGCCCTCGGGCAGTGATGCGGGCAGATTGATAACATATGCACCGTCTACCACAGCAACGCCGGTGCCGTCCTCAAGAGCTGGAACAAGCTCGGCGAGCTGACTAAGTGTGTAGGTGTTGGCACTTGCCATCAGGGCAACTGCCATGAAGCATAGAGTAAAAATTTTCTTCATGTGTAATCGGGTTAAAAAGTTAATAAATATGATTTGTGATGTCTAGCATGCTGATGCAAAACCGTCACATTGCAAAGATAATACAACTTTTACATTGTTGCAAATTTATGAAATAGTTTTAGGTAAATCCAATTTTTTATTTGTGAGAAAAATTGTACAAACTTTGTTTTTTTATTTTTGTTGCACTACCTTTGCATTGCAAAAAGTAGCTGACATGGATGTAAAGCAAACGATGATAGAAATCCTGGCTGCCGAGAGTGAAGCTATACGCCAAATTCCCGTCACCGATGGCTATGAGAAAGCAGTGGAACTGATTGTTGAGCGAGTGCATGACAAAGGTGGCAAACTGGTGACCTCGGGCATGGGAAAATGTGGACAGATTGCCGACAACATTGCCACTACGTTCTCGTCGACAGGGATTCCAGCGGTCTTCTTGCATCCAAGCGAAGCGCAGCATGGTGACCTGGGATTGCTGCAGCCTGGAGATGTGATGCTTCTCTTGTCAAATTCTGGCCGAACGGTTGAAATACTGGAGCTTGTGAAGCTTGCCAAGGAACTCTACAGCCATGTGCCCATCATTGTCATTACAGGCAATCCGCAGAACGAGTTGGCCAAAATTGCCGACGTGTGTCTGAGCACAGGAGGTGCTCCCGAAGTGTGTCCATTGGGGCTCACACCCACCACTTCCACTACAATGATGACTGTGATGGGCGACATACTGGTGGTGTGCACAATGAAGGCTACGGGATTCACCAGGCAGGACTATGCCAAGCGTCATCACGGTGGCTACTTGGGACAGAAAAGCCGAGAAAAGATTCATAATTGAAACAAAACATATAATCTATATCATAATTATTATTAAACAATGAGAAAAATCATTGCCATAGGTGAATCAATCTTAGACACCGTTTATTATAACTACAAGCCAGTGCGCTGCTTCGTGGGTGGCAGGGTGAGCAATGCCGCTGCATCGCTTGGAGAACTGGGACTGCCAGTGTCGATGGTGAGCGAGTGCTGTACCGACAAGGTGGGCGACTGGGTAGTTGATTTTTTTGAAAAACACCACGTAGACACCAATTCGATAGACCGTTATACCGATGGGTCTACTCCTCTTGCTGCTATTTTCAAGCATGATGATGCGCCCGATGCCATTGTGAACTATGGTGTGTATCCAGCCAATCGGTTCAATGTCATCTGGCCACGCATTGATGAGGACGATATTGTGCTCTTCGGCTCTTACTATGCTATCGACGCGCCTCAGCGTGAGCGATTGTTTGACCTTCTGAGCTATGCTGCCGAGCGCAAGGCTATTGTAATTTACTTGCCAGGATTCCAGCATGGCACGCAATTCAATCTCACCAAGGTGATGCCTAATATTCTTGAGAACTTTGAGGTATCGAGCATTGTTATCGACCACGACAAGGATATTAACACTATGTTTCCCAATCAGGACAGCGAGAAGGTATACAAAAATCACATCAGATTCTATGATTCAACCTATGTCCACATCACTCCTGGCGAGAGTGCCACAATATACAAAGGCACGGACAAGATGGTGTGCCCATTTGCAGGTGACACAACCAACCATCTGGGGTGGCAGGCTGGGTTCATAGCTGGACTTATCTACGATTTCTTAATCCGCGACATAAGATTTAATGATATTGAAACACTTTCGGCTCAAACGTGGGAAGAGGTGATGAAACAGGCTTTTGAGTTTGCACAGTGTTGCGCTCAAAACGAGAGCAACTGCATCTCGGCCGATTTCGCCCAAGAGAAAGCAAAGTTGTTAAGTCTTTAAGTAACACCCTAATAAAAAATTGATAATCTTCACATCAAATGAAGCCATTACTCATCGAAGCATCGTTCCCTAAGCTCTCTAGCGACATTACTGTGGCTAAAGCTCAAATCGACACTCTAGGCAAGCAACCCGACTTGGAGGGTATGAGCCGTGAGGCGGTTTTGGATGTGAACTTGTGGAATGTGCTGCACTTGATAAACTCTGGACGTAGCGATGAGGCTGCACCATTGATCGACACTCTGG
The DNA here is from genome assembly GCA_017451225.1 of Muribaculaceae bacterium. Classification (GTDB taxonomy): domain Bacteria; phylum Bacteroidota; class Bacteroidia; order Bacteroidales; family Muribaculaceae; genus Sodaliphilus. The sequence continues at coordinate 13,668 of JAFSPZ010000038.1, read as the reverse complement.
TCTTTGACGAGAGCTATAGCGACATGCCCATTCTTCATGTGAGCTGGCTTTGGCTGGCGCGAATGACAATTTTTATTGCCAACGATGACTACATGCTTGCCCTGGGAGCCGCCGAGAATGCTCTTATCAGGATGGCCGACATTACCAGCAAGAAAAAAGAAGACTTTCTAGCCATCTTGGCATCGTTGCTCTATAATCTTGCATCGGTGCACAACAGCTTGGGCGACAGTGCTCGAGCCAAAAAAGAGCTTACAAAGTGCCAGAAACTTTTTGAACGACTGGTGAAGAAGAATGAGCGCAGGTTCTCACCCATGCTGCTCTATGCAGTCGAGGCTTCGACCGATATCATTTCGTCGAAAGCGCAGCTCATGGAAGTGCTCAAGCACTACGACGATGAGGTGAAGCTTTACACGGGCATGCTCAACAACGGCGACAGCAAGAAGACTCGCGACGCACTCATCAATCTTGTGAACTCTCTCAAGAAAGAGGGTGACGTCATGATGGAAATGGGCAATGGGCGCAATGCGGCTAAGTATTATACCAAGGCATTACGTTACCAGAAGAAGGTGAGCAGCAACATGGGGCACAAGGAACTAGTGCTGTCGATAGGGCTTGCTAAGGCTCTAAACAAGGTGGCCAATCGTCGCGAAAGCGCCGAGCAGTTGTTGCAGTCGTTGCAGCCATTGGCTAAACGCCTCAATGCTACCAACGAGCAGATAGAAATCGAAAATCTGCTCAACAACAAGAGCAAAAACACCAATATAATGGCTCTGCTGAAAAGTTTATTCTAAATTAGAAAAAGAATAAGCCTCAAAAGTAAAGAATAAGGATATTTAATTCCTTTAACTCCTTTATCTCTTTCTCTTTTAAAGAATCATGTCAACCGAATTACACAACAACATGTCTATTGAGCTTCCTCGAGTTGAGGGGCTCAAAGTTGGAATTGTAGCTGCCAGGTGGAACAGCCAGGTCACTGAGCCTCTGCTCAATGGGGCTATCGACCGCATTGTAGAGGCAGGATACAGCCACAGTGACATCACTGTGCAACGAGTGCCAGGGACAGTTGAACTAACGTTTGCTGCGGCTCAAATGGCACGCAGCGGCAAGTTTGATGCTGTGATAATGATAGGCTGCGTGATACGTGGTGGAACACCTCATTTCGATTACGTGTGCGACAATGCCACTCAAGGATGCGCTTTGCTCAACGCCACGCAAGATGTGCCCATCATCTTCTGTGTGCTCACCACCGACGATGAGCAGCAGGCACTCGACCGAGCCGGAGGCGCATTGTGCAACAAGGGCACCGAGGCTGCCGAGGCTGCCATCGAGATGGCAGCAATCGCACGGAGTTATAAAAAACTGTAAAGCGAATAAACTTATTTATAGTTTTCTGCTCTAATTGTTATAGATAATTATTAATTAACTCATAAAATATAATAGGCTATGAAAAGAGTTTTTCAATTTGGAACAATGCTCTTGTTGCTGGCAATAATGTTGGGTACACCTTCTCAAGTACAGGCTAAGTCTAAGAAACAAGTGCGCAATGTGTACTATATCGTGTGCGGCAGTTATTCAACGCGTGATGCTGCCATCAAGCAAGCGGAGCTGATGAGCGAAGTGGTGTTTTACCATGTTTACAAGGCAAAGGCCAACGGCAAGACTGTCTATCGTCTGTGCTGCCAGTGTTACTATTCGGAGAAAGACGCTCAGAAAGATCTCAACGGAATCTTCAGTGGATTCAAAGGTGATGATTGGTGGATTTGGAAATCCAAAGGTCTTGCAAAGTGTGTTTACCGTCCGTATTCACCCAAGGGTGACAATGAGCGCATGCCAGAGCTGAAGCCTCTCTCTAAGCCCATTACTGATGAGTGACCAAGAAAGCATCTAAAAACTAGGTTTAGAGCAATGCTAAAAATAACGCATAATATTAATGATGGGGTGGCAATTTATTTTGCCACCCCATTTTCTTGCCTTATATTGCGTTTTGTTGCCCCCCTTCTTGTTAGCAAGGGTAGGGGTAGAAGAATCAATCACGGAAACTGCTGCCTCCCAGGAACTCGCGTATCAAGCTGGTGCTTGGAATCGTAGAGTCGCTGATGGGTTTGAAATAGTGCAGGAAACGCAGCAGGCGGCTTGCCTCGGCATACTCGGGCACGTTGGTTGGAACTTGCTTTAAAATGGGCTCGGCCTGCTCCTTCATCACCGCAAGCTCAAACAGGAGAGACGAGTTGAGCATGGCGTCGGCATTCTCTTGATAAGGGAAAATCCATTTCTCCTCGCCACGGCGCACGCTTGGCCATCGTGCGATGCTGGCTCGAGCGTCGGCACCACGGTACTTGTAGTCGCGCACTATGCGACGCAGCAAGCGGTTGTCGCTGGTCGACACCCAGTTGTGATCGTCGATGCTGAGGGTGGTGAGCGCACTCACATAAACGCGGTATTTCATCTCCTCGGGAATCTCCTTGGTGAGCTCGGGGTTCAAGCCGTGAATGCCTTCCATGAGCAGTATGTTGTTCTCCTTGAGTTGGAGAGTGTCGCCACGATACTCACGTTCGCCAGTGTGGAAATTATAGGTGGGCATCTTTACCTCCTCGCCATTGATGAGAGCTTTGAGGTCCTTGTTGAACTGCTCGAGGTCGAGGGCATAGAGCGACTCATAGTCATAGTCGCCATTCTCGTCGCGAGGCGTGTGCGCACGGTCAACAAAGTAGTTGTCGAGCGAGATGACTCTAGGAACTATATAGTTAGTGAGCAGCTGTATTGCGAGGCGCTTGCTCGAGGTAGTCTTGCCGCTTGATGAAGGACCCGCAATAAGCACTACTCGAGCACCTCCGTTTTGGTACCGCTGAGTGATGTCGTCGGCAATGCGCGAGAACATCTTTTCGTGAAGTGCCTCGGCAACGTTGATGATGTCGGGAGCCCAACCACGGTCGATGCCCTTGTTGAGGGTGCCCACGTCGTCGAGGCCCACAATGTCGTTAAATTTCACATAATTGGTGAACGCTTTGAACATCTTCTCCATGGGATAGGATTTGCGGGGCACCGAATGATTGTTCTTGTCGGGACCCAGCAGCAGCATGCCGTCTTTGTAAGGCTCAAGGTTGAATGCCTTGACATATCCTGTCGAGGGGGCCAATGGCTCATAGTAGCTGTCGATGATGTTGTCGAGCTTGTAGAACACAGTGTAGAGGTCGTTGCTCGACTCAAGCAGCCTCACCTTGTCGTTGAGACCTTGCTTGCGGAACATCTCTACAACATCGGTAGTGAGTCGTTCGCGCCTGACGAACTTGATGTCCTGGTCCACAATTTCTTGCATGCGAACCTTCAGGCGCTCGATATTCTCGGGTGTGAGCAGGCTCTCCTCGTGCTTAATGGTGCAGTAGAAACCGCCCGAGATGCTGTGCTCGATGCGCAGGCGCTTGCTTGGGAAAAGGTCCTCAATGGCTTTGTATAGAATCATGCATAACGAATGGATGTAAACCCTGATGCCTTGTGGCGAGACGGGCTCTATATATTCCACCATCTTTGGCCCGAAAACTGGATAGTTGAGCGCTTCGAGCTTATTGTTTACAAGTGCGCAGATGGGCCTGAAGGGAATGCGCTTCTCTATTGTCTCATATATATCTTGCAAGGTGTCGCCACCGTCAATGTCGATATACTCCTGTGTGTTTTTGCAGAAAATCTTTAAATCGTCTATCATTACTTTGTTTTAACGTTTATGGTTTGTCTTATCATTATTAATTTAAATTGTTAAAGAGTGGCAATGGCAAAGATGGATGCATAGCTCAGCCACAGCACAATTATCAGTATCCACATCACCTCGGGACGCTCATTGCGGCAGTGCCATGCCAGCGCTATCGATCCAATGGCATAGAATGGAAACAGAATCATGAGAAGTCGCTTTGTCCCGTTGAAGACAAAAGCGCTGTCGTGAAGCAGCGAGACGGGCCACCACAGCAGTGGCAGCAGCGACAACCCAATGAGGAGTTTCTTCCAGCGAGGTGTTTGTTGACCGGTTTCTTGCATGATTATTTCTTTGGTTTCAGCTCTCCTTTGAGCCACAAGTTCTTGTAGTGGTTGACGGTTTGCATGAACTCTGGATTTTGACGAATGTTGTCAAAGTCATAATCAAGAATTGCGTAGTCGTAGTTTGGCTGCATCGCTCCAGTAAAACTCTCGAAATGACGTTTCAAGTATTCAATAGCCTTGTCGGTATCTCCAAGTAGTGAGTAGGAGCAGGCAATATTATACAACGACATTGTTTCTGAAAGCTCTTCACTATCAAGCATTTCTTGAATCGTCATGTTTTCCATTTTGTTGGTGCTGGCGACAAGTTTTTCCAAGATTTCTCTTGCTTCGTCGGTACGTCCCAAACGCAGCAGCACATTGAATTTTAATTCCTGGTTGTTCTCGAAGTTTTCCTCTTTGGCGAGAATCTCCTTGAGTTCTTGTTGCGCTTCCTGGGTGCGGCCCATGACATAAAGTATATAGGCACGTCGGTATTGTGCATCGACCTTGTCGCTTGCTACTTCCATCCACTTGTCATTAATGCTTAAGGCGTCTTTATAGCAGCCTTTAGCGGTATAGGCCCATTCCAGTACAGTATAGGCTAGTTCTGATTGGGGACCATCACCTTTAATGATGCGGTAAACTTGTGCGTCATTAATGACCTTTTCAACAAGACCGCAATTCATTTCCATTTGTATTTTATCAAGAATATAGTCGCTGTCATCATCATCTTCCTCATCGTCTTCCTTTTCTTTATTGAGAAGCGACTGGGCATCCTCCATGAATTGAATAGCATTATCGGTTTTTCCCATTAGGTAAAAACATTCGCCTATCTTAGCAAGGACAAACGATGTGTAGGTGCCTTCCAAACCATTCTTTAAGCTCTCCAATGCTTGTTGGTAATCATGAGTGCTGTATAAATGTAAATAACCTTCAATCAGACGCCAGTTGGTTTTGCTTTCTTCTTTATCAAGTTTTTCGGCATTGTGCACTTTTTGCAATACCAGGTCAAGATTATCGTCGCTCATCTCGGCAATATTCACTAGCAAACCAGTTATATTGCTTAATTCACCAGCGTTGGAAAGTGTGATTAAGTCGTCAAGGTAAGCATTGTAGTTCTTTTGTTGGTAATAAATATTGCTTCTTGTGGCGATAGCATCAGTGTTTTGAGGGTCTTTACTCAAAATGTTGTTTATGATTTCTAAAGCCTTGTCGGTCTCGCCATTATCGGCAAGAGCCGATGCGATTTTGTCCATGAAAGCATCGTCGCCAATGCAGTTTAAGTTTTTATAGGCTTCGAGAATGTAATAATTGGCAGTGGTTGGGTCTCCTATTTCGTTATAAAACTCAATGAGGCTTGTATAAGCATCAAGAGAAGGCATCAATTCAAGTGCTTTAAGGTAGCATTCCACCACCTTCGCCGAGTCGCTTTCGAAACATTCGTTCAGGAGGATGCCTTTTTGGGTGTAGGCCTTGCTCAATGAGGCTTTGTCCTTAGGCGGCAACAAGGAAATGCCCTTGTCGAGCATATTTATTGCACTAAGGTATTCATTGTCACGTTGCAGTTTGCCTTTTTCATAAATCTCATTTATTTTTTCTGAATCAGCATTTTCGCTGTTGTAAAGCTCAAACAATTGTAGGTTCAGAGCGATAGCAGCGATGTATTTTTGACACAATGCCATGTTGCAGTAGGCATAGCCATTGGCTGGGTGTTGATTTACTTCTTTTTGGAAGAATTCCAGAGCTTTCTCATAGATGCCATCCTCAAAATCTTTGTCAAATTCTTTGACTCCAGCAACAAAGTTCTTGCTGTTTTTCCACTTGTTGTATTGCTCGCTATTGATAATATCCGATTCGATTTCTTCGCTGGTGGAGTTGTCTTGTGCCGTAGCAAGGGGCGATGCGATGGCGATTAATACCATCATTATCCATGAGCTATATTGTTTGAGATATTTCATTATCTTGTGATTTTTAGGGTGTTTTTACCTTTTGTTATTGCTTTTCCACTCGAAGTAGTATTTGTTGATTAGTTCTTGAAACTCGGGTAGGGAGCGAAGATTGTCGAGCTGGAAATCTTTAGCTATAAGGCCAAAGTTATAGGGCATCTTGTCTCGCTCGAAATGCAGTTGCATGAATTTCAGTGCCTTGTCGGTGTCGCCTGCCAAGGAATAAAGGCATGCTATATCATAGGCGTCTAATGAATTAATTGACTCAAATCCTGGTATCTCATACTCAAGGTTTTGGAGCCATTCGCTGCTCAAATTCTCTATTTCTTTTTTTGCATTTTCGCTGTCGCCAAGCTCAAGTTTGAGAAGAATGGAGGTCACGCGATCCAGCTCTTCACCTTCGCTGTTTTGCGACAAAGCCTTTTGCAGGTAGGATGCAGCTTCGTCAAGTCGACCCATTCTGTTCAGTGCATAGCCATAGTAGTAGTCGATTTCAGGTGACTCCTTTCCGTTGGCTATTCCTGTGTTCAAAATGTCGATAACTTTATCGTAGTCATGGTTCATTGTGTGAAGAATGGCTTGACTGGTATAATAGTTATCGCTATAGTCATAGAAGTCAATAGTCTCGTTGGCAGTCTTGTAATAATCAAGCAACGGGGCAACTTCACCAAGTTGGAAAAGCAGACTTCGGTATTTATTGGAATTGTCAACAACGTCCGAAGCTTGAGTATATAATTTGGCATTGGCTATATCACCCTTCATCATATAGCATTGACTCAGGCACTGCATGTAATAGCTAACGCTGGGGTTAGCGTCAAGCATCTCTTTATAGTATGAGATTGCCGAGTCATAATCCTTGAGGCAGTCCTTGTAGATGATGCCCTGGATTATACCCCACACCTCGTCATCTCCTTCTTCGGCAAACTGCATCTGCTTAATGGTTGACAGCGCCACATCGGCAGTTGACTCGTCGTTTTTGATTATCGCGAGTACCTTTTTTAGCGCAGCAGTCTTTTGACTGTAGGCAATAATCTTTAAATAGAGGTCTATGGCATCCTCGGTCATGTTATTGTCTTCAAGCAGGCTTGCATATACCATGTCCAAGTCGTAGTTGGGCACTAAATCTTCGGCTTTGGCAATGGCTTGATATTCATCATAATGCTTGATGAAGCCATCATAATCCTTGTTCTCGTAGCACACCAGAGCCATCAGTCTCACTGCTGCTGCATCGTTGGGGGCAATAGCATAGACTGCTTTGGCATCGTCTTCTATAGAACCTAAGAAGTCTTCGTTGTTTTCATAGACGTAGTTCATGCGAGCAAAATAGCTCTCCTTGCACGGATGGCAGGCAATGGCGTTGCTGTAAGCCTTGAGTATTGCCACCTCGTCATCATAGCAGTAAATCGACAGCATTTCGCCGAGGGCGAGATAGGCGGCGCATTGCGATTCTTTGTCTTGTGAAGGGAGCTTGGCAATAGAGCTCTCAAACATCTTGACATCACCCTTTACAAGCTCTCTGAACTTTTTGTTGGCGGCGATTATGGCGGTAGTGTCTCCACTATATTTATCGACCTCATCCAGGAGCTGTTCCGTGTGCATCAAGCAATTGGCTTGAGCCTGGTTGCACATGGCATAGGCATTGTCGGGATGAAGCTTCAACTCCTTTGTGAAACCATCCACAGCATCTTTTGTCTTGTCATTTTGTAGTGCTTCAAGAGCTTGGGTAAATGGCTTGCTTGTATTCCACTTGTTGTACTGCTCACTGTTGATGGGTGTGGCAGTAAATTCCTGTGCCATCGATGGCACAATACTGATGATAGCCAGCAAGAAAGCTATCACAATTGTTTTGTGTTTTATAGTTTTTATCATATCTTATTATTTAACCCCCCAAAGATAATAATTATTTGAAACATAAACATCATGACCTCGATAAAAAACATGAAAAAAGCGACAAAAGATGAATTTCTCTTGCCGCTTTCTTCTCAAGTCGGGGTGAGAGGACTCGAACTTCCGACCTCCACGTCCCGAACGTGGCGCGCTAACCAACTGTGCTACACCCCGAACTGATTGATTTTGCGCTGCAAAGGTAATAAAAATGTTTTAAACTGATTGCTTTTTAGCAATAAAATTCATTTCTGCGCAAGAGAAAAACAAATTAAAGATGTTTGACTAAATTGATTAAATAATGTATCTTTGCACGCAAATAAGAAAAATATGCATAATTATGGCTGTAGAAATCAGAAAAATAGAACCTACCAAGAAGGAGCTGACCAAATATGTGAAGTACCCAATTGATGTTCTTTACCGCGACAGCAAGTGCTACGTTCCCGCTCTCATCAGTGACGAGATTGGCACTCTTATGCCCGAGAAGAACCCTGCATTTGAGTTCTGCGAGAGCGCCTATTTCATGGCCTATCGCGATGGCAAACCCGTAGGTCGCATCGCTGGCATCATAAATCATCGCTTCAACGAGAGCCACGACAAGAAAGAAGGGCGATTCGGTTGGGTCGATTTCATTGACGATGACGAGGTTGTTGATGCTCTTTTTGATGCCGTTAAGCAGTGGAATAAAGAAAAGGGCATGACCGAGCTTACAGGTCCTCTTGGATTCACCGACATGGATCCTGAGGGCTGCTTGGTAATGGGATTTGACGAGGTGGGCACCAATGCCACCATTTATAACTACGACTACTACCCCAAGCAGCTTGAACGCATGGGCTTTGTCAAAGATGTTGACTGGGTGGAATTCCACATCAAGGTGCCCGATGAGATTCCAGAGAAGATGCAGCGCATCAGCGACATCGTGAAAAAGCGCTTCAATGTCGACAATATCAAGTATACCAACCGCAAGCAACTCGTTGCCGACTATGGCCAGGCGATTTTCAAGCTCATCAACGAGGCGTTTGAGAACCTCTTTGGCTATTCTCAGTTGAGCGAGAAGCAGATTGAGCACTACATCAAGATGTACTTGCCCTATCTGCCACTCGATGACCTCTCGCTCATCATCAAGAACGACACCCGCGAGCTTATAGGTGTGGGCATTGCTATCCCATCACTCTCAAAGGCGCTTATCAAGAACCGTGGCCGCCTCTTCCCATTTGGATGGTATCACATGCTCAAGGCTTTCAAGAAAAACGACACAGTCGACCTGCTGCTTGTGGCGGTGAAGCCCGAATACCAGAGCAAAGGCGTGAACTCGTTGCTCTTCACCGACCTTCTTCCCTGCTTCTTCAAGTTAGGCTATAAATGGGCCGAGAGCAGTCACGAACTTGAGCACAACGAGATGGTGCAAAAGCAGTGGCAATATTTCGACACCGTGCTCAACAAGCGCCGCCGTGCCTACACAATGCCCATTTAATCAATTCATAATCTCTTTCCTCTCAACTAACTAAGAACTAACAACTATAAACAAAGAACTATAATATAATGATTAGCATTTGCAACAAATCGGTCCTTGGGACTGTTAGTGAGAAAGATATTGAAGTGTTGAAACCTCAGGCACTCGCTGCAGCCGAGACTCTTGAGAAGGGCGACGGTGCAGGCAACGATTTCCTGGGCTGGCTTCATCTGCCTAGTGAGATAACCGCTGACCAGCTCGATGATATTAACGCCACAGCACAGCAGCTGCGACAGGAGTGCGAATACGTGGTAGTGATTGGCATTGGTGGCAGCTATCTAGGCGCTAAAGCCGTTATTGAGGCTCTGAGCGACAACTTCGCTGCTTTCAAGCAGAGCGAGGGCGCCAAGGTGGTGTTTGCCGGCAACAACATCGGCGAGGACTACCTCTATGACCTTATGAAATTGCTCGATGGCAAGCGCTTCGGCATCGTGGTAATCTCGAAATCGGGAACTACCACCGAGCCAGCTATCGCCTTCCGTCTCTTGAAGAATATGCTCGAGAAGCAGGTGGGCAAGGATGTAGCTGCCAAGCGCATCGTGGCTATCACCGACGCTAAGCGTGGTGCTCTTCGCAGCCTCGCAACTCAAGAAGGCTACAAGACCTATGTTATCGCCGACAACGTGGGCGGTCGCTTCTCGGTGCTCACTCCAGTTGGCCTGCTCCCCGTTGCTATTGCTGGTTTCGACATTAACGCCCTTGTGGCTGGTGCTGTTGAGATGGAGAAGGCTCCTGCCGACATGATGGTTGACTATGCCGCTACTCGCAATGCCCTTTATCAGGCTGGCAAGAAGATTGAGATATTAGTTAATTACAATCCAAATTTGCACTTCCTTGCTGAGTGGTGGAAACAGCTATACGGCGAGAGCGAGGGTAAGGACGGCAAGGGCATCTTCCCTGCAAGCGTTGACTTTACTACTGATCTGCACTCTATGGGACAGTGGATTCAGGATGGCGAGCGCACAATCTTTGAGACCGTGATAACTGTTGAGAAGCAGCGCAACGAAGTAGTTATCCCCACTGATAATGCCGATCTCGACGGACTCAACTACATCGCCGGCAAGCGTGTTGACGAAGTTAACAAGATGGCAGAACTTGGCACCCGCCTGGCCCACGTGGATGGTGGCGTGCCCTGCATGCTCATCACCCTCCCAGCACTCAACGAGAAATATTTGGGACAACTCATCTACTTCTTTGAGAAGGCCTGCGGAATGAGCGGCTATATGCTTGGCGTCAATCCATTCAACCAGCCTGGCGTGGAGGCCTACAAGAAGAACATGTTCGCCCTCCTCAACAAGCCCGGCTATGAAGAGCAAAGCGCTGAACTGGCAAAGAGACTTTGATTAATGCATAATTCATAAAGCACAATGCATATTTTACCGCCACTCTGCGAACAGAGTGGCGGTAATTCTTATTACTTCAAATGGTTGTTACATACCTAAAACAGCGGCCGCATTTTTGCCTTACTTTGGGAATAATAGAGAATTGTACAAAGACAATACGTACATTATCATTTATCTAAATCTTGTTTTATTATTTCTATTAATCTTTGCAAATCACTCTTGAAGAATACCGAATTAAAGAACACGTCTTTATAATCTATATAAGAATTTAATTGTGGGCAAGTCTTAAAAATGTTATTCACTCTATTGCGAATGAGGTTCATCTCAAGCTCATATCTTTGAAAAGTTTTACCTTTGGCGATTTTTGCCATATTTGAAGCCATATCGAATTCTTTATAAGCATCCTCTAAAAGTTTGACTCCTTCTTCTATTGTCATTCTTTTTTCAAGTTGAAAGTCGTTTGTAGAGTTCACATTGATATAATAATTACTATCGCATTTTAATTACCATACAAACAATGTGTTGTATTGCTGTTTATTATGCTCTTCGTCTCCTTGCTCTATGGCTACTAGAATTCCATTTTTGAAAACAAACATATGGTTTGTTATTGTAGTACTCCAAGACCAGCCACCATCATCCCATGTTTTCTCTTTATAATAAAGAATTTCCTGTAGGTTTTGTTCTTTATCATACTTAGCAGAAATTTTAAAAGGTTTTCCGCAGATTTGAGTCACTTGTTCTTTGGTCATTCCCAAATTGACTTTAGTACCTAACAATGCTTTTGTTTTGCATGCTGTTAATGTGATTGTCAAAAGCATTAACATTAATAATAATTTTTTCATGTTAAAATAGTATTAATTAGGCATCAGTCCTATGCCATATAAACACAAGAAAAGCGTGGACTGACTTCGCCACATCTGTTGAGATGGTCGTAGGAAAACCACTGATGAGGATATGGGAAGAGCAGCTCACGCCATAACGTGAGAACCGCTTTGTTATCCTCTCATCATTGTGAAAATTTCCTACGTTTTCTCAACAAGAGATAAGCAAAACGCTTCTTTATTTATTCAAAATGTCAAAGATTGCCTGTACAATCTGCAGGCAAATATACAACAAAAAACTTAATTTGTTGCTATTGTGCGTGAAAAAATGATTTTGTAGCGAGTTAAGGCAAATTATATTTTAATTTTTGTACTTTTGCATGGTCAAAAGAGGGCAAGTTCTTCTCGACAAAATTAATTATTTTTTGAAAAAGCTATGAAAAAGAAATCAATGCTTGACCTCCATCGCATCAGCGCCGAGGAGTTTAAACAGGTGGAGAAAATACCAGTGGCTGTGGTACTCGACGACGTGCGCAGCGAGATGAATGTGGGTAGCGTGTTTCGCACTGCCGATGCTTTTGTCATCGAGCATATTGCGCTGTGCGGCATCACAGGCAAGCCACCTAGCCACGAGATTCACAAAACCGCCCTTGGTGCCGAGGACTCGGTAGAGTGGTGCTACTACAAGACTGCACTTGAGGCTGTGGAAAAGTTGCAACAGCAAGGCTACAAAATTTGCTCCATTGAGCAAGTGCACGGTAGCATTAGCATTGAGAAGTTCCCCATCGACCCACAAGAGAAATATGTTATCGTATTCGGCAATGAGGTTAAGGGCGTGAGCCAGACCGTTGTGGATGCAAGCGATTGCTGCATCGAAATCCCTCAACTTGGCACCAAGCACTCCCTCAACATCGCTTGCTCGGCCGCAATCACCATGTGGCATTTTTTCAATGCCTTAAAAGGAAAATAGAGACAACCCTCTACTCTGTCAAAGGATTGTTTTTACACAGCAAAATTACACCCTAAAAAACACGCTTTCATGAAAACGACAACCTTGCAGTTTGCATCTGCAAGGTTGTCGCAAGAATAATATACATAATTAGTTGTTCTGAATCGTTGCAACAATTATTCTGTGGCAATGAAGCGAGCCTATCAATTCTTAGAAGTCTCGAAGAACATGCCATTAAGAACGAAGTCAGGATATTCTCCAAGGTTTATCTCGGTGCAAGTATTGTTGAGCACTTGACTGAGAGAGCCAAAGAAGAAGTAATAAATTAGTTTTCCCGACTCATTCACGCGGCGCAAGCCATAGACATATCCGTCCTTGTAGCCAATTTTATAGATATTCTTTTTGTTGGTAGTTATAGTGCTAACGTTATTCCCCACGGTAGTAGTGAACTGGCCAAGCGTTCCATTAGAGACACAGAACAACGTATTGCCGTCATAGAACATAGAAGCCTTAAATCCCTCATGGTTGAATGTGGGCGATGACAATTGCTGACCTAGGGAGTTGTAGGTGTAGACATAGTAGTTGTTGGTATATATCATCTCATTGTCGTTTTGACCAAATTGGGTTGTTTGACGGTGTACCCTAAGAATCAGGCGGTCGTTACTGAAGGCATAATTATAGCTATAAGTAACCCTTTCGCCGGTGCTGGTTCCATTTGGTCCCCAATGCAAGTTGTCATAGCCATAATCGCTTCTCACTAAGCCTACTCCCAAGATATAAAGCTCAGAACTATTGCTAAAACTGTTCACGCAAGCGATTTTGCCAGTGGTGTAGTCAACTTTGAAACTGGTAAACGGGCGGTCTTTATTAGAGTTTGACAACGCTACTGAGTTATTTTTCATAACATAATAATAATCACTCGACTCCTTGTCGTAATAAATGTTCTCATCATGATCCATATATGTCCATTTTTCAATGGGCGACCCAATGTCGTATTTCTCGGTATAGCTTCCGTAGGAATAGGGCGAACCCGAATTTTTGAACAATTTGCAAGTGCTGGACCCCTTAACAATGGCTGCGGCATGGCCCTTGCTCATCGAGAATCCCATTACTTCTTGATTACCAGTGTCATTGCTGATTTTAGGAGCCGAAGTGCCTTTCATGTTATAGTAGATGGTGGGCACACTCTTGTTGTTTTGATTTG
>JAFSPZ010000037.1 GCA_017451225.1 Muribaculaceae bacterium | reverse complement strand
GCGTGAGGGTCCCACCTCTTCCCATTCCGAACAGAGAAGTTAAGCCTCACCACGCCGATGGTACTGCGAAAGTGGGAGAGTAGGTAATCGCCCCCTAAGAGAGGAGACTCAGAGCAATCCGAGCCTCCTCTTTTTTTGTTTTATAGGCTCTCTTTTTTGATTAAACTTGAGGTGCTTTTTTTAGTCAAAATAACATTACCTAAATTGATGATTAATAACTTGAATTATTAAGAACTAAGATATGATAAAAAGCCGATTTTCAACTCTATTAATTCTATTTGTCCTTTCAGGTTTAGTTATTAATGCAACCGAGAGCGATGAGTTGGCGATTCGCCCTTATGCTCGCAATGTGGCACGTGTTATACAAGATTTTGCCATTGCTCATGCCCGCAAGCATCAGCGACCAGAGAAGTTCTGTGCTATACCTACTGGTAAAGACAATAACAGCTTGTTGTGGGTAAGCACCTTTGATGAGAGCTATGGGTGTTTGTTCACTAGTGCTAAAGGACGCTTAGAAAAACTTCTTGATGTAGGTTATAATTCCGATGGAGAGCATGTAGACCTTGCTTTCCGTAACGGTGTGATGATTGTGACCCAACGTGATAAGGCAAGCGACATTGTGGGAGCTCAATTCTATCATTATGAGACTGGAGAACTTGAATCGCTCGACTTTGAGATGAAAACGGTGGATGGTAATGAAATCTATGTTGACAATAAAGGCAAGGAAGTAAAGCCTGCCAAGGTTCAAAAGGAGCTTGACAAGGGCCTCAAGAAGAATGAGACGGCTATAGTAGAAAACTCCGAGACGCTTGAATGGATAGCATTTCGCAAGATAGGTAATTATACTGAAGCTGATATAACGCTCTCGCAGCTGCCGGTTCTTGTCCATGCCAGTTATAAGAGCAATGAGTTTGCCACCGAAGCGTCAACAATGCTTACAGCCAATACTTACAGCAACATAGTATTCAAGAAGCAAGTGGGAGCTGTTACATTTAAAAGAGTTGATGGCGACAAGAGAGTATATTCACTCAACGACCCTAAGTCAATCAAGACTATGTTTCGTGGTTACAAAGAAAACGAACTGTTTCCTATCCTTGTTACAGACGACTATTTGGCTACTCATAAGCTGGCATCTTTTCGTCGTTGGAAATATCCTGAAAAAGTGGTTCCCATGGAACGAGAGAAGCAGCAAAGAGTGAGTGAGCACTACGGCGGACTTGCAATAAAGAACTCACGCTGGCTAGCCAACCTTGATGACAGTGACCGCATGCTTTATGTTGTAGAATTCAAGCCTGTGGGCAATGTGTCTCTAGCTGTGATAGCGTGCTTCATTGGTAATAAGTTTGAGTCTACATTCGAGCAATGGGCTGTTTCTGAGCCAGGTCGTAAGTGGCTGTGGACTCCTGGTGACAAAGGGGATTTTATGAATGCTTTGCCCGAATTGCAGGGAGCGGCATTTACCGATGAAGGTTTTGAGCTCTATCTGAGCCAAATGGTTGGCGAGCGTCGCCACATGATAGTGCTGCGTGAGATAGGGTCAACGTTTATTGAGCTCATTGACCAAGAATTCTAATAAGGTTCACTTTTAACCTCTTATCTGATGCCCAAAACTTTGTGGGTTTGAAGAGATAGTCGCCAGGTGGGGTTGTTGAGTACAGCTTCGACTGTAGCTTGAAGCCCTATGAGGCGCTGTTTAGGGTTGTCAATGAAGCATGGTTGCAAGAACCGATGTTGAGCCTTGATGCTGTCATACAAGCTAAGGTCTTGTCCAGTGTATACCACTTTTAGTTCATTGCAGCTGGTGAGAACACAAGGCAGTGACATTCCTCCTTGAAAAGCTGTCTTAGGAGATAGAGTGACCCAGTCAATGCCATCGGGTAACGGCAATGTGCCGTTGGTCTCAATGGCAATTATTTTTCCTGTCAACTTCAGGGCTTTTATAAGAGCATTGTCAATGTGTAGTGCTGGTTCACCGCCTGTGAGGACAATTAATGGTGCGTCAGGGTGTAGCATAACTTGCTCTACAATCTCAGGTGCTGACATCATGGTGTGGTGGTCGTGGTCGGTGTCGCAGAATGCGCATTGCAAGTTGCACCCACTCAAGCGGATGAACACGCTGGGTGTGCCGGTATAGTACCCTTCACCCTGCAGTGAATAGAAAATTTCGTTTATGGGATACACAGGAAATTTTAATTACTAAGTTTTAAGCTTTCAGGTTTCCTTTACTCGTCTTTGACGTAAGAAGCCATGTTGTCGCGTGATTCCCAAACGTCGGCTCTATAGCAGTTGGGCACAGTCTCGACTACCCAGTGAGCTATGTTTTCGGCTGTGGGGTTGAATTTCAGTACCTCGTTCAAGTTCTTGTGGTCAATGTGGTTGTGAATGAGCTTCTTGATGAGAGTGAAGTCACACACCAGGCCATTACTGTCAAGTTCTTTAGCTTTGCAGTAAACCTTGATAATCCAATTGTGTCCGTGCAGGTTCTCGCATTTGCTCTCATAGTCAAGATAGAGCTGGTGACACGATGATATTTCCAGAGTTTTTTCTACGTAGTACATATAAGTTTTAAGTTTTTAATGTTAAGTTGAGATGATTCCCGATTCACGCCTCGTAAAGGGTGGGGTCGGGGATTCCGGCATCGTGCAGGGCTTCGATGCGCTCACGGCAGGTTCCGCACTTCCCGCAGTGTTTCTCTCTGCCCTTATAGCAAGAGTAGGTCATAGCATAGTCCACTCCAAGCGCCTTGCCGTGTCGTGCTATGTCGGTTTTTGAGAGATTGGTGTAGGGTGCGAATACCTCTACGTTCTCATATGTGCCTTGTTGTGTTGCCATCGACATGGCGTTTATGAATGATTGACGGCAGTCGGGGTAGATAGTATGGTCACCGGCGTGATTGGCAATCATGACGCGGTGCAGACCGTTGCTCTCGGCTATGCCGCAAGCAATAGCAAGCATGATACCATTGCGGAAAGGCACTACAGTGGCTTTCATGTTATCTTCGTCGTAGTTGCCCTCAGGGATTGCTTCGGGGCTTTCGAGCAAGGCACTCTTGAAATAACGATGCATGAAGTCGAGCGGTATTATGATGTGCTTGATACCCAAAGCTTGGCACTGCTTGATAGCATATTGCTGTTCCCGCTTATTCTGCGTGGAGCCATAGTCGAAAGTGATAGCCATGGCTATCTCGTTGCGGTACTCATGCAGCATGGTGCATGAGTCCATGCCTCCCGATAGTATTATTACAGCATCTTTTGTCATTTTACTTGCAATTGTTTAAGTTCTCCATAATGCGCTGTTGAACCATATGCTGATGATCGTCGTCACCATAATTGGCAAACGGCACAATTGAGATGCCTCCTCGAGCGTTGAAAAATCCTGTCACTTCGAGATACTTGGGATCCATAAGTTTCACAAGGTCCTTCATGATGATGTTCACACAGTCCTCGTGGAAGTCTCCCTGATTGCGAAAGCTGAAGAGATAGAGTTTAAGACTCTTGCTCTCCACCATGCGTTGGCGTGGGATGTAACGGATGACGATGCGTCCAAAGTCGGGCTGCCCAGTGATAGGGCACAGAGCTGTGAACTCCGGGCAGTTGAAAGTCACCAGATAATCGTTGTCGGGGTGCATGTTGTCGAAAGTCTCTAGCACATCGGGATTGTACTTGTCTTCATATTTTGTACCCTTGTTTCCAAGCAGTGTGATGTCTCCACAGTTTTCTTTGTTTCGTGACATAAAAACTTTGATTTTAAGTTGTTATTATTCTGGTTTGCAAAGTTAATGAAAATTTTTCTTTTATGGCAGTTTTGAAAGAGTCATGATTTTCCATTTTTAATGATAAACATTTGCACACATCAAGTATTTTGACGAAATTTGCAGATAAAACATATAATAATATTCATAAAACACAGAAAAAATGGCAAACGAAAAGAACAAACAGAATCAAATTCAGATAGAGGTTCCTAACGATGAAATGCAAGGTCGCTATGCAAACCTTGCAGTTATTTCACACTCACCCAACGACTTTGTTATGGACATGATATTTGTTGCTCCCAACACCCCCAAGGCTCGTGTTCAGAGTCGCATAATAATGACTCCTGAGAATGCCAAACAATTGCTCTACGCCCTCAAGGAGAACGTTGACAAATATGAAGCCCACTTTGGTGAGATCAAGCCACGCCAGGTCAATAACAACAATGGCATCATGGACTTCCCTCTGCCCAAGGGTCAAGCTTAATAAAATGCATAAGGGCTGATGCCTTGTTTATGCATATTTCATAATTGAGGCATGGTAGAGTGAATGCCTTGTTAACATGTTTAGAAGAAGACTATGGAGCATCAATTGTTTATATATAACACTTTAACACGAACCAAAGAGCTGTTTAAACCCTTGCAGGAGCCCAATGTAGGCATGTATGTGTGCGGTCCCACGGTTTATGGCGATCCCCATCTGGGTCATGCTCGCCCATCAATCACCTTTGATGTACTTTTCCGCTACCTTAAGCACTTGGGCTACAAGGTGCGTTATGTGCGCAACATCACCGATGTGGGCCACCTTGAGCATGATGCCGACGCTGGCGAAGACAAGATTGCCAAGAAGGCACGCCTTGAGCAGCTTGAGCCCATGGAAGTGGCTCAGTATTACACCAACCGCTACCATGCTGCCATGCAAGCACTTAATGTGCTTCCTCCGAGTATTGAGCCTCATGCGACAGGTCACATCATAGAGCAGGAGAAGCTCGTAGAGGAGATTCTTGCCAATGGCTATGCCTATGAGAGCAATGGCAGTGTATACTTTGATGTTGAGAAGTATAATAAAGACCATAAATATGGCAAGTTGAGCGGTCGCAACCTTGAGGATGTAATCAACAACAGTCGCACACTTGAGGGTGTTGGTGAGAAGCGAAATCAAGCCGATTTTGCCCTTTGGAAGAAGGCACAGCCCGAGCACATCATGCGCTGGCCCTCTCCATGGAGCGATGGCTTTCCAGGTTGGCACTGCGAGTGCACCGCTATGGGTCGCAAGTATCTAGGTTCTCATTTTGACATCCATGGTGGTGGTATGGACCTTGTGTTCCCTCATCATGAGTGTGAGATAGCTCAAGCGGTTGCCAGTCAAGGCGATGATATGGTGCACTATTGGATGCACAACAACATGATTACCATCAATGGTCAGAAGATGGGTAAGTCGCTTGGAAACTTTATCACTCTTGAGGAGTTCTTCACTGGCAATCATAAGATGCTTGACAAAGCCTATAGTCCGATGACGATTCGTTTCTTTATCTTGCAGGCCCATTATCGTGGCACAGTTGATTTCTCGAACGATGCACTTCTTGCCGCCGAGAAGGCCTATGAGCGCATGATGGATGGATGGCATCGCCTTAATGACCTCAAGCCTAGTGATAATAGTAGCATTAAGCTCGAAGACTATGATTCGCTTTGCGCAGAGGCAATGAACGACGATTTGAACACAGCTCAAGTGATAGCTATCTTGTTTGATGCTTGTAAAGTCATCAATCAGGTGAATGATGGCAATGCCACACTCAGCCAGGAGGATATCGACACACTGAAAAAAACATTCCAGACCTATCTGTTTGATGTGCTGGGAGTTCGTGACGATGCGGCCGGTGGTGACAGTGTGAATCTTGAGCCATACAAGAAGGCGGTAGACCTGCTGCTTGAGATGCGCAAGAGCGCCAAGGCTGCTAAAGACTGGGCTACTAGCGACCTAATTCGTGACCGCTTGAACGAGGCTGGCTTTGATGTTAAAGACACCAAGGACGGCTTTGAATGGAAGGTGCGTTAATAGTTCACAGTTCATAGTTGGTCGGACAATGTCGGACATAGTCAGACCTTGTCCGACCAATATTAATCGATAATTGGTTGTTGTGCATTGAATCTCGGCACTTACATCTATAAGCAATAAACTAATTTGGTTTCAGTCATCATACCGGTCTATAACGTGCAGGATTATCTTGCACGATGTGTTGACGCTGTGTTGGCTCAAACCTATACCGACCTCGAAATTATCCTTGTAGATGACGGTAGTCTTGACGTGAGCGGTGACATGTGTGATGACTATGCTGCGCAGGACTCTCGCATCAGGGTGATTCACAAGAGCAATGGCGGCTTGAGCGATGCTCGAAATGCCGGTCTCGATGTGATGAGAGGCGACTATGTAACCTTTATTGATGCCGACGATTATGTCCATCCAAGCTTTGTAGAGGTTCTTGTAGATACCATAAAGAAGACAAAGTCTCAGATTGCCGTTTGCACATGGCAGGAACTTAATGATGGCTGCTCCCCTCGAAAAGTGAAAACACACAATGCCCGTTGTAAAATCTATGACCAGGAAGAAGCTATCAACAGTGTCTTTTACCAGCGTAAACTCAATCACTCGGCTTGCAGCCGTCTTTTTGAAAGGCGCCTTTTTGATTCCTTGAGATTCCCTGAAGGAGCCTTGTATGAAGACCTTGCTGTGATATATCCATTGTTAGTTCAGGTTGATAGGGTCGCTCTTGTATATGCGCCCATGTATTATTATATGCACCGTGAGGGCAGTATAATCACCACCATGAGCCTGAGGCGCACCCATGTTCTTGATCACCTTGAAAAACTAGAGCAGCAAGTGATGGATGAAGCACCTCAATATTTGCCTGCCATTCGCAGTCGCCACTTGAGTGCTTGTTTCAATATGCTTCGCTTGATGCCTTTAGATTCCGCAGCGTGGGTACCTGTGAAAGAACGCTGTTGGAACTATATAATAAGTATGCGCAATTTATGCATTATAGACAAAAATGTGAGAATTAAGAACAAAATTGCCATACTCCTATCATATTTAGGGAGTAATATTTTGTTAAAAAGCATACACAAAAACGGGTAAAACCGTTAATATATCAAAGGAAAATGTGAAAAAATCTTATTTTCGAGTGATTTATCTATAAAAATTGCCCGTTTGTATATACTTGCTTGTGGGATTAATAATTATAATTTATTTTTGCAACATAATTCATAGGCATAAAGGTAAAATTGTTTTAGGCTTGTTTATTTTTATACATTTGTTGTTTGTCCATGAAAAACACTTTTTTTGGGTTTAGTAAATTTTAGGCTTCAAGAAAAAAACTTGAAATTATCGAGGCGGAGACGTTGATGTCCCCGCCTTGATAACTTTTAGGAAGCAGGATGATGGGTCCATAGTTTTGGGCTGCGCCGGTTTTTTAGACATAAGAACATAAGGACAGAAATTCTTCTTTGTTGGGACAATTTTTGAAAAAAATATTTTAGACAGGAGTGACAGGATTTTGCAGGAGCTACAAGATTTCTTGTTTCTCTTGTTCTGCTCTTGTTGCTCTTGTCTCTTTTTGGGAAAAAATCGAGGAGCGTGATGGTGGATCGTGATCGGGACGTGGGACATTTTAGAAAAAAAATTTAGACAGGAGTGACAGGATTTCTTGTTTTTCTTGTTCTGCTCTTGTTGCTCTTGTCTCTTTTTGAGGAAAATTGGGGAATGTGAATGGGACGTGGGACAATTTTTGAAAAAAAAACGAGGATCGTGATCAGGGATGGTGATCGGGACGTGGGACAGTTTTAGAAAAAAAATGTTTTTCATGGTTTTTGGATGTTTATAGTTAATAATTTATGTTCATGAGCATGTGGCAAAGGTAGTGCTTGTCATAGCGGATAGCAATATTAATAAGAATGCTGTCTTCATGTATGAGTAAACATCACATTTTTGTGAGCGAAAAGAAATTTATCATTAATATTATATCAATAGAGTCCAATAGATATTATATAGTAGGTTTTTGAAATTAAAAGAGATGTGACATTCTCAACGTAGTGAGTGTCACACCTCTTGTTTTTGTGTTGTGGTCTCTCTCTAACAAGGAGAGTTACTTGATTTTAAAGTCGTGGTGGGTGACTTTGGGGTTGCTTGCATCGTTGATGTTTAGACGAAGTACTTTGCATGGGTAGTGGTTGCTTTTCAGCACTCCAACGTTAACCGAGAGGTAGAAGTCACGCCAGTAGAAGATGCTGTCTTGCGGGGTGTCTAGCAAGTCATGAATAAGGTAGGCTTGGACAGTGTCGTTGTTGCGTGTTTCTTGGTCGATGAGCATGTATAGGAAGCGTTTTTTCCCTGTGTGCTCAACTTGCCCGTAGAGGTTGATGTATTCTCCAGTTCTCCAAGCGCTTGTCAGGCGTATGGGTCGCATTGAATAGGAGTCGATAGGGTTGATGTTGACCCTTATAGAATCACTGAAGATGCGTGTGTAGGAGCTAGCGTTTATGTTCCAATAGGAGTTGTCGGCTGCCTTGTGCTTAATAGAGTAGCTGAGCAGAATTCTCTCGTTTTTTGCCACTTTTTCGGGTGCGCTCACAGTAGAGAATAGGTTAATGGGTGGCTCGTCGTCGTGCTGTTCTAGGCGGAACGTGGCATGATTGTCGTCATCGACACCAGTGTAGGTGACGATGTCAAGCAAACGAGTTTCGAATGCTCCATCTAAATTGCCGTCGTGACTGCGGTCGCAAGCGGTGAGCGCAAGAATGGCAATTGTTACTATTGCAAAAAACTGTCTCAAATTGTATTGTTATTTGTCTCAGGGTCAACAATAATACCGTCTTGCATGCGCAGAATGCGATTAACGTTGGCATTGCTGGCTAGAGTCTCGTCGTGTGTGACGATGACAAAAGTTTGCTTGAACTTGTCGCGCAGATCGAAGAAAAGCTTGTGGAGCTCCAGTTTGTTCTGCGTGTCAAGAGAGCCTGAAGGTTCGTCGGCAAGAATCACCTTGGGATTGTTGATAAGGGCACGTGCCACTGCAGCGCGCTGCCGCTCTCCACCACTGAGCTGTGCCGGCTTGTGTTCCAATCGCTGCCCCAATCCTAGATAATCGAGGAGTTGTCGCGCTTTCTCGTAGGCTTCGGATTTCTTTTCGCCGCCAATAAGTGCCGGAATAGCAACATTCTCGAGTGTGGTGAACTCCGGCAGCAGTTGATGGAACTGAAAGACAAAACCTATGTTTTTGTTCCTGAACTTTGCCAATTCTCGTTGCTTGAGTTTGAGAACATCGGTTCCGTCATAAAGCACCTGTCCGCTTTGTGGCGCATCGAGGGTGCCGATGATTTGCAGCAGAGTAGTCTTGCCGGCACCGCTTGGTCCCACGATGGCGACAATCTCGCCATCGTTAATGGTAACGGAGACGTTACGGAGCACCTCTAGGTCTCCGTAGCGTTTCACTATGTTCTTTGCTTCAATCATTTGTTTGGCTTTTCTAGAACTACTAGATTATCTAGCGACTGTGCATTATCATTGAACTAAGGTTTCACTCCCAGGTTGTACATGATGAACGACTGGATGTCGGTGTATTCCTCAATGACCTTGCTCATGGGCTTGCCGTGGCCGTGGCCAGCGTTAACATCGATGCGGATGAGCTTCACGGCATTGCCGGTGTTGCTGGCTTGCAGCTGAGCGGCATACTTGAACGAGTGAGCTGGTACTACGCGGTCGTCGTGGTCACTGGTTGTTACCATGATGGGAGGATAGTGGGTACCGTCGTTCTTGATGGTGTGCAATGGCGAGTAGCCTAAGAGGTATTCAAACATTTCCTTGCTGTCGTCGCTTCGGCCGTAGTCGGGTGCCCAGTTCCAGCCAATGGTAAACAGGTGGTAACGCAGCATGTCCATCACGCCCACTTGTGGTACTGCTGCTCCCCACAGGTCGGGACGCTGATTAACAACGGCTCCCACGAGAAGACCACCGTTGCTGCCTCCGTTGCAGGCAATTTTGCCTTTCTTGGTATAACCTTGAGCAATGAGCCACTCGGCAGCTGCGATGAAGTCGTCAAATACGTTCTGCTTCTGCATCTTGGTTCCTGCTTTGTGCCAATCCTCGCCATACTCGCCGCCACCGCGCAGGTTGGTATAGGCGCAAATGCCACCCTTGTCGATCATTGCAAATGGTGTGCGTGCATAGCTGAAGCCGGGGTTCATTGACACGTTGAAGCCTCCGTAACCATAGAGGAACACGGGTCGCTTGCCGTCCTTCTTCATGCCCTTCTTGTAGATAAGGAACATAGGAATCTTAGTGCCGTCCTTGCTGGGATAGAATACCTGCTCGGTAACGTAGTCGGCTGGGTTAAGAGCAACCTTAGGCTGGAAGAATGGAGTTGACTCTCCAGTTTCGGCATTATAGCTGTAGATTGTGCTGGGGAAGGTGTAAGAAGTAAAATTATAGAAAATTTCGCTGCGGGTATTCTTGCTGCTGAACCCCACCGAACCCAGTGCTGGCAGCTTGATTTCGTTAAGCTCCTTGCCGTTGGCATCATAAAGATAGGCATGTGTGCTGGCGTCGCGGTCGTAGGTTACGATGAACTTGTGGTTTGACATCTGAATGCCGCTGAGCACCCATTGCTTCTCGGGGATGAACTCAGTGAAGTTCTTGGGACCGAGGTTGTTGGCGTCATAGGCGAGCACCTTGTAGCAAGGTGCGTTTTGGTTGGTCATCACATAGATTTTGCCATTGTCGACACCAATGGGGTCGAATGCAAACTCACCATCTTGAGCAATCTTTACATAGTGAGGATTTATGCTCTTGAGGTCCTTGACAAATAGCGCATTTCCCTCGCCGGCACTCTGAAGTATGAAGACGAAACGCTCGTCCTCGTCAACGCCTACCTGATTGAACAGCAATGGGTCATCATAGCTGCGGAATTCCATATAATCGTCCTCTTGTGGTGTTCCCAGCTTGTGGTACATCACTTTGTGCCATTCGTTCTTTGATGACTTGGCATCCTCGGGCTTGTCGTAAGCGCTGTAGAAGAAGCCGTCGCCCAACCATTGGGCATTGGTGAACTTGGCCCACACGATGTGGTCATCGAGCATTTTGTTCTCCTTAAGATCATGGACGATGATTTCGTTCCAGTCACTGCCGTTGCGGGTAATGGTATAGGCTGCATAGCGGCCGTCTTTCGAGAAGTTAAGGCTCTGCAAAGCCACAGTACCATCTTGGCTAAGGGTGTTTGGGTCGAATACCATGCGAGCCTCTCCATCAATTTTGTCCTTGACATAAAGCACGCTCTGGTTCTGCAGTCCGTCGTTATAGAAATAGTAAATTTTATCTTTTACATAGAAAGGTGTTCCCATCTTAGCATAATTTGCTAGTTCGGTTAGACGAGCTTTCACCTTGTCGCGGAAAGGTATTTTCTTGAGGTAATCTTGGGTGATTTCGTTTTCGGCTTTTACCCATGCTGCTGTCTCGTCGCTGTTATCGTCTTCGAGCCAACGGTAGGGGTCGGCCACTTTAGTTCCGAAGTAGTCGTCAACGACATCTACAGTTCTAGCCTTTGGGTAATTGATTTTTTGCTGTGCTGCTGCCGAGCCAGCAATCAGTAGTGCGCTGCACATGATAAGAAATTTTTTCATATGGTTTGATGTTAATAATGATTTCGATAATTGTGCAAAGATAATAAATAGTAGTGATTTTTTTGCATCAAAGTTGATTTTTTTTGGTAAAATGGAAAAATGCTATTATCTTTGCAGCGCACTTTTGTGAGGCGCAATAGAAGTCTACAAGAGCCAGCTGCTCGGATGGTGGAATCGGTAGACACGAGGGACTTAAAATCCCTTGGCCATTGCGGCTGTGTGGGTTCAAGTCCCACTCCGAGTACTGAGCAAGGGACTTCGCTTTGTGAAGTCCTTTGCTTTTTTAATAGCAAGAAAAACATAATTCACTATAAAATTGTTGACAATGAAAACAAAACCAGATTTAAGATTATCGACGCTGATAAATCTCAGCTTTGGCTTCTTTGGTGTTCAGATTGCTTATGCATTGCAGAGTGCCAATATCAGCCGCATCTTTGCTACGCTGGGCGCCGATCCCCACAACTTGAGCTATTTTTGGATTCTTCCTCCATTGATGGGTATGGTAGTTCAGCCATTGGTTGGTTACTTCAGCGACAAGACATGGACCCGCATGGGCCGCCGCATCCCTTACCTGCTGGTGGGTGCCGCTGTTGCTGTGCTTGTAATGTGCATGCTGCCTAATGCTGGTAGCTTTGGCCTTACCGTAGCTGCAGCAATGACCTTTGGTTTGATATCGTTGATGTTCCTTGACACCAGTATCAACATGGCTATGCAGCCATTCAAGATGATGGTGGGCGACATGGTGAACGAGAAACAGAAAGCCAAAGCTTTCTCTATCCAGAGTTTCTTGTGCAATGCTGGTTCGCTCGTGGGCTTCTTGTTCCCATTCTTCTTCACATTGATAGGTCTTAGGAATGAGGCTCCCACTGGAGAGATTCCCGACTCGGTGAAGTGGTCGTTCTACATTGGTGCTGCAATCCTGATAGGTTGTGTAATTTATACTATTGCCAAAGTTAAGGAATATACTCCCGCACAGATGGCTGAGTTCCGCGAAGCCGCTAAAGAGGAGGACCAGAAGCTCGCTGCCGAGACAGGAAAAGATAACAGCAAGTTTGGCTTGAAGGTATTCTTCCAGGTGGGAGTTGTTCAGTTCTTCTGCTGGGCCGCTTTCATGTATATGTGGACTTATACTAATGGAACTATTGCCGATACTGTATGGAACTCTCCTGATCCCGCAAGCTCGGGATATCAAACTGCAGGAAACTGGGTGGGCGTAATCTTTGCCGTTCAAGCCGTGGGTAGTATTGTTTGGGCTCCAGTTCTGCCATTGTTCAAGAACATCAAGGTTGCCTATGCTTTGAGTCTTGTGATTGGCGGTATTGGCTTTGCAATGGTGCCTTATTGCACTAACCAATATGCCCTGTTTGTACCTTACTTCCTGATTGGATTTGCTTGGGCTGCAATGCTGGCAATGCCATTTACATTGGTCACCAATGCCTTTGAGGGCAATCCCCGCATGGGAACCTATTTGGGCTTGTTCAACTGCACCATCTGCTTGCCACAGATTGTTGCCGCAGCCCTTGGCGGTGTAACACTCAAGGCTGTGAACAGTGTTCAAGGCAATATGCTTATCCTTGCTGGTGTGTTCCTGGTAATTGGCGCAGTGTGCGTGTTCTTCATCAGTGAGAAGCGCAAAGCAGCTGCTAAAGAGGCATAATTAACAACAAAAAAGATAGAGCACTCACTGGTTTCGGTGGGTGCTCTTTTTTGTGTTTAGAGAGATTTTAGGCGTAGCTGTGCATACCGCCAAGGATGAAGTTTACACCAAAATAGGTAACAATGACTGCGAGGAATGCAGCTATGCAATAGCCATGGAAGAACAAGGGTCGGCGCAGTGTGGGCAATGACTGGCTATGAAGGGGCAGAGCATAAATTATTAGCGTAATCAGAGCCCAGGTTTCTTTTGGGTCCCAACTCCAATAGGAGCCCCAAGATATGTTTGCCCACACGGCTCCTATAAAAACCCCCGTTGTCAAGAGAAATACTGCAGGAAACAAAAGTATTTGCCCAATGACATGGAGTCTCTCGATT
Source organism: Muribaculaceae bacterium (assembly GCA_017451225.1). Lineage (GTDB taxonomy): Bacteria > Bacteroidota > Bacteroidia > Bacteroidales > Muribaculaceae > Sodaliphilus. The sequence continues at coordinate 12,082 of JAFSPZ010000037.1, read as the reverse complement.
GTTTCTTGGTTTTTCCGTAAGAATAGAGCCATTATGCCGCATAGCATTAAGAATGCCAGTAACGCATAGGCCACCATGATTGCCGCAACATGAATGCTGAGCAAAGGTGAGGAAAGGACTGGCATTAGCTGTGTGATTTGAGGGTCGCTCTCGCCGAAGGATGCTACCATAAGAGCCAGTCCCGCAGTGAGCGTTCCCATGGCTAGAGCAAGAGTCCATCGGTGCCCTGACAGTATGGTGATGACCATTGTTGCCCATGCCATGAACTGCATGGTCTCAAAACCGTTGCTCATGGGAATGTGTCCACTCACAATCCATCTCAGCATGATGCTTATAGTAAGGTAAAGCAGCGCAATAACCAGTACTACATTCGTTACTATTCTTGCCCACCATGGTATTTGCTGAGAATATGCCACACAGCGGCATGTGATTATAAACATGATGATGCCCAAGGTTGCCAGCACCATAGCCAGAGGAGCATCCCAATCCATAGCATTATATAGTTTCTCGGCTTTGAAGTGGTTCTCACTTGGCAAAAGGTTTCCGCCCTCTTTTTTCTGATATTTCTTGAGTTTGGCTATGAAATGGTTTGCCCCATTCCAATCCTGGCGTGCCACCATGTCATACAGATAATCCATGCCATTTCTTATAAAAAGCCATTTGCCGTCCTCGATATCGTGTGGTATATCAAGTGATCCAGGGCTGTACCATTGCAGCGAACTACTGTGATTGAGTGGGAAAATTTTGAGTAATGTGCCAGCTGCCACCATGTTGGCTATTTGATAGCGCTCGTCGGCTTGTCCCAAAGCATTGATTGTAGCATCATCACCAGCAGCCTTGAGTTTGTCGATAGCTTTCTGCATTTCGCCGCTGGAGACAGTCTGATAGAAATCTTCTATTGAGGCCCATCGGTTGTCGATATTTAAGATGTGTTGTAGTTCTTTGTTTTTGACCTTGATCATTGGCTCTTTTTTCCAGTCGTCATAGAAAAATATCCAACCAGCAACCACCTGTTCGGCTGTTAACCCTTTGTAGGAAGTCTTTCCACACAGTTTGGCTGTAAATTGGCGTGCGAAAGTCTGGAACGGGCATACCCGATTGTTGTACAGAATGTACAGGTCGCCCATATTGTCGGCAACTTCACGAGGCAAAGTGGTGGGTTGGGCGTTAACATGTACAATTGCAAATAGCATGATAATAGCTATTGTGCCCCTTTTTAAAATTGGATGCCGGAGCAGTCGCCTGAAGCCAGCCTTGCTGTCGATTAGTACAGCAATCATTGCTAGTAACAAGAGGCTATAACCCACGTAGGTCACGGCAATCCCCCAGGTGTCGTGGGCAACAGATAAAACTGCGCCTTTCATATTCTCGTCATAGCCCGATTGATAGAACCGATATCCTTGATGCGAGAACACCTTGTTCATAGAAACTATGCCCGATGTGGTCGTTTTGTTTCCATTGTCCATCTCTATGTGACTAATGAAGTCCATAGGTGCCTGAGTGCCTGGGTAGGTTGTGATGTCAAATGATTTCAAGGTAACGGTGAAAGGCAATTCATGGCGTGTGCCGTCGGGCGAGGTAAAAGTATTGACTGGTTGTCCTTTAGGTGCCTGCATTTTTCCGCGTACCGCTGTAAACCATGTAATACCGGCTCCAACGAGGATGAGTAGCAGTGCCAAATGCAGCATTAGCACCGATGGGCGTTTCCACATGCGACGCATAAAGATGTAGACCAGTGCGCTTACAGCGATTACTGCCCATAGAGCCACGAACATGATGTTGTCGTAACACCACTCACGTACAATTTGAGTGCCGCATGTTTTCTCGAGCACTGTTGCTGCAGCCAGAACAGCCAGCATCAGCACTAATGCTCCAAAAGACAACCACTTTAATATCTTCATTCAGTTAGATTGATTCTATAAATGTTACCATTGCGTCACGGTCGGCCTTGCTGAGCTCGCGGAAGCGTTCAATACTGCGACGTGCATCACTCTTGGCATTGCCATGCCACATGATTGCCTCAATTACGTTGCGAGCACGGCAGTCGTGCAGACGGTCGTCGGCACCAGTGCATTTCCTGCTTAGGCCGCGTCCCCATAGTGGAGTGGTACGGCACCATCCTGTGCGTATGTCATTTTTCATGAACATCCGGTGCTGGATGAAGTCGGAGTATGGCCAAATGGTCTGGTGTGGGTAGCGTGGAAGCATTTCTGCATAGCTTCCCACAAAGAAGTTATTAGGGTCGCGTATCACATCATCGCCTGTTGTCCAACTGGGTCGATGGCAATAGGTACATCCAATTTCAGAAAACAATTCTTTGCCACGCTGGAAATCAGGGTCATTGATGTTGCGTGCGGCAGGAACTGCCAGTCCACGGTGCCAAGCCATGAGGTCGATATATTCCTGATCGGTCATCTCCACGTCAAGAGTCTTGCTCATCAAGTAATTATAGATATCGGTCTCCACATTTCCGGTGACATTCTGTTTTGGGAAATACTTGTAGAAGTCGGCTTGAACTTCAGGGTCTTTGCTTGCCACCGTTGCATAGGCCGCCGTCATGTAATGATAGCGTCGGTCACTTCGGGTAACATTGGTAATATTCCAAATGGCATTGGCTCCAGCACCGTCCTGCAAGTTGGCACGCGACAAGGCGTAGGTGTAGCGACGAACGTATTTAGTTCCGTCCCCCTGCGTAGTATTAGTGTAATAATTGAAATCGCTACCGTTCCAGATGGCAGGATTCAGAGGCACGCCAGCTGCCTGTTCCGACTCATATTGAGCTCTGATATCATTCTCGTCGATTGCGTCAATCAACCCAGTTCCATATAGGCCGATAGTACTTTCCAATCGGACTTTCAACTGGCTGTAGTCGATGTCTTTACCTCCCACTTGGAGTGGTACATAGAATGCGCTCAGTGGAATTGTGACTTCGGGATAGATGAGGCTGTAGGTCTCTCCGTCGGGGAAGCGGTTTCCCCACTCGTCGGTGTACTCGCGCCAGTCGATGACAATCTTACTCTCGTCAATAGGAGCCTTGAAGGGCTTTTGAGCTTGTGTTTGCGGCATTCCTGTGAGTGACGACAGATAGGTGTCGTTTTCGTCGGTAAGAACTAATAGATAGCCATTTCCTTGCACCCTTGAGTTGTAATTCTGCTGTCTAGCGCCATGGCCATAGCCAGGGTGACAAGTGATACATGCATCACGCACCCACAATGGCCCCAATCCTCGCATGGGCGTGGATTGGCTGTCATCGGAGTCAAAAGGAGATTCGAAAATGCGTTCACCGCGCTTGAACGAGGCTAGCAGCCCTTGGTTGTTGATGGCTTCGGTCTCCTGCTCATAGGCCGATGCAGTGGTGTTGCTGGTAGTTCCCAATTTTCCGCCAGTGTAGTAGTAATCGGGCAGTTCGGGTTTCACATCTCCTCCATTGATATTGTTGTTGTCGTTACAAGCTATCAAGGCAAGTGAGGTTAAAGCCCCTATAATAATCCAAAACTTATTCATCATATTATATTCTTTTATTAATCAAACTATTAATTAAGAGATTCGATTGCTGCATCAAGTGCGGCAAGCAGGTTGTTGCATGCGTCAACAGCCTTTTGAGTCTCACTCTTGGTCAAGTGGTTGCGGAAAGGTGCAGGCATATTTGATACCTCTTTTATGGCATTGTCAATGGCGGTGCGCACATTGTTGTCAAGTGTGGGATTCATCTTATTTATATAGTTCGCCATAGAATTGCTGCTCACTGTGCCATCGAGAGTGCCATAATAGATGTTGCGCACGCTTCGGATGTTGTCGGTAAAGTCGGCTATTGAATTCCAACTGTACCAAGACTCCACATCGAGCACGTTCTGTGAGTTCACAGGATCCATAATCTTGGTGTTTCCCACCTCATCGCTGATGTCGCTGGCACCAGTGAGGATTTGTTCCATGGCCGACAGTTGTGTTTTATATAATGTGTTTCCTGTCTTGCCGGCATCAATCATGTTCTCACCATAGTTGAACGAAGGTTCAAGCTCATATTCAGCAAGTTGTTGCTGCTTGGCGGTGGTGATGTTTTGAACGCCTGCCCAAGAAGCCTCGAGGCGAACAGTTTGATTTGCCAAGTCCTGTGCTACAGCGGCGTTATAAATTAGTTCTCGTTCACTGATATCGCTTACATTGCGAGCAGCACCATCTCGGAAGAGAACATATTCTACTGCGTGGAAGCCTAAAAGTCCATATCCCAGAGTAGCAAAAGCGTCGGCACTTGCGCCATCCTCGTCGAGTGCAGCGATTAGCGCGTCATTGTTGAGGATGTTATCGAGTTGTGACTTCTGGAGGGGCCACGAGTCGATGTGCGGGTCGATGTTATAGTCGGCGGCAGCTCCAAAAAGGAAAGCCTCGCTCAACTCCCAGTATTTGCGTGCACTAATCCATTTGTCGCAGCACTGCTGAACCAGGCTTTGTGATGGATTCTCTCGTAACTGCCGGCACAGGTCGGCGAGTTCGTTAGACTCGTCGGCAAGTGACTTGTAGGTAGGGACAACAACTGCGTTTACATACTGTGAGATAATTGCAGTCTTCTTACTGTCGAGAAGGTTGTTGTCGGGTTCGTCATTATCGCTGCTGCAAGCTTCGAAACTCAGAGTTATGCTTGTCAAAGCGATGAGCATTAGGGCTTTTTTAAATTGTTTAATAGCTTTCATTTGTTTTGTGTTTTATAATTTTAGATATTGAATAGTCCGTTATAACAGATGCCAAGGCTCAGGGTGGGCTCATTGTTGTACTGTGATGAAAGAATGCGGTAGCTGTACTCACCTTTGATGGCGATTTGCGGGATGGGGTAGTAGTTGACACCAAAAGTGAGCTTTTGCCGTTGCCACATCTTTTCGTCGGTCATCTGCTTGACAGTCTTGAACATAGAGTCGTAGTAATCATAGCGGCCAAAGATGTAGAATCGCTGTTGTTTACTTTGAAGCGAGGCTATATGCGAGAAAATATCGTAACCGGCCTCAATGCCCATGGCTATAGCTGCTTTACCTATGTTAGTCTTTGGTGAGGGTGAGTCGGCTCGAGTCGACATGTTTGCGATAGAGATTTCTAAAGAGTTGCTCAAGTGGCCATAGTCAAAGTTGCCACGGGCTATGATATTGTGGTCGTTATATAGAAAATCTATGGCGCCAATGGCTACGGTGCCGTGCAAGCCTTTATACTTGCCAGTGGCGTTGAGTGTGTTGTTTGCACTATTTCCCAGATAGCCGCTCACGCTAAGTCGCAAACCCTTAATTGATGTGTTGTCGATGCGCACGGCACCGGCATAGGATGTTGCCATTTTGAATTCGTAGGGGCTTCCTGCTCCATCGTGTATCCAACCCTTGTTGCCAAAGCGGTCGGCATCGAGTCCTGCGATGAACATTGCTTCATATCGCCAATCACCGCATTTTCCCCACAAGCTGATACCCGTTTCATGCCATGTACAAGGCATGATGGTGTTTTCGCCTTCGGGACGATAGACTGTGAAAAACTCGGTGGGCATGTGGGCATTGTTGGTCGCTCCCACAGGAACCACCATGTGTCCAAGACGTAGATTCAATGCTGGAGAGAACGTTTTTTGCAGCCAAAACTGCTCCAAAGCTACCTCACCACCACGCTCTATCTCTTTCTCATATTCACCTGTCTCTTCTTCTTCAATTTCCACGGCACTTTCGGTACCTCCATGTTCAAATTCTATCTCTGTACCAACCGACCATCCTTTCCCAAAGTCATATCCTAAATACACTACCACATGTGGCAGGTCGAACTGGCCATAGCCTTTGTCATTTTTGTAGAGTTCGGCGTTTGTATAACGCTTATAATTGTTGCTGTAAAACATTCGGCTTGCCACAGCTTCGCCGTATCCTCCTATTACAAGACGGTGTTTTTTGTTTTGAACTTGCACTGAATCAGCCTGTTTCTTTTCAAGCAAATTGTCAGCACCTATGGTCAACGGATGCATCGCCACTGCCATAAGTAATAAAAAAATTATCTTTCTTTTCATCATAATATTAGTGAGTGTTTTATTATGCAAAATTATCTCTAGCACTTTAGTGATACAATCCCCAAATTAAATGAAAATGTTTTCATATTCTCACCATAATTGATGAGTACATTGCTCCTCGGTTGCACCAATTACTAAATTATTTATATCTTTGCCGTAAAAACATTAAAGACGTATGAATTTCACAGGTATCATTATTGCAGTTTGTACATTTCTTACTATAGGCATTTGGCATCCTATTGTGATTAAAACAGAATACTATTGGGGTACTAAGCCTTGGGTTATATATTTGGTGATAGGGATAGCTTCGATAGTTGCGGCATTGTTTATAGAAAACACTATCGCCTCGGCGGTAGTGGGAGTTTTTGGGGCATCGGCGCTTTGGGGCATTGGTGAGCTTTTTGAGCAGAAGAGGCGTGTTGAGCGTGGCTGGTTCCCCAAAAATCCCAAACGCGAGAAGTAGTTCTCCTAAAGTGTCAAGAACTGCAGCATTATTGCTTTCAAACAGGCATTCTAATGTTAATTTTTCAGGAAAATGTTGTTGTTAAATAAAAATTGTGTATATTTGGAAGATATTTAGTACAATGCATAAGAAGCAGCATTTTTTTAGAGTAAAATACTAAAACAATAACATAAAACAAGACATCATGAAGAAAAAATTATTACTCTTAGCAGTTGCTGTGCTGCCGTTCCTGGGTCAGGCTCAGGGATGGCCCGACAACTATGGCGGCGTGATGATGCAGGCGTTCTGGTGGAACTCCTTTGGCGAAACCCGTTGGGTGAACCTCACTAGTCAGGCTGATGAGATTTCACAGTATTTCGACCTGATTTGGATTCCTCAAAGCGGTTGGACAGGCAGTGGCGGCTCGATGGGCTATGACGTGAAATACTATTTCAATCAGAAAAGCGCCTTTGGTACCGCTACCGAGTTGCGTGAGCTCATCAGTACTTACAAGGCAAAAGGCACTGGTGTAATTGCCGATGTGGTGGTGAACCATCGCGGAACCCTTACTAACTGGGTTGATTTTCCTGTGGAGACCTATAATGGCGTCACTTACCAGATGACACCAGCCGACATCACCAAGAACGATGATGGCGGTGCCACACAAACATGGCTCACCCAGCAGCAAGCACTTGGCAATATTGACGAAGATGTTACTCTTAGTACCAACAACGACGAAGGCGAAGACTGGGGCGGAATGCGTGACCTCGACCACAAGAGTGAGAATGTGCGCAACGTTATCAAGGCCTATGTCAGCTTCCTCGTTAATGACTTGGGTTATACTGGATTCCGCTATGATATGACTCGTGGTTTTTGGGCAAACCGTGTCGCCGAGTATAACGCCACAGCTGGGGTGCAGTTCTCGGTAGGTGAGAATTGGAGCAGCCAGAACGAGATTCAGACATGGATTGACAACTGCAAGTGGAACGGAGTGAACATGAGTGCCTCGTTCGACTTCCCCTTCCGCTACACAGTGCGTGATGTGGTGCGTGGTAATAACGATGCAGGTACAAAAAAGACTTGGAAAGACCTTACCATTGGCGGCTTGATGTCGACAACCAACTTCAAGCGCTATGCCGTGACCTTTATTGAGAACCACGATACCCAGTATCGTGATGCCAATAATCAGAATGACCCTATTCGCGCCGACACACTGGCAGCCAATGCCTACATGCTCACCATGCCTGGCACTCCTTGCGTTTTCCTTGCTCACTGGAAAGAATACAAGCAGGAAATCAAGAACATGATTGACATTCGCAAGACTGTGGGCATTACCAACACCAGTACAGCACAGAAATACCCACTCTCGAAGAGCTATGAGATGTCGGGTTTCAAATCTACTGGACCTAATGGTAAGTCAATGTACTGTATAGTAGGTAAGAACAAGTACCTTAAAGACAATGTGATTAATCAGTACTATGCAACTATCCTTGATGAAGGAGTAGAGGTGACCAGAGGCTGGGGCTATCGCCTGTATATGTCAAAGAACTGTGAGACCGCATGGTGCGACAAGGCATCGGGAAAATATAAAAATGCATTCACTGCAAAACTCACTGCTGTTTCGGCCACAAGCGGGGCGAAACTCGTCTACACACTCGATGGTTCAACTCCTACAGCCAGCAGCACTCAAGTGGAAAGTGGTGCTACAATCAACATCACCCAGCCTTGCACGCTCAAGGTGGGCTTGCTCAAAGGTAGCGCTGTTAGTGGCGTAGTTACCCGCAACTATGACTTTGCAGGTCAGGGCGCTCCACACACTATTAATGTCTATGTCAATGCCGACGATGCAGGCTGGAACCTTGTTCGCTACTACACATGGGATCAGGACGACCAGCAGCACAATGGCAACTGGCCTGGCGAGGTTATCAAGCAGAAAGTGTCAGTTGGTGGCAAGATTTGGTATGTGCAGCAATATGAGCTTGCCAACGATGACTGCTTCATGAACTTTGTGTTCAACACCGGTACCAGTGGTTCACCACAAACTGTTGACGTGAGATATGCCACTACCGACAAGTTCTTTATGATCAAGGCCGAAACTGACCCCGATGAGAATAAGAACATTGTAGTTGACGCGACCGAAGATTATGCAGGACTGCCCGTATTGCCAGCAGCTATTCCTGGCGATGTTAATGGCGACGGCCTCGTGAGCAGTGTGGATATTACCGCTCTTTACAACTATCTTCTCAACGGCGACAGCAGTGATATAGTCAACGGTGACCAAGATAGCGACGGTATCATCAGCTCGGTTGATGTCACCATCATCTATAACATCTTGTTGGGTGGTTCAGGTGAATAAGGTTCGTTTTTTCGAATCCTGATTCAGTGAGATAACATTCTATTTTTAGTATATATCCTAGAATTTCTAGAGAATCTAGTATTTCTAGAAATTCTAGGTTTTTTGTTCTTAATTTAAACCAACAATGAAAATTTCAATTAAACATGTGCTTGCTGTGGCTATTGTGGCAGCGGTGCCGTTCCTTTGCAAGGCCAATAGCTATGACGTGAATGGCGACGGAATGATAACTGCTACCGACGTCACAGCTATTTACAACTATCTGCTCAATGGCGATATGACCTATTATGCCACTTGCGATGTGGATGGTGACGGAGTGGTGACCGCCACCGATGTTACAGTGATTTATGACGTGCTGCTCAACGGCATTCCAGTGCCTGAGCGGCTGGTGGGCGGCGACATCTCGATGCTCACAAAATATGAGCAGGCTGGTGCCATCTATAAGGACCGTAATGGCAATACGATTAGCAACATCTTGCCTTATTTTGGCGAGCAGGGATGGAATGCTATGCGCTTGCGCCTCTTCGTTAATCCCGAGAATGCAAGCTCCTCAGACATGGAGGAGGGTGTAATTCAAGACTTGAACTATGTGAAGTCCCTGGGTAAGCGCATCAAGGATGCAGGCTATGCTCTGGTACTTGATTTGCACTACAGCGATAGTTGGGCCGACCCAGGCAAGCAGACTGTTCCTGCTGCGTGGCCTAAGAATGACATTGAGGCCCTTAAAGACAGCGTTTACAACTACACCAAGCGCGTGATGCAGGAGATGATAGCTGCTGGTGCTCGCCCCGACTTCATCCAGCTGGGCAACGAGATTACCGGTGGTATGCTGTGGCCAACCGGTCAGGTTTATCCCACTGGTGGCGCTCCTGAGGGCGGTTCTTGGGAAAACTTTGCAGCCTATCAGCAACGGGCATCGCAAGCAGTGCGTGAGACCAGTGCTGAAACTAAAATCATCCTTCACGTTGAGATGCACAACATTAACCAACCAGGTGGCTTCTTTGGCAATTGCGAGAGCTATGGCATTGACTACGACGTGATGGGACTGAGCTACTATAGTGCTTATCATGGAACTTTCGCAAATCTCAATGCTACACTCAATAAAATGGAAGCAGCATCCTCTAAACCCATTATGATTATGGAGTGTGGCTACGGCTATGCTTGGGCATTGCCAGGAACAAATTACGATTTGACTGCCACTTATCCCTATAGCAACGAAGGACAAAAGAACTTTACTGTGGCTATGATTGCCGCGCTAAAGCAGCACAGCCGTGTGAAGGGCCTGTTCTGGTGGTGGCCCGAGGCCAACGAATTTAACATCCCATGGTCAAATCATGTGACAGGTTCATGGTGGAATGGCAGCCTCTTTAATAATAATAACGGTATCGCTCAGGATGCGCTTTATGAGATGAAGCAATTTGTTGAGTAAGGCTGGACGCGAGGATGCTTCGTAGAGTATAGTAGCGTCTAAGCAGAAGATAATAGCCGTAGGCCATAACGTCCCCAGAGGGGACGAAATAAAGTAGCCCCACGGTGCGTAGCTCGAAGAGCTGCGTAGCGTGGGGTAATGTCATGTTCTCCCTATCTCTTGGGCACAGAATGGGGCCAACAACTGCGACACTATGTCAATCTGTATTCATTCCACTCGATGCCGGCATTGTTGAGCAAGTGCTTATACTCATCTTCAAAACTCTGTCGTTGATGATGCTCACGCTGACGCTTGATATAATTTGCCACCATTTCCATGTCGCGCAGGGCATAGGTGAAAGCTCCATATTCTTTTCCCCAACCCGAGAACATGGGGAATGAAGCCTGATGTATTTTTATCCAGTTGTTGGAACTAAGTTTGATATCACGCACGAGGTCGGAAAGACACACATCGGGGCGCAACCTCAGCAGAATGTGGATGTGGTTCTCTATGCCGTTGATCTCATATACGTGGCAGTTCTTGTTGCGAATGGTGGCAGCAATGTAGTTGTAGAGGATTTCGGACGACTGCTGTGGCAGAGTCATTTCACGTCTATAAGTGTTGATAACAAGGTGGTAGATGGCTGTAACTGCACTCATATCATTGTTTTTCTTGCAAAGGTAGCAAAAAGAGGTCAAAGTGGCAAATGTTGGCCCCCTTCGGGGCCCAAGGAGGAAGAGGGAGGCACACTCCCCACGCCACGCAGCTCTTCGAGCTACGCGCCGTGGGGTTGCTTCACTTCGTCCCCTCTGGGGACGTCCTGGCCTACGGCCAGATAACCTCGCAGTCACTTCATTTCGTCCTAGCCGTGGACGTTCTGGGCTACGGTCAGATAACCTCGCAGTCGCTTCGTCCTCACCGGGACTCTGGCTACGGCCAGATAACCTCGCAGTCGCTTCACTTCCTAGTCATTCCTATTCCATTAAAAAATTAAGGCTTTTCTCGCATGAGAAAAGCCTTAATTAATATTAGGGATTAACTACTTAGTTCATTACTTGTGAGAACTTAGCACGGAAGTCACCCTCGTAGGTGATGAAGAGCTGGATGTAGTAGTATCCATCTACGTCAAACATGAGGTTGCCGCCGTCGTAGCTGAGGTTGTTCATGTCGCCACCCCAGTTGATAGTCCAGTCGTCGTTAGCACGGAACTTGAACTCTGTGCCAGCAGGAATGTCGCAATAGCCTTCCCAAGCACCAGTTTGGGGGTTGTATTGAAGCTTAACATAGTCGCTTGCCCAACCATTGAAGCCACCAATCACACCAATGGTGGTGATAGGAGTGAGGCTGTAAGTCATGTTGGCGAGGTTGGCCTCTACCATGTAGAATCCAGCAGGAGCGTTGATGTTACCGGCACCTACTGCGAGTGAGCCATTGTAATCGTCAGCAGCTTCATCAAGACCCCAGTCGGGAGCATCCCATGAGCTCTCATGGCTACGGAACTTGAAGTCGCCGTTGAGATACATGAAGCCAAAGTATTCACCATCGTTGTTGCGAGCATTTGGGAATAATCCATCAGCACCCTTCCAGCCTTTGTTCTTGAGGCCGGCAGCAGGAGAGCCCCAACCGTTGGCGTTACCAGCCTGCCAAATCATGTCGGCGTAAGCCAGACCCTCAACGTCGTAGGTCATGTCGTTGGTGTTAACGGTGATGATGTACTGAGTGTAGTCGGTGTCCACATCAAGCCAAATCACGTGGGCAGCGTCGCCCTTGGCGAGCTTGCCACCAAAGATGAAACCGTCGGTCTCCTCGGTGCTGCCCAGCTTGCCTGCCTCAAAGTTGTTGAGGTCGGTGAAGGGCAGG
>JAFSPZ010000036.1 GCA_017451225.1 Muribaculaceae bacterium | reverse complement strand
TGATAGCGTGAGGGTCCCACCTCTTCCCATTCCGAACAGAGAAGTTAAGCCTCACCACGCCGATGGTACTGCGAAAGTGGGAGAGTAGGTAATCGCCCCCTAAGAGAGGAGACTCAGAGCAATCCGAGCCTCCTCTTTTTTGTTGCCTGTTTTTCCCCTTTAATTCCTTTCCACCTTAATAGATAATAATATAAAACCACCCAAGGCAAACCTCGGGTGATTTTACGTTTTGATTTGGTATAATTTATATATTTCTATATAAATCAAGTTGATAATCATTGCCTATCGGTTGAGAAAAGGCAATATTTTTTACAAAAATAATGCTTTTTTGTAAATAGGAAAGTGTTTTGTGAAAAAAGTTATTAACAACCATTTCCCATTATTGGGTAGGATAATAAAAGATATCTCCCAAGCTTTAGCCTGGGAGATGAGTCGTTATAATAATGTCGCGAAATGACTATTATTTAATCACGCCAAGTTTTTTGCCAACATTGATGAACGCGTCGATTGCCTTGTCAAGGTGCTCACGCTCGTGACCTGCCGAGAGCTGAACGCGAATGCGAGCCTCGCCCTTGGGAACTACTGGATAGTAGAAGCCGGTAACATAGATGCCTTCTTCCTGCATTGCTGCAGCGAAGTCTTGCGACAGCTTGGCATCATAGAGCATCACAGCGCAGATGGCGCTCTGAGTGGGCTTGATATCGAAGCCTGCAGCCATCATCTTGTCGCGGAAGTAGTTAACATTGTCGATGAGCTTGTCATGAATCTCGTTGCTCTCCTTGAGCATCTTGAACATCTCAAGGCTGGCACCTACGATAACAGGAGCCACTGAGTTAGAGAACAGATATGGACGAGAACGCTGGCGAAGCATTGCGATAATCTCTTTGCGACCAGTGGTGAAGCCACCCATGGCACCGCCAAATGCCTTGCCAAGTGTGCCTGTAAACACGTCAATCTTGCCATAGAGGTTGAATTGCTCGGCTACACCATGGCCAGTGGGACCTACAACGCCTGCTGAGTGAGATTCGTCGACCATTACCATGGCGTCATATTTCTCGGCAAGTTCAACAATCTTGTCGACTGGAGCCACATTGCCGTCCATTGAGAACACGCCATCGGTAGCGATGATGCGGAAACGCTGCTCTTGAGCCTGCTTGAGGCACTGCTCGAGTTCTTCCATATTGGCGTTGGCATAGCGATAGCGTTTAGCCTTGCACAGACGCACACCGTCGATGATTGATGCGTGGTTCAGAGCGTCGCTGATGATGGCGTCCTCTGGACCGAGAAGGGCCTCAAAGAGTCCGCCGTTGGCATCAAAGCACGATCCGTAAAGGATTGTGTCCTCGGTATGGAAATAGTCGCTGATAGCTGCCTCAAGTTCCTTGTGGATGTCTTGAGTTCCGCAGATGAAGCGCACGCTAGACATTCCAAAGCCGCGCTCGGCCATCATGTCGGTAGCAGCCTTGATGAGACGGCTGTTGTCGCTAAGGCCAAGATAGTTGTTGGCGCAGAAGTTGAGCACGTCGGTTCCGGGTTTCACTTTGATAGCTGCCCTCTGGGCAGTGGTGATTAGTCTTTCTTCTTTGTACAAGCCGGCCTCTTTGATTGCTGCCAGCTCATTGCTAAGGTGTTCTTGAAATTTGCCGTACATAGCGATTTTAATACTTAAAAATAGTTGTTTATTTTGGTTATGTTCTCTTCTACACCCACAAAGTTCTAAAAAAAATGCGACATAGAAGAATTTTTTGCCCAAATTTTTATTAAATTTGATTGTTAGTGATTAATTTTGCACTGCTAAACTTTAAAACAACTATTTTTATTGAAATATGAAGAACGTTCTAGTAATTGGGTCAACAGGGCAGATTGGCTCTGAACTCACCATGAAACTTAGAAGCATTTATGGCAACAATGCCGTAGTAGCCGGTTATATCCCTGGCGCAGAACCCAAAGGAGAGCTTGCTGAGACAGGTCCCAAAGAAGTGGTTGACATCACTAATGCGCAGCAGATAGCCGATGCCGTAAAGAAATATGACATCGACACTATCTACAACCTTGCAGCATTGCTCTCGGCAGTTGCCGAAAGCAAACCTCTCTTGGCATGGAAGATTGGCATTGGCGGACTGATGAACACCCTCGAGGTGGCACGCGAGTGCAAGTGTGCTGTGTTTACTCCCAGCTCAATTGGTTCCTTTGGTCCCAATGCACCCAAGGACGGCACTCCTCAAGACACCATCCAGCAGCCTCGCACTATGTATGGTGTTACCAAGGTGAGCGGCGAGCTTCTTAGCAACTACTATTTCACCCGTTTTGGCGTTGATACCCGTTCGGTACGCTTCCCAGGACTCATCTCTTATGTGACTCCTCCGGGTGGAGGTACAACCGATTATGCTGTCGACATCTATTACAGCGCTGTCAAGGGCGAGAAGTTTAAATGCCCCATCAAGGCTGGCACATTCATGGACATGATGTACATGCCCGATGCACTTCGTGCCGCTGTTGAGATAATGGAGGCTGATCCCAGCCGTCTCGTTCATCGCAACTCGTTCAACATTGCTTCTATGAGTTTCGACCCAGAAATCATTTACAACTGCATCAAGAAATATATCCCCGACTTCGAGATGGAGTATGAATTTGATCCATTGAGACAAGGCATTGCCGACTCGTGGCCCAACCGCCTCGACGACACTTGCGCTCGCGTGGAGTGGGATTGGAAGCCCGAGTATGACCTCGACACAATGACCCAAGACATGATTGAGAAGCTCAAAGTGAAGTTTGGCAAGTAATCAGCTATTTATATAAATATGAGTCCACTTTAATTCTGTTTTAAAGTGGACTCAATTTTTATTACTTATTTATATAATATCTTTAATCGTCTGTTTTTTCGTTTTCCTTATCGTTCACCGTGACAGTGATGAGTTCTAGACGAGCTCCGGTTTTCTTGCTGATTCGCATTGTGTAGTTGTCGATGTTGTGTTCCTCGCCTTGGTTGGGGATTACCTCGAGCTTGTTGACGATGTAACCGGCAATGGTTTGGTAGTCGTCGCTTTCAGGCAAGTCAAGGTCGAAGAGCTCGTTGATGCGTTCAATTTCCATGCGTCCCGAGAGTTCATAGGTGTTCTCGCCAATCTTGCGAGCCACGAGTTTGCGGCGGTCATGCTCGTCCTCTATATCGCCGAAGATTTCCTCTACCAGGTCTTCTAGTGTAATCATTCCTGCTGTTCCGCCGAACTCGTCGACCACGATTGCCATACTCTTCTTCTCCTTGAGCAGATTTTGCATCATTTTCTTGGCGAGCATAGTCTCGGGGGCAATTATCACAGGTTTTATCTGGTCTTTCCAGTTGGTGTCGGCAGGCTTGAACATTTCGCTCACCTGAATGAATCCCAGCACATTGTCGATGTCGTCGTGGTATACGACCAGCTTCGACAGTCCTGAGCGTGTGAAAATCTCGCTCAGCTCTTCGCGGCTTGTCTCGGCAATATCCACTCCCACAATCTCGTTGCGGGGAATCATGCAGTCGCGCAGGCGGGTGTCGCTGAAGTCGAGAGCGTTCTCAAACAATTTCACCTCACGCTCCACTTCTCGGTTTTCATCCTCGCTCTTGTCAATGTTCTCTTGTAGGTAGTCGTCAAGTTCTCCCACCGAAATGAGCCTTATCTCATTCTTCTCGTTCTTGATGCCGAACAGTCGCATGAGAACCATCGACAGCCATGAGGTGAACTGCGAGATGGGGTAGAGGATAAGGTAGAGGAAAAGCAGTGGCACTGCAAAGATTCTTAGCGAACGGTTAGGGTTGATGCGGAAAGCAGTTTTTGGCAGGAATTCTGCCATCACCAGCACAATGGCTGTTGAGATAAGAGTCTGCACAAGCAGTACTAGTGCTTCGTTGTTCTCTCCTAACCACCCTTCAAGAGGCGATTTGAGTAGCCAAGCGATGCCAATACCGTAGACCACATGCACGATGTTGTTGCCAACGAGCATGGTCGAGATGAATGTCTCGCGGTGAGCGTAGAAGATGTTAAGAATTTGGCTTACCAGTCCGCCTTTCTTAATGTCGATCTCGGTTTTTACTTTGTTAGACGAGACAAAAGCGATTTCCATACCCGAGAAGAAAGCTCCGAGTACTAACGCTGCTGCTGTGAGAATGATATATGGAATCAGCTGATCCACGTTATATTAGGTTTTAATAATAAGAATCTTATCTCTCATGTTGTTCTTAGAACGACGGCAGACTCATGCTTCCTGAAGGAACCATCGCTTGGACTTTGCGCACGCGGTAGTTGGTGAGCTTGTCGTTTGACTCATATCCGTATCCTTCGAGCACTTTTTCTTGTGCCTGCATTCTGATGAACGACTCGCTATAGTATTTGTTTGCCTTTCTATCCCAGTACATCTGGTTAGTCTCAATTTTGCCTCCATTGGCATTGGTTATTGTGACCATGCTGTTAAGGCTCCATAGCGATTTTTCTTCGTCATAAAAGGCCGAGTCGCATGTTATTTCGCCTCCGGTGTTGTCATGAATTGTGACGTTTCCCACCAGGTTCAGCATGCGTGTGTTTCGGTCATAGTGAGCCGAGTCGCATTTCATCGACATCTTGACTTTAAAGTCTTTAGCGTCTTTTTCAAGCTCTTCGGCAATGAGGCCGTCGGGGAATATCCAGTGAGGATTTTTGGGGTCTTCAAATGCCATCCAAGTCTTGGTGGTAATGCGATATCGTGTTTCTCCCGAGTCGCTGAGCAGTGTCTGCACATTTCGGGATACCATAGTTGGCAGTTTTGATGGGTCTATTTTCTTTTTGGATGAAGGTTCCACTTCATCTTTACAGCCCGAAGCTATCAAGATAACGATTAGTATTGCTATTATAAAATAATATCTACTTTGTTTCATTATTTAATCGGGGATTGGGAATCGTGATTGTGAACGGTTCCTCAGTCCTTCTTGCCTTCTTTCTTCTTACTATTTACTTCTTTCTTCCTCTTTCTTACCTAATCTTGTTCTTCCAGAACCACATCTCGTTGAAGTTCACGCTCAGAGTGATGTTCAAGTAATCTTCGCTGATGAGATTCTTGGGCGTGGTGTAGCGGTGTTTCCATTCTACTCCCAGGTTCACGAGAGTCTTTCCACTCAAAGCCGGGAACGAGAATCCGAGGCCTGCTCCGTAGTCTTTCACGTTATTGCCATTCACGTTCATGTAGTCGTTGTTGTAGAACGCTCCCACGCGGTAGGTCATTCTATTCAGGTAGTTTCCTCGTGGGTTGGGAGTATAGCTCATTCCGGCTGCTATTTTCCAGCGGTCGTTCCACTTGGTCTCGTCAACATCAAAGTAGTTGATGGGAGTGTATTTAGACTTTGACCATTGCTGATAGGTGTAGTCTATTTCCAAATTCAGTCGGTTGTCGTAGGTGTAGCTCAATCCGGCGCCAAAGGTGTTGGGTAGCTCATAGTTGCCCTTCATCGACATGTTTGCAATTGTGTCATACACTACCACCCTATTGCCATGGCTGTCAACTACGACATCTTGGTCGATGTCGGCCTTCCTGCCTAAAGCTGTTCCATGCAGGGTTTTCTTGGGTGAGTAGGTTACACCGAGCACAAATCGGCTCTTACGTGAGATGTTGAATCCATATTGCAGACCTGCTCTCATGTTCCAGTCTCTTACTTCCATGGTGCGTATGAACTGAGTGGTCGAACTTGAATACACCTCGGTTGTGTTGGTAGTGGAGCCAAACAGGTAAGAGAAATTCGCTCCAATCGAAAAACCCTTAAATGGCTGCCAGCCAACTCCGGCGAATAACTCGCTCATGCCGCCCGAACCGGCTCGGCTCTCGTTACCGTTGTCGATTTCGCCACCAAAACTGTAGCCCACGCTGGAGAAAGGAACCACACCTATTGCGGCTCCCAAGTTCTTTGAGAGTCTGAATTCAGAAGTTATATAATCGAGACCACCTCCGAAGCTGTATCCTTTTTTGTCGTTCTCTTTCGACCAGCAGTTGGTCACGTCCATTCCCATGTCGAGCAGGAAGGTGAGCGAGTCCACTTGCGAGTAGCTTGCGGGGTTCATCACGTTGATTTGTCGTCCGTTCTGCATTGCATAGCCCACTCCTCCCATCGAACGCTGTATGCCTGTTGCATTGTCGTTCAAAATGCCATATCCAAGCTTGGAATAGGGGCTAGTTGAAGATTGCGCCAGAGCTGCTGTAGAGCCTGTGGCAATCAGTATGGTAGCTGCTATTATGTTTTTGATGCCTTTCATCTTGGTCTTTAAAATTTACTACAAAGTGCAAAGTTAGTAAATACTATTCAAATAAGACGTATTTCTACATTTTTTAGCATTATTTCTCTTTGTTTGCGAGCTTTGAGAGCATCATTGTGGCATAGATTTGAAGTATGGCTCCAGCAAGCAGGAAAGCAACCCAGCTGTTTTGCATGTCCTGGCTTGTGGTGAACAGGCATCCTGCCGACACGCAATATAGGATAGCCGACCACACGTTCATGTGTTTCAGGCGTTTCTCTCTGAATCCCTTGCCTGGATATTTGGTGAGAATTTGCGCTATGAGAGTGAGTACTGCTCCTGCAGCAAATGCATATCTGAGCCATGTCCATTTCAATCCCAAGATTGGAAGGAATGCTATTATCAGAAGTACTGTCATGCCGATGCACAGCATCAGGTTTACGACATTTTTATTGATGTTCAGTTTCATTGATGCTAATTTTGTTAGGGAATGTCGGTGATGAAAACGTCCTCGTTGGCACGTTTCATGTTGTACTGCTCTCGTGCCAGCTTTTCGAGCGTTTCTTTGTCGGTGTTCAGTTCCTGTGTTTTCTGCTCATAGTATTTTGCCGAGTCTTCTTGTTGCTTGATTTGCGCATTGAGTTTGTCAATTTCCTTTTTCTGCTCGTTGATTTGCATGTAGTTGTTGTCACCAAAGAAAAGCAGCATCGCAATGAATGCGATGAAAATCACAAATGGCAGACTCAGCCACAAGGGAATCCACTTGGGTCGTTTTATTTTCTTCAATTTCATGTCTCGTCGTCTTACTGTTTTTACTATTAACGTGCGAAGTTAGCAATAATATTGAATGCTTGCAAATATCTATTGGAGATTTCACATTATTTATGTTAGGGGGATCGTGAACGTGGAACGTGAATGGGGCGTGGGACAGTTTTTGGGAAAAATAATCGGGGAGCGTGATGGAGGATCGTGATGGGACGTGGGACAGTTTTTGAAAAAAAAATTTTTTAGACAGGATTGACAGGATTTTGCAGGAGTTACAAGATTTCTTGTTTTTCTTGTTCTGCTCCTGTTGCTCTTGTCTCTTTTTGGGGCTGCGCCGGGTGGATTTTGGGACATAAGAACATAAGGACAAAATTTGCCTCGCCTCTGGTTTTTTGACAGGAGTGACAGGATTTGGCAGGGGTTACAAGATTTCTTGTTTTTCTTGTTTTGCTCCTGTGGCTCTTGTCTTTTTTTGGGGCCGCGCCTGGATTTTTGGACATAAGAACATAAGGACAAAATTTGCCTCGCCTCTGGTTTTTTGACAGGAGTGACAGGATTTGGCAGGAGCTACAAGACTTCTTGTTTTTCTTGTTCTACTCTTGTGGCTCTTGTCTCTTTTTGGGGCTGCGCCTGGTTTTTGGGACATAAGAACATAAGGACAAAATTTGCCTCGCCTCTGGTTTTTTGACAGGAGTGACAGGATTTGGCAGGGGGTACAAGATTTCTTGTTTTTCTTGTTCTACTCTTGTTGCTCTTGTCTCTTTTTTGGTAAATCGGGGATAGAGGATCGGGGATCGTGATCGGGGATCGGGACGTGGGACAGTTTTTGAAAAAAAATTGGGGGAGCATGAACAGGGGGGTGGCATTATGTCAATGAACGTGTGCGTGCAAAGGTAATGTGGCAAGGGCGGTGCAGGCAATATTGGAAAATGGTGTGGGAGACTTTTACACAAATTACCATGAATTGGTCATAAATTATCAGTTAATTTGGGGAGAATTGCTCAGTTTTTGTTATATTTGCAGATTATAACCATATATTACTTATCAATATGAAAACTACGAGATTATTTTTTGTCATCGCTATCATCGCAATGATAATTGGCGAAACAGCCTGCAAAGGAACGGGAAGCAAAAACACATCAAGCGAGGATTCCACAAAAGTAGATACTCTATGGAATGCAAAAGTTCAGGATACATTCTTTGACACAAAGTTTGGCGCTTCAAAAGAGGAAGTGATTAAAAACTTTGCTAAGCATGGATTTAGACTTGATAAAGAATATTCTGAAAAAGATTTTCTTGTTTTTTATCACACACCCAAAAATAGATTTGAATTCGGTGGGATGACATGGGAGAATCTTAATGTTCATCTCGCAAATGATAAATTTTATTGTATCAGATTCTACACACCAACAAAAGATAAAGCAACTGCAATTTCATATTTCAAAGACATTGCAGAAGAGGTTTCTCAAAAATATAAGCTTACAGTAATAGAACCTGAGGACACAACAATATATGGCAAAAAAAGAGCATACTGCAAGTCTGGTCTAAGGGCTGTGGTTTCATGTTTTCGTTATGAATCCGTAGACAAAGAAATCTTTTATGCTGCAACACTTGGATATATGGATGAAAATCTTGTAGAAAATGTCTCTGATGAGCTGTAAATAACAGGTTTTTAATTTAGAATTGGGCAACATTAAGCATACAGTTTTTAAAATAGAATATATGGCATTAACAATCAACATTTCTTTCGGTGATATAAAGTCAAATAAAGCTAGCGCTTTAGCAGAACAACTATTGCCGCGAAATACATATGATAAAGTAAATGATAAAGAATCATTTAAACTTGATTCTTTATTCTCCGAAAACGGAATCAATTTTGTCGCTTTAGACTTGGAAACAGCAACATTTGAGCGCAATTCTATATGCGAAATAGGTATCACGATTGTCGAAAAATCGCAAATAAAAGAAACTAAGTCATGGCTGGTTCAACCTAACGACAATGAATATGACTATTTCAATATGGAGATTCATGGGATTAGACCTGAAGACACGAAAGATTCTCCCGATTTTAACGAGGTTTGGCAAGAGGTTTTGCCATACCTAGAAGGCAAAGTTGTTGTTGCACACAACACAGCTTTCGATATGTATGTACTTCGCGACTCATTTCTTCTTCGTCAAATGAAATTCCCAAACTTTGCATTCTTCTGTTCTTATAGGCTGTCAACAAAGGTGGTCAAAGGATGCTATAGTTATTCTCTTCCTATTGTTTGCGAAGCTTTAGGTATAGAATTGGGCAACTATCACCGTGCAGGTGATGACTCAAAAGCGTGCGCTGAATTATTCCTTAGATGTATACAACTAGCCGAAGCGGAATCTTTTGCTGCTCTTCAAAATGCAACTGAAGTTCGATGTGGCCGCTTCTCTAATAACTATTTCCGTCCCCAACTTTCCACAAAGAAAAGTGGATCTGGATTAAACGTATCAGAAATCGTTGGAGACCCGTCAAAGATTGATGAAGGCAGCTATTTCTTTGGAAAAGCTGTGTGTTTTACAGGTAAATGTTTGTATGGTACACGCAAAGATCTTTTGCAAATAATTGCTGATGTAGGTGGCATACCTGTTGACTCTGTTACAAAGAAAACCGATATACTTGTTGTAGGTCAACAAGATTATCGTGTGGTAGGTCAAGACGGCATGAGTGGCAAACAAAAAAAGGCTATGAAACTAAAGGACGAAGGAGTTGAAATTGAAATTATGTCAGAAGCTGAATTCTTATCAAATATCTAAATATAATGAAGAACAATTTCATTTATAAAGACATTTTAGAAATCATCCATTTCATAATGAGATATTTTAAGAACACAAGACATAAAATATTAGTCACTATCGACGAGTGTAACAGACGCACCGTTTTTAATAATGGCATAAGCTTTGTTGCACCCGACTGGTATCAACCTGCCTACAGTCCGATAGAGGAAATATCTGAGGAGGAGTATCGCAATATCGCTGAGTCTGGCGACTGGGCACAGCCTCAGCCGCCCTCTCGCAACGACGCCACCATGTACAACGACTGGGATTAAAACATAATCAATAGCTTAATACTAATGGCAAAAAAAATATCATATAGCACACCACTACGCCTAATGTGGAAAATGTATAAGAAATGGTGTAAGGTGAAGAAAAGTTCAGATGGATTGAGCTTTTATCGTGATTCAAGATTGTATGCTGACTCTAATCCAGACCCATTCATCAGACAAAGTGAATATCTTTCTTTAAACTTGTGGCTGAAGGACTATCGAAAAGAGATTCTTCATGTTTGGTTTGAACTGAAAGAGTTGCGTGATTTCCTTCGCGATGTAATTCCTCTTAAAGACCTCGAAGGAATCAAGCAATATCTTAAAGAGGAAGGCGAAAACAATATCGCATCTGACGAAAATACTCAGAATGATCTAGAATATGTACGCTATGACATTGCTTTGCATGTCCCATTCGAAACCGATGGTTACACTTTCTCGTTTGCCATAATGCATGATGGCACATTCTCATTGCTTTACTGTAGCGACACTGGTGTCGGACAAATGCACGAAAGCCAATATGAAGAAATAAAGAAAAAGTCTGACGAATACTCTGTAAATCTTATAAAAGATTTTACACTGGCAGTCAACCTTATAGCATATATGAAATGCTTTCCTGAATGTGTAAAAAATGGTGTTCCTGATATTAATAACAGTAACACTTATCGCTATAAAGAACATAGCATACAATTAGGAGTATCTGATAAGGTTTCTACAATAGAAAAAGGTTCAATGAGACCTCATTTCCGCAAAGGACATTTTAGACGTTTATCATCTGATTTCTATAAAGAGGAGAATAGAGGAAAACTTATCTGGGTTTCTGAGACAATGGTTAATGCAAAAAGCAAAACCGTAGAAATGTCGGACAATGAAAACAAAGTGCGGGACTTCAAATCCGAGTAATAATAATCTCCATAATAATACAGGTATGAAAAAGATTTTAATATTCTTGCTTTTTGCTATCATTGCTATTTGTAGCTTTGCGCAGTCATCATCTAATGTACCGCCAAGGTATTATGTAAACCCAAATGCACGTTATCAACTCTTTCCTACAGAAAATAGATGGAACTTCATTAACCTCGATACTCAAACTGGAAAAATGCGCATGGTTCAATACAGCACAGGAAGTACATCCAATTCATTCACATACAACTTGAGCGATATTTCTTTAGTGGATGATGAATCCACATCTAAACCAGGTCGGTTTACTCTATACCCAACACAAAATATATTCAATTTCATTCTCCTTGACCAAACTGATGGCAGAGCATGGCAAGTACAATGGTCAACAAAGCCTGAAGAAGTTGGTCTCTGGAGAATTTGGTAATACTATTCCCACGCTGAAATTGATGATAGACTTTTTAAGTTGCTTTCATTACAAGAGCCAAGACAAATCTTAGAAAGAACAATAATTGAAACTTATTTCAAATAGCAACATGGAAAAGCAATTCATAAAAATATTTTGAGGCGGTGGCCGAGTTGCACCGCATGGGCTATGAGGAATTTCGTGTTTGCGCAGCAATCAGTCCAAATGGCTCAGCATACCGCTGCTGGCTCACAGTGAAGCTAAACACATGGCAGCGGTGCGGTATTTTCCCGCACCTCACCAGCGGAGAGCTTGTGCTTTTTACACCCAACTGCAAGTTTCCATGGGACACCACCGACATGACTCCAACTCAAATCGCATTGAAGATCATAGCCGACTATCCCGAGATGGCACGCCTGGCCAAAGGGCATGATGAGCACTACGCCGCTTGGTGGCGGCTGGCACTGGAGCAGTGCCGACAAGGGCACTATTTCTATGCCCTGAGCGAAGGCCGCAACGCATGGCGTGACGGCTGCGTGCCACTGACAGGCACCGAAGACACACTGCCCTACCCACCCCCAGGCTGGGCCGTCAAACAGTCAATCTATTAAAATTTCAAACACCCCCTTCGCTTAAACTCAAACATACCAATTTCCTATCATTATGAAAAAAATCCTACTATCAATTTTTTGTTTATTTATTAATAATCTAATTTTAGGACAAACTCAATATGATTATTATGAGGATGATGTAGCTCATGAAGGAGCTGTGTTTGACGGTTACACAATATTTGGTATTTTAATTGTTGCTTTTATAATTTTTGTAATTTGGTTGATATACACGATAATTAAAGACAATTCTGAAAGAAAGACCAAACGCCAAAATGAAATTGATTATAAGAGATCAAATGATAATAAAAAGGTCATTGAAGACGGTGGTTTTATTTGCCCCATTTGTGGAAAACAAGTTACAGATGATAATTTTTCAAAACATTTAAAAATGTTTCCTGAAGGCAATGAAGTTATTGTCGGTTATGTGAAATATTGTAACAATTGTGATGCACTAGAACAAGAATACGAACAAAATATAAACTCTTATTATAGAAAAAGTTCAAAAAAAGAAATGCCTGATTGGGTTGGTTGTGTCTCTTTAATAATTTTGCTTATAGTAAATATTGCAGCAATTGTTTTAGGCATAATAAGAAAAAATGATTTTGTAGACATCATTATGTCTATGTTTGGATTATCTATTTTATCTATGCTCATAATGGCAATTCCATATTTGTTACTAAATATTGGCACTCATTTTCAAATTAAACCTAAAAAACCATTTGAAACACCAAGTTTAAATCATATAAAAAAATGTAATGCAATTGGTAATATTCAAAGGAAGAAAATCATCAAATAAATATATTAAAATCTCGAACACCCCTTTCGCCTTATTGATTATTTTCTCGTTTCTCAATCAATCATGCCGAAAGTTAAATCTTCAATAATCCGAGATGATATATGGGGCTCAGATCATTGCCCTATATTGCTTGATATCGATATATAAATTATGGTAAGACCGAGTAAAGGAGATATGATAGACCTTGTGAATGGGCTGTGCCTCATTCAAGACAAGATTAAAGCAGAACACTGAATGCCAGACTTTCTGCAAGAACCGAAAGTCGCAAATGTGGAGGCGTTAAAGGTTCCAATGTTCTATGTATGGCATAAACTTGGTTATGGCCACACATACACACTATCGCCTAGAGGCGCAAACGCCTATTGGTTGGCGAGCTTTAAAACCTCGCCACCAGAGTATCTCTCGGAGTGCATCAGTCTACTACAGCATGGCGAAATTCCATATGTCGATATGGGACTTCGAAACTCGATGATAAATTTCTACTTGAAACTTTCATAGGCAAACGAAAAATAAAAACATCTTCAATTATATTATGGCAAAATAAGTTGCAAATTGCATACCCCTTATAGTTAAGGTGAATTTTTAGAACATTTTTTTTTACAAATAACTCTTTAATTCAATATAAATTTCGTACATTTGTTACTTAAATGCTAAAGAATATATTCATGAAAAAATTAATCATTTTATTTTTCATTTTTTCCTTTCTTGGAGGTGTAACAATCGCAAAAACTCCACAAAAACGTAAAGCAAATCCCAATCCTGTTGAAAGAGTAAAATCAGCTGTTGTTCATAAAAAACAAACTGATGCAAAAGCGTTCGGTATAAAATCTTCTATCAAACTTAGATGGATTTCATGTGAGTATGTCGCTGATATGACAGCAAATGATGCATTTCAACTAATTAATAATGAAGATTACGATTATCCAGAATTTTCAGAACATCAAAGACGTGCCCTTAATCGATTAGCAAAAGAAGGAAGTAATGAAGTGATTGGATATATTTATGAGGCAGAATATAGTTTTTATAATGGATTATTAAATAGCAGAGTTGGTATAATAGAAAAGGTTTATCTTGATAAACAACACAAAATTATATTTACTCGTAGTATTGACTCATGGTTAGATGATTAACAAACCCGAATCGCTACTGAGATTATGTAACTGGCACAATCAATGCAAAAAATCAATACCAATAATGTCGAAATACTTGAAGGTGCAAATAATAAATTAGTTTATATCCTCGAATTTAAAGAACTTGCTGAGATATATTAACATGAAATATTTAATAATATGAAAACATATCTTCTTGATACAGTAAAACGCATTAAAAGATTCAGCCAATCTTTAGATGTTTCTACAATTCTTTGCAATAAACCATGGGTTGTTTTTAACAATACTGGAGCGAAAGAGTTATATATATTTGACAGAGACAAAACTGTTCTTATGATAAATAATGGTGTTGGTGTAAGAAAAACATGGAATTGGGTGTCTGCAAACAATTCGTTGACAATAAACATGGAGAATGACACTGTCATTATGTTGCATCCTGAATTTGTTAATGACACAGTATTGGCGTTAAACCTTGATGGTACACAGAAATATTCTTTTTTGATTGACGAGAAGAATAGACAAAATTTTAAGCCACAAACTCTTTCGGAACTTCAGCAATATTTTGAAGATATCGAAAGAAAGGCAATTGAAACCAAGGAAAGGAAGCGACTTAAAGAAGAAAAAAAGAGAGAAGAAAAAAAATTAGAAAAAAAGGCTAAAGAAATACTTGCTACTGCAAATTTTGTCAAATCATTTATTTTTTGTCTCGCTATTATATCGATTATTTTTACTCTTTCTTATACCGCTTCACAAAAACCTTTGTTTGCTTTCATATTTTTATTTGTTTCTATATTATTGTTATTTGCTGGGGCTTACATACCAATCATAAAATCCCATAAATATAAAAAGGAACATCCTAATGATCCTGTAAATCAATATCTCATATAAAATACATTTGGCCTATTGCCGCCAATTATCTGATACAACCTATGTGGGTAGAATGTAATAAACAACTTGAATACTTGTTAGAATGTATCAGACTGTTGCAGTATTGGGAGCAATGTCCCCTATTTTATTCTTCCAGCAGGCCTGGGCGGAGTTTCTTGGTGCGCTCGAGGGCTTGCTGCATTTTCCATTCTTCGATTTTTGGGAAGTTGCCGCTGAGGAGGATTTCGGGGACTTTCCATCCGTTGAACTCGGCAGGGCGTGTGTAGACTGGTGCTTCGAGGAGGTTGTCCTGGAAGGAGTCGTTAAGTGCGCTCTGCTCGTCGCCAATGGCGCCGGGAATGAGCCTTACGATGGCGTCGGCGATGACAGCTGCGGGCAGTTCGCCGCCGGTGAGCACATAGTTGCCTATTGAAATCTCACGGGTGATGAGGTGTTCGCGGATGCGATAGTCCACTCCCTTGTAGTGCCCGCACAGGATGATGATGTTCTGTGCCATGGAGAGCTGGTTTGCCATGGGCTGGTCAAACATGTCACCGTCGGGCGAGGTGAAGATTATCTCGTCGTAGTCTCGCTCGCTCTTGAGCTGCTCGATGGCGAGGAACACGGGCTCGATTTGCATGACCATGCCAGCTTCACCGCCAAAGGGGTAGTCGTCGACCTTGCGGTGCTTGTTGGTGGACCAGTCGCGCAGGTTGTGGATGTGTATCTCGACGAGGCCTTTGTCTTGTGCTCGCTGGACGATGCTGCAGTGCAGAGGCGACTCCAGCGCCTCGGGCATCACGGTGAGTATGTCTATTCGCATCATAGTAGTTGTTAGATGTCAGAAATCAGAAGTCAGAAATCAGAAGTCAGATGTCAGAAATAAGAAGTCAGAAATAAGAAGTCAGAAATCAGAAGTCAGAAATCAGAAGTCAGATGTCAGAGATCAGATGTCAGAGATCAGAAGTCAGATGTCAGAAGTCAGATGTCAGAAATCAGAAGTCAGATGTCAGAGATCAGATGTCAGAGATCAGATGTCAGAGATCAGATGTCAGAAATCAGAAGTCAGAAGTCGGAAATCAGAAGTCAGACTTCGGATGTTGTTATTTATTCTTTTTGTTTATCACTTTGTCGTAGTCGAATTTGTCGTAAACTATGCGCTTGGTGGGCTTGTAGCTGGGGCTGGAGATGTCGCGCTGTGGCACATAGTACTGGGTGTTGACTCCTGCGAGCCTGAGCATGAGGTAGCTGGCGTCGTTGATCATTCCAGGGCGGCTGGCGGCATTGCGCAAGTCGTTGACCAGGGCGGGATGGGTTGCTATGAACTTGTCGCTGCACCAAACCATGAACGGCACGTCGTTGTCGCAGTGGAAGAGCTCGGGGCTTGCCGTGGTTACATTGCCGCGTCCCACGTGGTCGCGGTAGTCGTAGGCCTCGTCGCCGTGGTCGGAGAAGTAGATAACAACCGTGTTCTTGTCGCGCCACAAGTCGAAGATGCGCTTCATCACGTTGTCGTTATAGAGAGTGGCGTTGTCATATTGGGCTATGTAGGTGCGCTTGTCCTTGTTGAGATAGGGGCCATTGAAAGGCACCGAGTCGGGAGTGAACACGTCATATCCCGATTTCTTGGGATATCGTCCAATGGGGTGCACGTGCTGTCCCATGAGGTGGAAGATGTAGAAGTTGTACTTGCCTCGAGGCACCTTGGATTTATTCTTGAAGTCGTGGATGAGGTTTCCGTCGATAGAGATGCTCCGGTTTGAAATCTCGTCATAGCTCAGAGCGGCAATGCTGGGGTTGTAGATGAACGAGTTGACTGTTATCGTGAAAAGCTCATTCTTGCTGTAGTTGCGCTGGTTGTCCCAGAAGAACACTTTGTAGCCTGCCTGCTTGAGGACGGTGGGCACCATGGGTTTCTCATACCACATCTCGCCATTGCTCTTGTCGTTGAGGGCAAAGACGTTCTTCTGCACCTGCGAGGTGGCGTTGTAGGGCGTTATCATGTCGGTGAAGACGATGAGGTTGCCACGGTCGCGCTCTTTAATGAGGCATGGAGTGGTGTTGAGTGAATAGCCGTAGAGCGCCGAATGGCTCTTGATATAACTCTCGCCCAGAACGAAGACCACATTTAGTGAGTCGGGCTCGGTGATGGTTGGGGCGGTTTGTTTCACCTGCTTGGCAACCTGAATGGCCTGTGCAATGTCGGCGTCGCTCACGTTGAGGTAGCACATCGAGTAGTAGCTCACGCTCAGGTGGTCGAGGGCGTCGATGCCGAAGTTTTGAACCCACTGGTTGAGCTCCTTGGAATGCTTGCAAAACGCTAGCTTGACGTAGTTGTGGCTGAGATAGGCACCGCTAAGAATCAGCGGGATGAAGAGCAGTGCGAGAACCCATTTCGTTGCTTTGAATTTGGTTGTCGAGTTGAATTCCCGGCGTTTCCATTCCATGACAACGGCCCAGGCAATAAGTGCCAGCATGATGCCGTAGCACCACAGGCTCTTGGCAGTGAAAGCATAGGTGGAGATGAACTCGCTCGACTCTTTTCCGTTGGTCTCGGCAAGGAGGATGAGGACTTTGGGCCCAAGGCTCATCTCAAAATTGAGCTGGATGAAGGTGTATACGGCCTGAAGAGTGAAAATGACCACATAGGTGATGGTCTTGAAACTCTTGCGCAGCCATTTCTTCTTGCAGCAGTGCAGCAGCGTGGTGAGCAGATAGGCGACAAAGGTGCCAAGCGCCAGGCATCGCATGGCGTGTGCCACACTGTTGTCTTCGATGAAGAAGCATCCCACCAGGTAGCCAATGGCGACGCTGGCGTTGATGAGCCACATCACCAGGAAGAAATTCAGCTCTTGCTCAATTGGCTTCATGAGCCATCGGGCTGCGTGTTTTATATGATTGAAAATTTGCTTCAATTGTTTTGCTATAAAGGAGTTTTCTTAAAAAAGCATGCAAAGGTACAAAATAGTTTTTAGTTATTGGTTTTTAGTTGTTAGTTTTTGGCTGCGCCGGGTGGATTTTGGACATAAGAACATAGTTTTTAAGACAATTAAGGACAATCTATATTTTTAGCCATTCGGCTTGAGGTATTAAGGACAATTGCGGGCGATGGTGAGCTAGCCTTCCCTTTTTGGACATAAGAACTTATTCAATGCACAATGCATAATGGGGCTGCGCCTGGGGTTTTTAGACATAAGAACATAAGAACAAAATTTGCCTCGCCTCTGGTTTTTTGACAGGAGGGACAGGATTTGGCAGGGGTTACAAGATTTCTTGTTTTTCTTGTTCTACTCTTGTGGCTCTTGTCTTTTTTTGGGGCCGCGCTTGTTTTTTTGGACATAAGAACATAAGGACAAAATTTGCCTCGCCTCTGGTTTTTTGACAGGAGTGACAGGATTTGGCAGGAGTTACAAGATTTCTTGTTTTTCTTGTTCTGCTCTTGTGGCTCTTGTCTTTTTTTGGGGCCGCGCTTGTTTTTTTGGACATAAGAACATAAGGACAAAATTTGCCTCGCCTCTGGTTTTTTTGAAAAAGGACCAAAATGGACCAGTGAAATGTCAGATTTTTGTTATATTTTTGTGGTTTGAATTATTAACTATTAAACTTAAAACAAAAAATCATGAAGAAATTATTTTTATTGTTTTTTGCGACAGCAGCTATGACGCTGGTGTCGTGTGGAGGATCGTCAAGTGAAGGCTCATCTGATAGCGAAAAACAGAGACAGGAAGAGATGGCGGCAAATGCTGAAACCCTAGAAGATGCAACTGATAATGCAGTTGTCGATTGGGGCGATGATGTGTTAAAATCGGCACCTACTATGCCTTCATTCCCTGAAGGAAATGGAGCTTTGATGAAATATATAAGTGAAAACATCCGATATCCACAAGCTGCCAAAGACGCCAATACTCAAGGCAAGGTGATTGTTCAATTCGTAGTGGAGAAGGATGGCCGTGTTGGTGAGGCAAAGGTTGTTCGTGGCGTGGACAAGAACCTTGATGAAGAAGCTATTAGAGTGTGCAAAAGCTTGCCGAAATTCAATCCAGGTAAGGATGCAAATGGTGAATCTGTGAGAGTGCTGTACACACTGCCTGTGACATTCAAGCTTCAATCTGGCGGTGTATCAGAAGCGCCGGTTGCAGCTGCTGCTCAAAATGAGGTTGCCAGCGGATCATCTACTTGCCCCAAGTGTGGCGGTAGTGGCAAGGTGAAATGCTCGAAGTGCCATGGAAGAGGTACCACTCGCGATTCTGGTGGAGATGGTTGTACTTATGGATGCAAAAAATGTGGTGGCTCAGGTTATGCCGAAGGCGACTATAACAATGTGCGCAGAGGCTCAGGAAAGATGAAATGCCCCGAGTGCGGCGGTAGTGGAAAAAAATGATAATTGTTTGATATCATTTTAAACTTTAAAAAAATAATCCCGCGCGACCGAGAGTGGTTGCGCGGGATTTCAATTAATGTGTGTTTTTATGGTGGGGATGTGTTGTTACTTAGCCACTTTGAGTGTGCTCACTTGGTTGCCGTTGCTGGCTCTCACGATATAAACACCCTTAGTGAGATTGTCAAGGCTGAGAGAATTGGAGCCTCTAGCAATCATTTGACCATTAACGCTGTAAACCTCAATCATTCCGGGAAACGACACTGTGTTTCCTTTCATGACAATAGGAGTCTTGCTGTCGGCAACATTCTCTATTACGCTCACTACATCCAACTCGGTAACTCCGCTCTCGTCGATGCGGAAGTAGTAGTCACGGTTGGCGATGATGTTGTAATCATCCAACTGCTTGCCGTTGTTCCAGTTGTTGAAGATGAGGTTGTAGTTGCCACCCTCGGTGTCGAGCAGGAACACTTTGTAGAGCGTCTTGCTGTCATTAATCTCGACCTCGCCAACGCTTGCCTCGCCGGGCCATGCGCCAAAGAGCTCGCTGTCGCCCCATGCATAGAGTCCCAGAGCGTCCCAACCAGTTTGGTCATCAACATAAATGTAGTAGTTGGAAGCAGGAATGGTGGGGAGCTCGCCGCTGAGGCTGAAGTCGTCGATGCCAATTGCCATAGCAGCATTGGCAGCGTCGCCGCTTGCTACGGTGATGTTCCAAGCCAGGTAAAGGTCGCAGCCACGCGAGATGGGCACGTCGAGCACGTCGCTCACTGCCACTGTCTCGCCAGGTACGCTGGCATAGCCTGCAGTCTCGCTGTCGGGAGCAAAGTAGGTGCGGAACTTGTCGCCTGCGCTTGTCCAGTTGCGTCCGTCAATAGAGTAGTAGAGCTGCACGGCAAAGCCTGCGCCATTTGAACCCTTGCGGTATTTCTCCACGTTGTAGCTCACGTTCACGTTCTCGATGTTCTTCTTGCCTGTGTTGAGCAGGTGGGCATAGAGATTGACGCAGCGAGTGGCATCGGCAACGCCTGTAGAGATGCCGCCAAGAGCGCGGTCGGTGGTGTCGTCGGCACCAAAGTTCCAAGTGCCGTTCTTGGCATTGCTGGGCAGATTCACGCCACCGCTGTACATGGTCTGTGTGTCGGCCATGTCAAAGCGTCCCAAGGTGCGTGGAGCGGTGAGAATGCGGTCGATGCGCCAAGCGTCGGGCAGGGTAGCGGTTGCCTCATCGCCAATGGCGTTGAAGTCCTCGCTGGCGTTCAACGTCTGCTCGTTGAGTTCGATAGCGGGATATACCACAACTTCGGTCTCGGCTGCAGCCACCTTGACTGTTGCGTCGGCGCTGAAGTTGCCGGTGGCGGCGTTCACGTTGAATGTGCCGTTGGTGCCATTGCTGGTGAAAATGCCGTTTTCGAGAGTTCCACCGTCGCTAAGGGTCATCACAACTGGGTCAGTTGGCTCGATTTCCATGCCGAACTGGTCGCGAACGGTCACCTTGTAGTGAACCTGACCTGCGGTGTGGTCAACATAGTTGGTGAAGCCGTTAAGGGCGTTGCTAGCGTAGGTGCGCATGCTTGCTGCATCACTGGCGCTCAGGTCGCTGGGCGCATAGGTGATAGATGCTGGGTCTTCGCCAAAGATTAAGCCATATTCCATTGCGGCAGCCATATAGGTGGCCTTGAGAGTTGGGTGACGGTCGTCGAGGAACCAGGTGTTGGTGCCTGTTGCTCCCTCGTTGTCAAATACCGACTGATAGGCTACTCCCACGGGGCACAGAGTCACGCCCAGGTCGAGAGCCACGTCTTGATAGTTCTTCACAAATGTGCTGTTGAAGGCGGTGTAGTTGCTCCAGTAGCCGCTGTAGGCCCAGTTCACGGGCACGATGATAACGGCGTTGGGGTTTGGGCAGTATTCGCGAATGTAGTCGACCCAGCGCTTCACGTTGGCGCGGAAGGTCTCGATGTCGGTGCGTGGGAGCGAGCTCTGCTCTTGCAGGATGATGTGGCTCCAAGCCTCGCTGCGCACGAGCATCTTGGCACCTGGGTTGCCATCTTCGGCAACGCCGTCGCCCTCGTCCCAATGAGTCTTGAGCGATTTGCCGAGCAATGTGTGCTTGGTCCAGTTGGCGTTTTTGCCCATAGCGTCGGCAATGGCATTGAACACTGCATCCTGGTCGTTGTAGTAAATGAGACTGTTGTTGAGCGAGAGGACTTTAACCTCCTCGGGAAGCTCGGGAACGAGCACCACGTCGGCAGGTTGCAGAGTCATGGTAGTGGGAGTAGAAGCGCTCTTCACGAGAGTGTACTCGCCAGTGGTGAGGTTGAAAGTAACGTCGTAGGTGCCAGCGGCAGTAGAAACTGTGCCTGTGCTGCCCTTGACGAGGGTTCCGCTGGTGTTGTCGCCAGTGAGGTCGCTCTCGGCTCCCCACACGCCCACCATGCCCAGGCGCTGATAGATGCGCCAATGGCAGTAGCCGTCGTCGCCAGCATTCATGGTCACTTGTCCGGTGAAGATGTTGTTCTCGGTAAGCTGGAGCTTGCCGCTTGTGTCCATGTAGTTCCAGCCGTTGTTGTCGCCCATAACATAGACCTCGGTGAGGCCGGTCTCGTCGTCATCGCTCTGGAGAAGCAGAGTTGCGTTGCCGTCGGCGATGGTGAGGATTATCTTCTTGCACACATAGGTGTTGCCACCGCAGGAGATGTTGTCGTTGGTGCCAAGCACGAGCGAGTAAGGAGTGTCGATCATTACCGAAGTGCCGTTGCTGCCGTAGTTGCAAGCACTGCTCCAGTTGGCGTCGGCAACCTTGAAGGCTCCACTCAGGGTCTTGTCGTAAAGCACATAAGTGCCATTGCCCTCGTCGCTGAACTCCCAGTCGGTCACTGCACCCCAGCTGTTGACCTCGCCGCGCAGGAAGATGCCCGAAGCCACAAATGGTGGACGGCTTGGGTCTACCCAACCGGTGTAGTTCTCGGGGTCGGTAATCTCGGTGACCTCAGTTGAGGTGAGGCACAGATAGTAGTCGCGATTGGCGGTGATGCTTGTGGTCTGGCTGTTGCTGCCGCCATCGGTGAAGGTGAGAGTGTGGTCGGCACCGTCCATGTCAACGGCCCACACCTTATAATTAACGCCGTTCACAACAGCGCTGCTCTCGGGCAGCGAGCCGTTCATGTAGAGGTTGCTCCACTTGGTCACGTCTTCTACATAGATATAAGCGCTCAGGTCCTGTGAGGCAAATGTAGCATCGATAACTACATTATCTATAGAAAGACCCATAGCCTTGTTGGGGCTCGAGCCGCTTGCCACGCTGATGTTCCACGCGAGGTAGAGCTGTTCGCCGGCAGCGATGTTCACTTTGAGCTGCTTGCCATTAATAGCGGTGGTGCTGATGGGCACGACTGCAGCGCCTTGAGTGGCAGCGTCGGGAGCGAAGTAGGTGTAGAAGTCTTCGCCTGCGCTGGTCCAGTTGGTACCGTCGGTCGAGGTGTAGAGCTGCACGGCAAAGCCAGCGGCGTTGTCACCATCGCGGTACTTCTCGATGTCGTAGGCAATGTTAAGCTTTGTAATGGCTTCGTTGCCAGCGTTTTTCACGCATGTCATCACGTTGATGCAGCGGGTGCCGCCGTCAACGGTGGTTGAGAGGCCTCCCACCGAGCAATCGCTAGGTGTGCTGCTCGACTGGAAATTCCAGGTGCCATTCTTGGCATTGCTGGCAAGACTAGTGCCACCAGTGTACATTACAGTGGTGGAGGCGCTAGCGAAACTGCCCACGGTGCGTGGGGCGCTGAGGTTTCGATCCACTCTCCATCCTTGAGGCATGTTGAGCGTGGCTTCGCCGGCTGTGGCATCCCACATGCCGTCAAAGTCTTGAGTAACTTGTGTGGTAGAAGCGTTGACCTCAACCACATCTTGCGCCTGTGAGCTGCTCCATCCGAGCATCACCATGGCAACAAGAAATAAGAATAAGTGTTTTTTCATTTTGTGTTGTGTTTATTTGGTTAATGAAAATTGTTGCGAATTCAACACCGCAAAATTATCACATTATATAAATAAAATAAACACCATTAAATCAAAATCAAAACCATTTTAGAAAATAAGTGGTCTGTATTTCAATTGATTAGGCATTCTATAGCGCTGGCAAAATCAAAAAGGAGTTTTTGCGGAAACAGGGGCATATGGGTTGATTCTTGATAAGTAGAAGCTTTCGTTTTTGATATGGCAAACATTAAAATATGTTAAATGTGTAATAATTACACGTAAAATATTTTGATGTGTAAAATTTACACACTAATTTTGTTGCGTAAAAATTACACAACAATAAATTTTGACACAAATTCGATTATGATTTCATTAAGCTTTTACAAGAAAATGATTGGCTTAAATGCCAGCGACGGGACCATTGGTAACGGTTGCGGCAGCGCCGATAGCATCAACAAGAGTTACAAACCTATCAAAGATCAAAAAGAGATGAAAACAAAAAACACAACTGAAAGACCACAAGAAATGAAAAAATCAAAAGAAGGTGCCAAGAAAGCACGCATTTACAACCTCATCATTGTGGATGAGAGCGGCTCGATGGAATCGCTCAAGAAAGCTACCATGGATGGGGTGAATGAGACTATCAAATCTATTCGTAGCGCACAGAGGGAATTTGCCGACACGCAGGAGCATTTTCTCACATTAGTCACTTTTAAGAATATTATGTTTTCTAAGAATGTACACACATTGATTAATTGTATGCCCATTAGCGAGGTTGGGGACTTCAATAACTATCAACCTGGCGGTTGCACTCCCCTATATGATGCTATGGGCAAGTCGTTAACTGAATTGTACAAGTACATTAAAGATGATGAAGATGCCACCGCAGTGGTTACTGTGCTCACCGACGGTTATGAGAACTCGTCGCAAGAGTGGAGTGGTGCAGCATTGAAGGCTCTCATTGAGAAACTAACACAAGAGGGTTGGTCGTTCTCCTACATGGGAAGCGCACACGACGTGAAGCAGGTGAGTTTCAATCTATCCATTAATAATGTGATAGAGTTCAGCCATGACGTGGCAGGAGTGGGTGCCACCTGGAATCGTGAGAGTTCGGCAAAACGCAATTACTACCGCAAGATGGACATGGAGTATCGCCAAGGTCGCAGACAATCAAAAGAGGAATGGTTAAAGCGCAAGCGTCAGATGGCAAGCGAGTATTACGAGAACCGCGTTACTCCTAACCAAATCGAGGACTTAAGAGATGGCGAGATCTTTGTCTTCGGCAGCAATCCGCAGGGATTTCACAGCGGTGGAGCGGCAAGCGTTGCAATGGCCCGCTTCGGTGCCGTATGGGGACAAGGCGAGGGCCTGCAAGGCAAGAGCTATGCTATCCCAACTACTTGTCCGCTTGAGCAGATGGCCGAAGCGGTGCAACGCTTCACCGCATTTGCCGAACAGCATCCCGAGCTGCGGTTCCTCGTCACCCGAGTGGGCTGCGGCATTGCCGGTCACAATATCAATGATGTGGCTCAGTTGTTTAAAAACTGCGTACGTCTCGAGAACGTGGCACTGCCAGCCGAGTTTTGGGAAATTCTTGGCTTGAAAATGTAAATTAATCCTCACTTTCCTGTTTTCTCTCCACTTCCCTTTTTATTAATCTTTTAAATGACGAAATTTTTAATTATTCAATCAGTGATTTATTAAATGGAGCTCAAACTATTGCCAGCAGCGTGTTTGGCAAGCAAAGTGAATACCAACTCAAGTTCAATAACGAGGATGACGGGCTATGGTATGTTGATTTCCCCAACTGGCCATTTGACCATCACAACCTGCTCATGGTGGCTGGTGCCGATAAACTATGTGATTTCTTGAGCGATGACGGTAAGACAACTCATGTCGATGTCATTCCGTGCAGCAAACGTAAAGACCTGCCGGGATATGCCGCAAACTGGTACAAGGTGCGCATTCCCTTACAGGTGGTTCATTCTACACCGTCAACGGTCTGCCAGGCATCGGGCGCGAAATCTGGTTCTGCCCAGTAATGCTCTTCGTCCTAGACCGCTATCCCAAGTATATGTACATCAAGAAAACTCAGGCGAGTTAAAGATGCGACAGCAAAGCCGTCAGCGCAGCCCATTTGTGCATTCTGCATCATGATAGCGCTTGGATGTGCTTTATGTCGTCTTCGAAGGTGTCTTTGTTGATTGCGCGGGCTTTGAGGCGTGAGCGGTAGGTGTAGACTGTGGCGATGGATGCCCTCAGGATGCTGGCGATTTCCTTGTTGTCGGTGATGCCAAGGCGTATGAGCGCCAAGATGCGCAGTTCGCGTGTGAGCTGGTGCTCGTCTTTGGTGTCGATGGCGTCGCCAGGCTCAAGGAGGTTGTTGACTTCCTCGATAAAGCTTGGATAGATGTTGAGGAATGCCGAGTCGAAGTTCTGGTAGAAGAGTGTGGCGTTCTCGTAGTCGAGATGCGGGCTCTTGAGCTGCGCCTTGAGCTCCTTGGTCTTGTCTTCCATGGCTAGGCGGTTCAGTGCTTTGCGCTGCGTCTCGTTCTTGTCGATTAGCGAGCTGCTGAAGGTGAGGAAACGCCCTAGATATTGCTCCTTGATTTTGTCGCGCTCCTGGAGCTGCTGGTTGGTGGTCTCGAGTTTGCCGACAGTGTCGTTGAGTTTGTCGTTAATGACCTTACGGCTGTCGCTCAAGCGGCGGTATCGGCGGTACAACAATGTAGTGCCAATGATTCCGGCTACCAGCATCATCGCCAGCACGCTCAAGGCAATGATGAAATTGCGCATGTTGCGTTGATTCTTGTCCTGTTTTTCCTGATAGGCCTTGATGATGCGCGGTACAAGCTGCGAAGCCTGCACGTTGCGCAGACGCGTGCCGTAAAAATTGGCATCAGACACGCTGTTGTTTATGTACTGGTAGGCTCGGTCTATGTCTCCCTCGTCGAAGAGTAGGTCGGCTAGCTGGCGCAGGGCCGAGTTTTCCATTATGCACCCTTCTAAGTCGCTGGCTGCACTCATTGCGAGGAGTTCCTTCTGTTTGTCGCGTTTTCCGAGTCTGCTGTAATAGAATGCTAAACTGCTGGTGATCACCGAGAAAGTGCGCTCGCCGCTGTGATAGTTGGTAAGCATTTTCTCTAGCAGGGCTATTGCCTCGGCCGTTTTTCCTGTATCGTTTAGGTAGTTGGCATGGTAGAGCAAATGCCTTTCAGACCCTTCTGGAGCCAGTTCTGCAATGCGGCTTCGTAGAGTGGTGAGTGTTTCTTGCAGCTGTTTTTCGTAGACACTTCCCTTGTGGAACTCGAGTTTAAAGAGATAGGTGTCGGAGAGGATTTTATAGAAGTACGATTTCTGGGTTTGAGTCAATAGAGTCGTGTCGATGTTTTGCGCCATATTGTCTACTTCGTCAAGCAGGTAGGCTTTGGTGAGCAGGTGCATGAGGTTAAGGATGGACTCTGTGCTTTTGTCATTGTCAACCAGGCTTTTAGCGATTTGGATGTTTCGCCTCATGTAGTTCTGTGCCGAGTCGTTTTGGAACTCAACGTAGGCATTGTAGAGTTCGTTATTGATCTCATATTCCTTCTCTAGGGATATGTTGCGGTTGAGCTTTTTCTTGATATTGCTGATGGTCTTTTCCTTGCTGGCGATGTTGCGGTCGTGGTTGGCAATGAGATTGTCGAGACGTGAGAATGCTCCGTCTGTTGATGCGGTGGCAATGCCCGTCCACAAAAGAAAAATCATGGTAAAAAATTGTCTCGTTTTCATGATAGTGCAAATGTAGGAAATAAGTTTGTTTTTCTACTAAAATATTCACTTTTTTTATGATTTAAATGGGTGGTTTGTAAGCCATTTTTTTGTATCTTTGTATGTTTTTACGGCACTATAACAATATGAGTTGCTTGAGTGTATGTAATTATTTGCTAATCAGGGTTTTGGTTGACTTTTGTGCTACCTGAAAGCAAAGTTGTGAAATTGAAAAGAAAAAACATTTTTATTATATGACAAGCGAAGAAATTAGAGAACAAGAACAACAGGAAGAGAAAAAGTACTCGGCGCATAATATTCAGGTGCTCGAAGGCCTTGAGGCTGTGCGCAAGCGTCCAGCGATGTACATTGGTGATACCAGTGTGAAAGGACTTCACCACCTTGTGAGCGAGGTGGTCGACAACTCCATCGACGAGGCGTTGGCAGGCTTTTGCGACACTATCAATGTTACTATTACCGAGAACAACTCGATAATTGTGAGCGATAATGGTCGCGGAATTCCAGTTGATGAGCATGAGAAATTAAAGAAATCGGCACTTGAGGTTGTAATGACTGTGCTGCATGCCGGCGGTAAGTTTGACAAAGGCTCGTACAAAGTGTCGGGCGGTCTGCATGGCGTGGGCGTGAGCTGCGTTAACGCATTGAGCGACTATCTGCGTGCCGAGGTTCGCCGTGGCGGCAAGATTTATTGCCAGGAGTATGCCTATGGCAAGCCCACTTGTGACGTTCACGTGATAGGTGAATGTGGCGACGAGCACGGCACAACCGTGATATTCCACCCCGATGAGAAGATTTTTACTCAGACTACAGTGTATGAGTATCGAATTCTTGCAACCCGCTTGCGTGACCTTGCTTATTTGAACGCTGGTGTGAAGCTTATTCTCACCGACTTGCGCGAGAAGGACGATGAAGGCAATCCTCATAGCGAGGAGTTCTTCAGCAGTACCGGTCTCGACGAGTTTGTGCGCTATATCGACGCCAGCAAGGAGGCGCTCATCAACGATGTGATTCACATCAGCACCAACAAGGGCGACATTCCTGTTGAGGTTGCTATGACCTACAATACGTCGTTCAACGAGAACATTTATTCGTTTGTCAATAACATCAATACTATTGAAGGTGGTACCCACCTGACTGGTTTCCGTCGAGGCCTTGGCTCTACTTTGAAGAAATATGCCGAGGACAGCAAGATGCTCGAGAAAGTTAAAGTAGACATCAAACCCGAGGATTTCCGTCAAGGTTTGACAGCTGTTATCTCGGTTAAGGTGCTTGAGCCACAGTTTGAGGGTCAGACTAAGACCAAGCTCGGTAATACCGAGGTGATAGGTGCTGTGGAGACCAGTCTGCGCGAGGCTCTGAACATTTACCTTGAAGAGCATCCGGCACAGGCCAAGGCTATCGTGGAGAAGATAATCCTCGCAGCTACAGCACGTCATGCCGCTGAGACTGCTCGCGCAAAGGTTCAGCGCAAGTCGCCACTAGCAGGTGGCGGACTGCCAGGCAAGCTCGCCGACTGCTCGAGCCGTGACCCAGCCAAGTGTGAGTTGTTCCTCGTCGAGGGTGACTCGGCAGGTGGTTCGGCCAAGCAAGGCCGTGACCGTGGATTCCAGGCTATCCTTCCGCTTCGCGGTAAGATTCTCAACGTTGAGAAGGCTATGGACCACAAAGTGTTTGAGAGCGAGTCGGTAGTCAACATCTTCCGTGCTCTGGGTGTTACCATTGGAACAGAGGAAGACCCCAAAGAAGCCAACTTGTCGAAGCTTCGCTACCACCGCATCATCATCATGACCGATGCCGATGTCGATGGTGCTCACATCGCTACTCTGCTCATGACCTTCTTCTATCGTCGCATGCGTCCAATCATCGACAATGGCTATCTCTACATCGCCAATCCTCCCTTGTACCGTGCTATCAAGGGCAACAACATGGAGTATTGCTGGACCGACATGCAAGTGCGTCAGTTCATTGAGAAATATGCCAATGGTGAGGAGAAGAACGTGCGAGTTCAGCGATTCAAAGGTCTAGGTGAGATGAATCCCGAGCAGCTGTGGGAAACCACAATGGATCCAGAGAACCGTCTGCTCAAGCGCGTGAACATCAGCGATGCCGCCGAGGCCGACCGCATCTTCTCGATGCTCATGGGCGAGGAGGTTGCTCCACGCCGCAAGTTCATCGAGGACAATGCAACCTACGCAACTATCGACACTTAATAGTCGATAGTTCGTAACGAAACTAAAAAAGCCAGTACCCATCAGGATACTGGCTTTTTTATTGTGTCTTAATATTATACTTGGGTTTGACCTTGAGCTTGGGTATTTTTAGCTTTGGCCTTAGGCTTAGCTGGAGTGTTGTTTTGAGTGTCGCTGGTAGTTGTTGTGGTTTTACCAGTGGCAGCATTGGCAGTGGTGGTAGCTGCTCCACCTTTGGCCATGCCAGCAGGAATTGGTTTGGGAACAGGGTCTGCAAAGTTGTTGTAATCCTTGGCAAACGTGTGTTTCACGGCAACCGACTTGTTGGTTGCTGTTCCGCCAATCATGAGCCCATGGAAAGTGTGCTTAGGTTTGACATCGGCTCTATTGCAGAAGTCATAAGAGACGTTCTGCTTGAACTCAGGGATGCTGAGCAATACTACGAGTCCTGAGTCGAAAAAGTGTACCGTTGGTAAGTTGAAACTAACCATGTTGTCTTCTTTTCCTGTTGTTGATAAACAGAACTGCTTGTCGCGGAGTGGTCGTGTAACAAGACAAACAGGACTCTTAAGCAGACTGGGAGTGGGAGGTGTATATTGTTGTCCAAGGCTTACTACAGTAGCTTCGGGCCCAATCTGGAGCTTTAAGTCGCAATCAAGACCTCTGCACAGGTGACTGTGAGCAGTGACAAAAATCAGTCCACTGTTTATGTGTATAGTTCCATTAGAATCCATAGAATCCATGCCTGAATCGGCATAAACACGAGAGTTGTTGATTTCGATGTCGGCTTGATTCTTTTCGCCGGCACTAATGGCGTCATCTCGAGATTTCAATTCCACAAGGCTGTTATTTATCATAATCTTATAGCGGCACGAGAGACCTTCGTTCCATCCATTCTCGGTGCGAACACGCACTCTAGCACTGTCGATTCTTAATTCATCAACGGCTTTAATGCCTCGGTTTTTGCTGCCTGTGGCCTTATCGTCGTTGCCAAAGGTGAGAACATCGACAATACAGTTTTTGGCATAGAACTTGTGTCCTGCACGTATGCCCTTGCCTCCAATGGAAGACTCCTTGATGCGTACTATGCCACCATCGATAGTCACAAGACTGTCGCTTTTAATTCCTCGTGAGTTCTTCCCGTCCTTACCAGCTCCGGTATTGCTAATGATTGTGGTGCGTCCACCAGAAATGAGTACCTCCTCCTTGGCTGCGATGCCATGACCACCACGTCCAGTTGAATTGATGTTGATCATGCCACCTTCGATTTTCACTTTGTTCTTTGCTTTGATAGCGCTGGCGGCATTAGATTCGATGTCGATGTTGGAGCCGCGACGCACAAAGATGGTCTTGCCTGAATGGATGGCATCGGCACCATTGGCAATAATCTTCAATGGGGCCTTTCCGCTGATAGAAAGTGACCCTCGGCTGCAAATGCAGCCATTAAGCTTTTCACCTTCGGTTGCAGCTTCAACGTAAGTGCTGTCGTCGCTCAATAACGATTGCGCATCAGTGACTATAAAGCAGAGATTTTTGGATTGATTGCTGATGGCAGGTCCTTTAAGGTTCTTTAGGTTCAACCCCTTCAGGTTGATGCGTACTTTGTTTTCTCCAACAATTTTCAGAGAGCCGTTTTGTGAGTTGCCCTTAACGTTGCATGCTACATCCTTGGTGGTATTAATGATTACGTGAGCACCATCGGTCATTACCGATGCTCCCGAAGCCTTACTACAAGTAAC
The DNA here is from genome assembly GCA_017451225.1 of Muribaculaceae bacterium. Lineage (GTDB taxonomy): Bacteria > Bacteroidota > Bacteroidia > Bacteroidales > Muribaculaceae > Sodaliphilus. The sequence continues at coordinate 26,967 of JAFSPZ010000036.1, read as the reverse complement.
TGTAGCTTTGTCTCCATTATAGGTGATGTCGATTGAATCATTGAACTCGGAGTTCTCAACATACATCTTTTTAGAAGGATCCTTATACAATCTTTCGTTCAATTTAGAGTAGTCACGCTCGATATCGAAGGTGTAGAAGTCGGTAGTTCCCAATTCCACGTCGTCGGTGTCGAACGTCCACACGGGAGGATCGAGCTCGTTGCTGAAGTCTTCTTGCTCGCTGCTGTTGGCACGGTGGCAGGAAACAAGCAGTATTGCTGTAATAATAAATGCAAAATAATAATAACTAAGTTTCATGCTCAATAGTCGTTTTTTCAATAACAAGCAATTCGTGCAATTCCATTCTTGCTAAAACTCTTTTGTTGCCTTGTTTGTAGGTTCTATATAGATGATTAATTCTTTAATTTTTCTTTGTCCTGTGCGCATCAAGGATTAGTGGGTCGTCGGGAAGCATTCCAAGCATTTCGCAACGAATGGTGTCGAGGGTTTTTTCTGAAACGCCAATGCTGCGCGCATAATTATAGAAGCATTGTGTCAAGTTATCATCGCGTGAGCCATAGGAACGAATGTAAGGAAGCATGTCGCCATATGTGCTGGAACGTGATGAACCATAGGCAAACGACGAGAGCTCGTAGTCTCGAGTGAGATCGGCCTCATTGAGGCCAAGTATGCCCTCTATTAGAAACGAGAGTGTTCCAGCTCGGTTCATGCCATGATTGCAATGTAGAAACACGTTGCCGCCTCGGCTAAGTACGTCGGCAATGATGTTTAAATCTTTGGCCAGTGCCGACGTGCTACTTGTGAGAGCCAGCTTGTAGCGCTGATTGTTGGTGCAGTAGTACTCCACCTCACTAAGTGGTCCCAAAGGCGACTTTGAAAGGTTCTTTCCACGAAGGTCGAGGTCGGCAGTTATGCGTTCGTTTTTCACAAAGTCGTTTCTGCCAGTAGAAGTGATGCCTTCGGGTCGGTTTCCACGAAATATCCTTCCGTAGAGCACAGGTCGGCCAAATGTGGTGTGCCATCCTCCGAAGTCTCTCACATTGACCATGCCGTCAACACGAAGCATTCTTACTTGTCCTTCGGTGAAAAACTTGCCTCTTCTGACTAGAACTCGTTGTCCGTTATTGAGAACCTCCTCCACTTTATAGTAGCAATACTTCTGCGGGCACATGTTGCACAGTAAATACTCCTTGCTGTTGGTAGCAGGGTAATAGCGCTTGACCCTTTCTTTTCCATTGTCAAAGTATATCTCATTTTTCGGCAAGTCCGATTCCACAACCGACACCACAAGCGAAGAGATCTCCTCAACAGGAGTAGATGACTTCCATCTAATCATAATACCCATAGGTCTTGATGGAAATCCTTTGCTATACTTCCTTACGATGCTGTGGCTATAATCACTGACAATTTCAGGGATGTCATAGGTGCGGTCATCAATAAATCCTTTTACGCCATTGTTTTCTATATCGATGATTTGATAGTCTTGATTTATAAGACCATCCTTGAAGAAATCTTGCGCGTTTGCCGCCAATGTCACAAACATGAAAATGGCGGTAAGGATATATGTGATTGTTCTCTTCAAAATACTCGTATTGTAATAATTGGGTGCAAAGGTACAAAAAAAGATTGAGCTTGTGGTTATGTTTAAGGTATTTTTGGCTTTTCTTGTATTTTAACATTCAGATTTTAAGAAATATACCCTATTTAGAATAGAAAAACCAGCTCGATGAGAACTGGTTTATTCGTTTTTTTATGTGTTGTGATTAGAACATCTTGGCGACACGTGCAACGGCTTGGGTGAAGGCTGTGACTTCCTCGAGGGTGTTGTAGAGTGCGAACGATGCTCGCACGGTGCCAGTCACTCCCAAGCGCTTCATCAATGGCTGGGCGCAATGGTGGCCTGTGCGCACGGCGATGCCAAGCTTGTCGAGCAGCAGACCCATGTCATAGCTGTTGATGTCTCCCACTAGGAATGAAATCACGCCTTCCTTGTTCTCGCTTGTGCCAAAGATTCGCATGCCTTCTATCTCCATCAGTTGGCTTGTTGCAGCATCTAGCAGCAGTTGCTCGTGACTGGCTATGTTTTCAATGCCAAGCGAGTTGATGAAATCGATAGCTGCACCAAATGCCGCGATTCCCACAAAGTCGGGCGTACCAGCCTCGAACTTGAATGGCAGTTCGGCAAAAGTTGTCTTCTCGAAAGTGACATTGCCAATCATCTCGCCACCGCCCTGGTAGGGTACCATGCGACTGAGCCTCTGCTCCTTACCATAAAGTACACCAATGCCTGCCGGTCCATACATCTTGTGGCTAGAGAAGCAGTAGAAGTCGGCGTCAAGGTCCTGCACGTCGATTTTCATGTGTGGAGCGGCCTGGGCACCATCAATGAGTACAGGCACACCGTTGCGGTGTGCAATCTCAACCATTTTCTTCACAGGGTTGATAGTACCAAGCACATTTGATACATGAGTGACAGCCACAAAGCGTATGTTCTCGGTGAAGAGGTCCTCATAGGCATTAAGGTCTAGATCGCCGTTGCGGTCGATGGGGACAACATGAATTTTAAGTCGCTTGTTGCGCTGCAATAGCTGCCAAGGCACGATGTTGCTGTGGTGCTCCATGACAGTGAGTACAATCTCGTCGCCAGTGTAGAGGCTGTCGCCGAAAGATGATGCGACGAGGTTGATAGCCTCGGTTGTGCCTCGTGTGAAGACTATTTCGCTCGTAGACTTGGCGTTGATGAATTGGCGCACCTTTTCGCGCGTGGCCTCCATTATGTTGGTGGCCTCTTGCGAGATGGTGTGCACGCCACGATGCACATTAGACTTGTGGTTGAAGTACATGTCGTTGATGGTGTCGACGACGCATTTGGGAGTTTGCGACGTGGCAGCATTGTCGAGATACACCAGCGGTTTGCCTTCTATTTTTCGTTCCAATATGGGGAACTGTTCTCTTAATTGATATATATTCATTGTTTCTGTTGTGGTAGAAAGGATTATTTCTTTAGTTCGCAACTCTCGCAAATGAGAGTGTCGCCGCTCAGTCGCATCTCTACCAAGTGACGCAGTCGGTCGCGAAGAGTGTCGAGACGCACTCCGTCGATAACGTCGCTCATGAATGCTTGCATGAGCAGTTTTTGCGCAACGGGCAGCGATATGCCGCGGGTCTGCATGTAGAAGAGAGCCTCTTGGTCAAGCTGTCCCACAGTAGAGCCGTGTGAGCATTTCACGTCGTCGGTGTAAATCTCTAGCTGTGGCTTGGTGTACATGCGTGCTGTGGGCGAGGCCACAATGTTGCGGTTGCCCTGATAGGCGTCAATCTTGGGACAGTTAGGTTTGACTAGAATCTTGCCGGCAAATGCACCCACCGAGTCATCGTTGAGCACATATTTGAACATCTCGTTGCTCTGGCAACGTGGTGCGTTGTGGTTGATGAGCGTGTGGTTGTCGATGTGCTGCTCGCCACTGGCGATAGCCATGCCCAACAGTTGAGTGTCGCAGTGCTCGCCGTCCACATCAATGTGATAGTCGTTGCGTGTGTAGCCGTTGGTGAGCGTGATACCGTCGATGAGCACGTTGCTGCCCTCATGCTGTCGCACCCACAGTTGAGACAAGCGTGAAGTCTCCATGCCGCTCTCCTCCATGTGGTAGTAGTCGAGTTTGGCATTGCGACCAACGATAATTTCCACCGTCTCAAGGCTCAGATATTGCTTGTCACCCTTGGTGTGGTCGCACACGAGAATTTTGGCTTGTGCATCGTCTTCCAAAACGATGAGCACGCGGCGCACTGCCATGAGTTGAGCATTGGCGTCGAAGACGTTGATAATCTGTATTGGGCGCGTGGTGTGCGAGCCCTTGGGGATGTAGATGAGTACTCCGTCCTGGGCAAGCATTGTGTTGAGCGCAGTGCAAGAGTTGTCAAGGTTTGCCACTGTGCCGTAGTGCTTAGCCAGCACTTCGGGGTGCTTGGTTGCTTGGAACGACTCAACGCTGGCATTGTCACCACTCTTGCCCGCTGTCTCGCTTGGGCGGAAGGTGTCGTTGAACACATAGTAGAGACATGTGCTCAGGTTTGGCACTTCGCAGCGGAACTTGGTGGTAGACTCTCGCGACAGGTCCACATGATTGACGTTCACACCATAGTCGGGCGCTAGCACAGTGTTGAGGTCGGTTGCCTCATAGTCGTCGCTGCCCTTGCGTGGCAACACGGCACCGTCGAGCGCTTGACGTGCTTTCTTGCGTAGCTCGTTGAGAGGTGCTGGCGCCAGTCGCTCTATTGCGGCTAGTTGCTCGTCATGCAGTTCTATATATTGCTTGAGCGAATTGTTCATAGCTGATTGTTGTCAACTTGTTCCTTAATCCAGTCGTAGCCTTTCTCTTCAAGTTCCAGAGCCAGCTCGGGGCCGCCAGTCATGACAATGCGTCCCTTGTAGAGCACATGCACCTGGTCGGGCTTGATATAATCGAGCAAACGCTGGTAGTGAGTGATGACGATAGTGGCGTTGTCCTTGCTCTTGAGGCGGTTAACGCCGTTGGCAACGGTGCGCAAGGCATCGATATCGAGGCCGCTGTCGGTCTCATCGAGGATTGACAGACGTGGCTCGAGCATCGCCATCTGGAAAATCTCGTTGCGCTTTTTCTCACCACCGCTGAATCCCTCGTTCACGGCGCGCGAGGCGAGTTTGTTGTCTAGGTCGACCACAGCACGTTTCTCTCGCATGAGCTTGAGGAAATCGGTAGCGCTCATTGGTTCTTCGCCATAGTACTTGCGTTTCTCGTTGATGGCAGTACGCATGAAGTTGCTCATGAGCACACCAGGAATCTCGACTGGATACTGGAAACTCAGGAAGATGCCCTCGTGGGCGCGGTCTTCGGGGCTGAGTTCCAGCAGGTTTTTTCCATAGAATTCTACTTCACCGCCAGTTACGGTGTAGGCTGGGTTGCCTGTGAGCACAGCGCTGAGCGTACTCTTGCCGCTGCCGTTAGGTCCCATGATGGCATGCACCTCGCCAGGCTTAACGGTGAGGTTCACTCCCTTTAATATCTCCTTGCCCTCGATTGTGGCATGTAAATCTTTAATAACTAACATTTTCGTTTTTTATATTGATTCTAGATATTCTAGATTATCTAGAGATTATTGTCTATTGTGCATTATCCCACGCTGCCTTCGAGCGAGACGCTTAGCAGGCGCTGTGCCTCGACTGCAAACTCCATGGGCAACTTCTTCATCACGTCGCGGGCATAGCCGTTGACGATGAGACCAACTGCATCCTCGGTGCTGATGCCGCGCTGGTTGCAGTAGAAGATTTGGTCTTCGTTGATTTTGCTTGTGGTAGCCTCATGCTCGACGATGCTCGAGTCGTTGCCAACCTCAATCACGGGGAAGGTGTGGGCACCGCTGGTGTCGCTCAGCAGCAGACTGTCGCACTGGGTGTAGTTGCGGCAGTTGGTAGCGTCGGGTGCGACTTTGACCATGCCTCGGTAGCTGTTCTCGCTGTGCCCTGCGCTGATGCCCTTACTCACGATGGTGGAACGGGAATTCTTGCCCAGGTGAATCATCTTGGTGCCGGTGTCGGCCATCTGGTAGTTGCGTGTGAGTGCCACGCTGTAGAATTCGCCCACGGTATTGTTGCCCTTGAGGATGGTGCTGGGATACTTCCAAGTGATGGCACTACCGGTCTCAACTTGAGTCCATGACAACTTGGAGTGATCGCCGCGGCATATGCCTCGCTTGGTCACGAGGTTGTAGATGCCTCCCTTGCCGTCTTTGTCGCCAGGATACCAGTTCTGCACAGTGCTGTATTTCACTTCGGCACGCTCTTCGACGATAATCTCGACGATTGCGGCATGCAGCTGGTTCTCGTCGCGCATGGGGGCGGTACAACCCTCAAGATAGCTCACGTAGCTGTCATCGTCGGCAACGATGAGAGTGCGCTCAAACTGTCCTGTCTGTGCCGCATTGATGCGGAAGTAGCTCGACAGCTCCATTGGGCATCTAACTCCCTTGGGGATATAGACAAACGAACCATCGCTGAACACAGCCGAGTTGAGTGCTGCAAAGAAATTGTCGGTATAAGGCACCACAGTACCCATGTATTTCTTGACAAGGTCGGGGTAGTCTTTGACAGCTTCGCTTATCGAGCAGAAAATCACTCCCAGCTCGGCGAGGCGTTCACGATAGCTGGTGTGCACGCTCACGCTGTCGACCACTGCATCGACCGCCATGCCGCTCAGGCGCTTTTGCTCCTCGAGAGGGATGCCCAGTTTGTCGAAAGTCTTCTTCAACTCGGGGTCAATCTCTTTTTTGTCACCAGTCTTGGTTTGTGGTGCGGCATAGTAGCTGATGGCCTGGAAGTCGATGTCGGGCATGTTCACCTTGCCCCATTTTGGCAGCTTTAGGGTTTGCCAGTGGCGGAACGCCTTGAGGCGGAACTCCAGTAGCCATTCGGGCTCGTTCTTGAGCTGGCTGATACGGCGCACCACGTCCTCGTTGAGCCCCTTGGGGATAACATCGGTCTCAAAGTCGCTCACAAATCCGTAGCGGTATTCCTCGGTGGCCGCTTGATTGATAATCGACTCCTCGTCTTGTTTCTTTTTTATATTGTTGTTTTCGCTCATGTTAAGTATTGTGAGAAATTTCCACTTGCTGCGCTTGGCGGCACAACAGTAGAAATAATCTGCAAAGATACTGCTTTTCGGGTCAACGGCACCAATAATGGAGGCAAAAAATGATATTTAAAGAAAAAAATGTTGTTTTTCAATTTGAATTTGATTGCAAGTCAAAGATAATACTTATTTTTGCAAGAAAATCACAAAAAGTTTTTGGAACATCATTTAAAGAAACACATTAATAATTAATTGTTTATGAAGGAACGATTATTATTGTTTTTAGTGATTGCGATGGGCTTTGCTGTTAAAGTATGTGCCCAGTCAATAACCGTGAAAGATACCGATGGGGTACCCGTGGCTTATGCGACAGTAACCACCGAGCAAGGTACACTTATTGGTGTTACCGATGTTGATGGCTTGCTCAAAGACACCAAGGGAAACAATGTGTTGTGTTTGTCGCATGTCGCTTACAAACCCCTAACGGTCAATGTCGCCGACTTGAACGACGGTGTAGTGACAATGGAGGAGATAAGTTACTCCCTTCCCGATGTTCAGGTAAAGCCAAAAGAATTGCTCTATGTGCAGACCTATTACCGTCTCACTTATATTGATGACGAAGGCCCACTTTACTATAGGGCAGGAGTCATTGACAATACCTACGAGTATGCTAATCAAAAGATTAAAACCAAATCCAAGAGCATCTCAAAGGCATATACAGGACTCCTTAAATTCTTAATAAACACAATTTCTGGAGGCAAAATAGAGGACCGATGCAAGATTCAAAAAATGTCGACCTATGCTCTCGTCACCAGCAACAAGGGCGATTGGGCTGGTTTAAACATCTCGACCGACTCCACCGGCCGCAAAGTGATAAGTGACTCTGTGTCGATACTGGGCTACATCGATGAAGACAAACAAGAAGGAACAAGAACCACGACTTTTAACCATTGGCTCTTCAAAAAACATCTAGATATAGCAAAAGAGAAAAACGAGAAAAAGAAACAGAAAAAGGAGGCTACACTTGCTGAAAGACAAGAAGAAAAAGAGACCAGCTACTTTGAGGTTTATCGCATGGATCAAGATGGTTACTCATCGATAGGCGATTTAGTGATGACACAGCAGATTTCCAAAGGCAGATTAAGAAGATCGGGGCATGACTTCATCCTCATCCTTGAATCCTATGTCACCGAGACTGCCTACATTGATAAGAAAGAGTTCAATCAAACACGCAAGGAAAACGATGTAGACAAGTCTTATGAGGACCTGCTGCGATATGAGAAGGCTCACAACATCCCACCGCTGCCACCACACTTGAAAGTTCAAATCGATAAACTTTTTGAAAAGGATAAATGACGATTTGTGAACGGAAAACGCTCATTTATAGGTGAATTGGTGATGCCTTAAGAAAAAAATCAAGAAATTTATTGCCAGTTCAAAAAAAAGTAGTAACTTTGCAACCGCAAAAAGCCCAAGTGGCGGAATTGGTAGACGCGCACGTTTCAGGTGCGTGTGCCGCAAGGCGTGAAGGTTCGAGTCCTTTCTTGGGCACTGCAAAGTCCGATAATCGGTTGAAAATCAACGATTGTCGGGCTTTTGTTTTATGTCGTTTTTTATGAAATCTGCATGATATGGTTGCAATTATGGATAGTTTTTCTTAATTTTGTCTTCAAATTATTATAACCTCTAAAAACATAAAAGATGATGAAAACTTTCATGAAACAATTATTATTGCTGGCAATGATTTTTGTAACAATCAATGCCACAGGTTCAAATGTCCCTCAACAACAGCAAAATTCTGGCATTACCCAGGAGTATAGAACTGCTGTAAGAAGCTTGCTTAATGTTACGGGCTTTGGAAATACAATGAGGGATAATCTAACTGCAACCTATGCACAAATGGGGCTTCAAGGTCAATATGTTGATGATATTGTGAATGAACTTGTAGAGAAAATGCCTGAGAAAATGGTGGATATTTACGCTAAATATTTCACTCTTGATGAAATTAAGCAATTGATGGAAGTCAATAGCAATGAAGTTCAGGTTAAAGTGAGGTCTATGCAAGCTCAGTATACAAAGGATTTAATGCAGGAAGGTCAATACTACGCATTAGGGAAGGAGAGCCCTTCGGCTGGTATTGTGGTGCCAGAAGACTTTGATAAGGCAATGAGAGAATTTCTTGAGGTGTCGGATTTTAGCAAACAGATGGAGAAGTTGCAGTCAATCTTCTTGCAAAATTTAGGTTCACAATCCTCGGTTGGTGGGTTTAATGACATGCTGCCCGATATCATGGTTCGCGTTTATTCTAAGTATTTTACTATAGCTGATATTAAACAGCTTACAGATTTGGCAAAGATGCCTATAATGAAGAAATTCAGTGAAAAGACTCCAGCTATCACCCAAGACACTATGAGTGTAACACAAGAAATTATGATGGACTATTTTAAAGATCTTTTTTAAGATGATTTCTTTAGATTAAACAGTTGCATGCTGATGAAAAAAATGCATGGCGGGTATCGATGCTGATACTCGCCATTTATTATGTGTGTACTAATTTGTAGTTTATTTTACTTAATGAGCTTCCCAATCACAGGCAGTTTCTTGAGCATGGGTCCTAGGTGTTCCATTTTGATTAGGACTGCAAAGAAAACTAGCAGCAGAGCGGTGCGGAAGGTGATGTTTGCCCAGCTGTTGCCGAAGTCTACAAAGCAATAGATGGCGAAAATTGCAGCAGTGAGCAGGGTGTAGATAGCGATGTCCTTGAGTGGATAGTCGATGGGGTAGTATTTGCGCCCCACGAAGTAGCAAAGCACCATCGAGATTCCATATCCTGCAAAACCTCCCCAAGCGCAGGCCCAGTATCCGAACTTGGGCACAAACAAGAAGTTTATGGCAACGAGAATCGCGCAGCCAATGAAGGAGAAGATAGCTCCCCAGATGGTCTTGTCGGTGAGTTTGTACCAGAACGAGAGGTTGAAATATATTCCCATCATGATTTCGGCTGCCATGACAATGGGAACCACTTTTAGCCCTTCCCAATAGTCACGCCCGATGATGTATTTCAAGAGGTCCATCCAAGCCATCACCATGAGGAACGCCAGATAGGTGAAGATGATGAAATATCGCATTGCGCCGGCATAGGCCTCGCGATTGTCCTTGTCACGGCTCTTGCCGAAGACAAACGGTTCGTAGGCCCATCGGAAAGCGTTGGTAATAATCGCCATTATCATAGCTATCTTGCAGGCAGCGCCATAAATTCCCAGTTGCACCTTTCCGTTGTGGCTTGGGTCGATGTAAGGATAGAGAATCTTGTCGGCAGTCTGGTTCAGGATTCCCACAATTCCCAGCAACAACAGTGGCCAGGTGTAGGAGAGCATGCGCTTGAGCAGCGCCCAGTCCACTCGGTACTTGATGCTCGCCAGTTCTTTCCAGAAAAGCAGTGTCACCAATCCTGTGCACACGAGGTTGAGATAGAAAGCATATCCCACGCCAACTGTTGGGTCATAGATTTTGCCTACTACCTCGGGGTAGCTCTTGTAAAGGTCGGGTAGCCAGACAAAATACAGCACGTTGAGGAAGATGTTGAGAATGATGAACGCAAACTTGAGCGATGCAAACTTAAGAGGTTTGTGCTGATAGCGCAAGTAGGCATATAGAATGGATTGCACGGCATCGAGTGCGACGACAATCGACATGACGCTAATGTAGCTTGGGTGGTCGGCATATCCCATTGCCGGTGCGAGCCATGGCAGCGTGATGAAGATGAGAGCCACAAATAGCGCCGACACAGCTGTCACCGCTATGAGAGAAGTGGAAATTACCGATTTTGGGTCTTCATCATCTTTGTTGGAGAACCTGAAGAATGTGGTTTCCATTCCAAAGGTGAGGATAATGATCATGAGGGCGATATAGGCGTAGATGTTGGTAATGGTTCCATATCCACCCGACATAGCGCTGATCTTGGCTGTGTATAAAGGTACCAGCAGATAGTTGAGGAATCGGCCCACCATGCCAGTGAAGCCATATATCACGGTGTCTTTAGCTAAAGACTTGAGATTTGCCATTATAGTTTGGGTTTATTGTTCGTTTAGAAAAGAGATGCTTGACCGCTGCGGTCGGCCGGTCGGTCAATCTTGAGGTGACGGAACGCCAGGTCGGTGGCAACACGTCCGCGCGGGGTACGCTTGATGAATCCTTCCTTGATGAGGAAAGGCTCGTAAACCTCCTCGATGGTGCCGGCATCTTCGTTGAGGGCGGCTGCTAGAGTGGAGAGTCCCACTGGACCACCGCCAAACTTGTCGATGATGGTGATGAGCAGCTTGTGGTCTACCTCGTCGAGACCGTAGGTGTCGATGTTAAGTGCTTCAAGCGCATACTTAGCTATCGCACTATCGATTTTGCCGCTGCCTTTCACCTGGGCAAAGTCGCGCACGCGGCGAAGCAGAGAATTTGCTACACGTGGGGTGCCACGGCTGCGCAGTGCTATCTCGCGTGCTGCATCGTCGGCGATGGGCACGTCCAGGAGCCTTGCCGAGCGCTTGATGATGCCTTCGAGCGTCTCGTGACCATAGTATTCCAGGTGGCAGTTGATGCCAAAGCGCGCTCTGAGCGGTGCTGTGAGCAGTCCGCTTCGTGTGGTGGCACCAATGAGGGTGAACGGCGAGAGAGTGAGCTGCACCGAACGAGCCCCTGGTCCCTTGTCGATCATGATGTCGATGCGGTAGTCTTCCATTGCCGAGTAAAGATATTCCTCCACAATGGGGCTCAGGCGGTGAATCTCGTCGATAAAGAGCACATCGTTCTCCTCGAGCGAGGTGAGCAGACCGGCTAGGTCGCCCGGCTTGTCGAGCACGGGTCCGCTAGTCACTTTGAATCCCACTCCCATCTCGTTGGCGATGATGCTTGAGAGGGTTGTCTTTCCCAGTCCTGGAGGTCCATAGAAGAGTGTGTGATCAAGCGCTTCGCCTCTCTTGCGTGCAGCAGCGACAAAGACCTTGAGATTGCTGATAATGCCCTCTTGTCCAGCAAAATCGCTGAATCGTGCCGGCCTTAGCGCTTTCTCAAAATCGCGGTCAACTTGTGTGCGTTCTTCTCTTATATCGAAATCGTCGTTCATAAAGAATATTCTAAGTCAAACCACAAAATTACTAATAAAACATCAAAGCAACAAGAAGAAGATTAATTTTCACATTTTTTGCACATAGTTGGCGCATTGTTTTGCTGGTTTTCTTTGCAGATTGCGATTTTATGCCTATCTTTACGCAATAATTTTTTACGACATATTAAATGGAAAATAATAGATTTTGTGTAATAATGTGCGGTGGTGTGGGTAGTCGATTTTGGCCCTACAGCCGCGAAGCGATGCCTAAACAGTTTATTGATTTTCTTGGTACAGGCCGCAGCCTGTTGCAGCTCACGGTAGACCGTTTGGCAGGCATTGTTCCCATCGAGAATATCATCATGCTCACCAACGAGCAGTACTCATCAATAATCCAAGAGCAGCTTCCCGAACTCAAGCCCGAGCAGATACTGCTGGAGCCAGCCCGTCGAAACACCGCTCCGTGCAACGCATGGGCGGCGTGGCACATCAAGGCGCTAAATCCCGACGCCAAGATTATGGTCGCTCCCAGCGACCACATGGTGCTCAAGCAGCATGACTTTGAGGAGAATGTAATCAAAGCATTTGTGTTTGTGGAGAAAAATGACGCTATTGTAACATTTGGTGTCAAGCCAAGCCGCCCCGAGACCGGTTATGGCTACATTCAGGAGGGAGAACACGTTGATGAGTTGTTTTCAAAGGTGAAGACCTTTACCGAGAAGCCCAATAAGGAACTTGCCAACGTGTTCCTTGAGAGCGGTGAGTTTTATTGGAACTCAGGCATGTTCTTCTGGGGTGTTGACACCATTATCAACGCGATTAGGACACTTGCCCCCGAAATAGCCGACATCTTTGACCATGCCAACATGTTCTATGGAACTCCACAGGAGCAGGAATACATCAACGAGCATTATAGCGACTGTCCAAACATCTCGATTGACTATGCTGTGATGGAAAAATCTAGCAATGTCTTTGTCGAGAAAGTTGACTTTGGCTGGAGCGACCTGGGCACTTGGGGCTCGATTTATGACAACTCACCTAAGAACCGTGACGGAAATGTGACCCCCAACACTCGCGTGCTGGCATTTGAGAGCAACAACAACGTGATAGCTGCCAAGGGCGACAAGCTCGTGGTGGTGTCAGGGCTTAACGGCTACATTGTTGCCGACACGCCCGATGCGTTGCTCATAGTTCCCAAGAACGACGAGCAGAAAATCAAGAACTATGTTAATGAGGCCAAAACCTTCTTTGGCGACAAATATCTATAGACGTGAATTGAGAGTAAATGATGTAAAAAACAGGGTGTCCTAATGATTTGGACACCCTGTTTCTTTTGTGATAAATCAAAGATTTTTTTACTTCGACATCTCCTCGAAGGTCTTCTTGATAATAGCAACAGCCTTGAGGATTTCCTCTTTGTTGATGCACAAGGGAGGAGCAAAACGGATGATGTGGTCGTGGGTGGGCTTAGCAAGCAGGCCGTTGTCACGCAGCTTGAGGCAGATGTCCCAAGCAGTCTTGCCCTTGATTGGGGTGGTAACAATGGCGTTGAGCAAGCCGCGTCCGCGCACCTGAACGATGAATGGCGAGTTGATTTTCTTGATTTCCTCGCGGAAAATCTTACCCATCTTCTCGGCATTCTGAGTGAGTTTCTCCTCTTTCACAACCTTGAGAGCCTCAACTGCTACGCGTGCTGCCAGTGGGAAGCCGCCGAAGGTAGAGCCGTGCTCACCTGGCTTGATGTTGAGCATGATGTCGTCGTCGGCAAGGCAAGCCGAAACGGGAAGAACACCACCACCCAGGGCCTTGCCCAGGATTACGATGTCGGGACGGATGCCGTCGTGCATAGAGCAGAGCATCTTGCCGGTGCGGGCGATACCAGTCTGAACCTCGTCGGCAATGAAGAGCACGTTGTGCTCGTGGCACAGGTCGAAGCATTTCTTCAGGTAGCCGTCGTCGGGAACGAATACACCAGCCTCACCTTGAATTGGCTCGGCGATGAATGCGCACACCTCGTCGCCATATTTCTTGAGAGCTTTCTCAAGAGCCTTGGGATCGTTGTAAGGAATGCGGATGAAACCAGGAGTGAGTGGTCCATAGTCGGCAAACGAACTTGGGTCGTCGCTCATGGTGATGATGGTCACGGTGCGTCCGTGGAAGTTGCCTTCGCAGCAAATTATCTTGATTTTATCGTTGGGTATACCTTTCTTTACTGCACCCCAGCGGCGAGCCAGCTTCAGGGCAGTCTCCACACCCTCGGCGCCGGTGTTCATGGGAAGCACCTTGTCATAGCCGAAGAACTGGTGGATGTATTTCTCATACTCGCACAGTGCGTCGTTGTAGAAAGCGCGAGAAGTGAGGCAGAGCTTGCTTGCCTGGTCCTTGAGAGCTTTCACGATGCGTGGATGGCAGTGGCCTTGGTTCACAGCGCTGTAAGAAGAAAGGAAGTCGAAATACTTCTTGCCTTCAACATCCCACACATAGATGCCCTTGCCCTTCTTGAGGACAACAGGTAGTGGATGGTAGTTGTGTGCTCCGTACTTGTCTTCCATAGCCATGCAACGCTTGCTGGCTTCGCCAATCACGTTTTTCTTAGTAGTTGGTTTAGTTTTTTTGGTAGTTGCCATAATTAGTTGATTTTATAGAATAATTTGTTCTGACACTGCAAATTTAATTCTTTTTTGTTGAAAATGGCATAAAACGTTATTAAAATAATGTGCAATTTTTGTTAACACGAGAAAATTGGCTATATTTGTCATCGATAACCAATCACATTACCGTTATGAAAAAGATTTTGTTACTACTAGTTGCGATGGTGTCGATGGTTGCCAGCGCGCAACCCATGATAACCGAAAAGGGATATTTCTTCAGCCCCGATGGATTTAAGTGTAAGCATGGCCACATTTACACCAAAGACATGACCACATTGGTCCGTACCGGTTGGTATGGCCGTGACGACTGGGACCAGCACTTTCTGGTGGAGAAACTCATCGAGGTGCCATCGGGAGCCGAGGTAATTCCCAGCCATTTCCTTTATGGCCCTGCTGGTGAGGCTGCCACGGGCTACAACTGGCTCTATGCCGTGGTGATACCGAGTTCGGTTCAGTGGATAGCGACCGATGCGTTCCTTATGCCCAGAGTGGTATTCTTCAGCGGTGAGACGCCAGTGGAGGCGGTGTCGACAATCCAAACCGACTCTAATGCCACCGAGCTTGCTCGCTTCAATGTCGAGGGTCAGCGCATAGAGAGCCCAGAGCCAGGAGTGAACATCGTGCTGATGAGCGACGGCACAGCCCACAAAGTGATGGTGAAATGATTACTGACAACTTTTTATTACTTTGTGCTTAACTAATTTTTGAAAGGTAATAATGCAAAAAAATACGATATGATATTTAACCAAAAGTCATTATTTACAATTGTTCTGCTGATGGTAGCAATGGTTGGGCAGGCACAGACTTTAAAAGAAGATGAAATAAAAGAGTTTACAGTGAATGGTGTTACATTCACAATGATAAGGGTTGAAGGTGGCACATTCACTATGGGCGCCATAAGCGAGCAAGGTAATGATGCCTTTGACGATGAGATCCCTACCCATTGTGTAACCTTGTCAAGTTACTTTATTGGCGAGACTGAGGTGACACAGGCGCTATGGCAGGCTGTGATGGGCAATAATCCAAGTAAATGGAATGGCAAGAACTTGCCAGTAGAACAAGTGTCATGGAACGATTGCCAGACGTTTATCACAAAGCTGAACCAGCTTACAGGCAAGAAATTCCGATTACCAACTGAGGCTGAGTGGGAATTTGCTGCCCGCGGCGGCACCAAGAGCCATGGCTACAAGTTTAGTGGCAGCAATAATGTTGATGATGTGGCGTGGTATGAAGGCAACAGCGGCTCAAGAACCCATGATGTGGCGACAAAGCAATCCAATGAGTTGGGACTCTACGATATGAGCGGCAATGTGATGGAATGGTGCCAGGATTGGTATGGGAGTTACAGTAGCGAAGCACAGAGAGACCCGAAAGGACCTAGTTCGGGTTCTTACCGTGTGAATCGTAATGGCAGCTGGATTTGCTTTGACTGGGACTGCTGTGTAGCGAAACGTAACAGGTACAAAGTCGATGGCTGTGGTGGCAACTTGGGTTTCCGACTTGCCCTATAGTTTCCCCTTTCAAAAAACGAGCAAGAAGCGGTAACGCGAGCGAAAAAAGGAAAATCACGGTACTCGTGGGTGTTGCAACACCCACCCTCGTGCTGCATGGCCTCCCACATTATACTGTGGCATGATTATATGGTTAGATTTCCTCGTACTCGGCGTCGCTGATGGCCTCTTCTTGATATTGAGAAGATGGCTCTTGCTGAGCTGAGGTGTTGTCGGCTTTTTCTTCCATTCTTCCTTCGAGCTCTTCGTAATCAACGTTCTCGGCGTTTTCCTCGCTATAACGGCGGTATCGTTCCACCATTTCACGTTGCTCGTCGGTGCGTGTGTCGCTAGCATGACCTGGCTGGTAATTGCCCTGCTGGTTCATAGCTTGCTCATATTCGTTTCTGAACCTACGCATCTTGCGCCACACCCTGAAGATGGGAGCGGCGATGAAATAGAGTAGTATCAAAAACAGGATAAACCAGAACATGATATAGATGTTTCAGACTAAAAAAGTGATTCAGAACCTAAAGTCAGCAAAAAACGTGCCAAGTGGTGCTGGTCACGCCTCTTTTTCCTTAAAAAGCAGTGACATGAGAACATAAAATGCTATGA
Organism: Muribaculaceae bacterium; assembly: GCA_017451225.1. GTDB lineage: Bacteria > Bacteroidota > Bacteroidia > Bacteroidales > Muribaculaceae > Sodaliphilus. The sequence continues at coordinate 10,505 of JAFSPZ010000036.1, read as the reverse complement.
CACAAGCCAAACCGCTCACTCCGCCCAGCACGATAAATGTCACCGCTGCTGCAAGCAGAATGTACTGCTTGTAACTTTCCTTGATGCCGAAGCCGTGCACCTTGAGCGAGAACATGCGCAAGTTGCACACCATAAGCAGCGAGAGCACTACAATGAGTGCGAGCACTATCCACTGGCTGATGGTGTGATGGGTGGCATAATAGTTGATGAATCCTATCCAGAATATTGCATTGGCAGGGATGGGAAGGCCAGTGAAAACGGTGGCTTGGTTGGTATCGACATTGAAGCGTGCAAGTCTCAGAGCACCAAAGACGGGAATGAGCAGTGACATCAAGCACACCCAGGTATCGCATCCTGCAGCCTCCATTACATTATATAATATTATGGCTGGTGCCAATCCAAAGCTCACACAGTCGCTCAAGGAGTCGAGTTCCTTGCCCAGTGGTGACACGGCATGAAGCAATCGTGCCACAAGACCGTCGCAAAAGTCGGCAACGGCTGCCAGTGCTATGAGCACAAAAGCCTGTTGATAGCCTTGGAGCCCCCACATAATGGTCTCAAAGGGCTTGAACGCAACTATAACCGCCATTGACCCAAAGAGAAGGTTCAGGCAGGTGATTGCGTTAGGGATGTTGTTTTTTATGGCTTTGAGCAGTTTCATCAATCTTCTTTTGCTTTGAGTCGTGCAATGGGTGTAATGCCGCCGGTTGTCGTGTCGCCCAGCTTAACGAGAATCTCGCTGTTGAGTGGCAGGTATATGTCAACACGCGATCCAAACTTGATGAATCCAATGAAGTTGTCGATGTCAACTTGATCGCCAGCTTCGACATAGGTGACGATGCGTCGCGCTATGGCGCCAGCAATTTGGCGTACGAGCACGTCTTCGCCGTTTTTCTCGCTCTCGATGACAATAGCCGAGCGCTCGTTGTCGGTGCTCGATTTGGGTAGGTAGGCTGCAAGGAAACGTCCCGCATGGTGTTTCACATATTTTACTTTGCCCTTGAGGGGCACCCAGTTGGCATGCACATTAAAAACCGACATGAAGACCGATAGCTGAATGACATTCTTGTGCAGGTACTCACCTTCATAGACCTCTTCGAGGGCCACTATCTTGCCGTCAACACTCGATACCACGACGCCGTCGTTGTCACCCTTGAAGTGCCGCTGTGGCAACCTGAAGAAATTAACCACCAGGGCAAACATGATGACGCTGATGACGCAGAGAGTAATGGGAATCCACTTCACCTCCATGAACAGATAGGCTGGAATGTTGATTGCCAACAGAATGAGTAGCAACACAAAAATAATATTCTGTCCTTCTCTATGTATCTTGACTTTCATCTTAAAGATAAAAACTTTGCTTTTTAATCTGCAAAGATAACACTTTTGCTTGACAAATACATCAAAAGTGATAAAAAAACGACTTTAACCACTAAAAAACAACAAAAATCGTTAGTGTTCATCGAAGAAGGAGCTCAACTCATTGGTATCGCCACAATTCACCTGCCCCTCTTGTTCTTAAAAGGGGTATCACTCAAAGTAATGACAAAAAACTTTCCCCTCTTGAGATTGAGGGGAAAGCATGTTATCGGTTGGGGTACTTGAAACTTGAACCGCCAAGGAACTCTCGCATGATGCTTGTGGGCGGGATTTCCTTGTCATCGACTGGGATGAAGTAATGAATGAACTTGAGCAGTCGGTGTGCTTCGCTATACTCGGGGCAGTTTTTGGGAACCGACGAGAGGATGAGCTCGGCATGCGGTCTCAAAACGGCAAACTCGATGTTGAGCGCCGAGTTGAACATGACGTCGGCATTCTCCTGATAGGGTGCAATCCACTGCTCCTCGGAGAGGCACACGTTCTTCCAGTGGCTTATGGTCTCTTTGGCGCTGAATGCTCCCTTATTGTAGTCGCGGATAATGCGCCTGAGCAGTCGGTTGTCGCTTGTGGGCACCCAGTTGTGGTCGTCGAGTGAGATGCTTGTGAGTGTAGAAATGTAAACCTTGAATTTTGCCGAATCGGGAATTCTCTCGGTTAGCATCGGGTTTAGAGCGTGAATACCCTCGATGATGAGCACTGTGTCGTTCTTGAGTTTGAGCTTCTTGCCATTGTACTCCCTTTCTCCGGTGACGAAGTTGTACTCAGGAATTTCAACTCTCTCGCCCTGCATGAGTCGCATGAGGTGGTCCTCAAGGAGCTCACAGTCAACAGCCTTGATGTTGTCGAAATCATAGTCCCCATTGGGCAGCAGCGGAGTGTCGACGCGGTTGACAAAGTAATCGTCGGTCGAGAATGACAACGGACGCAGGCCGCAAGCCAGCAGTTGGATTGAAAGACGCTTACAGAATGTTGTCTTACCTGAACTGGAAGGACCGGTGATAAGGACAATGCGGATGGGGTTTTCCTTGTCACGGAATCGGCGGTCGATTTCTTCGGCAATCTGTACAATTTTCTTTTCTTGCAGTGCCTCACTCACTTGAATGAGTTCGGAAGCGTGTCCCTTGAGAATAGCCTTGTTGACATCGCCGGCATTAGACTGGCGCATAATCACATCCCAGTGAACTTTCTCGGCAAACATTTCAAAAGTGCGTGGCATATCGTGCATTTCCGAAAGTTTGTCGGGGTCGTCCCAGTCGTGAGTGCGCAGCATGAGACCATCCTTATATCTAATCACGTCCCACACCTTGAGATATCCAGCCGAAGGCACGAGCGGACCATAGAAATAGTCGGCAGTGTCTTCTAGGGTGTAGTAATCACTGTAGATTTGTCCACTCGACTCGAGCAGTTTCACTTTGTCGGCAAATCCTCGTTCGGCAAAGACTTTCACGGCCGCTTCGGTAGTTGCCTCATGACGGTGGAACACCATGTCGTTGTCGACAATTTCGTGCATGCGTTTGCGAATGTTTTCGATGTCTTCATCGGTCACCGGCTCGAAGTTCTTCTTCCTCAGGTTGCAATAGTATCCTCCCGAAATGGGGTGCTCAATAAATAATTTGCTTCCTGGGCAAATGTCGGAAGTGGCTTTGTAGAGCACGAAGCAGAGCGAGCGCACATATACTCGATATCCCGATCCGCGACGAGCGTCCATGAATTCCACGTCACGGTTCTGGAAAAGCCTGAATTTTAGACCTTGTGAGGCATTGTTTACCTTGGCCGAAACGACAGGATACTTAAAATTCAGTTCATCGGCAAATGCGTTGTAGACTTCAAGTAGAGACGTTCCCTCCGGAAATTCTCTTGTCTCATTGTTGTTTTTACATCGGATTTGAAGCATGGGGAGTAAATATTTTTATTCGTTATTAGAATTGATTACAGTGAGTAGTTTTCCATCAACGCTGAAGTGGATGTCGTGACCTGCAAAGTGCATACCATAGACTTTGGAAGGGTCGTTATGGTAATGTGGCCTTGGGTCGAGAGCGAGAGATTGCCGCAGCGCCTCGAGTTGTTGTTGTGAGAACAACTGCTGCACCTCTTGAGGTATAGTGACCTCGAGCGATTGCCAGTTGTTGGTGTCGACGAACCCGCATCGAGCGTCGGGATGAGCGTCGGCATAGGCTATGTAGGGTTTGATGTCATAGATTGGGGTGCCGTTCATCAAGTCGGCGCCTTCCACATGGATTACTGGCCCTTGCGGAGTGTTGAGCTCCACTTTTGCCAGTTTCACTGCCGATAGCCCTAGTGCATTGTGGCGGTAGGGCGAGCGCGTGGCATAAACACCTATCCGGGTGTTGCCACCAAGCCTGGGAGGTCTTACCGTTGGGCTCGCTGCTGCGTGTTTGTTGGCCGAGAACTCCCATATCAGCCAGATATATTCAAATTCCTCTAATCCCCTAAGACTGTCGGGGTTTCGGAACTGTGGTTCAAAAACTATGGTCCCTTCCAGCGCGCTCACAATCCCACTTTGACGCGGAATGCCAAACTTATCGTTAAAAGGCGAGTGGAATGTGGCGATGGGGGTAATTTCCATAGTTATCAGCTATTTGTTCGTTCTTGTTTTAAAATTTCAAAAGCTTTCTCTAGGATTGTGTCCTTGCCTCGAGCTATGTCTTCTTGTGTCATGTCGACCTTCACATCGGGTTCCACGCCAAACTCGGTGAGTTTTCCGTCGGGTCCAGTGATGGGAGCTGCCGAGAATCGTATGCTCCAGCCATTGGGCAGCTCGCTTGTGAAAGGCAGTCCGCATCCGCCCCCAGTGACGTCACCCACGATGGTGACATTGGGCAACGATTTCATGATGGAGACAAAATTGTTGGTGGCGCTGAACGAGCCACGGTTTGCAAGCACGACGATGGGCTTGTTGTAGTGTACGCGCCCGTGTGCCGGCTCGAAGTAGTAGTCATAGGGTTCGGAGAAATCGTTGTGTCCAGTACCGTTCTTGTGCTGGATGGAACCGGCGTAGATGCGTTCATCAATAAATCTTCCCACAAGCGTTTCAACGTTGGTTAGATAGCCACCACCATTGTTGCGCACGTCTATAACGAGCCCGTCGCTTGCTGTGAGGTTGTTGAGAATGAGGTCGAGGTTTCCGTCGCCAATCCCACTTGCAAAGTCGCCATAGTACATATAGGCGAAATTATTGCCCAGAATCTGGTATTTGATTCCCGATGCCCTGCGGTAGTTGAAATTGAGGTAATACTGGTCTATAAGCCTCTCGTCGTAGTTGATGGGATATTGTTCCCATATCCAGTATCTCGACACATCGAACGATGAAATGAGGTTGGTGTGTCCGTCTTGCAGTTCCTTGAGCATGTCGCTGCACAGGTCAAAGAGTTCGCGGCTTGAGATGTCATCGTGAATCTTGCTTCTGTATTGCGCCTTGACAGCCTGCCAGTCAACATCCTTGTAGGCAAAGAAGCAGTAGTGCTCATCTAGAATTGACCATAGCGCATCGAAGTTGCCATAGGGGTCATTGTCCCACTCCACCTGGTCGTGGCAGGAGCCGAGCGGAAGCAGCACCAGGGCTGTGATCAATGTGTAGAACAGGCGTTTCATTGATAAATCGATGATATAGTGTTGTTGTTCAACTTTGACTTGTTTTTAGCTCCCACATTCAAGAACTCGCCTCCGATGCCAATGACAAGGTAGTGGGCAATGTCGCGGGTGTTGATGTTGTTTATCCACGACGTGTTGATGCGGTTGCGGTAGCCAATGCGCAGGATTGTGTTGCCCAGATGCAGGTCGGCCGAGATGGTGTGGTCGAGGTCGAAGCGGTTTCCCCACCATCCAAAGTGTGCAAGATTGCTGTGGTTGCCCAGGTAAATCTCGTAGTAGGCCTCGTCGTAGTCGGGAGCGAAGAAAGCTCCTGCAACCGGCAAAATGGCTTGGTAACGCAGGGTTATAGGTAATCGCTTGATGTGGGTGTTGTAGACAGCTTGTCCCAGTAGCCCCACATTCCAGTGGATGCGTGCCGAGACAACATTGTTGCTATTATAGGCATTATACACTGCTCCCCCTCTGAATTGCGTCTCACCGCCAAGTTGGAGTTGCAGCCCCGGTGTGAGGATGTCCTTCCACCTGTGCATCATTCCCCAGCTAGCATCGACCAAGAGTGAGTGCATATTGTGATTGCCGGCGGGGTTGTGGGTGTAGTCATAGTCCACTCCCAGTCGCAGTTGCCTTGTCCACTTCTCGGGGTTGAACCCAGTTGCCTGCTGAGCCTCGTAGTTGATGGCGATGGCATGTCCACCATATTTCAGCGGTGAGAGATAGGAGTCGAGCACTGAAGAATGTCCATATTGTGCCGAGAACATAGAGGCTACGGGTCGCAAGGGTTTCTCGCTACTTTCGTTTTGCGCTAGAGCGCATTGCGATTGCCATGCTGTGAGAAGCATGATGAATAGAATCCCTATGTAGCCTTTGCGTGTCATTGTTTTTAACTAATTGTTGTCCCCGTCTTCGTCAAAGAGTCTGGTTTGTCCTGTGAGTTTGTCTAATACTTCTTGTTGACTTATCTCATCGTTGCCTCCGTTTTCTTGTTCAGAATCTTGGCTTTCGGGTTCTTGTGGGGTTTCTTCCTCAACAATGCGCGGCTCTAGCTCGGTGACGGTGTCGACCTTGTAGTTAGTGAGTCGCTTGCCCTTGGCATGGAAGCTCTTGACGGCAATAAATTCTTCGGCGTCGACTATGAGGTTGTCGCGCACGCTGTCGTCGCCACCAAACTTGATTTCAAATCGCGGATATTTCTCGCATGAGAGCAGGATTAGGCTCGACTCGGGGTTGTCGCCAATCATGCGCTGCTTCTTGTTGTTGTCGTCGAGGGTGAATCGCTTGAGGTAGACATATCCCTGGTCGGCATCGTTGAGGATAGCTGTCCACACGATTGAGGGGTCGTACTTCATGATGCGCAAGATGCCTTCTTCGTAGTGGTTGGTGGCCTCGTTGCTAGTGGTGTAGAAGTCGCCATTCTTCATGATTACCAAGATGCGGTCATCGCCGGCGAACTTACCCAGCGAGACGCCATGTCCCTCGTAGTTGATGCGGAGGATGTCCTGGTCGAACCACACCTCGCGGTCGCCCAGTGTGGAGCGTCCGTGCTCCTTGAGTGTAATGCGATGTATCTCGTTCTTGGTCACCATGTTGCCTCGTGCTGTCTTGCCCTTGATGGCGAGGTCGGCTAGGTCGAGGTCAAACTGCAGTACGCGCAAGTGCTTCTTGGGCTTGAGTGTGACTCTGAGCACCTCGGCTTCTCCGTTGGGGTTAACAGTGAACCAAAGGATTTTAGAGCCTGGCTTGCCTTGAGTTATGTCATATTCCCTGTCGCGAGTGACACCAGTGACGGCAAAACGTTTCATATAGGTGGTGCCGCCACGTCCGTCGGTATACAGTGCGTTGAAGATGGTGCGGGTGTCGTTGCGCTTGTAGACTCCCACGTGCATAACGTGCTTGCCCACATATAGCTTCTCGGCAACCTTCACGACCTTGTACTTGCCGTCCTTGTAGAAGACGATGATATCGTCGATGTCGCTACAGTTGCAGATGTATTCATCCTTCTTGAGCGAGGTGCCGATGAATCCCTCTTGTCGGTTGATATAGAGTTTCTCGTTGGCCTCGGCAACCTTGCTTGCGACGATTGTGTCGAAGTCGCGTATGGTAGTGCGGCGAGGGTGCAGATGGCCATATTTCTTCTTAAGGTTCTCATACCACTCGATGGTGTGCTCTACGAGGTGTGCCAGCTTGTAGTCGATGTCGGCTAAGCGCTCGTTGAGCATTGCGATGTAGTTGTCGGCCTTGTCGCTGTTGAACTTGACAATGCGCTTCATCTTGATTTCCATGAGTCGCAGGATATCGTCGCGGGTGATGGCACGGTAGAACTGCGGCTTGAAGGGCTCGAGTCGCTTGTCGATGTGCTTCACGGCAGCGTCCTCGTCCTTGGCTTGCTCATAGCCACGATCCTTGTAGATGCGCTCCTCGATGAAAATTTTCTCGAGTGAGGCAAAGAACAGCGACTCCATTGTGTCGAGGCGCTGAATCTCGAGTTCGCGCTTGAGAATATCCTTGGTGTGGTCAACGCTGAACTGCAGCAGGTGGGTTGCAGTGAGGAACTGCGGTTTCTCGTCTTTGATAACGCATATGTTGGGCGAGATGCTGGTCTCGCAGTCGCTGAAAGCGTAGAGTGCGTCGATTGCCTTGTCGCTCGAGGTTCCAGGCTGCAAGGTGACGATAATCTCGGCGGTAGACGAAGTGTTGTCCTCTACCTTCTTGATTTTTATCTTACCCTTCTCGGCGGCTCGCAAGATGGAGTCGATGAGGGTGCTTGTGGTCTTGCCGTAGGGCAGGTCTTTGACAAGAAGGGTCTTGTTGTCGAGTTTCTCAATTTTGGTGCGAACCCTCACGTTGCCGCCACGCTCTCCGTCACGGTAGTTGTTCACGTCGACATATCCGCCTGTGGGGAAGTCGGGGTAGAGCTGGAACTCTTCGCCCTTGAGATAGGAGACGGCAGCGTCGAGTATCTCGTTGAAGTTGTGAGGTAGAATCTTACAAGAGAGTCCTACGGCGATGCCCTCGGCACCTTGAGCAAGCAACAATGGGAATTTCACAGGCAGGGTAATGGGCTCGCGGTTGCGACCGTCGTAGCTCATGGTCCAATCGGTAACCTTGTTGTCGAAAGCCACCTCGAGAGCAAACTCGCTCAGACGTGCCTCGATGTAACGTGGTGCGGCAGCTCCGTCGCCAGTGAGGATGTTACCCCAGTTACCTTGGGTGTCGATGAGCAGTTCTTTTTGTCCTAATTGCACTAGTGCGTCGCCAATAGAGGCGTCGCCGTGTGGGTGGTAGTGCATGGTGTCGCCCACGATACCAGCCACTTTGGTGTAATGGCCGTCGTCGCTTTCCTTCATCACATGGAGGATGCGTCGCTGCACAGGCTTGAGACCATCTTCAATGTGTGGAATGGCGCGCTCGAGTATTACATAGCTTGCATAGTCGATAAACCAGTTCTCATACATGCCCGATAGCTTGAGGCGCTTGTCTTTTTTTGCAGTTGCGGCAGCGCTTGCGGCATGGGAATCGTGCTCAGTGGGCGTGTTAGGGGCTTGTGGGTCGGTTGACTCACTTGACTCACTTGACTCAGAAGAATCGGTCATGCTCCCCTCGGGCCCTTCTTTTTCAGAGTGGGAAATGGTTGCCTCGGAGTTGTCGTCCTTGATGGGCTCCAGTTCTTCAGCTTTATTTTTGTTGTCGTCGTTCATTTATAAATTATTAGAGTATATAAAACTCCTATAATAGCAATTAATCGACAAAGTTAGTAATTTTTGGCGAAAATACCACAATTTAAAAAGCATAAACTTCCAAAAATGATGACATGGCAAGTCAGAAAAAACTGTTATAGCATAAAAGACCATTAAAAACCTGTCGTCGCCTAATGACCGATTAGGGTTTAACAGCTTCTTCAAGTGATGCTATTGCGTAGAGAGGATAGTTATCCATCCATTCTTGCTGGCGGTAATAGCTCATCGAGAGTCTGACGCCATGTAAGTTGTCATTTTTGTCGACAAAGACTCGCAAACTCTTTGAACGTAGGTTCTCCTCAGCTTTAACCTCAATAGGTATAATAGTGTCATTCACTTGTACTAGAAAGTCAATCTCTCCACTTGAATTCTCGGACGACCAATAATAAAGAAAATCTACAAACGTGTGAAGATGTTGAGCTACAAACTGCTCAGTTAGAGCCCCTTTAAAGGTGGTGAAGAGTTCGTTGCCCAAAACTAAGCTGTCGGGGGTCACTTTGTTCATCGCCGATAGCAATCCAACATCAAGAGTGAACAATTTAAAAGCTGAAAGGTCTTCAAAGGCGTTTAGTGGCAGCCGTCCTGCCTTTGTGCGATGCACCTTTATCACAAGACCAGCATCCACTAACCATTGCAGCGCTACTTCAAAATCTTTGGCACGACTACCATGCTTAACAGCACCATATATGAATTTCTTGTTCTCATGTGACAATTGTGATGGCAGTGAGTTCCACACCATGCGGATGCGAGGAACAACATCTATGGGAGCATGCTTAACAAAATTGCTGTCGTATGAAACAAGAATGTTGTTCTGTATACGTCTCACTTCATTATAGTCGTGGCTCTCAACAAACTCTTTTACAGCCTCGGGCATTCCTCCTACAAAATAATAGGTTTTAAGGTCACGTATGAGTATGTCATTCACCGAGCGAAGTGCCGTCCAGTTTCGATTCTTTATGGCTTCAACAACTTTCACCTTGCCAATTGCTATCAAAAACTCATCAAAAGTCATAGGGTAGATGTCTAAATAATCCACTTTTCCCACAGGGATGCTCTCGGCAGTTGATAATCCAAGCATTGAGTCGGCTACGATGATGTGTAATTCAGGAGACTTCTCGTAGAAATACTTCAACGAGGTGACTCCACGATGTGCCGATTGTATCTCGTCAAATATCAACAGCGTGTCAGCGTCTATCGACACACTAAAACGTAACTCGATTGACTCTATAATTCGACCTATGTCGAAGTTGTCTTCAAACACCTGCTGCAGTGCTTCTTCGTCCTCAAAATTGATGTAGACATGCTTCTCATAGCATGTGGAAGCAAACTCCTGCATGAGCCAAGTTTTACCCACCTGACGGGCGCCACGCAAAATCAACGGCTTGCGATTCTTACGTGATTTCCACTGTTTCAGTTCTTCTATTGCTTTGCGGTACATAGCTCTTTATTTTTTGACGCAAAATTAATGAAAAATACTAATAATACAAAACTTCGTCCTTAAAAATGTAAAATTTCACACTTTTACGTCCTTAAAAATGTAAAATTTCACACTTTTACGTCCTTAAAAATGTAAAATTTCCCACTTTTACGTCCTCAAAAATGTAAACCACCACATTCCCAGGCTGGTAACAAAAGGACAGCAATAAAGACTAATGTCAAATGAAGACCACAAAAAAACAAAAACAAATAAAGCGTCCCCCAAAAAAACATGGCGGACACCTCGCGATGCCCACCATTGTTATATGACAATCACGTCCCTGCTGGAGTCAATGTCTGATA
>JAFSPZ010000004.1 GCA_017451225.1 Muribaculaceae bacterium | reverse complement strand
TGTAGGGTCGGGGATGCGATAATTACCGCTGTTTGATACGTCAAGTGCATAAACACCATTGGTAAAGGTGGTGAACTCGTTGTGGCGAGCTTGAAGCTTCGTGAGACCGGTGCAACCTTCAAGCGAAGACTGCTGACCGAGCTTGTTGAACTTACTGTTCTCGATGTTGAGGGTCTTCAAGCTACTCAGACCCTTGATATAAAGACCGTTGTCGCTCTCGATAACGCCATCGGGGCTGGTTTGGGTCAATGCGGTGTTTCCGTGAAGCTCAATCTCGGTGAGGTCCGTGTTTCCTGCCAATGCCAAAGACTTGAGCGAGGTGTTGTTCTCTGCTTTAAACTTGGTAAAACCGTTATTGCCCAAGTCAAGACCTACAAGTGAGGTCTGTGGCAAAGTGTAGTCACCAGCCTGGAAATTATTGTTCTGAGCATAGAGATATTGAATGTTGCTCTCACTTACATTTATGTCTTCTAGCTGGTTGTTATTCATCACAAGGGTTGTAAGTGACGAGATTCCAGTAGTGGGCACATCTGTAAATACATTATCAGTCAAATCAAGTTTATATAGCGATGTCGCACCAGTAGATGTAATAGTTGGCAAAGTTGGCAAGCCACAATTGGTGATGGACAGGTTTGTCAAATGAGTATCATTAGTTATATCAATAATGCTCGGGCAGTGAGTGTCAATGTTAAGTGCGGTAATTGTGCTGTGGTTATTGACCATTAGTGTGTCAAGTGCAGGGAAACTAAATGTGTGACCACTAACATTTGTAGTACCGTTGCTCAAATTCAGATATTGAAGTTGAGTGTGTACCTCAGGTTTTATATGGTTCCACATATCAGAAGCTAATGCAGTACATCCGCTGAAATCAGCATGTTTGAGGTTGGTGCAATACTCAAACGAACCATAGTCATAAGCTGTACAATTCTTCATTATTATTGTTTCAAGACCTGTCTTGTCCTTAACATATACGTTATATAATAATGAGTTATTACTTACATCAAGATACTTGAGATTGGCACCTCCAGCACCTTTGAAGCGATCCTCTCTTAATGCGTCACTAACCAATCCACAATTGCTAAAGTCAAGATATTCCAAAACAGAGCAATTGGTGAAAGTACTATAATCAAATCTTGAATTGTTTGCTGCAATAAGAGTCTTTAATGTTGTTCCACACTTATTATTTAATGCATTTAGATAATATGTGTCACAGTTTGACACATCAACATATTCAAGCACTGATGAAGAGGATATCCTAAGAACTGGATTACTATTGGGATCTGGTTCATTAACGCCAAAGCCCTGAAGTCCTGAGTTTCCAGCTGCAATAATTTTTTTCAGTCTCGTTAGACTAGTAATGTCACCATAAGAAATGTTGTTATTAGAGATATTGAGTTCCTCAAGGTTTGTGAAGTGAGAAATGCCAGAGATATTGCTGATTTTTCCAGTCATTGCATCACTATCGTAACTGAGGTCTAAGACAGTATAGTCGGTGGGATTGAAAGCAGCGCCCTCAGCAACGCCAATACTCTTAGTGATACCTTCACGGAAATGATCATCAGCAAAATATGTTGTTGTATTAGTGATTCGGCTTGCATCAATGGTTGCAGCTAGGTCTAATCGTGTATTGCTTCCATTGTTTGTTTCACTATAAACATAATATCCACCATTTGTGTATGATTGGCTTGGAGTTTGCACACCACCTTGGTCTGCCCAAGTGCCATTGTTGAAAATAACGTTTGAAGGATCAAATCCAAGATTGCTTTTTGGTCCCCATTTATAGACTTTTTGACCAGCTTTGTCATTTCCAATATATGTCATGGCTTCAGTATTAGTAGAGTTGCCATTATATACATGACAATTTACTGTGGACCAATCCTTTGAGTTGACAAAATACACAAATTTGCCTGTTGACTCATAAGTTGCATTATCAGGCAGATTGCCGTATGCTAAAGTTTCCCCATCATAATGGAAGAATACTTCGCCTGTTAAACCAGAAAAGTCACCTGTTTGAGTGCTGTTGTCTTTTGCAAAGATGACACTGACGGTGTTCTCGTTAAAGGTTTTAGTGTAGTACGTTTCACCATTTACAACTTTAGTGTTGGTAACTACATCACCCGGCCATGCTCCATTTAATGGAGTCTGGCTGCTATTCCACACATACATGTGCGGGGCCGATGGGGCTTTGACGTTAATGGTCACGTCGGCTCTGGTTGGGGTGCTCCAAGCTGTGGCGAGTGCTAGCAGTAGGAGCATGGCGCAGTGTTTAGTTAGTAAATTTTGTTTCATGTTGTATTTATATTAAATGGTTAATGTTTCCTCAAAAGCCGTTATTAAATCACGGCAAATTTATCAATAAAAGTTGTAAATCCAAAGAAAAAAGCTTAAAAATTCTTTCAAAGTGTCATTTATTAAGGGCGAAGAGTGAATCGGTTGATGTGTTGAGACAGTGCTAGTCGAAACTTGCAATGATCTTTTTAATCTTGTTCCCGCTATACATGTTCCATATTTTTGCCTGGGTCTATACCGAGAGAGTTCTTTGAAATATTTTTTACATGTAGTACATATCGAAAAACTATGGCATTTTTTTGTGAAATAATGCAAATATTCTATTAAATAAATCCTATACTCGCCTAATAATCAGATGTATTCATAAATTATACCACAAATTTTGAGTCAGCTGAGTCAGCTGAGTCAACCGAGTCAGCGGAGTCAACTGAATCAAGTGAGTCCACTGGGTCAAGTGAGCCACCCGAGTCAATTGTCTTTAATAACCAAAAGTCGCAAGACTAGATGACGATGTCTTATGGAAAACTAACCTTTGTCCTTAGTTGTTTTAAAAAGAAACCTAGTCAACTGAGTCAATCTAAATATTTGGATTAATTGCAAAAGAAAAACCATGGTTGAAGATGTGACAACAACCATGGCTTTTGTGCTAAAGGTCGATAATTCTTATCGCTCATATTTGGGGATTCCCACGAGCTTGATATCGAACTGTAGAGTAGAGTAGGGCTTTATGTCGCCACTGGCAGTAGTGCCATAACCCACGTTGTAAGGTATGATAACTCGGCAGCTGTCGCCAATGTGCATATGGGGTATTGCTATTCCCCACCCTTCGATAACGCCAGTGTTGAGGCGGCAGCGGAAGAGGCTGTCGGCTGGCGAGGTGCTCAGGTAAGAGGAGTCAATGGGAGTTCCGTCATACAGTCGCAGGTGGTATTTCACGTCTACCATTGAGGTGAACAACGGTTTGAGGTTGTTCTTTGTTAAGGAGGTATCGTTGAACCAGTGAATCAGTACCTCGGCGGCTGGGTCCCAAGGAGCTGTATAAGCTGTAAAGTACTTTACTCCATCCTCGGTGCGGTCGGCTTGAGCTTCATACCAATCGATGTTCTTCTCGAACCAGTCGGCGTACTTGTCGAAGTTGTCTTCATCCTTGAAACAAGATGTCAACATGCCTCCCAGCACAGCAACAATCAATATTACAAAAGGAAATTTCTTCATTATTGTTGATTTTATTTCTAGATTATCACGATGTTTCTAGATTTAATTTAAGCGTTGTTCTTGAGCAGGTTGTTGAGGCTGCATTGCTCGCCAATGATAGCTGGAAGGTCGGCAATGGCTACGCGTTGTTGCTCCATGGTGTCGCGGTCGCGCAGTGTCACGGTGTTGTCCTCAACAGTTTGCCCATCGATGGTGATGCAGTAGGGCGTGCCTATGGCGTCCATGCGGCGGTAGCGTTTGCCCACGCTGTCCTTCTCGTCATAGCGGCAAGCGAAGTCAAACTTGAGCATATCCATGATTTCACGTGCTTTCTCGGGCATTCCGTCCTTGCGAACTAGAGGCAGGATGGCGCACTTGACAGGTGCAAGAGCCTTGGGCAAGTGAAGAACAACGCGTGTGTCACCTCCGTCAAGCTTCTGCTCCTCGTAGCTCGAGCACATAACCGAGAGGAACATGCGGTCCACACCAATCGAGGTCTCTATCACATAGGGAGTATAGCTCTCGTTCAACTCGGGATCGAAGTACTGAATCTTCTTGCCGCTGTACTTCTCGTGCTGCGAGAGGTCGAAATTTGTGCGGCTGTGGATGCCTTCAACCTCTTTGAAACCGAATGGCATCTGGAACTCGATGTCGGTTGCGGCGTTGGCATAGTGAGCGAGCTTCTCGTGGTCGTGGAAGCGGTATTTCTCGTCGCCCAAGCCCAGTGCTTTGTGCCACTTGAGGCGGCGCTCTTTCCATGTCTCAAACCACTTGAGCTCCTCGCCAGGACGTACAAAGAATTGCATCTCCATCTGCTCAAATTCGCGCATGCGGAACACAAACTGGCGGGCGACAATCTCGTTACGAAATGCCTTGCCAATCTGGGCGATACCAAATGGAAGACGCATGCGGCCTGTCTTCTGAACATTGAGGAAGTTCACGAAGATGCCCTGAGCGGTCTCTGGACGCAGATACACATCCATGGTGTTGTCGCTACTGCTGCCCATCTGTGTTTTAAACATGAGGTTGAACTGGCGCACGTCGGTCCAGTTGCGGGTGCCGCTGATGGGGTCGACAATCTCATAGTCGAGGATGATTTGCTTGAGCTCCTCGAGGTTGTTGTCGTTCATAGCTTTTTCAAAACGGCTGTGCAGCTCATCCCACTTGGCCTTGTTGGCAAGCACGCGGGGGTTGGTCTCGCGGAACATTGCCTCGTCAAAGCTGTCGCCAAAACGTTTCTTTGCCTTGGCCACCTCTTTGTCCATCTTCTCCTCGATTTTGGCGAGTTGGTCCTCGATGAGCACGTCGGCACGATAACGCTTCTTGCTGTCGCGGTTGTCAATCAATGGGTCGTTGAAAGCGTCGACATGGCCACTGGCCTTCCAAATGGTTGGGTGCATAAACACTGCCGAGTCGATGCCCACGATGTTCTCGTGAAGCAGCGTCATGGCTTCCCACCAGTAGCGCTTGATGTTGTTCTTCAATTCCACTCCGTTCTGTCCGTAGTCATATACTGCGCCCAGTCCGTCATAAATCTCACTTGAGGGGAAAACAAACCCATACTCTTTGCAATGCGAAACAATTTTCTTGAAAACGTCTTCGTTCTGTGCCATTTGTGTATATTATGATTTTAATTATTCAATTTACAAACTGCAAAATTACACATTATTTTTAATACAAACCCCATTTCTTTCACAAAAATAAAAATTGAACTCAAAAGAAATGTCCCTCTAAGACCAAATTGAAAGAAAATTTGCGTTTTTAATTAGGTTTCGCTATATTTGCATTTTAAAAGTTTTGTGTTATGGAATTCCGGACAACGATACATCCTCGCGAGGGCGACAACTTCATGCGTCACAGCGACAAGATGATGCTCATGGGGTCGTGTTTCAGCGACAACATAGGAGCAAGGTTGAAAGATGCCATGGTCGATGTGGTGGTCAACCCATTTGGCACCATCTTCAACCCATTGAGCATCGCTAGCTCGGTTCACAAGCTCATTGATTGTGAGGTTGTGGCGGGGATGGACCTCTTTCTTGCCAATGGGGTGTGGAACTGTTATGATTTTCACTCACGTTTCTCGATGGCAAACAAAGACGCTGCTCTCGAGCGCATGAATGACAGCATAAAAGTTGCCCACAATCATTTGCGCCAGTGCAAGACTCTGGTGCTCACGCTGGGCACAGCAGTGGTGTATCGTCGTCGCGACACAGGCGAGGTGGTGAACAACTGCCACAAGGTTCCACAACATGAATTCACTCGTCGCCTTGCAAGCGTTGAAGAATGCACCGAGGCTCTAAATGCCGTGATGGCCCGTCTGCACGAGTTCAATCCCGAGCTGCGGGTGCTGTTTACAGTGAGCCCCATCCGTCACATTGCCGACGGTCTGGAAATGAACTCGTTGAGCAAAGCAGTGTTGCGCGTGGCGGTTAACAATGTGGTTAGGGCCAATAAAGAGTGGTCGGGTTATTTTCCAGCCTATGAAATTGTTATTGACGACTTGCGCGACTACCGCTTCTATACTGCCGACATGGTGCATCCCAGTGATGTCGCTATTGAGTACATCTGGCAGACGTTTCAGGCAACCTATTTTGACGACCGTTCCACTCAGGCGATAGCACGATGCGAGCGAGTGAGCAAGCGGTTGAAACATCGCCCCATGAGCAACAATCCCGATGTGGTTGCCCGCTTCAACGCCGATACCGAAGCCGTGATTGCAAACTTGAAGAAAGAATACCCTTACATAAATGCATAATGCACAATCTGGGATTTCTAAATTTAAAAAAACTGACAACTGAAAACCGACAACCGACAACAAGTATGAAATATTCCATTCAAGAGATAGCTCAAGTGCTGGGTGTTGAATCCAGTGAACTTCGTGACAAGAACGCCGAGGTGAGTCAACTGCTCATCGATTCGCGGTCACTTACATATCCTGCCGAGACATTGTTTTTTGCCATCGCTACGCAGAACGATGATGGTCACCGATATGTAAAGCACCTTTATAATAAGGGTGTTAGGAACTTTGTGATAGAGTACAGTGGCAACATCGATATCCATGCGATGCGAGAGGCCAACTTCTTGCGTGTGAGCAACACGCTCGACGCCATGCAGGCCATCGCCACCTACCATCGCAAGCGTTTCCACATCCCCATCATTGGCATTACTGGCAGCAAGGGCAAAACCACCGTCAAGGAATGGCTCTATCAGCTCTTGAAGGATGACTACCACATCGTAAGGTCGCCTCGAAGCTATAATTCACAGATAGGGGTACCATTATCGTTGTGGGATCTCGACGACAACACCTCGTTGGCAATAATCGAGGCTGGTGTTAGCAAAACCGGCGAAATGGCTCGCGTCCAGGCTATGATTAGGCCCACAATAGGCATTATCACCAACATAGGCGACGAGCACAACGAAGGTTTTGCCTCGATGCAGGAAAAAGTAGAGGAAAAAGCAAAAATCCTAAACAGCTGCGAGAGCATTGTTTATTGTGCCGACGACGAATTGGTGTCCAGCACAATCGACCCCATTCTCTATGTGGCTCAAGACGTGGGTTGGTCGCGCAAGGACGAGGATAAGTGGCTCTATGTGAGAAATGTTGTCAAGCGTGACAATCATTCGATAATGGAATGCGTTCATGAGGAAACCGAGTTTGTGCTCGATGTTCCATTTACTAGTGACCGCGACCTTGAGAACGTGTCGACATGCGTGGCCGTGCTGCTTTACTTGGGGTTGAGCTCTAGCGTGATAGTCGAACGTGTGCAACGCCTCACTCCAGTGGGAACACGCATCAACGTTATTGAGGGTGTGAACGAGTGCACGATTATCGCCGATGGCTATACAAGCGACTATAATTCGCTGTCGCCAGCCCTTGACTTCATGTTGCGACGCTGCAATCCGCATCAGCACACCACGGTGATACTTAGTGATTTGTTGCCCGAGACATTTGTTGAGGACGAACTCTATATTCGTGTGAGCGAGCTCTTGCGAAGCAAGGGAATTACCCGTTTGATAGGTGTTGGCCCCGAAATGTGCCATTACAGCAAGTATTTCAATTCAGGTCGTGATCTCTTCTTTGAGTCTACGAGTGAGTTCCTTGAGAAAATGAGCCAGGGCGACTTTGACAATGAAACTGTGCTCGTCAAGGGCGCTTCAAAATATGAGTTCTTCCAAATTGTGGAAATGCTTGAAGTTAGCCGTCATCAAACGGTTGAAGAAATCGACCTCAATGCTCTTGCTCATAATTTCAAGTTCCTTAAGTCAAAAGTTGATTTCAACACCAAGACTGTGGCGATGGTCAAGGCTTCGGGCTATGGAACAGGTTCTTATGAGATTGCTAAGACGCTTCAGGATTGTGGTGCTACCTATCTTGCCGTGGCTGTTCAGGACGAGGGAGTGGACTTGCGCAAAGCTGGAATCACGCTTCCCATTATAGTGCTTAATCCATCGACTGTGAACTATAAGGCGATGTTTGACCGCTATCTTGAACCCGAGGTTTACAGCATTGAGGAAGCACGGCAACTCATCAAGGAAGGACGCAAATATGGTGCTAAGAACTTCCCTGTTCACATCAAGATAGACAGCGGCATGCATCGCTTGGGTTTCACTTTGGAGCAGATTCCCGAACTTGTGGATTTGTTGCTTGAGCAGGACGTGATTATGCCCGTGAGCGTGTTCTCGCATTTGAGCTCTGCCGATGAGCCTGAGCAGGACGATTTCACCCGCGAGCAAGTGGAATATTTCGAGATTTGCGCTACTCAACTTCAGGCAAACTTCTCGCACAAAATATTAAAACACATCTTGAATACCAATGGAATAGTTCGATTCCCCGAGTATCAAATGGACATGGTGCGCATGGGTGTAGGACTTTATGGTATTAAGACAGTTTTTGATGGAAGCGAAGATGGATTGCTGCCAGTGGCAGAGCTGAGGGCCGTGGTAATCAGCATCAAGGAATGGCCGGCCGGCACAATGGTAGGGTATGGCCGTAGAGGCCTGCTTGAGCGTGACTCTCGCATTGCCACAGTGTCGATAGGCTATGCCGACGGCATGGACCGCCACTTTGGTAATGGAGCCGTTAAGGTTTGGGTTAATGGCACAATGTGCCCAATCGTTGGAAACATCTGCATGGATGCTTGCATGGTGGATATTACCGATGCTCAATGCGAACTGGGTGACAAAGTGGAAATCTTTGGACGTCACAATCCCATTGACCAGCTTAGTGATGCTCGCGGTACAATAGGCTATGAAATCCTCACCAGCATCTCGCCTCGTGTAAAGCGCGTGTACTTTCGCGAATAGTATTCTTAGATAAACTATTAGATACAAAAAAGCATCTGGATGCTCACTCATGTAGTGGCATCCAGATGTTGTGTGTTGTCAAAGTGTATTAGTGTGCGTCTAGTCAATTATTTGCAGCACTTTTCACTTCCAGGTTTGCATTTTTCCTTGCCGCAGCTGCCATCCATCTTGCAGGCACCTTCCTTGCAGCATGGAGACTTGTGAGCGCACTGATGTCCAGCCTCTTTGCCTTTGCAATCGCCTTTGCACTCAGCTGCTTTGTCCTTGCACTCAGCGCCTTTTTCTTTGCACTCAGCAGCTTTCTTGCACTCAGCAGCTTTCTTGCACTCTTCAGCCTTCTTGCACTCTTCAGCCTTTTCTTTGCATGCACCTTCTTTGCATTCACCGGCTTTCTCCTTGCAAACTTGCTTGGTGTCTTTAACCTCACTGCGTTTAAATTCAGTTTTCTGCATCTCGCATGGTTTAGCTTTTACATCAGCTGCCTTTTCTGCTTTAACAGGTGTGGCCTTCTGAACTTTAGCTGACTCAACTTTCTTTAGTTGGGCATTAGAATAAAAACCGCTGGTGGCACTAAAAGTAAAGAGGCCAAGAGCAATCATAGCAATAATCTTTTTCATGTCGTTACTTTCTTTTATTGGCGCATGTACAGGAATGTACACTGCCGATTAAACAAAAATCAAAATTCTAAAAAGTCTAAAGCGTTAACTATCAATTAACACTGCAAAGATAAATATAAATAATTAATATGCAAAAAATAGACAAAACAAATAAAGGTTTTTTGTTTTTATTAAACATTGTATTAACTTTACAACGCAATTCACAACAAAAGTGGAGTATTTATTAATTTAGTTATTTACGATAATGAAAAAAAATTCGCTGGTTTTATTTTTGCTTGTTTTATTCGGAGTAAGTCGGGCGGCCGTTTTGGGCGACGTTAACGGCGACGATGTCGTGACTTCGGTAGATGTCACAGCCATCTATAACGTATTGTTGGGAAACGACCTCACCTATGCAACTGCTGCCGATGTCGACGGAGATGGTGTGGTGACTGCAACCGACATCACCATTATTTACAATATTATATTGGGTAATACCACTCCAGTTCCCAAGCATGGTAAGATTTACATATGCGATAACGCCGGTTGGGGCGATATGGCACTATATGCCTGGCCCGATGCCAACTTGACCTCATGGCCTGGCATTCACCACAGCGGCACTGTGACAAAAGAAGGCAAGAGCTATTATATGTTTGAGCTTGGCGACAACTATTACAATACCGCTCTTAATTATATCGCCAACAACTATGCTGCTGTGAATGGCGGTACTAACCGTCAGCTTGATCTTATGAGCGACTATACGATGGGGGAGAACGACATATACCTCACCATCAGCGGCTCGGCAGGTTCTTACAGTTATATTATTGATGACGATGGCACACCGCCCCCAGTGGTCTATCTCCATAGCGAATTGGGGTGGAGCGACTATTGCTTGTATGTTTGGAAAAATGCAGCACCAGTGAATGCGGCATGGCCAGGCGAGCACTACACTTCGACCAAGACTATAGATGGCGAACTGTGGTATGTGTTTGAGTTGCCCAAAATCTATTACACCACAAGCGGTACTAACTGGATTCTCAACAATAATAACAATGGCAGTCAGGTCGATTTGATGCAGAATTTCAGCTATGATAAAGATATCTATGTGAGAGTGGCAGGCGATGGCTCATATACCGTGTCGGATGCCAGTTCGCAGCCTACGGGAGATGTTGTGACACCAGGCGAGCCACAGCCACTTGATGTGACGTGGACCACAGCTGCAAGTAGCAAGAATCGTGTGATTTATGAAATGAACGTGGGCAGCTTCACAAGCGCTGGTACATTTGCAGCTGCTAGCGACAAGCTCAATGACTTGCGAAGCTTGGGCATAGACATCCTGTGGCTTATGCCCATCTATCCACGCGGTGGAGGTATCAATAGCCCCTATGCTGCAACCAATTTCAAGGCGACAAATCCTAGCTACGGCTCTATTGCCCAGTTGAAGAGTCTAGTCGACCGTGCCCATGAACTTGGTATGGAAGTAATCCTTGATTGGGTTCCTAACCACACTGCTACCAATGCTGTGTGGGTGACTGAACATCCCGAGTATTACACCACCCAAAATGGCCAGATGGTACACCCAAACAACTATGGCGACGTGTATGAGCTCAACTACAATAATGCCGCCTTGCGCGAGGCGATGAACGACTGCCTTCGATTCTGGATTGACCAGGCAGGCGTCGACGGTTACCGTTGCGACTATGTGTCGAGTCCTACCATCCCAGGCAGTTATTGGGCAAGCACCATCCCAATGCTGCGCAACTACGCTGGTGGTAAGACTATCACAATGGTTGCTGAGGCCGACATAGTGCACGATGCCAATAAATTACTCAATGTGGGATTCGACTATGACTATGCATGGAATTTCCAAAGTGGAAAACTCGAGCGATTCGGTCCCACTGGTACCAGCGCAAGCACACTAAAGGGTTATTGCCAATCGTTCATTAATGAAAGTCAAGACAAAAGCTTTGACCGCATGACCTATCTCACTAACCATGACCAGAATTTCAATGACGGCGGCAAGACCATTGAAAGTATGTATGGCGCCAACAAATATGCTCTAACTACCCTCTATTTCACAATATATGGTATGCCCTTGCTGTATAACGGGCAGGAAGTTGGCAACGACCAGATTCTGGATTATTTCCATGATACCAAGATAAACTGGAACTCTACCGATGCCAAGATGAAGAACACTATCGCCACTCTAGTTGCACTGCGCCACACTCAGCCTGCTCTGGCCAATGGAACTACCACCACTTTCCTGAATAGCGACAACGGCAATGTGCTTGCTTATACTAAGAAAAGCGGCGATAACACAGTGATTGTACTGCTCAACCTTGGAAATCTTGACGCGACTGCAACTATTAGTGGAATCCCTGCAGGTGAATACTCGCTGTGGCTCGACAGTAGCACGATAACTAGCGGTGCCAGTCAGAGTAACATGACTCTTGCTGCAAATAGTACATTCCTACTTGATGCCAAGGGGTATCGTGTGCTAGTGAAAAAATAGAAACAATCAATACTCAAAAACCTTATTTCAGTGTCTGGCAAGAGTGAACTTGCCAGACATTTTTTTTATGTTTTTTGTTATTGCTTATGTATACAATAAAGATACTTAAACACTACATTAATTTTTTGTGCGATTTTACTATCACTACAATAATAAATATATATTTCTGATTTTCAATAATATCTATTTTGTAAAAACACTACATTGTCTTATTGGTGTAAAAGTTAAAACACACAACGTATTTGCATTTTTAAAATTTACATATTATTTTTGCATTTAATAACAAAGGCGATAAATGCTATGTTTGGATTTAAGAAGACAAATAAGACCATAAGCGACCTTGATAGTTTCCTCGATTATCTTGACGAATGCGTGCTCACCTATAAGAGCGGCATCAAAAACTATCTTGACGGAAATAAGAAAGATTTTGATGACAATCTGGAATCGATAACCAAGTTGCGAGACAACACAATTGAGTTGCGCCGAACAATCGAGAACGAACTTTACACCTACTCCCTTGTGTCGGACCAGCGTGTAGAGATCATGCAGTTGCTTGAGCGCCTTGACATGATTGTCAACTTGCTTTACAAAAACTTGTGGCAATATGATATCGAGATTCCGTTCTTCCCGTCGGAGCTAAATGTCGACTTTTTGAAACTTGTTGAAATCACAGGTTTGGCAGTGGAAGGCACTATTCAAGCTTCTCGCGACTATTTCAAGGCCCCTCGATTTGTGACTGAGAAAATCCATCGCATTTATTTCTTTGAGAAAGAGGTAAGTAAACTTGCTCAATCAATTAAGCGTCACGTCTTTCACGAAATGGATAATTTCAAACTCAGCCAGAAGTTCCACTTGCGTTACTTTACATTGCACGTTGAGGAACTAGCCGAGGAGGCTGTACGCGTAGCTGATCACTTGTCAATCATGATTATAAAGCAGAACAACTAATCTTTATTATCATAAATCATCTATGGAATTCACAATGTCGATATTGCTTCTCCTTATGATAGGAGCGTGGCTTGGATACCGAGAGAATGGCGTCAGTTTCTTGGGTATCCACATCCGCGACTTGATATCGACACGAGTCATGGGGTTATTGCAATTTTTTGTCGTTGCGGCCCTATGTCTGCTTGTTCTTTTTATCAATGACGAGACGCATTCAGAGGTGAATAACCTAACCATCTCACAGGCATATATTATAATGTGTGCCATTATTATGACTGTCGTTATTGTGCGTAGCGCAGACCAGTACACATCGGCAGTGACGGCCTTCTGGGGTGCTTTAGCCGGTCTTGCCTATAACGGCAGTTGGCCCTTTCACCCCTCTATGACAGCTGCTTTGCTGTCATTGGTGGCAGCACCATTATTGGGGCTGCTGTTTTTTTTGCTCTATGAGCGCTTGTTTGACAGTATCATTTTCAAAACCGACCGTCACTTGTTGCTCAAGAATCTATACATGAAGCGCTTGGCACTTGCTGGAATAATTTTGGGCGGATTAACCATTGCTGTAAATTTCGCACTCTTTTCCTCTCCTTTTTTGTCGTCGTTTTTGACGCAGATTGATGTCACTTGGCTTCCATTCTTGTTCATTTTTATGGCAGTCTTGAGTATGGCGATGGTAATTCCCATGACAGCAGTGCTTCGCAACGAGAACTCGATGGCAAAACCCATGAGTTGGGCGCTGCCTTCGCTCTATGCCCTAATCACGGTGTTGCTGGCAGGTAATATCGCCGGCACACTGTTGCTTGGTATGACTCCAATAATTGTCTCGCCCAGCCAGTTGCGCGAATGCAGCAAGATTTCTAATGGTTCTCATCGCAGTCTGGTCAATCTGATGAGTATCTCTGTTGCAACCCCCTTGATCGCTTTCTTACTTGTGATAATAATGATGTCAATAGTGAAAAACTCGATTCTCATATTGATTATCACATGTTTTATTCTTGTCACTTGCTTGTTTGTAATGATGTATTCAAAGCAGCAGCGCAAGCACAACCAGACCAAGAAAGCGCTTGATGACGAGCTCACCCATAGCACTGAGACCGGTGATGAACGCAATCGCCTTGATGTCGCCGCGGTTACATCTCAATTCAACGTGATGACCAATGAAATTGACATCAAGCACAAAGAGCTAGTAAACCTTTCATTATATATTAAGCAGCAGCGTCAGTATCTTGAGGACTTGAGCAAGAACCTCAATGATTTGTCCAAAGAGGAAGACGTCGAAAAGCTGCGCCAACAATTGTGCGATACAGCACAAAAACTCAACGAGAACATGCGGCTCACTGGTGAAATGGACCAATTCTACACACAAGTAGAGGATCTTCACAAGAATTTCGTGAGCCGCCTGCTCATGCGTTGTCCCAACTTGTCGGAGAAGGAGAAGCGCCTGGCTATTATGTTGCGCCTGGGCTTCTCCAGCAAAGACATTTCTGGTATGCTCAACGTTGAGCCCAAGAGCGTGGAGGTGAGCCGCTACCGTTTTCGCCGCAAGCTCAAGCTTGATCGCAGTACCAACATTGTCGAATATCTTCAAATGATATAATATAGTAAATACCTTTTTTTATTAACTAAATGTTTTTTACAATGAAAAAATTATTAACCCTATCCTTCGTGCTGGCACTATCTGCTTGGGGCAGTGTGTGGGCACAAGAATCAGACGAGACCGCCGTCTACAATCAGTATGGCGTGAAAGTCGATCGTGAAGAGCTGATCTCGGAGCAGCGCAACAACATCCTCACGTTTGAGTCGAAGAACAAGGAGTATCGCCTGTGGTTTGACAACCGTGTGCAAGTGGATGGTGCTATGTTTTTTGGTAATAACAAAGATTACAACGACATTGGCAATAATGCCTCTATTCGTCGTGCTCGTTTTGCTATTAAGGCCCGTCTTCCACACAACTGGTATGGTGAGGTTGACGTAGATTTTGCCGATGGCAAGTTTGAGCTCAAGGACGCTATTGTCCAGTTTGACGGTATCAAGAATGTATCAATCAAAGCTGGTAACTTCAAGGAAGATTTCTCGATGGAGCAGACCACTTCGTCGCGTTATCTGACCTTCATGGAGCGTCCAATGGTTTGTAAAGCTCTTGTTCCTTCGCGTCACATTGGTTTGCAGATTTCTTACCTGCTCAATCACTTCCGCGCCACTGGTGGTGTCTTTTTCCAGACCATCGCTGGCGAGGAAGAGCTGACCTATGTTCAGGACAACAACAAGGATTTTGGCCGCAACCAGGGTTACTCGTTCACCGGTAAAGTAGGCTGGATGCCTTATGCTAAGGATCGCAGCTGGGGTCTCTACCTGGGTGGTAAGATTTCTTACCGCACTCCCAAGACCGACGTTGCTACTGGCGAGTGGGGTGGTGAGCGTTTCAGCACCCGTAATGCTACCAGCATCAACCGCAAGAAATATCTTGACACCGACGTGATCAAAGATGTTGACCACACTCTTCTCTATGGTCTTGAGGGTGCAGCTTACTATGGTCCTGCCCGCCTCCAGACCGAGTGGATTCGCAACAGCGTAGATGCAGCCAAGAATACCTATAACTTTGGTGGTTGGTATGTTCACGCTTCTTGCTTGCTCTTTGGTGGTAAGCAACGCTTCAACACAGCTGAGGGCGAGTTTACTCAGCCACAGCGTGGACGCAAGTGGGGTGACATTGAGCTCGCACTTCGTTATGACTACCTCAACCTCAACAACAAGGACGTATATGGTGGTGCAGGTGAGAACTTCACAGTGGGTCTGAACTACTGGATTAACAACAGCGTTAAGATTGTTCTTAACTATCAGTACACTAACAACGACCGCTATGCCAACGGTAAGGGCAAGCTCTTCACTGGCCACGATGCCGACGGCAAGCCCACTGCCGACTACACCAAGATTGTAGAAGCCAAGGGCAAAGGTGGTGTGAACTACAGTATGTTAGGCCTTCGCTTAGAGGTTAACTTCTAATCTATTGTTTAACTGTTTAAAGATAAAAAGACAATGAGAACTATAAAATTAGCATTCGCGCTCATTATCGCTACACTTGCGATTACATCATGCGTTGAAGACAAAGTATATGAGGGCCCTAATACCATCGAGGCCGTTTCGATTGCTCCCGATGCTCCCACTTCATTTGAAGATGTGGTTGTAACCGCCAAGGTTAGTGGACTTCTGAAAGTTACAAAAGCCGTTATGAGTTATTCAGTTGACGGTGATTTCGTTGACGAGGTTGATATGGTTGGCGACGGCAAGACCTTCACCGCCACTATTCCTGCACAAGAAGACGGCACCAAGGTTAACTACACAGTAACTATTACTAACGAAGCAGGTTTTACAAGCACTGTTGAGAAAGATTACACCGTGGGCGACAAGCCAAGCGACTACTCTAAGCTCGTTATCAACGAGGTTTATGGCGCTGGTGGCGACAACGAGAAATATCTTGAACTCTACAATAATGGTGACGATCCAATCAAACTGCAGGGCGTAGTTATTCGTAAGGACGAGGCCGACGACGTTTGGGTTGGCGAAGCTGGCGAGATTATCATGGGCCATGGCTACTTCTGCATTGTTGGAGCCAAGAATACTCCTGGAGAGGGCGGTAGTGGTCCTAACCCACGCCCAATGACTAAGGGTCTCTCGGCCAAGAAGAGCGTACTCTTCCAAGTGTTTGATCCTAACAGCACTCTCGTTACTAAGTTTGAGCGTGGCGAGAAACTTGATGGATGGGGCAACCAATCTCTCACAGAGAACAAGCAGACTTGGAGCCGCTGTCCTAATGGCACTGGCAAGTTCATGATTGCCGATAAGACTCTGGGCACTAAGAATCCCGACACTGGTGCCGAAGACCCAACTGTAGTTCAGTAAATACAGTAAACTTCTATCTATAAAACGATTAAGACTTGGCAGGCCTTTCTAGCTTGCCTGCCAAGTCTTTTCAAAACAAGCAAAAAGTAAATCCAAATAAAATCCTAGAAAATGGCAAAAGAAGAATTAAAGATAGGTGAAATTTCTAAACCACGTTTTGAGTTCCGCAGTTTTGGCCGCTGCTTCTGCGAGGCAGGAAAGCGTATGGCTCGTCTTAGTGCTCCAGTTCCTGAGAAAGTGTGGGAGCGTCACAGCACCGAGACCTACATCGTGAGCCGTACCAACGACGTGAATAATACAAAGATTCGCGACGGTAAGATGGATATCAAAACTTTCGTTCAGGAAGTTGACGGCCTTGAGCAGTGGAATCCATTGATGAAGGGCGAGTTCCCTATTAGCGCTCAGGTTCTAAAGAACGAGGTGTTCCCTGCTTTCAAGGTTGAAGGCATGCCCGAGCTCACCAAAGAAACCTATACCCTTGAGGAGTTCCTTCAGATGATTGACGAGCACCCCGACCTTCAAGCCGTTAAGGTTGAGAAGGCTCGCTATGGCTACATGGTCAACGATACCATCTGCGAGACTGGCGAGGTTTACATCAACGGAGCCATGGTTCGCACCATCAACAGCGAGAGCACCGAGATTGAGGATATCAAGAAAACCATCGCCGACGTAGGTCTTGAGGGAGTTGAGAACATCAACTATCTGCAAGCTATCAAGCGCGTGATTGGTATGATTAATAAACCCCTTGCTAATTAATTGTGCTTTACTCCGATTGAGACTAAAGAAAACAAAACTAATCATTTCAAAACAAATGTCTAATATCTGATTTCTGAAATCTGATATCTGACAACTGAAAACTGATAACTATTATGGCACAAGAAATAGAAAGAAAATTCCTTGTAAAGGGAGAATTCAAGGATGAGGCCTTCAAGGCAACCCGCATCACTCAAGGTTATCTTAGTTCGGTACCTGAACGCACTGTACGCGTGCGTGTAAAAGGTGAGAAAGGCTTTATCACTGTTAAGGGCATTGGCAACGAGAGTGGAGCAAGCCGCTTTGAGTGGGAGAAAGAGATTCCCGCCGAGGAGGTGATGGACTTGCTTAAGATTTGCGAGCCTGGTGTTATCGA
Source organism: Muribaculaceae bacterium (assembly GCA_017451225.1). Taxonomy (GTDB): domain Bacteria; phylum Bacteroidota; class Bacteroidia; order Bacteroidales; family Muribaculaceae; genus Sodaliphilus. The sequence continues at coordinate 37,642 of JAFSPZ010000004.1, read as the reverse complement.
CAAGACACGCTATCTGGTGAAAGCCGGTGAGCGCACCTTTGAGGTTGACGAGTTCTATGGCGATAATGAGGGCTTGACCGTTGCCGAGGTGGAGCTGCCTAGCGAGGATGCCGCCTTTGACCGTCCCGCCTGGCTTGGCGAGGAAGTTACTGGCGATCCCAAGTACTACAACTCCATGCTCATGAAGAATCCCTATAAAAACTGGAAATAATCTATTATCAAAATAGTGGTCAGAAGTCAGATGTTAGAAGTCTGGCATATGGTTTAGTAGTCAGATTTCATATGTTTGAGACCACCGAACACACTTGCAAGGAGGGGTGCCTGGGCAGCGTTATTGAGATTTTTTCTCTCCACACAGTAAACACAACCTACATGCACTTTTATTTATATATTATTACCTTAAAGAGCCTTATGGCACACCTCCTTAATTTATCTTAGGATTAAAAAACAAGATTATGGCGGAACAAGTTACCACCAGCGGGAAGACGACTCACTTTGACCCGCTTGATATGAACAATTATAAGCTTGAGAAGCTGCCTAAGATGCAGAAATCGGGCTTTGAAAAGATATTACAGCGCATAGGCGGTCCACTGGCTATCATCGTCTTTGTGTTCATCTATTGGTTTGCCGATATACCATTCATCAATCGTATCGATACCAATAAGGAGACTACAGCACTTGCCGAGGGAGCCGTGAAGCGCTATGACGAGATGTACAAGAAATCGGAGAAAAAACTTGCTGTTGTGGTTGACGCCAGCGGTAAGGAAACAAAGCATGAACTCACCGAAAAAGAGCAGGCTAAGCTCAAGGCCGACACTCACAATCGTTTCTTGCGCATCAACTATGCGATGCTTGCAATTTTTGTCGCTGCTATAATTTTGTGGATAACAGAGGCCATTCCCAACTATTTGACCTCATTGATAGTGATACTGATGATTGTGCTAACCGGGGTGACGAGCGATAAAGAGGCTTACGCTCAGCTCGGCCACCCCGTTATGTGGCTTAATATCCTATCGTTTATCTTGGCGAGCATGCTTGTCAAGACTCAAGTGGCAAAGCGTTTCGCCATTTGGTTTGTACTTAAGTTCGGCAAGAGCGCCAGTGGCATAATCCTGAGCTTTATCGTCATAAACATAGTGCTTTCGGCATTCATTTCGGCTACTACCGCCAAAGCCGCTATTCTGCTACCTATTTTTATGGTTGTGGCAGCAATTTATGGCGCATCACAGGGTAAACGCAATAATTTTGGACGCAACCTAGTGCTGCAGAACCTTTTCCAGATTAACTTGGGAGCAAATTCATTCCTTACTGGCTCAGGGGCCACCCTGTTGGCTGGTTCGCTCATCGCTGGTGCTTTGGGCATAGGTGCTTTCAGCTATCAGGATTGGTTCAAATGTGCCTTCCCAATGAACATAATTTTGATTCTTATTGGTTGGTTTGTGGGTTCGAAGATTTACTTCAGGCTCAAAAAAGGCGAGGACAAGCCTCAGATTGAAGGTGGCCTCGATCGCTTGCGCGACGAGTTACACAAGCTGGGAAAGATGAGCGCACAGGAATACAAGGCTATAGCCATTTTCCTTGTGGTGCTCATCCTTTGGGCTACCGACAAGCAGCACGGCATCAATCAAACTGCAGTAGCGTTTATGGGCGCTGTTGTGGCATTGTTGCCCAAGATTGGTATTGTTAAGTGGAACGACGTTGATATTCCATGGCATTTGCTTCTCTTCTCGGCAGGTGCTTACACTCTGGGAGCAGGCCTTGAGGCTACAGGCCTGCCAGGTACTATGATTAATGCTCTCTTTGGTGCACTTGGCATAGGTGCCAGCACACCATTCTGGGTTATTTACCTCATTCTCACAGCGAGTATCCTATTGTTCTCACTCATCTTTGAGTCTAAGACGATGCTCACACTCATCTTTGTTCCCATCGCTATTGGCGTGGCACAGAGCAATGGCTACCCAATCATGAGTTTGGCATTCCCTGTGGCGTTGCTCGTAGGCCATGTCTATGTGCTCCCGTTCAACAGCAAGCCAGCAGCGCTATTGTATACAACCAACCAATATAGCATTAGCGACACCTTCAAGTTTGGTATCACCATGATGTTCATTAGTTGGCTTATGGTGATTCTGTGGGGCGATACTGTGCTTCGCTGGTTTGGTTATACCAACGGAGTTTTCTTTTAAGTGTTAAATGTTAAGTGGGCTGCGCCTGCTAACAAACGACGATAACTAGCAAAGAATAGTGAGATGATAAACATCAAGCCAAAGATTCATGACAGCAACACGCTGGAGTTCAAAGTGGGTTTCCTGCCTAACGACGGGAAGACCTATGATGACTTTTACATGAACACATGGATATTTATTCCCGAGAGGCTTGATGTTAATAAGCACACCTATAGTAAAGATTCTTTTTATTGCGACACTATTTCCTATTTGCGTCTCATAACTCCTCGCTATGAGTTGCGTGAACTCACCGATGAGCACTCACTTCCTTTCATTCGCATTAAAAGGCTTGCGAGAATCCCGTCAACACAAGCAAAGAGTTTGAGACCGAAGTGAAGATGTATGCATCAATCGTCAAGAGTAGCATACGAGACGCCTATCATAAAATCCTGCATCAAACAAACCGTGAGATACAGTATGATATGTCGTGTGACCTGGTGGAGCATGCCAGGGCGGTAACGACGATGTATCGCTCTCTAAGGCCAATACTCTTGGAGAACGATGGAGGCAAGGACGTGTCGACATTCTACGACTTTGGCGATGAGTTTATTTCCAATATTGTAGAACAGCATTTGGGCCGAATTGTCAAACTGCTGAATCCACGAGCGTCAAGTGTGGTAGGGAGCCCATTGCTGTCGATGCTCACCCAGCTTCTCGATAGTGAGCACAAGTACCGCCAAAGCCGAAACTATCTTGATGTGGAACCCAATAGTGCCGACGACAACCGTCAGTTTGTGTATCACGCTAGCCAGCTCAAGAAGTATATAGAGAGCAACCTCTATCTTCCCACTCACAAGCGACGCAACACAGCTTTCCTAGAGCAGGTGGCATTTAGTGTGGCTGCAGGCATCTCTATGGTCTTTGCCACAGTGGTGTCGTTTGCCTTCCAGCAAACCTATGGCAACTTCACGCTTCCATTCTTCATAGCACTGGTAATCAGTTATATGTTCAAAGACCGTATCAAGGACTTGATACGCAACTACTTTGCGCATGGTCTTGGCAGCCGTTTCTACGACTATCTCATTACCATTAGGGTGGGACTTCGCAAGATAGGAAAGGTGAAAGAAGGTTTCGACTTTGTTTCTCCGCAAGATGTGTCGCGCCATGTCAATGAAAAGCGCGCTCGCAAAAATCCACTTGTTGTGAATCGCGGTGTCGATGAGCAGGTGATACAGTACCGCAAGTATGTCCACCTCAGGCGCAAGGCTGTAGATCGGTTGTCGGCCTATCCCATTAACGGAATCAACAACATCGTGCGTTTCAATCTTGCCGGTTTCATGCGCAAGATGGACAACCCCAAGGTGCCGCTCTATGTTAACCAGGGTGATGCAGCTCTTAATTTCACCAACGGCGACAAGGCCTACTATCTTAATTTCATTATCCAGTGCAAGTATGAGGGCATAAATGAATACAAACGCTATCGTGTGTGCCTGTGTCGCGATGGCATCAAAAGCATAGAGGAGAAACAGCAATGAAAAAAATAACGGTTTTATTGTCAATGATGATGTTGATGCTTGTCTCTTGCGTCAACAGGAACAACGTCAACATATTGATTTCTAACTCTCATCCAGCCGACATGACAAGTGTGACGGTAAAAGTTCCTGTCGATGAGATTTTGCAGCATCTTGATGTACAGAATGTGGATTCTCTTGTATTGCTTAACGAGAAGAACCAGCAAGTTCAGTATCTTGTTTCTGCTGATAAAAAGTATGTGGAATTTGTGGTTCCTGTCGTGAAAGCGAGGTCGCAGAAGAACTATTCGCTCAACACGGGCAACACGCAACTGAGCGACAATCTTTTCAGTTTTCGCACTGCAAGCATTAACATCAATCTATAAAGAAAAGAGGTTTGGAAAATATAAGTCCTCAAAGTGATCACTTTGAGGACTTGCTTTTTATTTATATAGGATGTTATTGCATGTCGGGTGTTGACACCACCACCATAGCTGCTGCATTATTGTAGATTGACGGAATGTCAAACGACATGCCCTCGGCAGTGTAGGTGCTGCCAGCGGTTACGACCTGATTGCGGAGGTATTTATACTTCTGGGTGTATCCTGGACTGACGGTCGAAGATCGGCCACCAATGCCGATGATGTATCCGCCATTAGTGTAGAAGCCGCATTCGCCATTGAATGCTCGAGCGTCATATTTACTTGCTGCAACCTTAATGGTTCCTCCGCTCAAGGTGATTGCGCCGTCGGCCTTCATTCCTCCAGCTTTAGTGTCGTGGGTAGTGGAGTATTCATAAATGTTTCCAGTGGTAATTATGGTAAACGTGCCACCACCGATGTTAATGCTGCCGTCGGTATTCAATCCTTTCCCTCCAAGTCCTGTGCTGGTAAGGTAGATGTTGCCCTCGCTCATGTTGAATGTGCTGTCGCACTTGATAGCTGCACAGCTGCTTATGTCGTCTTCGGTTGCATCATAAACGGCATTTCCACTTGTGCTGGCGTTAATTGTTCCTCCGGCAACAGTCATTATTGATTTGCACTTGATGGCTTTTACAGCATCGGCTGTGGTTGTCACAACAAGAGTGCCGTTGTTCATGATGAACTGTCCATTGTTGGTGTCGGTTTCGTCTTTTGTCATTCCCACGTCTATGCCGTCGCCTCCAGTGGTGTTGATGGTGATGTTGCCGCCATCCATCTGGAAGTACTGGTTGATGTGCATGCCGTCGCTTTTAGAGTCCAGCACATTGATAGTGCCACTGGTGATGCGGGTATACTCGTCGCTGAAGTAGGCGTGCTTGCTGTTGCCGGTGATGTTTAGTGTTCCATTGCCAGCAATCACTACGTGTCCGTTGATGAAGCAGCAGGCCTTTTGCATTCCGCCAGTGGCATCGGTAAGGGTGTTGGTGCCATTAATGGTAAGGTCAATGCGCTTGCCGTTGTCTATGTTGATGGCTGCGCTGTCGGGATTGTTGATAGTGAGGTCGTTAAGGTTGACATAACACTTGTAGTCACCGTCCATATAGAAAGAACCGCTTGTGGTCGAGCCGCTTAAGTTGTAGATTACCGAGTCTTGAAGAGCTGCACTGGCAACGATGTTGACATGAGCTCCATTAACAGCAACTGTCACGTGGTTTTTGATGTTTTTGGCAACTGTGACAGTAGCGCTTGCCCCGTCATATTCTATGTTGACCATATTGTCATCAATGCCTGGGTCGGGGTCTTCACCCAGGAGTATATTGTAAATCACTGTTATGTCGGCAGCAGTGACATTCCCGTCACCATCCACATCGCTGGTAGCAAGGAATTCTGTATCATTATTGAGCAGATAGTTATAGAGTGCTGTCACATCGGCAGCTGTCACAATTCCGTCGCCGTCCACGTCGCCTGTGGTGGCACTTGCTTTATATCCAAAAGCGGCACACGCGATGAACAGTGCCAAAAAAATTGTCTTTTTCATTGTTGCTTAAGCTATTGTGTTTAATATCGTGTGCAAAAATACAAAATCAAAATAAAATGTGCAATACCAATTTAGAAATGTGAGCAGAATAAAAAAGAAAAAATAAACCAAAAGCCTATATTAATCGGCGAACTTAGAAGCCGGTTTCCAGGATTCAGAATGAGAAATGGAGTGAGAATCTGATTCCGTGACGGTCGGTGCCTGGGGTGTCGCGGTAGGTGAGGCGCCACACGTAGTCGATGCGGAAGAGCTTGAGTATATTGTCAATGCCTACTCCCATTTCCATGTAGGGTTTCTTTCCCATTGACTGGTAGACAACTTCGGGTGGTAGTTGGAACAATTCATGATTGGAATTAGGGTTGTTGTCCTTCTTGAGGCTACCCCATAGGCCTCTGAAGCTTATTACTTCGCGCAGCTTGAGTTTTTTGAAAATGGGAATGCGGTTCATGATGGCGCCATTAAGCCAGTAGGTGATATCCCATGTGAGCTGCTGGTCGTTTATAAACTCCATGAGATTGAGCAGTGCGTAGCTTTCGGGCTGGAGGCTATAGGTAAGGTTGGCATTTGGCAACAGGAGGTCAAAGTAGTGTACTTTGTTCCACTGTTTGGAAGCTTTGACAATCATGTCGACATATCCTGCTGCCGAGAGCCAGAAGCGTTTCTGCATTCCTATCTCGGTGCGATTGGAGAGCCTTGTGCCCAGGGCAGAGCTTCTTGGGGTGAAAGTGTGGGTGAGCGTGAAGATGGGTGCATCTTCGGTTACGGGAGAGCGTCCATGATAGTTTACGAGAAATTTTTCTCCTGGGGAGAATCGTAGTCCGAAGGTTATTTCCCAAGCTTTGTAATTTTTGAACACGTTGCCTTGTCCATCGACGAATGGCACATATACCGTTGGCTCAAACATGTTGTGGCTGAGCGAGAGCGAGAATATTAACCCTCGTTTTACTTCTTGCTTGAAGGTGAGCATTGTGATGCGGCGGTAAAGTCGTTTGTCGTCGGGAGCTCGTGAGAAAGAGAAGAGAATGTTGTCGGCTTGCGAGTACAGGAAGTCGTGACCCAGCAGGTGGGTGTCGTAGTGATGTTGTAAAGTGATGGAGCTAATGGGATATTCTTCGACAAACTGCTTCTTGGGAGTGAATGAGTATACCGCTCGGGCTCGGTATTTGAGTTTGTGGTCTTTCCATCCCATTGCCAGATATCCATCAAGGAAGAAACGGCTGCTAAGCTTTGTGGTTGTTCTGCCACCCAATCGTGTCCTGAATCCCTCGAGCTTGTTGGAAGAAAACAGCGACCCTATGGGTCCAAAGTCAAAGTAGCTATCGCTAGCTTTCTTTGCAGTGGGAAAATATCCCTGAGCGAAGGCTTTGATGGCAAATTCGCTCCAAAAGAAGCGCTTGTTGCTGCGCAATTTTCCTAACATTTGACTAATGTCATCGACGCCATGCAACCTATCGATGATGTCGTTGCCACTACTGGTGAAAGAGGGACCTGTAGTAAAGTGATAATCATTGTAGATAGTGGATTGCTGTGCATACAGGCTTTGCGCATTTTTGAAAACAACGAATTCTACTATCAGCTCTTTGCTAATTGGCGCCCTTGCTCCATGCAAGAGTTGGTAGGTCTGCGTCACAGCCATGTCGCCAATGAAGTTGAGATTGATGGACTTAGGTAGCGAGAGTTCCACCCGTTTGATGAAAAGGGTGGTATCGGTGGTGACATACAACCTGCCGTTGAATCCCATGGCTTGAGGGGTGAAAGGTGTGAACTCAAGAATCACGCAGCTGTCGCCATCAACCACCACACTGTCGCCCAGAAAATACTTGTAGTAGGTGGTGCCGATGGTTGACAATGGGCTAACAAACCTGTTGTTCATGAAAGGGATGTCATTCTGGAAGATATCCACCTCGCAAATCATCTTTGACAGGAACGCTTGAATGCCATCTTGGTCGAAGCTTTCATCTAGGCCGGCATGGGTAGAGGTGAGCACAGTGTCGCGGTGCCCTGCTGCCATGCTGAAAGACTCATTTGTTACTGTGTGGGTGACCGAAATGGGCAGCACTGGCCGCTCGACTTGATCGATTGTCACGGTGTCGGCATAGTCGGCGAGAAAAGTGTAACGGTTGAGGATGTGGTTGTCGCGCTGTGCCTGGAAGTTGTTCAATCCATACGCCACCCGTCGGGAGCTTGTACGTTGATAGAAGTCAAGGTCTTCCAGTTTTCCCTCGTCTCGCCGCTTGATGAGTTTCTTGGCGAGTTCTACTGCTGGGTTGTCTTTTTTTGAATACTTTCCCGCCTTCACAACCACTTCGTTTAGGTCCACATTGATGGGCATGAGGGCGAAAGAGAGCAGCGCAGGTTCCTTTCCGGTAATCACCCTTTGCAGGTTTTCATATCCGTTGGCTTCCACGTTAATAGTGTCTCCCTGCTTGCATTCCAAGGCGAATAGCCCCAGGTCGTCGGTCTTGGTCATGTGGCCTCTTGAATTGACGTGGATTGTCGCCTCTTTGACTGTGGATTTGTCGATGGCGTTGACCACATGTCCTTGAATGAGCTTATCGGCTGCTTGTGCCCATTGTGAAAACAGGCAAAGCAGCATCAATGTTACAATATGCAAGAGTCGCTCATTCATTGCGGTTGGTTATAGCGTCTATTGTTGCTTACTGTTGATGGGATTAGAGTATATACCCAAAAAGATGTCCATGAGCACTGCTGGCTCGTTGACGTCATATTCATTCAGCTTCTTGGCATGCTCTACAAAGCTGTCGTATTGCTGCTGAGTGTAATACTTAGAGTATTTGCGCTGTCCATAGCGAATGTCGTGGGCAATATAATTATTGGGCGACAGCGCATAGGCACTGTTGATGCGTCGGTCAATGAGCGAAGCCACCTCGCGATAGTAGTCCTTCTTGGTGTAGTTTTCAAACTTGCGCAGCTCGGCCTCCGAAATCTCAGGACAGAAAGTAAAGTTGACTTTACCCTTATGTTGAAGTACGCCGGTGAGAATGCTGTTAAGGTCCTCTCCGGGCTTTTTGACATAACGCTCATGGCGGCTCTCATACAGTTCAATAGCCTTGAGGATGTCGCAAGGTTCCCACTCGTAGCTGATGCTCACAGGGACTATGTGCAACTCGCTAAGGGATAATATTTTGTCATATTTTTCGCTGAGAGAAAACATATTGATAAGAGCTGGCTCGGTGCGGTCTATGCCATCCTTGGTACGGCCGTTGCGCTGTGCAATCCACACGCTCTCCTTACGCTCGGTGATAGTTGTGCGAATGTATTTGCTCATCACCATCGACGAGAGGTAGAAGTCGCGCAATTTGCCACCTCGTTCCACCCTGAACATCTTGTTGCTCTTGCCAATGTCGGTGACCACTCCGGGATACATCAGGTTGGCGCCAAATGTGATTTGAGTGGTGTGGTGACCGTTGGAAAGCAGGATGTAGTTGAGCAGACAGGCATCGAGCATGATATCACGATGGTTGCTCACAAAGAGATATCGCTTGGCAGGGTCAAGCTGTGCCAGTCCATGGAAAGAGAACTTGTCGATAGAGCGCTTGATGACTTGTTCATTCACAGGAATCATTACCTCGGTTTGGAATTGCTCTATCTCCTTGAACGACATCAACATTTGTTTCACCTCTTTGATTTCTTTGTCGGGGAAGACCCATGAGGCAATGAGCGGGAATGCATCGGCTTTAATGATGCGTTTCATCGCTTCGGGTATCTCTTCGTCGTAGAATGGCCTGATGTCGTTAAATTCTTTGTCGTATGGTTTCAGCATAATGGCATGTTGTTATCTTTGGTCAATAAACTTGATGGGTTTCCTGGTTTTGGGAGGGAAGTTGATTTTTTGTACTTCCTCCACGGGACAAACCTCAACAATGGGCGCTACACGCAGGTGGGCGCGGAATCGGTTTTTGAGCTCACCCACAACCCTGTCGCGATGCTTGGAGAGAGTGGGGTGGGAGTTGATGACATCTTCGTTAAGCCCCACTTTCACTAGCACTTCGTCGGTGCCCGACTCGGAGTTGCGCACATAGACCACATAGTTTTGCACATAGTTTGTATTGTCGAGCACATCGTTGATGGCAGGCGGATAGAGCGTTGTTCCCTTGAGCTTTATCATGTTGTTCTTGCGTCCCACCAGTGGTGTGAGTCGGTAGCTGTTGCGGCCGCACTTGCACTGGTCCACAATCTTGGCACACATGTCACCAGTGCGGAACCTGAGCAGTGGCATTCCCTCCACACCGAGCGTTGTCACGACTACTTCGCCTATCTTGCCATCGGGCACAGGCATGTTGTCCTCGCCAATTATTTCAACGATTATCAATTCAGGGTGCACGTGACCGCCCATGCCATACTCACACTCGCTGAAGGTGGCTCCCATCTCGGTGCTGGAGTAGGTGGCATATAGTTCTACATCCCATTTCGACTTGATTTGCTGTCCAAGCAGGTTGAGCGAGAAGTCCTGATTGCGCAGACCTTCGCCAATTCCAATGATTTTCTTTATGCTTGAACTGCGGTAGTCAATGCCGTGATCCTCGGCATACTTGATAATCTTGGGTATGAACGATGGCACACACATGATGCTGTCGGGCTTGATGCGGTTGATGGTGTCCCATTGCAGCTCGGGGATTCCGTTGCCCACTCTGATGATTGACGCTCCAAGCTCGCGTATGCCCAGGAAATAGGCTAGTCCAGCCATAAATCGCTTGTCGATGGTGGTCATGAGCTGAAGGATGTTTCCAGGTCGCAGGCCCGCGCACATGAAGCTCTTTTTCTCGTTGTAGGCGAGACGTTGCAGGTCTTTCTCGGTGCATCCAAATGTTACAGGGTCGCTAAGCGTTCCGCTGGTGGTGATGTAGTCAATTACCTTCTCGCGTGGCACGCACAGGAAATCCTCGTTAAAGAGCTGCAGGTCTTTCTTCTCGGTGAAAGGAATGTCGACAAGGTCTTCAATGCTTGTAATCTTGTCAATATTGATGTGGCACTTGTCGAAGAGCCGCTTATAATAGGGTGAATTCTCTTTCAAGTAGGCAAGGGCGTCGCATAGCTTGCGGTCTTGAAACGCCTTTATCTCTTCCCGTGGTTGAAATTCGATATCAGTCATGTTGTTATATTATATTATTTTAAAGAGTCAATCCATTCTAAAAAAGATGTAAACCAAGTGGCTGCTTCGGCACTGGTTTTTGACGGAGTGGCGCCGAAACCGTGTCCGCCAGTTGCAAACTGCAGATACTGGTGCTCAACATTGCATGCCGTGAGAGCCGAGTCCATAAGCACCGAGTTGCGGTAGTCGACAATGGGGTCGTCAACACAATTGACCAAGAAAACTGGGCACTTGATTTTGCTGGCTTGCAGCTCCATCGAGAGAATGTTGCGCAATTGTTCGTCGCCAAGGCGGTCTTCGCCCATGATGCCGCGGCGTGAGCGGCCGTGAGTGCACTTGTCGGTCATCGACACCACCGGATAGATGGGGGCGATGAAATCAGGCGCCAGTGATACTGTCGTAGTTATACCCAGCCGCTCGAGATAGTTGTCGTTGCCAAAAACAGCTGCCATGAGTGCCATGTGTCCTCCTGCCGAGAATCCCATAACACCAATTTTGTGAGGGTTGATGCCGTAGTTGGCCGAGTTCGCTCTCACTAGTTGCAGCGAGCGTTGCAGGTCTTGCAGCATGTGCGGGAAGCGATTCCCTCCGCCAGCCACTCGGTAGTGAGTGACAAATGCTGCGATACCCGCCACGCGGTATTTGAGCACAAATGCCGTAATGCCATGCTGGTTGAGTCGCCTTGCGACATCGTGTCCCTCGGTGTTGAGGTCAAGCCAGTGGTAGCTGCCACCTGGGCACACAATCACGGCGGTGCCGTTGGGATGCTCGGGCACATAGGCAGTGAGTGTCACATCTTCCTTGTTGACCGATGTGCCGTGCCACGTGTGAATCACTTGCGGCTGAGCCGTTGCCAGTGTGGCAATAGCAATAATCATGGTCAATATAGTAGCTACGCGTTTCATGAGTTGGTGAGCATTTGGTAATGGTTGTTGATGCGGTCAATAATGTCGTGCGAACGCTCTATTGCCTCTACAGTGTTGACGGCAGTGAGAGGCACGCCGCAGATGCCATGCAGATTTATGCATTGACCTGTGAGATAGAAGTTTTTGACTTTTGTGAAGATGGAGAGCTGAGTAAGAGCCAGATTGTTGCAATCCTTGCTGAACCCATAAATGGCACCGTCTTTCACGTTAAAGTAGTCGCGTATGGTTAGAGGAGAAGATGCTGTGATGTGGTCGATGCAAGCTCCAATTCCCGGATGCAGCTGCTCCAACCGTCGTAGCACCATGGCGATGTGCTTCTCCTTCCACTGCTCGTAGCTGTCGCCACGATGGCCGGTGGTGGTATTGCTCCATTGCTCCACTTGATCAAACTTCATGATGCTGTTGACAATCATCTTAGTAGCCCACTTGCCTTGATTGTGCTCGGGTGAGGTCATGTACATGAAACCTCGTGGCCAGGTGGCTGCGTCATAGTCGCCGTGGCTCCACACTGAACCATAGTCATCTTGGAAATAGCATGTGTGGTTGATGTAGGGGAAAGTCTCGGGCTTGAAAGAAATGAACACGCTGAATGTTGAGTAGCTGTTGGGGGCATTCATTATGCGGTCTTTATAGGCCTTGTTGAAAGCGTGGGGGTCGATAATGTCGAGCAGAGCGCACGGATGGAATGCCGCCACGTAGATGTCGCCACTGAATTCACGATTCTTGTTGGTCGTCACCTTTTTCACAAGTTTGTTGTCGTCAACTTCTATTTGGGTAACCTTCTCGTCTGTTAACACTTCGCCACCATGATTTGTGATTACCCCTACCAAGGCGGTGGCAAGTTGCTGGCTGCCGCCCGCAAAACGGTCGGTGCCGTTGATGTATAAAACATTGATGAGAGCGTGCACAAAGGCTGGAGTGCGATTTTCCACGCCGCCATACATGGGGTTCATGTAGGCAAGCACGTCTTGCAGCCGCTCATCGTCTATGTAGTGCGCAATAAGTTTATTAGCTGGCCAAATGAACTCCTCACTGTGGTTGAAAATACTGCCCGTTTCGTGCCTGAGGTAGAAGAAATCCACTTCCTCGGTCAAGGCATATAGTTTGTCAACATAGGCCTTTATGTTTATTGCCTGATGTGGGAATTGTTTAGAGAAATAGTCAACGAAGTTGTCTTTCCCTTCTGGTATGCGGTAGGTTTTTCCATCGCTCAGATAGGTGATAGAATCCATGCAGTCGTGGTCGGTGGGCATGATGTCGAGTTGTGAGGTGATGCCAAGGTAGTCGCAAATCTTTCTGATTGAGTCACCAGGCCTCAAGCCGCCAAGCATGTGCATTCCGGTCTCAAAGAGAGTGCCGTGGCGTGAGAACATCTGCAACCCACCGCCTAGGGTGCGGTTTTTCTCGATGACAGTTACAGTGTAGCCCTCTCTCGCCAGTAAAGCCCCGGTGAATAGTCCACCGAGTCCTCCTCCCAATATGACTACCTTCTCACTCATTGGCCTCCCTAATTTGCTTTAATATCTCATTTTCGCTCAAGAATTCCGAACAAGTGACAATGCTACCCACGAGCACTCCAAGAATGCCGTGAGAATTGATGTTTTGACCTGTGAGCAGCAGATTGGGAATCTTGGTACGGTGATGCACACGGCTCGACATTCCCAAGTTTATATCTTTTGCCACACCATACATGGCTCCCGCCTCGGTTCCCGTGTAATCGAGATAGGTGAGAGGGGTAGATGTGTAATAGCACTCTATGGAGTCCTTGAGTTCGGGCAGGTCGCGAGCTACAAGGTCGATGAGCCGCTCGGCTTTCTCGAGCTTGAACTGCTCGTAGTCCTCGCCGCGGTGTCCCACTCTTGTGCCTCTCCACTGCGCCACATCTTCAAAGTTCATGTAGGAGAGAATCACTCCGCTGCTTGTCCACTGCTGGTGTGGCTGCTCATTGAGGTGCATATATAGATATCCGCGAGGCCAGTTGTCCTTGCTGTAGATTTCGCAGTTCCAAGGCGACATTTGGTCGTAGCCGTAGATGTTGTAGTTGTAGTAAGGCTGCTTGCCGGGTTTAAACTTTAGATAGGTGCTGAAGCATCCCACTGTCTCGGGCAGACTGCTCATGCGCTTGCGAAAGGCTGGACGCATAAGGTGACTGTCAACAAGCTCTATGAGTCGTGCAGGATGAATTCCGGCAATCACAAAGTCGGCATCAATCACATTGCCGCCTTCAATCTCGACAGATGTGGCTTTGCTCTCGTTGCAGTGAATCTTTGTCACTTTGCTTCTTGTAAGAACAGTGCCACCATATTTATTTATGGTGTTCAGCAGAGAAGTCGAGATAGCATCACTTCCACCTTGCACTCTGAAAGCACTCTGATTGTAGAAATCGAAGATGAACGCATGAGACGAGAACGGTGTTTTGTTGCGCTCGGCGGCGAAGAGAGGATTCTCACCGCAAATAACATTCTTGAGCATCTCGTCGCTAAAAATGCTGTCTAGTACCTCATTGATGGAACAAAGCTGATATTTTGTGCTCAATGCCACGTCGTTGTGGGCAGGGTCAAGGCTGTGGAGCGACGATGCATTGGAGATTTTCATTACCAGGTCGTAATATCGGGCTATGTTGTCTTTTTCATGAGGGAACTGCCCAGAGAGATTCTCTATAAATGCCTCCCTGCCAGTGGCAAATTCAAATCGGTCACCTTTGAATGAAAAAACCTCATAGTGTTCAGGGTCAAGTTGATTGAGCCTGACATTTTCGGTCACCTCAAGGTAGTTGAGCAGTTTGTGAAGGTTCTGCTGAGGTAGGGCGCTGCCAATGAAGTGCATACCCGTCTCAAACTTTGTGCCCTTGCGGTAGAAGCACTGCAGGCATCCACCCGTCTGGTAGTTCTGCTCGAGCACAGTCACGTTGTAGCCATTCTTGGCAAGAATCACTCCACATGCAAGTCCGCCAAGTCCACCTCCTATTATGACACATTTCTTATTCATGCTTTGTCTTCTAGATTAATGGTTTTGTCGCACTCAATGTTGATGGTCTTTTTGCCATTCTCGCTATAGTATACTTGCATGTTCTCGGGTAGATGAGCCATATTGCTCAACAGTGCATAGTCATCTTGGTTTGAAGTGACTGCATGAACTTGGCAACGGCGGTTGACCAGGGCAAAGAGCATCGCCATCTCGCCCTGACCGCAATTCTCAAAAGCGATAGAATGAAGCTGTTTATTAGCTTCGTCGTCAACGATATCGCTGTAATTCTTATTGTTGCGAAGGTTGCGTTTGCAGCGACTGTACACATCATGACCCTTGTAGAGGTATTGTTTCTTGACAAATGCAGCCCAGTAGCTGCTGTTCTCGAGATTGTCTCTCATCTCATCGTAGTGGCTCAAGAACAGCCTGTGGAAGCTCTTGGTCTTCTCGCGCGCTGTGTCGCCCATGCTCAGGTCGCCGTGAGCGAGTCGTTCACCCACTTCAAGGGTGATGGTTCCTGTTTCGAGCATGAATTCGTTTTTCGAGAGAACGTCACCGGCGCCATGCAGGAACACAGGCAGGAGGTCTACTCCCAGTTGTTCGGCAAGCAGGAAAGCTCCCTTGTGGAACCTCAAGATTCTGCTCTCGGGCGAGCGAGTACCCTCGGGGAACACTGCTATTGTATAGCCCCGCCCCACGAGGTCCTTGAGTTGCGGGATGTTACTTTCATATCCATTGGTTACGGTCATGAATTCGGCCTTGTGAATCACATTGCCGTAGAATGGGTTGTTCCAGGTCCACTTGTTGGTGAAGAAAACAATTTTGTGGGTGAGGCTCATTAGGCACATCAAGTCGAGGTGCGATTGGTGGTTGCACACAATCACAGCTGGCTTGGAGAAGTCCTCTTTGTTGGCGTTTACCACATTGACCTTCACTCCTGGAGTGTGGTTGACCACAAAGCGCGAAATGCTCATCAGCAGCCTGTGATAGTTCTCCTTGCTCTTGTCGTTCCAGCCTTTAATCTTGAAATAGAGCCAAGTGTAAGGCTGTAGAACAAGCGACGACATGATGACAAAGTAAAGTATGGAGAACAGTGAGTAGGCGAAACTCTTAAGGGTAATAGGCATTTTGCGTCGCTCGCCATGAATGGTTGTGAGCCACTTGAAGGTGAGGGGCGGCAGGTAATAGGCCATCAGCACAACAGTGAACATGCCAATGAAGGTTACCAATGCCAGTGACTTGAGCGCTGGATGCTTGGCAACGATGAGGCTGCCTATGCCCACAAACATGATAATGGCCGAGATGAGTACGCTGTTGGAGTATTCATGCAGCCTTTTCTTGCCATAGGCATTCTCATAAATCAGCCCTTCTGTAATAAAAATGCTGTAGTCGTCGCCTTGACCAAAGATGAAAGTGGCCAGGATGATGTTGACTATATTGAACTGTACACCAAAGAGGTACATTAGCCCCAAAATCCATATCCAGCCCACTGCAAGTGGTAGGAACGAGACAAAACACAGCTCGATGCGACCGAATGAGAGCAGCAGGAAGATGAATACAACAAAGCCGCACACGAAGCCTATGTAGTTGAAGTTGTCGGAGAGCATCGAAACTAGTTCGTTACCAATGTCCTTGCTGCTAAAGATGGGACAATTGGGAACTTCCTTGCGCAGATAGTTCTTTAGTTTATCTTCTTGCTGTGAGTCTTTTGCACTCATGAAAGTCACTATGTTGACTTTGCCATTCTTGTTGATTACAAACGAGTTGCTCAGTGCCGCAAGAGGTGGTTCAAAGTCGGTGTCGTTACATGCTTGAGGCTCATCACTCATAGTTGAGTAGAAGGGAGCGAAAGCTTCGTCCGAGAAACCATGTGCGGCAGCTTTAGTTTTTATGGCATCGACGAGCTTGCTTCCTCGCCCCTCCCAGAACTTCTTCCACCGGGCAATGCGCTCTTGCTGACGCTCGGCTGTTGGCAAGAAGTTGCTCACTCCGTGCGTTGTCACACTGTCATGTGACTGTAGTGTGGAAATCTTGTTTTGCAGCTTCTCGTTAGCCTTGAGAGCTTCGTCTAGATTGTTTCCACGAGCAACGGCATAGATTTGAGCTTGGTCGACCGAGGTGGCTATTCGCTCCATGTCGTCGCGTTGCTCCTGTGTCATATAGTTGATGTGCTGGATGTTGCTGTCGAACGATGTCTTAAAACTGAAAATGAGCAATACTAGAGTGATGACACACATTGCAATGATGAACCATCGCCGCTTGCTGCGACTGCCCAGCTGAGGCATGTTGAGGCTCAACTTCAACCCTGTGACTTGCTTGCGCGACTTGGAGGCATAAAGTGGCAGGAACACCAGCACAAAGAGTATTGTGCCAACCAAAATGAGCGAGCCAAATAGTCCCAGGTTTCGCAATGCCTCGGCATCGAGGAAAACAAGGCACATGAAGGCGCTCACGGTGGTTATATTTCCTATGAGCAGCGGTACTGTCATCTCGGCAAGCGCCTGTCGCCTCGATTTCACGTCGAGCAAGTGGTCGAGGTAGTGTAGAGGATAGTTCACAGCAATACCTATAATAACCGAGCCCATTCCCAGCACAATCATCGACACCTCGTCATGGAACAACGATAGTCCGGCAAGAGCCATGAGCCATCCAAACGAGATGGAGACGATAATCCACCAAATTTCCGACAGGCGTCGGTAGTGAAGTAGCAACAGCAGCAAGATGATGGTCACAGCAATTGCCATCGCTATCAGGCTATCGCGCTTGATTTGTCGGGCATTGCCCACAGCAATCACTGGAGCTCCAATCATCGACACTCGCGCCTCTTTGCTTTCTACCTTGTGCATCTCGGTCTCAAGGTAGTCGACGAGGCGGTCATTGTTTCGTGACTCGGAAGATGTCTCGCTCGTTGTGATGTATATCATGCCATAGCGACCAGATTCTTCAAAGATGTGGTTGTCGCTGATGGTAAACTTGCTAGTGACTTGGAATGATTCCAGTCGCTTCAAAACAGGGTCAAACAGGTGCAACGGATCGTTGCTGAGTGTGCTTGTGAGCATTCCCGCCGAGGGCAGTTGAAGCAGGCGTTTGTCTTCTTCTAGTTGCTCGTCGATAAAGGTTGGACTGGCTAGCATGGAGTCGATGCGCTCATAGTCGCTATCGGTGAGGAACAAAGGGTAATGTTCTGTTACAAAACCTAGCACATTATCCACTTGCGAGTCGTCAAATTGACCCTGAACCTCAATGCCATAGTCTTTGGCGTGTTCGCTTAAGTTTTCACACAGTCTGTCCATGGCACCACTCATGATTTCTTGGTTGTCGTCGCGGGTGGTGTCGGTAGGGTGGAAGAGGATTGCGATGCGGTTTTGGTGCATGATGTCCTTGTAAAGGTCGCTGTAGAGTGCGCTCTCGGCATTGTGAGGCAGGAATTTTGAGATGTCTTCCTGATAGCTTACCCTCAGAGCAAGCATCACAGCACCAGCACACATCAGCAACGCTACCACTGCGGCAATTGCCTTGTGCTTGACAAGAAAGTCATGTATGCCTGTGAAAAACTTCGTCATCGTTTAATGCTTTTTTTAAGTTTGCGCCACAAAATCATGGGCCAGCCGTAGAAACCAGCTCCAAAACACAATGCAGTGTTTAACAAGCTTATGCGTCCAAAATCTTTATAAGGTCTGAAGTGGGTGACGCGCTCACCTTCAGGTGGATAGTAAACCCTGATAGGAACTTTCACTATGTCAACACCATGCCAGGCGGCAAAGACCATCATTTCCAGTTCGGCCTCATATCGTGAAGTGATGAGTGATTGCCAGCGCAGTTTGTTGAGCGGATAAATGCGGTAACCAGTTTGAGTGTCATCGAGTTTGATGCCCGTTTGAAGTGTGAACCAGAAATTGGAGAATTTGTTGGCAAAAGTGTTGCCGCTGGGCATATTCTCGTGGTCGAAAGTGCGCTGTCCCACAACGAGGGCATTGTCGCGGCACGCATCCACAAGTTTGGGCAAGTCGCTTGGGTAGTGCTGGCCATCGCTGTCGATGGTCACAGCAAAGTCAAAGCCCCTCTTGCGGGCTCGGTCAAATCCTGCCAGCAAAGCTTTCCCCTTTCCTTGATTTGGCTTCAGGCTCACCACATCAATGTCAAGATTGGCTTGCCTAACCAGCTCTAGAGTGCCATCGGTGCAACCGTCGTCAACAAGGATGATGTCGTGGGTGTAGGTCATGAGCTCTTGCAACACCTGTACTACGGTCTTGGCATTGTTGTAGCTAGGCACCACTACAGCGATGCCTTTTTGCTTCATTATTTCACCCACCTGATTCATTTACTTACTGGTTTTATAAATCATTGAGAATTTTGTCAAAACGGAATCCCCTTTCTTGAGAATACCTTTTGCCTTTATTTCTTCGCTAGCCGAATCAATGCTTTGAAATACAATGTCGACCGACTGGCATTCTAGTGGTGAGATGATGCCTACAAACTTGAGGTTTTTAACCGTTTTGAGCAGAAGATGACCGCCAGTGATGTGTTCCAGCACTTCGGTCACCATGGCTATAATGCACACGCCAGGTGTCACAGGCTTGCCTGGGAAATGGGCCTTGTAGATTATATGGTCGGCATTAAGCCCAATGGTGACTAAATGCCCTCCATTGTCATCGGCATTCTCGCTCAAGATGTTGAAAAAACTATTCAGTAGTTTCATCTTCAATTATTAATTGAGGTTCGTCATTTTGATTTTCAGGCTCCTCCTGTTCAGTTTCGGGAGCCAAGGTAAAGAGATACTGGATGTGATACTTGCTATTGGTCATCTTTATCGTGCCATCGTCAAGGATTTCAATCTTTGTTTTCTTGTCTTGATTGGAGATGTTGCTTGTGGTGGCGTTGAAAAGGAGTTTCAAGTCGTTCTTTATCACTCGCTTGATGTACCAGTGGTCGAGCATGTGGATCACATCCTGCAGTTTCACCTTCTTGCGGTCGGGAGAGATAATGAAAGCAAACGCTTTAATTCCAAAGTCGTTGACAACCACACCCTTGATGCTGCCATCAATGAGCTTGATGGCACACACCCCGTCGAGCGAAGCATTGCGAGCTTGCAACTGCACTCGGTAGTGGGTGAGATGGGCGCTGTCGACATGCATCAGATAGTCGCACTCACCAGCCTGGGCCAGCAATGCGACACACAGCATGATGCTAGTTAACGCTAAACTTCGAATTGTTGATTTGCTTGTTGGTTTCAATGTTTTTAAGTCTAATGGTTGTTGTGTCGCCGTTCTTTTCCACTATCTCAACTTTGAACACCATGGTGTGGCTGGTGTTGAAGAAGAGACGGATGTACTTGAACATCTTTTTCATGTTGGCTTCCTTTGGAACAAGATGGGCTGTCCAGTGCTGCTCGTAGCAGTACATGGTCACGTCAAAGTCGCGGCTGTTGCTCAGGCTCTTGCCTGTGACACTGCTGACCATGATTCGCGCGATTGCTTGAAAGAGCTTGTTCGACGACATGTCGACAGTGCTTTTCTTGTTGCCCGACTTCATCGTAACCTTATTATTGTTGATGACAAAGATGTAGCTGTAGGGCGAAGTGTATTCCCATCGCAGTTTCCCTGCGTTGGTGTAGTACATCACCCCCCTTGAGGTCATTTTGTCGTTGAGCATCGACATGCTCTTTTCTTGAGTAAAGGAGCATGAAATGGTTTTTATCGACGCTGCCATCGAATTGATTTTCTGAATCATTGATTTTGACTCGGCAGCAGTGGCTTTGCGCATGGTTTGCGCCATCGCAGCGGGAATGATGCCGAGCAGCAGAATAATGATAAATAATCGTTTCATAATTGTCTTATTTTGCTATTAAAATACACCCTCCCATAATGAGCATCACACCTAGCCACCTTGTTGCCGACACGTCTTCATGGAAGACAAATATCGCAGCCATCATTCCAAGCACATAGCTGATGGATATCATGGGGTAGGACTGGCTGAAAGGGTAATTCTTTACTATATACATCCACAACAGTGAAGCCGCCAGGTAGCACAGGCCGCATCCTAGCCACCACCAGTTGGTGAGTTGGCAGAGGAAGAACCGGGCTGTAGCTTCAAATTTTCCCATAGCCTGCAGTGCGAGCTTGAGAAACACTTGTCCGCTCACAAGCAGCACGCATTGCACTATGGCCATTATTATCAGTCGCATGATTTCAAGAGTATTAATGTTTTGTTTTGCCTTGATGCGCTAGCGAGCAAAATGCTCTTTACTGGTGTGTTGCCGGCATTGGTGCCGCATTGCAATGATGCAGGAGCGATGCCACGCTCAAGACACAATGCGCTGGCATATATTCCAAAAGACGATGCTGCGCACGACTCACCCGAGATGTGCTTGTAGTGGAGTTCGGGAACACCAGGCAGGGAGTCAATGAGCTCGTCATATTGTTTGTCATGTCCTTCCCAACCGTTCTTTCCAGTCATGACAGCGTCAATTTGCGGCATGCCAAGGCGTCCCTTGAGCGAGGACAACATCTTGTCAAAACTTGTGTTGAATGCGAGTTCTATTCCTGCAATTTCGCATTTGGCTCCATCACAATTGGTGTCAAGCAACATCGATATAGATGTCTCACTCGCTGGGACTTGACTGGGATTGCCTGTTATCTTGCCACGTTTCATGACTTCAAGCCAGCCGTGCGGCAACTCGTCGTGGACACCAACAAGGGCATTTTTGATTTTTGCCAATTTCATCTGCACAAAAGCGTCGAGCAAAGCGCATTCGGCCGAGATGCCGTCTTGTGAGTAGGTGGCATTGTAGGCATGACACTTGCTGTTGATGGCTACCAGCGAACCAATGGTGTTGTGGGTTGACTGCATGAACTGGGTGGGCATTGAGAAAGATTCGCCTTCTTCAATCATGGCGTTGATGAGCTTTTCGGAACAAGCTGCACTGCCCAGACCGGTGCCAGTGATAATGGCATCGACCGCTTTGTCGCCGAGCGCAGCCCGAGCTGTGACAAGGGCGCGTTTCAAGATGGGAGTCATCCTTCGAGCGGCCATGGGGCTGATGTAGTCCTTGTAAAGTGGCTCGCATGCTGGCACAAAGTCGCCACGCAGAACTACGGGGCTTGAGAGCCACTCGTCGCTAAGCGGTAGTTGAGCCGATATGTGGGCTATTGACTTTATGTATACTTTGTTTGCGGCCATCACTTTGTGTGTTTTGATAAAATCAGGGATGAGTCATTGCCTCCAAAACCAAAAGAGTTGCACATCACGTTGTTTAATGAGGCCTTACGGGGCTCGGTAACAGGAATTATGCCTCCATCTTGAATTGGAGTGCTCCAACCTAAATTGATGGGTAGGAATTGTTCTTGAAGGGCAAGAAGTGAGATGACAGTTTCTATTGAGCCCGATGCGCTTGTAGTGTGGCCAGTGAACGACTTCGTAGACGATACTGGCGGCACGTTATTGTCGAAAAGGCGGCGTATTGCTGCGCTCTCGCTCAAGTCATTGTTGGGTGTGCCAGTGCCGTGGGCATTGATGTACTCGATGTCTTGAGGCTTCATGTGCGCCTCGTTCAGGGCTTTGCTCATGGCAAGGAATGCCCCCTCGCCATCGGGTGACGAGGCCGTTTGGTGGAAAGCGTCGCAAGCATTGCCATAGCCAGCAATGTGGGCAATGATGTGTGCTTTCCTGTTCATGGCGTGCTCTTCGCTCTCGAGCACAACAAAAGCAGCTCCTTCGCCCAGATTCAATCCCTGGCGATGCTCGTCAAACGGCTTGCACCGCTGGGTGTCGAGTATCATGAGCGATTTGAAACCGTTGAGGTGGAACAACGTCAAGCACTCGCTGCCACCTGCCACAACCATCTGGGACATGCCAGCCTTTATTAAGTCGCTACCAAGCATGATAGCGTTAAGCGCCGACGAGCAAGCAGTTGATGGCGTTATCGTCGAGTTGAAGATGCCGCCAAAATGATTTGCAATGGCACAGGTAGAGGCTCCGCATGTGTGAGTCGCAATGCAGTTGGTGCAATCTTCTTGGCTCATGCCTTGGGAAAACAGTTGTTCGCTCACATCCATGCCGCCAACTGTTGTGCCTGAGATAAGGGTCATGTGGTTGTGATTGTTGTCAATGCCAGCTTGTGCCAGCGCCTCTTTCACAGCCATGATGCCCATGAGGGTGGTGCGACTGTAAACTTGATTATGGTCTATACCCAACAAGTCAAGTATCTGCGCATTGCTCAACTTCACTTCGCCAACAGGAAACTCATGATGTACAGTGGGCAGATAACGCACCTCGCCAATGCCCGAAAATCCGTTCCTCAGATTTTCTAGACACTGCCGCTTGTTGTTACCTATTGCCGAAACTATGCCAGCACCTGTTATGACTATTCTCTCACTCACGCGCTCTATTTTGTGCGGTTCTTGCTCACATAGTCGGCAAGCACATTGACCGACTTGAAAATTTCTTTGCCCACTGCTGGGTCTTTAATCTTGATGCCATAGTTGCGCTCGAGCAGTACAATAAGCTCCAGGGCGTCTATTGAGTCCAACCCCAAGCCTTCGCCAAAGAGGGGAGCATCGTTGTCGATGTCGGCAGTCTCAATCTCTTCTAGGTTTAGGGCATCAATGATTTGTTGTTTCAGAATGTCTTGAAGATTATCCATTTTAAATTATTTGTTATATATCTCGTTAATAAATTCAGGTGTAAAATCTTGGTCCACGGCCGAGGCAAGAAACATGCATGCCTCAAAGTCGTCTTTGTTCTCGCAGTCTACCCAGCCTGTTATAACATCGCTTGTCATGGGATCGAGAAAAGCCTCACGCACCACGTTGAACATTTCTTGAGCGTTGAAGTGGTCAAGCACAACAAACAATGTCTCGCCATAGTACTTGTTGCGAATTGAAATCTCGCCAGTTACGATGTTTGGAAGAGTGTATACAAATACCGCTGGGCTTGGGAAGAAATTTCCAGCGTCTTGAATGGTGGCTTGATAGTTGCGGTCGTCGCTGAGTGATGACGCTCGATTGAACAGTATAACTGCTCGTTGCTCAGTATCGGTCACGCGGGGTGACTCTAGCTGTAGCAACAACTCCGACGCTATCAGTCCCAACTTGCACAGGGCATCCATCTTGAAAAACTTGGGATAGCCGCCTATGTGTTTCTTGTACACCTCTTTGAGCATGGCTTGACCTGTGTTCTCGGTGGATAGCACATCGCCATTCACTACTATTGAGTCTTTTCTTATTCTAACCCAGTTCATGCCGTACCTCCTTTCTTGAAGAGCATTGCAGCGTTGCAGCCACCAAAGCCCGAAAGCAGTTTGACAAAAGCTCTAGTACTTGATTGGCGGTGCTCGTTACTCACATTCACTGGAATCGAAGTGCCACACTGTTCATAGCCGCGCGTAGCAAGGACAATGCCACCATCGAGTGCATGCATCGACAACACGGCCTCAAGCACTCCAGCAGCGCCCATGGTGTGGCCGTAGTAGCCCTTGAGTGTGTTGACAGGCGTCTTGTCGAGTCCCATTCGACTCAAGGCTATGGCTTCCATCTCGTCATTATAAGGAGTGGAAGTGCCATGAACGTTCACTAAACCCACTTTGTTGATGTCAAAATCTCTCAGCACTGCCCGCATAGCACGATAACTGCCCTCGCCTGAGCGCGATGGTCCCGATATGTGGTTTGCGTCGTTGCGTATAGCGCCATTCATTGCCATCCAGTCATCATGGTTTTCACCATCGGCTTTTTGATAAATGACTGTGGCAGCCGCCTCGCCAAGATTCAGCCCGTTGCGATTGATGTCGAAGGGCTTGCACTGCTCTTGCGACAGAGCCTTGAACGACTGGAAGCCGGTAACGATGAATCGTGACTGAACATCAGCGCCCACCACCACCACCGTGTTGTAACGGTCGCTCTCAAGGCTGCGCATAGCCACAATCTGTGCACACAACCCTGAGATGCAGGCGTTTGACACCACTATGGGTGTGGTTGTAAAACCGAAATAAGCGGCGACCTTTTGTGCCGAATGACCTAAATATTCATTGCCTTGACCACGATAGTTGCTGTCAAGAGCTTCAACATTGCCTTTGGTGGTCGAAATCACTAGGGCGGTGCGCTCGCTTGCCACATCGACCTGTGTAGCTTTACTTAATGCCTCGTTTAGCGACAGGATGCACAGCTGCTCAAATCGGCAATATTGGTTAGGATCACCACCAATTGCGATAAAGCTGTCGGCAATAGCCCCATCCTCAAATAGTGATGCCATGAACGGCTCGGGCACACCCCACTTGCCCTCGTGCAACTTGAGGGTGGAGCGCCCGGCAAGCACAGCCTCATAGTTTGCTGCTGTGTCCATGCCTAGTGGCGAGGTTATATTGTCGGCAATCTTTATTATCATTCTTTGAACCATTTATTCTTCCACTGCTCGTAGAATT
Source organism: Muribaculaceae bacterium (assembly GCA_017451225.1). Classification (GTDB taxonomy): domain Bacteria; phylum Bacteroidota; class Bacteroidia; order Bacteroidales; family Muribaculaceae; genus Sodaliphilus. The sequence continues at coordinate 12,590 of JAFSPZ010000004.1, read as the reverse complement.
CAGGATTCTCCCACACCAGCTCATAGTCGCGGTCCATGAAAACCTGGACCGAGTGGCCTGTGGCCGCCAGTTCGTTGGTCTCGCTGTCGTATATTTCGTAGTCAAAGACAATCTTGGCGGCATCGGTCTTGCGATAGATGATGTCGATGCGTGGCTTGCTGCCATAAACCAACGGGCGCTTGTACTGGAACGAGAGCTCCACCAGCGGAGCATAGTAACCGCTGTCATAGATGAGCGAATAGCCCAGTCCATACTCCTTGCCAAATGCCTCGCGGGCGTCTTCAAAATACTTGGCATAGGAACCGTGCCACACTATCTTCATCGAGTCGACCTCGCTGAAGCGAATTTCAAACGTGCGCGACGCTTTGAGGCTGGTTGCTGATATATCTTTATTGTTCTTTTTCATTGTTGTTAGGGCATTTCTTGGTCACTGAGTGCGATTTTCATTTCGGCGGTAACTATAGTCTCTTCTCCCACAAGTATAGTGGCGTCGACGAGTGTGAGTCCCATTATCTGTTCACGCACCGTTATGGTTGTTGTCAATTTTTCGCCAACGGAGGGTGTTCGCATCACTTGCATATTGCGTATGGAGCCAATGAAACCAAGTTGGATGGCACGCTTGAGGATGTATTTGTTGACGAATCCCAAGCGTGTTGCGCATGTCTGAGCTATATTCTCGGCAAGGGCACAGGCATTAAGGGTGCCATCGTCGACAAAAATATTGTCTGCTCTCACCTCAAATGTCGTGGTCGTGACAGTCTCGTCAAAGTGCATTAGCTTGTCGACCATCACAAACGGCGGTTGCTGAGGTAATAACTCGCGTGTGTCTATTTTTTCGAAATCCCAGTTCATTGTTTCCAAAATTCAAAATAGTTAAACCACTGTTCGGGGTAAAGGGTCAAAACCCGCTCTAGCTCGCTGGCAAAAGCTTGCGCAAGCATCTCCACGCTCTCCTTGCGGCTGGCGTTGGCATGGGGCTGGGGCAGCTGTGTGATGTGGATGCGATATTTTTTGTATCCCTCTCTCATGACATTGACGGCAAGCATGGGCACATTGCGCTGTGACGCCAGGGAGAACGGCCCTTGTGGAAAGCGGGCACTAGTGCCAAAGAACTGGCACTCCACGCTGCGTGGTGAGCCAAACAGGCGGTCGCCGGGAATGCTAACAACCTCTCCGTCGCCCAGCGCCGAGCTGAGCAGGAACAGATGTGTCATGTCATTGCTGTAAGGAATCATGCGAATGTTGTTTCGCGTGAGTTTGGTCTGCCTGTTCTGCATCACTACTTGCGCCTCGCCACCATAGACGAGGGCGTTGAAACGCTTGTTCTGGGCTTTGAGCTTATAGCCTGCAAGTTCATAACTGCCAATGTGCGAACTCACCATCATGAAGCCCTCAGGCTTCTTCTCTAGATCGAGATACAGGTCATAGTTGTCGATTGAGATGTTGAAAGTTCCGCCAGCATAGGCATAGAAGCGGTCGATAATAACCTGGCCAAAACGATAGTGGTTCTTGTAGACCCACCACAGCGATTTCAACGGGCTGTAGTGCCAACGCTCACGGAAATAGTGATAGATGGCGATGTAGCCTTTGTGAGAGAAAATCATGCAAGATGGTACCACAAAGATTGCCAATCCCATGTAGATAAACCATAAGGGCATGAAGCGGCACGAACCGATGAGCATGCGATGCATCAACGGCAAACCTTTGGTCTTGCCTGTCCACTGGCTATGTTCGGGCTCCTGTTGCATGAAAATCTCGTGTGTTTTTGCCTCTAAAAAAAACTGACAACTGATAACTTGAACTGACAACTATCTAGGCGTTGACCTTGCTCTCGATATAGTCGCAGAACTGGCTCAATGTTTTGACATTGGCCATTTCCTCGGGTTTAATTTTGAAACCGAAGGACTTCTCGACAATCACCACGATGTCTACATAGTCTAGGCTATCGATGCCCATGTCTTCCTTGAGCTTTGCCTCGGGGAAGATGTTCTCTTCTTCGATTTCCAGTTCTTCGATAAGGAATTCTTTTACTTTTTCTTCAATTTCTTGTCTTGTCATAGTTTTATTGATTATTGTGATTATTATTTCTTCTTGCACACCACTATCGAGTGCCCTTGTCCCAGATGGTCGTGGATGGTCTCTATCTCAAGGCCAGCGCTAACGATGCATTGCTGCAGGTCGGACGTGTTATACATCTTGCTGTTTCCGTTGGCAATGGCAGTGAAGTAGACGCTTGTCATTGTAAGGCACAGTGTGGCTGGTTCAAAGCGCTGGCGGTCCCAGAGGGTCTCCATGATGTAAATTCGGGATTCATCACTCATAACAGCTCTTGCTCGAGTGAGAATGCCCACAATTTGGTCCATTGAGAAGCAGTCCAGGAACTGGCTCATCCAAATGGCGTCAAGGACGCCCTCTCGCATGGGGAATTTAGCATTTTCGTCGAGAAGGTTGATGCCGTAGCCCGATATGCGCTCGGCGCCTGGTTTTCCCTCGATGTTGCTGCGCATCATTTCAACCTGCTGTGGCAGGTCGAGGATGGTGACTTGCACTTCGGGGTCATAGCCCACACACTGCAACGCCCACTTGCCGGTGTTACCGCCTACATCGTAGAGCGACTTCACGCCATGCTCCTTGAAGATTATCTCAAGAGCTTGAGGAAATGATGAGTCGCTATAGAAGTGGTCGAATGCGAACCAGCTCTTCTGCACCTGTTCTGGAAGGCTCGACAGCGCCTCATATACCGTGGGCCAGTCGCCAAAATGCTTAAGGCCAGCAGGCTTACCTGTTAGCAAAGCCTCTTCAAGATTGAACATGCCCATGTAGTTCACGTCATGGTTGAAGTCGACGTTGACGCGCGTAGCGGGGTCATTGAGCAGGAACCAGCCCGTCTTCGACAACATGAAACGGTCGTTTTCGGGATTTACAAGTACCGTGCCTATGGACAACGAGCCTTCGAGCAGTATCTTCAGAGCGTACTCACTGAGCTTGGTTTTTTCTTGCAACTCGGCAAGAGTCATACCTTCATTGCTGTCTCGCAAAAGGTCGAGAATGCCAAATTTGAGCATCAATCGAGACACCTGGAAAACTATGGGCCCGAAAGCGATGAACTCGGCAAGGCGTTGAGCCTCGCGAGCGCTGAGCTGTTCTTTTGTATATTTCTCTTGAAGTGCTGGTGATAAGTCCATATCAGTTATAGTTCACAATTCATTGTTTTGCCGTAAAAAGCTGTGCTCTATTGTTTGACACATACTACTTAAGCAAGAATTTCTCGATTATCTTCGCCAAGTTCTTGCCGGCGCTCTTGAAACCATCACCCCACAAATTGCCCATGGTGCCAAAGACGCCTCCCTTGCCAGTGAGTACAAATTTCACTACCACCTCGTCGTCGCCGTTGGTTATTGTGCAGAATGCCTCAAGGTTGCCTCGGCGGTCCACTTGATGAGGAGTGATTGTGAGAGTGTAATCTTCTTCGGTTGAGTAGGGGAGCAGGAAAAACTGTTTCTTGTTGAGTTTCTCGTTTGATGTGGTTACCAGGTCAAGCCAGCGCACTTTGAGCTCCTTCTCAAGTTCTCGTTCGGCATCATATTGGGGCTGCTCATTGTTGCGGACGTCAATCCACTCTCTGGGGGTGTGTCCGTCAATGTGGAGATAGCTCCAGTCGATGTTGAGGTTCATTCTTTTCACTCCCTGAATCTTGGCAAACGATCCCTCTACTATCAAGTTGTCGCGTGCGCTCATTGCCGTCACGCCAAGTGTGAACATGGCGATGATTAAGAATAATTTTTTTGTTGCTTTCATATTCGTTTTACTTTAAATGTTTTTTTATTACTAATGCCGAATTAGTGCCGCCAAAGCCGAAGCTGTTGCTTAGCACGGTGTTGAGCTCGGCAGGAGTTGTCTTGGTGGCGAGGTTCAGCTTTTCGCTGTATTCGTCGGGATTCTCGAAGTTGATGTTTGGAGCCACGAAATCATTGTGCATCATGATGAGTGAGTAAACAATCTCGCTAGCGCCTGCCATCCAGCACTCGTGGCCGGTCATTGACTTGGTGCTGCTCACCAGTGCGTGTTCCTTGCCAAAGAGACGGTCAATCGCCATTGCCTCAAACATGTCGCCCTGTTGCGTGCTTGTGGCGTGAGCATTGATATAATCAATGTCGCTGGGCGCTACTCCGGCATCTTGCATGGCGCGGCTCATAGCAATTAACGAGCCTTCGTCGCTAGGTTGCGAGATGCCACCGCCGTTGGAAGAGAAGCCATAGCCGCACACTTCGCCAAGTATTGTGGCTCCGCGTTTCACGGCGTGGTCATAGTCTTCAAGAACAAGCGCTGCAGCACCACCGCTGGGGATTAGACCGTCGCGGTCGCGGTCGAAGGGTCGTGAAGCGTGCAATGGATCGTCGTTGCGCTTGGAAAAAGCTCCCAGTGCGTCAAAGGTCGCCATGGAGTAGAAATTTGTCTCTTGGGCTCCACCGCACAGCACAATGTCTTGCAGTCCCTGCTTTATCATCATGTAACCGAGACCTATGGAGTGCGAACCGCTTGCGCATGCGGCGCTCACGGTGAAGTTCACCCCACGCAGTTTGTATATGGCGCTCAGATTCATCGTCACGGTCGAGTTCATCGACTGGAAGATGAGTCCAGAGCCAAGCAGTGCTGTGTCGTGCTTCTCGTCCATGAGGTTTGCTGCCTCGATAACAGGCTTTGCCGATGAGTCATTTCCGAAAATTATTCCCATCTCGTTGGCTTCGAGGAATGCGTCATCGATTCCAGCCTGTTCAAAAGCCTGCTTGGTGGCCATGAACGAAAATTCGGCTTCTTCCGACAGGCCCACACGCAGGCGACGGTGGAGCAACCCCTTGAGTTGAGGTTTCTCGACATGTCCGGTAAGTGCCGATTGATAGCCGTAAGACACTCGTTCGGGATCGAACACAATGCCGCTGCGGCCTTCCATCAGCGATTGTTTAACTTCTTCTATATTGTTTCCCAGGCAGGACCAGATGCCCATGCCGGTGATTACAACTCTTCTGCTCATAGTTTTTTATAAAAAACTTAAAACTTATAATTAACTGCTGCCAGCGACAATTGTCCTTAATTGTCTGACAACTTAACTCTTAATCCTTAGAACTTAACACTTAACACTTAACCCTTAAAACTTAACACTTAACCCTTAAGTATATAGTCCTCCATTAATGCTGATAACTTGGCCAGTGATATAGGCAGCTTCGGGCGAAGCGAGGAAGCCAACGAGCGACGCCACTTCTTCGGGTTTGCCAAAGCGGCGCATGGGCACCAGCTTCTTGAGCTCGCTCACGTCAAGGTCCTTGGTCATGTCGGTGTCGATAAAGCCCGGTGCTACGGCATTTACGGTGACTTTGCGCTGCGCCACTTCCTGAGCCAGCGCCTTGGTGGCGCCAATCACCGCGGCTTTAGCTGCCGAGTAGTTGGCTTGTCCTGGCAATCCCTTGATTCCGCTCAGCGAGGTGACATTTATCACGCGTCCGTTACGGTGTGTGAGCATGTCCTTGAGCAGGCGTCGTGTTAGGTAGAAAAAGCCGTTAAGCGTGGTGTCGAGCACTTGATGCCACTCCTCGTCTTGCATGAATATCATTAGGTTGTCGCGGCGCACTCCTGCGTTATTCACCAGCACCTGGATGTAGTCGTCGGGATGAGCCTCGGCCCATTGTTCCAGTGCTTTTTCAATGGCCTCGGGGCTGGCAGTGTCAAACTGCATCAGCTCGGCAGTCACTCCCAAAGCTTCTATTTCGGCCTTGGTTTGCTCGGCCGCTTGGGTGTTGCTCAGGTAGTTTATTATCACTGGCATGCCACGGCGGGCAAGTTCGAGCGCAATAGCGCGCCCTATTCCGCGTGAGCCTCCTGTCACTAGTGCAAATTCCATGTTTCTATATATCATTAAAATCCATAACCCAGGCGCAGCGCCACATGGTTGAACTTGTCATAATCTTTACGGTCTTGGAAAGTGTATCCTATTGAGATGTTGAAATGATAGATGCGGCATCCAACAGCAGCCGAGGCATAGGCACCACGGCTATAGTCGGTAACGCTGTAGCCGGCTCTCAAGTCTAGGAATGGCGACACCCGGGCATTCACGAAGTCGAAACGCACTGCTCCGTAGATGGGCATGACAAAGTGGCTGTCGAGTGCATGACGGCCATGATAATAATAGTCATCACGGTAGTCGTAGTAATAATCGTCATAGTAATCGTAGTAGCGGTTTCGACCATTGGATGTGATGCCAGGAGCAATGCCTGCGCCCACAAAGAAAAACTTGTTGGCTTGGTATCCTACGGTCAACGGCAGCGAAATGAAGCCGTTATAGTAGTCGGGAGTCTCGGCATCGGTCTGAATGTCGGCTGCAAACTCCACAAATGCCCTGAAGCCTTTCTTCAGGTAGTCCCCACTGCTGGGAGAAATTGACGCCGATACAGCCTGGTAGGGGGTGACCTGTGGCGTGAATACCATCCTTTCTACTTCGTCGATGGTGAACTCATGCACATTCCCCTCCGATGTCTCTATTCTCACCATCTGGTTGGGGATGTGCTCCACAATTGTGCCTTTAATCACACTGCCGTTCCTGAGGTACACCACGTCTTGTGCCTGTGCTGGCGTGAGCATGGCGCAGAGGCTTAGCATGAAAAGTATCAATAATTTTTTCATTATATAGATTTTTGTTGATATTATTTCAATGAATTTCGCGTAGGTAGCGTTCCACTTTGCTAAGCTCTTCATAGAATGGCTCGTCGCCGACGCGGCAGTCAATAATTTGCCTGATAGCGTCATATTGCTTGCGTGTTGCTGTCGATAGCTTGGCCACGATTCCCAGGCAGTCGGTTGCTTGAGCTAGTGCCACCATGTGGATGGCCATCACCTGATAGGCGTTGTCAAGCACTTGTCTGCACAGCAGGGCGGTGTTGGTGCCCATGCTCACTATGTCCTGGTTGTCGTTGTTGTTGGGAATGCTGTGTACATAGTTCGGCATGGCCAGCGTCTGACTCTCGGCAGTGGTCGACGTAGCTGTGAATTGGCACGCTTGCATGCCATAGTTCAAGCCAAGAGTTCCCATGTTGAGGAATGGCGGCAGAATGCCATTGATGCGGTCGTGGAACAAATAGTTGAGCTGTCGCTCGGCTGTCATGGTCAGGCGCACCATAGCAATTTTGAGCTTGTCCTGCTCGAGCGATGTGTAGTCGCCATGGAAGTTGCCACCATGATAAACATTCTGGGTCTCGGGGTCCACGATGGGGTTGTCGCTTGCGCAGTTGAGCTCCTCTTCCAGCACGCGACGGCTGTTCTCGAGAGTTTCGGCTATGGGGCCTAGAATCTGTGGAACGCAGCGCAGCGAGTAGTAGGCTTGTACCTTGTGCTTGAACACTTTCACGTCGTTGTGGGCTTTGTCATAGAGCATGTGCTCTCGGCTGCTCATCAGCTGGCTGTCTTGGGCCAACTCGCGCATGCGTCGGGCAATCTCCATTTGTCCCGGGTGGCGGCGCGCTTGCTGCAGCGGTTCGGCCATAAAATCGTCGTAGGAAGCTGCCACTTCGTTCATCCACACTGAGCTGAGCACTGCCCAGTCCAAAAGTTTCTCGGCATGGAGCTGGTTTATGATGCCTATGCCGGTCATTACCGAGGTGCCGTTGGTGAGCGACAATCCTTCGCGGATGTGTATTTCAAGTGGTTTGATGCCCAATTGGGCGAATACCTTGGAGGTCGCATGCCATTCGCCTTGGTAATGCACTTTGCCTTCACCTAGCATGCACAGGGCAATATGGGCGAGCTGAACAAGGTCGCCGCTGGCTCCCACGCTGCCGTGACGGGGTATGTAAGGGATGATGTCATTGTTGAGCATTGTAAGCAGCAGACGCAAAGTGTCGGGATGCACGCCCGAGTAGCCTTGCGCCAGCTGGCTCAGGCGAACTATCATCGCGCTCTTCACGCAGTCGAGGGGGAGCGGTTCGCCAGCACCGGTTGAGTGGCTGCGGATAATGTTGAATTGCAGATCCTTAAGCTTCTGGTCGTCGACGCGCCATTGCGCCATGGGGCCAAAGCCTGTGTTGATGCCGTAGATGATTTTGTCGCGGGCAAAACTTTCCAGGAACTGGTAACTCGCCTCGATTCTGTCCCATGGCAGCAGGTTTTCTTTTAATTGGCTGCCTTTTAGGACTATATCTTTAATGTTGTTTATAGTAATTGTTCGTGTCATTTCACTTTGTCTTGACTGTATCGCACCTTGAAATACAATGCATTAAGCTTTTCTGTTTAATTAGAAAACTCGCAAAGATACACCTTATTTTTGACATCATACCTAATTTTACGGAAAATAATAATTATATAATATTTTTTAATAAGAGGATATAAAGATATTGTCAATTATAAAATAACAAAAGAAGTTAGTTGTTTTATTTTGATTGCAGGTTTGTGCTTTCGAAGTTTCAAATTGGTGGTGTTTTTTTGGTTCTGTTGCAATCTGTTTTTAGGTATTTTTTAGGTTAAATAAATTCTTTAAAGTTCTGTATGTATTTTTCATTTAAACAGCATTTTAAACTTCGAATATTCTGTTAATGCAAAAGGCGGCTTTTGTCTTGAGATTTTGGATAAAAACAAAAAAAATGTATATTTGCAGTCTCATTCTTTAAAAGATTAATAAAATGGACTGTAATTCACGACCTCAGCCTCACCCCCTGGTGGCATTGATACCAGTGTTGGTACTCATAGGGTTGCTAGTTGTGGTGATTATGCTCTTTGGTAGTGATGCGCTGAGTGGCGGTAGCCAGATAGCCCTGTTGCTGGGCCTGGCGGTGTGTGTGACCATCTCGATGGTGTTTTACCGAGTGCCGTGGAAGGCATTTGAGATGCAGCTTTCGAAGACGCTAGGCAGCATAGCTGTCACCCTTTTGATACTACTCACGGTGGGAATGCTGGCAGGCTCGTGGATGGTGAGCGGCGTGGTGCCGACCCTCATCTACTATGGAGTGCAGCTGCTCTCGCCGCGCTTTTTCCTGGTAAGTGCTTGCGTCATTTGTTCGCTTGTTTCGCTGCTCTCGGGAAGCTCGTGGACAACTGTTGCAACCCTTGGTGTGGCATTGCTTGGGGTGGGGCATGCGCTGGGCATTAGTGACGCGTGGACAGCTGGCGCCATTATCTCGGGTTCTTACTTTGGCGACAAGATGTCGCCCCTAAGCGACACCACCATACTGGCCTCGTCGACGACGCGTGTCGATATTTTCGACCACATCCGCTACATGACCCACACCACGGTGATGGCGATGACGGTGGCGCTGGTGGTTTTCCTTGTGGCTGGTTTGGGTCATAACAGCGATGCTGCGTTGCATGTAGAGCAGTACACTCACGGCCTTGAAAAGACCTTCAACATATCGCTGTGGACTCTTGTTGTGCCGCTGCTCACCGGTGTGCTAATAGCTCGCAAAGTGCCGTCGCTCATAGTGCTTTTTGCCTCGTCGTTGATGGCGGGGGTAGTGGCACTGGCATTGCAGCCCCATGTTCTGTGCCAGATAGCCGGCGATGCGTCGCTGAGCACAGCGGGGGCGTTGACAAAGGGCTTGGCAATCACTTTCTTTGGCGCTACGTCGGTCGATACTGGAAATGCTGCTCTTAACGACTTAGTGTCGACGGGTGGTATGGCAGGAATGCTGAACACAATATGGCTCATAATCTGCGCTATGTGCTATGGAGCTGTGATGGTTGCCAGCGGTATGATTCAGAGCATTACAATGGTGATAATCAAGGCAGTAAAGTCGCGGTTTGGCCTTGTGTCGTCAACGGTGGTAACAGGCATGCTACTAAACCTCACCACAGGTGATCAGTTCATAAGCATTGTGCTTACTGCCGACATGTTCCGCGACGTGTATGACAAGATGGGTTTCGAGCCGCGATTACTGAGCCGAACCACCGAGGATGCCGCTACAGTGACGTCGGTGCTCGTGCCCTGGAACACGTGCGGCATGACACAGGCAACAGTGCTTGGCGTGCCCACCCTCGTCTATTTGCCTTACTGCTTCTTCAACCTGCTGTGCCCAGTGATGACTATGCTGGTTGCAGCGACTGGGTGGCGCATAAAGAGGAAAAAAACTTGCGTGGAGGCCGCCAGTGAGAAATGAAAAAACATCGTGATTGCTCTGTCATGACCTTCATGGGAGGGTGACGTGGAGCCTTTTTTGAAAAAATATCTATTGAGGCAATTGCTGCAAAGTGCTGTGGCTATTGCCTTTATAATTTATACATAAATTAAATAAGAAAAATTAATAATAAAAGAATGGTAGTATGATTATTTTTGAGTATATTTGCAGTCACAATTAGACTATAAGACATAAACATTAAAATATCGTAAACATAAACAATCATTATGAACAAACAAATCACTCTCGAGCAAGCCGTTGAGAAAGTGCACGATGGAATGACCATCATGTTTGGCGGCTTCCTGGGTGTGGGTAGTGCCACACAAATTATCGACGCTATCGTAGAAAAGGGCGTCAAGGACTTAACAATCATTGCCAACGACACAGCCTACGACGAAGTGGCTCATGGCAAGTTAGTGACTAATCATCAAGTGAAGAAAGCTATCGTTTCGCACACCGGTACCAACAAGCAGACCGCACTGCAGAAGAACGATGGCACTCTCATTGTGGAGTATGTGCCTCAAGGCACTCTGGCCGAGCGCATACGTGCGGCAGGTGCTGGTTTGGGTGGCGTTCTCACTCCTACTGGAATGGGAACCATCATGGCCGATGGCAAGGACGTGGTTACTGTCGACGGCAAGGACTATTTGCTGGAGAAACCATTGAAGGCCGATATCGCTTTCTTGCGCGCCAACATCGTTGACGAGTTTGGCAACATGGTGTTCCTGGGAACTACCAACAATTTCAATCCCCTGATGGCTACCGCTGCCGACTATGTAGTTGTAGAGGCCGAGAAGCTCGTTAAGGTGGGAGAAATCAAGCCTGAGCAAGTTCACGCTTCGGGAATTTATGTTGACGGCATTTATGTGGAAAAATGCGATTAAGCGAGTTAAAGCTGAGCTTGCTCAATGTTTTACGAGCTTGAGCATTTTATTTAAAAATAAAAATAACAAAACCTTATAATGGAGTACAGAACAAAAATTAGACTGCGCATGAGCGCAAAAGACGCCCACTATGGCGGCAACTTGGTGGATGGTGCTCACATGGTACACCTCTTTGGTGACGTGGCAACCGAACTCTTAATAATGCGTGACGGTGACGAGGGACTCTTCCGTGCCTACGACAGCATCGATTTCCTGGCACCAGTTTATGCCGGAGACTTCATTGAAGCCGAGGGATGGATTGACAAGGAAGGCAATACCTCACGTCACATGCAGTTTGAAGCTCGCAAGGTGGCTATTTCTCGCCCCGACATTTCGGCTTCGGCTGCCGATGAGCTCGATGAGCCAATCGTTGTGTGCCGCGCCAGTGGAACATGTGTAACACCAAAAGATTGCCAAAGGAAAGGATAACAACAATGGATAAACTGATTATTACCGCCGCAATTTGCGGCGCCGAGGTTACTAAGGAGCAAAATCCAAATGTTCCCTACACCGTTGAAGAGATAGTTCGCGAAGCCAAGAGCGCAGTTGATGCCGGTGCTGCTATCGTGCACCTGCATGTGCGCTGGGACGACGGCACTCCCACTCAGGACCGTGCCCGCTTCCAGGAGTGCGAAGAGGCAATACTCAAGGAGTGCCCCAATGTGATTTTGATACCTTCGACAGGTGGTGCTGTGGGCATGAGCCCCGACGAGCGCCTTCAGTCGACCGACACCACACCTCTGCCCGAGATGGCAACCCTCGACTGCGGTACCTGCAACTTTGGCGACGAGATTTTCGACAACACCATGCCCACTATGCGTGCCTTTGGCAAGCGCATGATGGAACGCGGCATCAAGCCCGAGTATGAGTGCTTTGAGATGGGCCACCTCGACACTATCCTCAAGATGGCGAAGAAAGGCGAGGCTCCTGGAGCTCCCATGCAATTCAACTTCGTGCTTGGCGTGCCTGGCTGCACCCCAGCAACTGTTGCCAACCTGTGCTGGCTCGTGAACGGCATTCCTGCTGGTTCTACTTGGACCGTGACCGGTGTTGGCCGTCACGCTTTCCCCATGGCAGCTGCCGCTATCGCTATGGGTGGCAACGTTCGTGTAGGATTTGAGGACAACCTCTACCTCGAGAAGGGCGTTCTTGCTAAGAGCAACGGCGAGCTAGTAGAGAAAGTGGTTCGCATTGCCAAAGAACTTGGCCGTCCCATCGCCACCAGCGACGAGGCTCGCGAAATTCTAGGACTTCCTCCCCGCAAATAAGCCTCAACACTATTGCAAGCAAATAAAAAGAATATTAACAATAAACAAAAACAAAAGAAACAATGCAGAAACATGGAAATAGATTCGGTACTCACCGAGTAATTGAGCCAGTGGGCGTACTGCCACAACCAGCTAACAAGCTTGACAACAACATGGACGAGATCTACGACAACGAGATCTTGATCGACGTACAAACCCTGAACATTGACTCGGCTTCGTTCACCGATATCCACAACTATGCCAAGAGC